>JAAWRH010000036.1 GCA_022800935.1 Oscillospiraceae bacterium
AAAATTTTAGAGAAAGGGGTTGCCAAAACATTTATTTTGTGGTAATATCATAGCAGTAGACAACAAATTAGGGTTACAAAAAGGTATACCTTTTTGTAATTCCAGGAATGATTCGCATTTACCTGATTTGCT
Organism: Oscillospiraceae bacterium; assembly: GCA_022800935.1. Taxonomy (GTDB): domain Bacteria; phylum Bacillota; class Clostridia; order Oscillospirales; family Ruminococcaceae; genus UBA1405. The sequence continues at coordinate 133 of JAAWRH010000036.1, forward strand.
GTCACTGAAAAAGGAGGCACGAGGCCATGTTATTACTGGGAAGGAACCTGGGGGAAAGTATCGTGATAGGAGACAACATTTATATCACATTCGTGGAGAGCGATAAGAACGGTCACAAGTTTAAGCTGGCTATCGACGCGCCAAAGGATGTGAAGATATCCCGCGGGGAGCTGTATGCCCCGGATACTATCCAGCATGAAAAGCTTTCTCAAATCACCGTCAGCAAAAGAGCCCGGCAGAATCCGTCGGAGAACACTCCGGAGGAGCGCCTGGCTTAAACACATGGTTTGAGCGCCAAGCCAAAGCAAGCGCGCAGCGGAGGATTGGCGTTTGAATAGATTTTATTTTAAATTTGCCCGTTCCCTCATGAATGACGCACGACGCGGAAATGTTCGGGGAAACAGGGCTACATGGAGGTATTATCATGGGAATGGTCGTAAGGACTAACACAATGGCGCTCAACGCTTACCGTCAGTTGGGCATGAACAATAACGCAGTTACCAAGTCTCTGGAGAAGCTGTCTTCTGGCTTCCGCATCAACAGAGCTGGCGATGACGCTGCTGGCTTGGCCATCAGTGAGAAGATGAAAGCCCAGATCACCGGCTTGGAGACCGCTTCCGCCAACGCGCAGGACGGCATCAGCCTGATCCAGACCGCTGAAGGCAACCTGACCGAGGTTCACTCTATGCTGAACCGTATGGTTGAACTGGCTACCAAGTCTGCAAACGGCACATACAGTTCAACAGAACGTAAAGCTCTTCAGGATGAAGTTGACGCTCTGCTGGAAGAAGTTGACCGTATTTCTCAGTCCGCTAACTTTAACGGAATTAAGCTGCTGGACGGCTCTATGGGGCTGAATCAGGATGCTTTTACTTTTGATTCTATTGCGTCCAAGAGCGTTACAACCTCTGCCGCTCCTTCGACAGCGTTTACAGCCGGAGCTGTTCACACAGGTAACGCAGGTACTGCTGAACAACAGCCGAGCTTTAAAGTAAACATTGCCGACGCTAAGTTTGAAGTTGCTGCTGGCGGTACTGGTGAATTTACTTTTAATTTGGGCGGAAGTGCTGTAAAGGTTCTCACGGGTACCGCGGGCGACTCTACGGACTTTGCGCCTCAGAGTGGTACTACATTACAGATTGTGAATACCAACACAACAGATACAATGACAGTTACTTCTGATCAAATTGGCAATCTTCTTAATAATAAGAAAGTTACATTTGATGGCAATACCGTCTATAAAGTATCGTATGCAAACAATGAATGGACCTTCACATATGCTGGTGACGCGACGAACGGTAGTGGTGCTGCATCAACAGATGCGGTTACTGACGATATGGCGAAGCTTGCCGGCGAATTTACAATCGGTCTAAATGGGGCCACTAGTGCCAGCGGTCGTGTGGACTGCCCGGTCTTTGACGTGGTCAATCCTCAGGAAGGAGTAACCGGTGTACGCGCGGGTATTGACTTTGATCTGAGCGCAATCAGCGGGGACATTGTAGCTGGAAATCAGCTGACAATTGATGGCACGACCTTCACCTTTGTGGATGGCGCTACCGCTACTGGTAATCAGATTGCGCTGAACGGGTTGACCGGGGATGCTCTGCTGAAAGAGGTTGCCCGCCAGCTTTCCCATATGAGCACAGATAACTTTAACATTGGTCTTAACACCAATGGTACAATTGAGATTGAGGAAAAAGTCAATGCCAGCGGTGAATACGGCGGGTATCAGGAGGATGACCTGAAAGCTCTCTTCTCCATCACCAAGCCTGCTGCCAATGCGGCTACTTCTATCACTCTGAACAATGATGAGTTGATCAAGGGCAATAGTTTGACCATTGATGGTAAAAAATATACTTTCGGTGATGGCTCTGGTGAGATTGCAGTCGGAGCTGACACAGCCGAGACATTGAATAACCTCAAAACACAACTGACTGCTGATGGCTACAATGCTGAAATTGACGGCGATAAGATTGTCATTTACAGCAAAGACGCAGCAGCGGCCCAGGGTCCCTCTGTTGCAGGCGGTGGTCTGGTTCTCCAGATTGGCGATACTGCTGATGATTTCAACAAGATGACAGTAGCTGTCAACAATATGGGTTCTGAGGCTCTGGGTCTGAAGAACTTGTCTATCATGAGCGCTGATGAATCCAGCGACGCGATTGCCAAGGTTAAGGACGCTATCAACACCGTTTCTTCCGCCCGTGCATCTATGGGTGCTCTCCAGAACCGTCTGGAGCACACCATCAACAACCTGGATGTAGCAGTAGAAAACCTGAGCGCAGCCAACAGCCGTATCCGCGATACCGATATGGCCAAGGAAATGATGAACTACACCAAGATGAATGTTCTGGTGCAGTCCGCCCAGGCAATGCTCGCCCAGGCCAATCAGCAGCCCCAGAGCGTTCTCCAGTTGCTGCAATAATTGTTGTAGCTTTACCAATCCAAGTGAGTTGATTTTACCGCTTGCTTCATAATTGGGGCAGGCAGCAAGGAGGAGGGTATACTTTTAAAGTTTACCCTCCTTTTCTATGCAGGCAAAGCGTCCAGTTAATAATATGGAGGTGGGGACGGAGCGTGAAAGCAAAATATAAAGATAAACACAGTCGGTACATTCTGTCTATTGGAATGATTGTTAAAAATGAAGAAAAAAATCTACGGTCTTGTCTGGAGGCTTTGGAGCCTCTGCGGGAAGCCGTTCCCAGCGAGCTTATTATAGTAGACACAGGCTCGGAAGACGCTACTGTAGAAATTGCCCAAGAGTATACGGATAAAGTTTATTTTTATGAATGGAATAAGGATTTTGCAGCAGCGCGCAACTATGGGTTGGACAGAGCGTCGGGACAATGGTTTATGTTTATTGACGCAGATGAACAGCTTGCCTCTCCTGATGAATTGATTTCCTTTTTTAATTCAAATGAACTGAAGAAGTATAATACAGCAAGTATTACAATACACAGCTTTTTAGACAAAGAGCATATCCAGTATTCCGATTTTACATCGACCCGTATATTCCGCGTTGGGAATGGAAATCGTTTTTTTGGCCGTATTCATGAGGTGCCGATGAATATAAAGCCTGCAAAGAAGCTGCTGCAGACGCGCCTGGATCACACTGGTTATATTTACGAAACAGTGGAGGACATGAAGCGAAAATCCCAGAGGAATAATGAACTTTTGGAAGTCGAGCTGGAAAAAAATCCAGATGATTTACGATTGATTTGTCTGTACGCTGCCAGCTGTCCCCGGGAGAAACGGAGGGAGCTGCTGGAGCACGGCAGGGAGATTGCAAAGGAAAATCCGGAACACCACTATTTCCCGGAGACATATTGGAAGCTGTCCAGAATTTTGTTGCAGGAAGGCGCCTATGAGGAGATAGTGGATTTAGCAGAAGAATATAAGGCATTGACGACCATGGACCATGTAGGGGAAATAGAGCTTGTCTATAATTTGACAGAAGCATATTTTCAACTGAATCAATATGAGGCTCAGCTGGCCGCCGCCGAAAGATATATAGAATTGTATCACCGGTATATAGATGGCTCTCTGATAGAGTCGGATACCGGCAGTACAGTATGTGAAAGAGGTTCACCTAAAGTATTCGCCACTATCTTCCCACAAATAGCAGGGGCTCTGCTGAATTTGGGACGGTATGAGGAAGCCTTTGAAACGCTGTTGAAAACCGATTTGGATTTATTGGTAGATAAGGATTCCCAGCTGCTTGTTGTGTTTTTAAAAATTCTTGGCAATTCCGGCAGATATGACTGGCTGATAAAGGCTGACGAGTGGGTGAGATCTTTTGAACTTTCCGATGAACGTACAGATGTCTTTGTCAAAAATTTTGTGGATGTGTACCTTCAAAAGGTGGATACTCCCGACTTTTCCATGGAACTGCCTGAGAGTGATTCTGTTTTTGCCAACATGATCCGGGCTGGAGCAGGTGACGAAGCTTCAGAATGGGAAAGGATGCTTCTCCAATTAGAGGAAGATGAAGTAAAAGGCGAACGATATGGTGTAATCGCTTTCTATTATGCATTGAAAAAGCAAAAAAGTCTATCGCCTCTGCTCCACAATATGAACCGAGAAACCATACAAAAGTGGAACTACCGCTTGGCGGAACAATTAAGCGGATTGGAAAAGGTTCTCATCCAATATCCTGTCAAACGGGAAGAACAGGATATTTTTACCCGTTCCTGGTTGATAGACCTTGAAAATAGGGTTTTGGAATCCTGTGAAGAGGAGTACTGTCTGCCGCTGTTCCATCGGATAGCAGAAGACTTGTCCTGGTATATTAACCGTGTATACAACAGGGAAATATTGACCCCAGAGGGAATCTCAATTTTGCCTTCGGGACACCGTTTCGCCTACTGGTGTGGCCAAGCTCTGGAAGCCAAGACTCAGGGAGACATCTCCGGCTACATAAGGCTGTTGGGCGAAGCTTCCCGCACCTGCCCGGAAATGGCCAAAGTGGTCAAGCTGCTGGTACAGGAAGTACGGGACAACGACGAAGCTCTGAAAGCCCAGAGGGAACAGCAGGAGCTTGCTAAGAAGATAAAGGGAATTATTGAGGGAATGATTTTGGCGGGCAACCAGGCGGACGCCCAGTCTATTCTGGCCCAGTATGAGCTGATTGCACCGGGAGACCCGGATATTCCCGCCCTGAAGGCCGCAATCCTTCAGCAGCCTTCCCTTACGGAAATATAAACCTACGGAGGAACTTACATGAAAGTAGTCATTCTCGCGGGAGGCTTTGGAACGCGCATCAGCGAAGAAAGCATCGTCCGACCCAAGCCTATGATTGAAATCGGAGGATACCCTATTTTATGGCACATCATGAAGATATACTCCCACTATGGGTTTAACGATTTTGTCATCTGCCTGGGATACAAGGGCAGTATGATAAAAGAATTCTTCTCCAACTACTTTTTGCATATGTCGGATGTGACCTTTGACTTTAGGCAGAACAACCGGGTGGAGATACACCAGAATGTGGCCGAGCCCTGGCGGGTGACGCTGGTGGATACCGGCCTGGAAACCCAGACAGGGGGGCGTATCGCGAGGATACAGCCCTACATAGGCAGCGAGCCTTTTATGATCACCTATGGCGACGGAGTGTCCGATCTGCCTATTGACAAGCTGGTGGAATATCACAAGCAGTCCGGAAACAAGCTGACGGTCACGGCGGTTCAGCCAGGGGGCCGGTTTGGCGTGATGGACATTGCCGAGGCCAGCGGAAAGGTTCGAGGCTTCGCGGAGAAAGCCAAAGAGGATGGCGGTTGGATTAACGCGGGATTTATGGTGGCGGAGCCGGAGGTGTTTGAGTATCTGGCTACCGATGTCTCCTGTATCTTTGAACGGGCTCCTATGGAACGGCTTAGCGCCGCCGGGTTGATGGGGGCGTATAAGTATAACGGGTTTTGGCAGTGTATGGACACCCAAAGGGACAAGATATGGCTGGAGGAGCGCTGGAAGAACAACAACGCGCCGTGGCGGGTATGGGAGAAATAAGAATGCTGGATTTCTATCAGGGAAAACGGGTTTTTGTGACCGGACATACAGGATTTAAGGGGAGCTGGCTTTGCAAAATGCTGCACCTGGCCGGGGCGGAAGTGACCGGCTACGCCCTGCCGCCAGCCGAACAGAGCCTATATAATCTTATCGGTATGGAACAGCAGATGAGTTCTATACAGGGGGATATTCGGGACTTGGATTTTCTTTGGCGCGCCTTTGATACCGCGCAGCCGGAGATTGTGTTCCACCTGGCGGCGCAGCCCATTGTCCGGGAGAGTTACCGGGACCCGGTGGGAACCTATTCCACCAATGTTATGGGAACGGTGCATATCCTGGAATGTGTCCGCCGTTCCGACAGTGTGAAAAGCTTTCTCAACGTGACTACAGATAAGGTTTATGAAAACCATCGCTGGCCTTGGGGATACCGGGAAACGGACAGGCTCAACGGCTTTGACCCTTACGCCAATTCCAAGTCCTGTTCGGAGTTGGTGACAGACAGCTATAGAAACAGCTTTTTTTCAGACGGCCATGTGGCGGTCAGTACGGCAAGGGCTGGGAATGTGATTGGTGGCGGGGATTTTGCCGCGGACCGGATCATACCGGACTGCATCCGAGCTGTACAGTCTGGTGTATCAATACAGGTGCGCAATCCCTATTCTGTCCGACCTTACCAGCACGTTTTGGAGCCTTTATCGGCGTATCTGCTCATTGCCCAGCGGCAGTATGAGGACAGCAGCCTGTCCGGTAGCTACAATGTGGGTCCGAACAGCCGCGACTGCCTGACTACCGGAGAGTTGGCGGAACTTTTCTGCAAAGCCTGGGGAGCGCCTGCCCGCTGGGAGCACACAGGGGACAACGGCCCCCACGAGGACGCCGTTTTGCGGCTGGACAGCTCGAAGATTTCCTCTGTGCTAGGCTGGAAGCCCCGGTGGAATGCGGAACGGGCCGTTCAGGAGACGGTTCTCTGGACCAAAGCATGGCTGAACGGACAGGACATAAATGATTGTTTGGAACAGCAGATTACCGGATTTTTAACACAGCAAATTTAGGGAGGACACGATGGGAAAATTTATTGAAATCAATACGGATCAGATGGAAAAACCGGAGGTTGGTTCCAATCTCTTTTCCAACCGCGCCGCTATTGCGGAAATGCAGCAGCTTTCCAATGGGGCGGAAGTGTCAATCATAATCCAGGCGTACAACCGGTTGGATAAAACAAAACGATGCGTAGAGAGCGTTTTGACCTATACTTCTGGTATTGACTATGAACTGATTTTGATAGATAACGGTTCAGAGGATGATACATTGGAGTATTTTTTGTCTGTAGCTCATGAAAAAAAGAAGGTGATTCATTTCACTAAAAATCTGGGAGTTACCTATCCGGTTTCCACTTTAAAATTAAACGAGCTTGGACGGTTTATATGTTTTATTCCAAATGATCTTATCCTTACCTCATGCTGGCTGGAAAATCTTTTGATTTGCATGAAGTCGGACGACAGAATCGGAATGGTCAACCCGGTGTGTTCCAATACATCCAACCTGCAGTGTGTGGAGATCCCATATTCAAACGAACGGGAAATGCAGAGGAAAGCAGCACAGTTTAATCGCTCCGATCCAAAGAAGTGGGAGGACCGGCAGCGACTGATTACCCTGGGGTCCCTATACCGCAAAGAGGCGCTGATGGCAATCGGCTGGCCTATAAGCGATGTCGGCTTCTTCCATGATTTTGGCGATGATGATGTCACATTTCGTATCCGGCGGATGGGTTATCGAACCATTCTGGCTGGGGATACCTGGGTATGTCATGACCATGATATGAGACACGGCGAAGGGAAGAATCCGGCCGAATTTCAAAAATCTTTGAATATTGGCAGGACAAACTTTCAGGAAAAATTTTTTGGTGTTGATGCATGGGATGATGTGAACAACTACTATATCCCTTATTTCTCCCATTTCCCAAAACCGAATATAACAGGGCAGCCCCAAATTCTGGGTGTGGATACGCAGTGTGGTACGCCTGCTTTGGATGTCAAAAATTGGCTGCGACGTTTTGGCCTTTTTGATGCGGATATCTCTGCTTTTACTCAGGACCCAAAGTATTGGATGGATTTAAAGACGATTTGTACAGGTCCGGTAATCTGCGACCGAGAGGAATTTTTGCTTGATTCCTTCCCCAGAGAAAATTTCGACTATGTTGTTGCGGATCGGCCCCTTAACCGGTATCATGAACCGCAGAAGCTTATGAATGATTTATTTGCCTTGTGCAAAAAGGGCGGAACGGTGATCTGTAAGCTGAGCAACACCTTTTCATTCCAAAGCTATCTGCACCAGCTGGGGCAGAGGGATGTTTACAACCCAGAGTTTGCCTATCAGATTCCGCTGGAGGCGGTTAAAGCATCGCTGGACAAGCTGGGAGATGTGAAAAGGATTATTCCTATTCCCTTCAGACTGGACGCGGAGCAACAGAAGCTGCTGGATGCACTTTTACCAACAGAGCTTGCAAAAAGCCAGCGGAAAGAAGCGGTGGAGCGGATGATTGCAAAAGAATATTTGTTGATTGTTGAGAGAAAAACATGAAGATATTACACGTTGCTGCCCATATGGGCGGTGGAATCGGTTCAGCATATACGGGACTGGGAACCTGTGGACAGGAGCAAAGCGTCCTTTTGCTGGAGCCGCCGCAGAATCAAGCAGCCCTTGCAAAGGTGAAAGCTGTCGGTTTCCGGATCATACAAAGCCCAAATGTTGCTGAAACGAAACAAGAACTGGAACAGGCGGATGTGGTGATATTCAGCTGGCATCATCATCCGGCGCTTACCAAATTTCTGCACGATTTCCCTCCAGTCCCCATTCGGAGCATCCTCTGGTGCCACGTTTCGGGAAACTATTTCCCCGCAATCCCCGCAGAATTTGTGAAAAAATTTGATCAGTGTATGTTCGCCACACCCTACAGTTTGGAACTTCCGCAGGTTCAGGCATTGGGCAAGACATATATACAGGAGCATTTCAGCGTTGTTTATGGTTTGAATGATTTAAGCAGCTTTTCCCAGATTCAGAGAAAACTGCACAAATCCTTCAAAATTGGCTATGTTGGCACCCTTGGCTTCTGTAAGCTTCATCCTGACTTTGTGGAGTTTTGCGCGGCTGTGGATTTACCTGACGCAGAATTTATGATGGTCGGCTCACCTTCTACGAAAGAAACGATTTTGAATACTGCTGCTGAAAAAGGGATAGCAGAACGGTTTCAATTTTGCGGACAATTAAAGGATATAAAGCCTGCCCTTGCCGAAATGGATGTGTTTTCCTACCTTTTAAATCCGCAGCATTTTGGAGCGACAGAAAATGCCCTGCTGGAAGCGATGGCCGCCGGGCTGCCTGTTGTGGCGCTGGACCAGTGTGTGGAACATTATATTATCCGGGATGGCGTGACAGGGATTTTGGTGCATTCTCCGGAAGAATACGGCAAGGCTGTGCGCTTTCTGTATGAAAATCCGTCTAAGGCGGCGGAAATTGGGGCAAATGCGCGGGCCGAGGTACTCCGAACATATAAGGTTCAGGACAATCGGGATCGTTTTTTGGTGTCTTGTGAGATAGCAATGAAACAGCCCAAAAAAGTATATCCTTTTGACGATTTTTTTGTTGGAGAACCGGCGGATTGGTTTTTGTCCTGTGTGGAAGCAGACCGGAAATATTTTGAGGGAAACCATGTTTGGGAAGCTGGCCGTATCTTCCATGAAAAAACAAAGGGTTCGCCAATTCATTACCACAGCTATTTCCCAGAGGATAAACGGCTGGCGGCGTGGGCTGGAAAAATGTAGGAGGGTTTATAATGGGTTATACAGATAACTGGAACCAAATCAAGGAACTTGTCAAAAATACTCGGCTTCCTGCTGAAACAGATGAAATTTTTCTTTTTGGTGCAGGTCTGATTGGTGCTGTGGCAGCATCAACATTAAAAGGTGAAGTAAATATAAAGGCTATTTGCGATAACAGCATAGAAAAACAGGGAAGAGTGATTGAGGGGATACCTTGTATCTCTCCTAATGAACTTGTTCAGTATCAAAATCCATTTGTTCTAATTAGCACAAATAAATACTACAAAAGCCTACATCAGCAGTTGGAAGATATGAAAATACCCCACTGCAGTTTGGATGCGTATGTGATGCATAAGCATTTTAATGAATTTGAAGAGGTATTTAATTTGTTGGATGATGAATCTAAAGAGGTATATTCCGGCGTTCTTTTAGGTAGAATGACCGGGGACATGGAAATGATAGAGCAATACTACGCTCCAGACCAATATTTTTATTTTCCTAAATTTAGGTGCCTTCAAAATAGAGATGGCGTTTTTGTAGACTGTGGGGCTTTTGTGGGTGACACAGTAGAAGATATAGTAAAATATTCAACAGGAATATTTAAGGAAATATGTGCCTTTGAGCCGACTGAACGTGCATTTAAGGCGCTTCAAAAGCGCGGAGCTTTTTTAACAGATATTTGGGCTCTTTCTGAGAGCAAGATTGTGTATGAAAGGAAAGGAGTTGGTGCGAAACATGGTATTCTGAGATTTCGAGATAATACCGGTGCTCTCTCTAGTACATCTCTCTCCAGCAATCCCAATACAGAAGAAAATACAGTGGAGGTGATTACTTTGGATGAGTATTTTGTGCAGAGAGAAGCACAAAATATTGTATTTATTAAGGCTGATATTGAAGGTTCTGAGTGGGATATGCTTCATGGTGCATCAGAAACAATACAGCGCTGTAAACCACTTATGGCCATCTGTCTTTATCACAACATTTACGATTTTTATCGCATTCCGTTATACTTAAAAAAGCTGGTTCCTAAGTACAAATTCCATATTCGGCATCACTCAAATACATATAACGAAACAGTATTGTATTGCTACCTTTAACTAAAAAATAGATAAGGAGAATTATAAATGAAAGATTTTATTATGGAACGGGTAACGATAGAAGTAACATACAAATGTAGTTTGAAGTGCAGGTTGTGCGCCAACTATGTACCATATAAGTCTGATACAGCCCAACATTATTTTTCAGTAGAAAATTGGTGTAAGGTGATTGATCGTTACTTTGAAATTGTGGACTATGTGAAAATATTTGTAGTTTCGGGAGGCGAACCGTGTCTTTATCCAGATCTTCCCGTTTTACTCAAACATCTCAAAATATACGACAAGAGGATTGGCTTAGTTCATGTTGTGACAAATGGTACAGTAATTCCAAGTCAAAACATATTGGACAGTGTCAAGGATTTTGGAGAAAAAATATATTTTATTGTTGATAACTATGGTTCAAAGATTTCAACAAAAATTGAAGCAATTGACGAACAAATGACAAAGCAAGGCATTTGGCATGAAATCCGCAACTATACTGAGGATAATCCCCATTGCGGCGGCTGGGTGGATTTTGGAGGTTTGACAGAAAAAAGATCGAAAAACCAGGGAGAGGCAGAAGAAGTGTTTGCGAAATGTGCGATTTCATCAAAGATACACTTCTGTTTCCCCATTTCAGGGGCGCGGATGTGGCCATGCGATGCAGTCATGCGAAGGACGGAACTAGGTTTCCCTTGCGACCAAAGCGAATATATTGATTTATTGGACAGCACTTTGTCCATAGAAGAGCAGCGGGGAAAAATCAGGGCTATTTATGCCAAAAAGAGTTTATCAGCCTGCGCGTACTGCGGTGGTCTGTGTGAGGATTCGGAAAGATTTGTCCCTGGGGAGCAGTTGACAAACGAGGAGATGCAATATGTACGGGCTGGTGCGAAATCCTATTCAGACGTTTTGGCAATGATGAGTAAAAAGAACAGTACAGAGTCCAATTTTGACGCATAGATTTCTGTTTTGAGAAATTGGAGAATTGGAAAGAACAATGAACGGAGTGTTACGAAATGCAGGATTTCATTATGGAACGGGTATCAATTGACATAACATACAAATGCAGCTTAAAATGCAGGCTGTGCAACGCATATGTACCATATATGAATGACCTTCTTCTGCATAACCATCCGGCAGAAGATTGGTTGAAAGTTATTGATCGTTACTTTGAAATTGTGGATTATGTAAAAATATTTTCAATTTCTGGCGGTGAGCCATGTATATATCCAGAACTTCCTATCATACTCACACATCTTAAAAATTACCATAATAAACAGATTGGTGAAATACAATTTGCAACCAATGGGACTGTGGTTCCAAGCCAGAGCATATTGAATGCGTCCAAAAATTTTGGAGAGAAGCTTTACTTTCTTATTGATAATTATGGTCCAGAGATTTCAACAAAAATTGAAACAATTCACGATTTAATGAAAAAACAGAATATTCGGCATGAAATACGCAATTATACCAATGATAACCCTCATTGCGGCGGTTGGGTGGATTTTGGAAATTTGACAGAACAAAGGTTGAAAACCCAAGAAGAGGTAGAACAGTTATTTGCAAAATGCGCATTTCCCCAAAAACTAAATTTTTGTTTTCCAATTTCAGGGACGGAAATGTGGCCATGTCCCCCAGCCAGACGTAGAAGACAGCTTGGTTTATCTGATGATTACAGCGAATATCTTGACTTATTTGATGAATCACTGTCCATAGAAGAACAACGGGAAAAAATCAGGGCCATTTACGCCAAAAAGAGTTTGTCGGCTTGTGCGTATTGCAGCGGTATGTGTGAAGATTCAGAAAGAGTTATCCCCGGCGAGCAACTGACGCAGGAAGAAATGGTCTATGTAAAAGCTGGCGCAAGATCATATGAGGAAGTTTTATCTATGATAGCTACAAAACAATCTGACCGACAGAAATAAATTTAATCTATTAAGGAAAGGCGTTTTCCATGCAAAAATTTTCTTTTCAAAACACACAGATTACGGGGTTAACGCTAATTACCCCATTCTGCGCCCCTGACGGCAGGGGATATCTGTCCAAACCATTTGAAAAATCCATCTTTGAAGCCAACGGGATAAACCTTTCCCCTTGGGAGGAGCTGCGTTCCTTCTCTCATAAGGGCGTCCTCCGCGGCCTCCACTTCCAGCGCAGACACAGCCAGGATAAGCTGGTGCAGGTGCTGCACGGAGCGGTATATGATGTGGCGGTGGACCTGCGCAAGGGTTCAGAAACCTTCGGCCAGTGGGAGGGCTTTTACCTTTCGGCGGAAAATCTAAATCTGCTCTACATTCCCAAGGGCTTTGCCCACGGTTTTCTGGCGTTGGAGGAGGGCACGCTGTTCAGTTACCTGTGCGGAGACCGGTATGACCCGGAATCAGACGGGGGTGTTCGATGGGATGATCCAACGCTGGCTGTTAAGTGGCCGTTGGATCAAATAGGACAGCCAGTTTTATCCGAAAAGGATGCACATTTACCTTTATTGTCAGAATTGGACTTTGGAAAACATAAAGAGAGATGATTTCTTTGATACAAACTGTATCTATTCAACCGCATCAAATCAAGTCCTATACATGTGTAACCTTTAATACAGAAGGTGCGTTGAAGGGATTCCCGCTTCTTTCTGTTGATCGGGACAGCTACCTGACCGGCGTGACAATACAGAGCGGGATCAATTTTGACCCGACCGGGGGCAGGCATTGCGTCGCGATAGGTAAATGTTGCTCCTTAGCTGAGTCCATTACATTTATGATTGATCTGAATCATGATTATAAGTCAGTCTGCCAGGGGGAGCCCACCTGTTTGCAGGGAATAGACCGAGGGAGCAAAATAAGAAGAAAAGCATCCATTATCTTACAAAATGATGTCTGGATTGGGCATGGCGCAACTATTATGGCCGGGGTTACACTTCACAATGGCTGTGTTGTGGCGGCAGACTCTGTTGTAACAAAGGACGTACCGCCATATGCGATTGTTGGGGGAAATCCAGCTAAAATTTTGCGCTATCGGTTTGATGAGGCTGAAATTATAGGGCTTCAAAAAATTGCGTGGTGGGATTGGGACAGTCAAGTTCAGTATTCCCGCAGGCAGGATTTTGTCCTCCCCATATCAGATTTTGTCTCTAAATATTTACCTGAAGCAGAAAGGCGTCTTGAAAAATATAATATTGAAAATTTACCGTGGGGGGGGGTAAAACCAAAAGATACATATCTATTTATTCCGGACTTTGGAGATCCATACCCTCTTTACCCAAAGGTTTTAAAGCAGTATTTTGAGGAGGAATGTTTCGGGACGGAATTGTTTCTTTACCTGCCAAAACATATTTCTACTCCAGAAAATCTGCAGATTTTGGATCAATTTTTTGAAGAATATAAAGAGAGAAACTGTGAGGTGGTTTTACAGTCTGGAGAAACCTGGGATGAAAACATTTTATTCCAGTATGCGGACTATTTTATTACAACCCGAAGTAGTGAAACTGTATTGAGAACGTGTCTTGCGGATTTGTATCAAACAAAAATACTTTATGGAACGGACGAGCCTTTCTTCTGTTTAAAGGGAACAACATGAAACGAATTTTAATCACCGGAATCACCGGTTATATTGGCTCCAACCTGGCCCGGCGGCTTCTGCCGGAGTGTGAGGTATACGGTCTGGTTCGGGAACCTCTTAAATTGACCTATTTGGAAGACATTCAAGATCAAATTCATTTTGTCTATTATGATGGGACTTATGACAGCATGTCCAAGGTAATAAACGTCAGCCAGCCCGATTTGGTTTATCACCTAGCCACATATTATACTGGGGCACGCGGCGTGGAACATACGCCGGAGATGATTCGATCCAATATCACCTTAGGGACGTATCTTCTGGAGGCAATGGCGGACGGGGGCTGTTGCGCGCTGGTCAACGCCTCCACAGTGATGGCCCACTACCAGGGGGAGGAATACTGTCCTCTCAACCTATATGCCGCCACAAAGCAAGCCTTTTCCGACCTGCTGGCGTATTATACCGATGCCGGATTGGTGAGAGCGGTCACTCTGGTGCTTTCGGATACCTATGGCCCCAATGACCAACGGCCCAAAATTTTAAACCTGATTCAGAAAGCCGTCCAAAGCGGGGAGCGGCTGGCTCTTTCTGATGGAGGGCAGGATTTTGATTTGGTACACATCGACGACGTCACGAGGGCGTTTCAGATGGCGGGAAAGCAGCTTCTGCAAAATCACAACTGGAAAGATGAAACATTCCAGATTGGCTCCAAAGAAATTTTGACGCTGCGTGAAACGGTAGAATATATGCTTCAGATCAATCGTGTGGAGTTGAACGCCGGATGGGGCGAACGTCCCTCGCCGGAGCGGGAAATAAGGCGGGCAGTGCGGCTGTACCCATCTTTGCCTGGATGGCAGCCGGAGGTGACGCCGGAAAATGGATTGAAGCATTTTGCAAACCACCTGTAGCGCGGAAAACAGAAAATCGAAATAGTCGTTTAAAAATCCGGCTTAAACATTGAGTTTAGGCCGGATTTTTTTGTACCATTTTACAGATAGAAGAGGCGGATTTTTAAGGACCAGACGGTAATCAGGAGAATTGTTAGCGTTAAAAATATAAAAATCTACTAATTTTGAAATAAGACACAAGCGTTTTTTTGGCTAAAATCAGCCGTTTTTTCCCGTTCCTTTACTTTAAGTCATGATGTGTCTGAATTTTCATGTTGAAATCCGGGCACCCAGGGATTAGAATAAACAACAACAGACGCGCATCTGAACCGGTACATTACAACAACACAGTACATAATGTTGGGAGGTTCTATATGTTCCATATGGCAAAGAAAAACACAGTAAAACATCTTACCGTCCTCTGTATCCTTGTTGGGCTGTCTATGAACCTGCTGGCGGGGTGCAATACCCAGGAACAGAGCTCTTCCGGGTCCTCAAAGGAAAGCCAGAGCGCTTCCCCTGCCGCCAATTCTTCAAGCCTGGCCACCAATTCTGAGGCATCCTCCACGCCAGCCGAACAAAGCGGCTTTTCCCATGACCCTAACCTGAGCGAGCCTGGGACGGAGCCTATCTGCAAGGAGAAGGTCAAGCTGACCGTAGGGGTAGTGCAAAATACCAACGTGGAAAATTACAACACCAACTGGTATACCCAGATGGTGGAGGAAGGGGCGAATGTAGAGCTGGAATTCTACTACTTCCCTTCCCAGGACTATACCCAGAAGCTGAGCATGATGTGCAACTCCGGCGGGGACGATCTGCCGGACATCCTGCTGATGAACCTGAAGGACGCTGTGGTATCAGAATACGGCCAGGCGGGCATGTTTCTGCCACTAGACGACTACTACGAGAATTCCTCCTACTATTTTGCCGAGGGCTTTAAAAGGGTGCTGGAGACCGAGGGCATCAATATCCTGGAAAACATCCGCTCGGCGGACGGCCATATCTACACCGTTCCCCAGTATACAGAATCTGTTACCAATCCATGCTACACCAGGCTTTGGGTGTACCAGCCCTGGCTGGATGCGCTGAACATTGGGGCGCCTAAGACCACTGAGGAGTTTAAAGAGATGCTCGTTGCCTTCAAGACCCAGGATCCCAACGGCAACGGCAAGGCCGACGAAATACCCGCCCTGGGCAGCGATATCACCGTCCAGGCCGGTACCGGCGCATGGTTCTGGGAAGCCATGATGAACTCCTATGTACGGGTAAATTCCCGGAACAATTTCCTGGATTCCAAGGATCACAAGCTTTCCGTCTCCTATGTGACCGATGAATGGAAGGAAGGCATCAAGTTTGTCCGCGGTCTCTGCGAAGAGGGACTGTTTGACCCTGTCTCCTTCTCCCAGGACGCCGACACCTTCAAGACGGTGATGAACAAGGAAGGGGACCAGATGGTCGGTACCTTCTGTTTCCTGTCCACCTCCTTTATTGGCAAGAATCACCCCTCCAAGGGGAATTGGGTTCTCCTGGAGCCCCTTACCGGGCCGAACGGAGTTTGTACCACCTCCTATCTCCCCGACCTGCCCAATGAGATGGGCTATATCAGCAAGAACTGCAAAAACCCCGAAGCGGCTTTCCGCCTGCTGGATATGATGGGCCGGGAAGACTTTACCATCACCAGCCGCTGGGGAAAACAAGGTGAGAACTGGGATTATGTCAAGGATATCCAGGGCAGGCCCGAATATGCAGACCGGGATTTCACCATGAAGTTTATGCAGTATCCCGCCTATTTCCTGGAGCATCACGGGGTATGGAACACCCAGCAGAATTCCAACTGGCAGAACAAGACCCCCTCCTTCCGCACGGCGGAGGTTGCGGCGGGTTCCTTTGCGGCCACCATGACCCCCGGCTCGGATAACTATGAGATGGCCTTCAAGCTCGGCAGCTACGAGGCAGTCAAGCCCAAGGAGATTATCACCAAGTTTCCCTATACCGTGGACGAGGAAAAAGAGGCCACGGAGATTGCCAATAGCCTCAACTCCTATGTACGGGAGAAGATCGCCCTTTGGTGTACCGGGGCAGAGGATGTTGACAAGGCGTGGGACAGCTACCTAAAGGAGCTGGAAAATATTGGGCTCTCCAAATATCTTG
Organism: Oscillospiraceae bacterium; assembly: GCA_022800935.1. GTDB lineage: Bacteria > Bacillota > Clostridia > Oscillospirales > Ruminococcaceae > UBA1405. The sequence goes on from JAAWRH010000036.1 coordinate 17,122, forward strand.
AAATCACTCAGGCGGCCTATGACAGATAATAGGCGGCCTGCGGAAAAACAGTGAAGGAATGAACTGAAATATGCTTCCGACCTGTGCGGAAGCATATTTCATAACAAAACCGGCTCAAAACCACAAAAATTTCATACAGGAGGGCCAGATATTGAATATAAGTAAACCATATACAAACAGAAAGGGGCTTGGAAAACGTATTCTACGGGCAAGGCAGCTGTATCTATTCCTGCTGCTGCCCCTGGTTTATCTGATTATTTTTCAATATGTCCCCATGTTCGGATTACAGATTGCGTTTAAGGAGTACTCCATTTCCAAAGGGATTATAGGCAGCCCCTGGATTGGGTTTAAGTACTTTGAAAAGTTCTTTAAGGACTATAACTTTTTGCGGATATTGGTCAATACCCTGCGCGTCAGCCTCTACTCCCTGGCTGTCAGCTTTTTTATCCCCATCGTCCTAGCGCTCAGCCTCAACTGCCTACGCAATACCAAGGTGAAAAAGACCGTTCAGACCATCACCTATATCCCCCATTTTGTCTCTACTGTAGTATTAGTGGGCATGGTCAACCAGATGCTCAACCCCATCATCGGCCTGTATGGAAACGCCGTCCAGGCAATTACCGGGGTTAGGGCCACGGATATTCTGGGCATTCCCGCCGCTTTCCCCCATCTTTATGTCTGGACAGGGATATGGCAGAATATGGGGTGGGGGTCCATCATCTATATGGCCGCCCTGGCCAGCAGCGACCAGGAACTCCACGAAGCCGCCCAGATTGACGGTGCGTCAAGGTTCCAGCGGGTCATCCATGTGGACATCCCCACCATCCTGCCCACAGCCATCATTATGCTGATCCTGGACTGCGGCCGGGTGATGAATGTGGGATTTGAAAAGGTGTACCTGATGCAGAATTCCCTCAACCTGAGCTACAGCGAGGTTATCTCCACCTATGTGTATAAAATGGCCTTTGGGGGAAATTCCAACTTCTCCTACTCCACCGCTGTGGGAATGTTCAACTCTGTGGTCAATTTCGTGCTGATTATGTCGGTCAACCAGATTTCCAAACGGGTGAGCGACACCAGCCTATGGTAGCGCCCAAAGAAAGGAGCGTCTATGAAAGTTAAAAAAATCAGCCACTCTGCCTCGGACAACAGGTTTGAGGTGATACTGCTTGTGGCATTGTGTACTCTGGGGGTCATTGTGGCCTATCCGCTGATCTATGTGCTGTCCAGCTCCTTTTCCTCCCCCTCTGCGGTGATGTCGGGAAAGGTATGGCTTTGGCCGGTGGAATTCGGCTTTGAGGGCTACAAGGCAATATTCAAAAACAGCCAGGTGCTGATCGGCTACCGGAACTCCCTGTTCTATATGGTGGTGGGCACTTGTATCAATGTGGCTTTGACCATGTGCGCCGCCTATCCCCTTTCCAGGACGGATATGCCTGGCCAGGGGCCGATTATGCTGCTGTTCACCTTTACCATGATCTTCAGCGGAGGCATGATCCCCACCTACCTGGTGGTTAAAAACCTCCATCTGCTCAACACCGTTTGGAGCATGATACTGCCGGGGGCTATTTCGGTACATAATATGATCATTGCCAGAACCTTTATCCATAACAGCATCCCCCAGGAGATGCTGGAGGCCACCCAAATTGAAGGGTGCAGCGACGCCCAATACTTTGTGCGGATGGTGCTTCCCCTCTCCGGCTCGGTCATTGCGGTGATTACGCTTTACTACGCTATAGGCCATTGGAACGCCTACTTTAACGCCTTTATGTACCTCAACGACCAGAACCTGTACCCGCTCCAGATTTTTCTGCGGGATATCCTCATCAGCAACAAGGTGGACGCCAGCATGGTGGTGATAGACGACGGCGCGGCGGCCAAGGAAGGGCTTGCGGAGCTTTTAAAGTACTCACTGATTGTGGTGGCCATGCTCCCGGTTATGATAATCTATCCCTTTGTTCAAAAGCACTTTGTCAAGGGCGTTATGATTGGCGCGGTCAAGGGCTGATACACGGCTGTGTGATTTGTGATTGGGGAAAGCAGGTGGGAATTTGTATAAAAAGGGAAGCTCGCTGGTTCACTTTCTGAAAAACTACATGCTGTTCGCGGCGGCAGTGTTTATCCTGCTGGTTCCGATTTTCTTCGAGGCCTTCCGCATCCTGGAGCGGAACATTGAGGAACGCACCTACAAGGAGATGGTGCGGGGACAGAGCATCTTGGACGACGAAATCGCCGTGACAGGCAATGTGATTTTCCGGCTGCGCAACAACAAGAACTATTCCTATGTACGCTCCATCAAGGGGCTGGACAGAACCAGTGACTATTATGTCCTGCTGGAGCTGCGCAACTATTTTGCGGATCTGACCGGCTCCTACACCTTCTTCCGAAGCCCTATCTGCTATTTTTCCAACGGAATTGTCATAACCCCCAAGACGGTCTACTTTGACGCGGAGAAGGAGAGCGGTCTGCTGTACCATCCTGTGGGGTATGACAGCCAAAAGCTGTGGCTGGCGGATCTAGTTCAGGGGGAATACTCCTACCAATTTCTTCCGGCGGACACCTTCTGCAACGCCATAGAAGCCTTCCAGGGGCTTCCCTATGCCCACACCTACGCGGCCACAGGGGACGGGGAAAGGGCGATGGTCGTCTCCCTGCTGCCGCTGGATATGATCTACCAACTGCTAGGGCTGGACGAGATGCAGGAAATCGCCCGCGTCACCATGGTAAACCCCTCCACCGGTGAAGTGCTCTATTCCAACGGTGTGGAGGTGCAAAAGCGGAGCCGTACCTTTGAGATACGGAGCAGCCAGACCCTTCTTTCCCTGACAGTGGAGATTCCCCAAAGCTACTTCTGGGGACAGCTCCGGGGGATGTTCATTGTGGCGGCGGTCTATCTGGCGGCCTTCCTGGTGATTGCCGCCGCCATTGCCCTGCTGTTCGCCTACCGCAACTCCAAGCCCCTGGGCAAAATTATCTCCGTTTTGGATAAGTACACTGAGATTCCCCATGAAAAAAGCCGTTTCGGATACGAATACATTGAGCGTTCCATCACCGAAATCGGGGAGAGCGGCATCCGGCACCAGAGCCGTTACAAAAAGCTGAACCAGGAGATGGACCACTGGATGCTGCGGGAACACATCCTCAACGGCCTGGATGAAGAGCGGCTTTCAGGGTTCCTGTCGGGGAACAGCTGGTTTCCCATCCCCTTCCGGCTGGCGATTTTTCAGCTGACCCACACCGAGTGGGAGATTCCCTCCGGTGAGATGCAGACCATCCTTGGGCAGCGGGGGCTGGACCCTCCCTTTTTCTCCAGGGCAAGGCCGAACCTGTTTGTCCTGATCCTCCGCGGGGACAGCTCCTGCGAGGAATTGGAAGGGACGCTGTCCCAGTTTATCCGGCAGGCGGAGGAGACCTTCGACTGCCACTGCATCCTGTCTGTCAGCGGCCCCCTGCGGACGCTGGAGAACCTGAACGAAACCTACCACGCCCAGCGGTACAGCATGAAATACCTCAGCAGCCAAAGGCTGATTTTTCAGGAAAAGGTAGAGCGGGAGATCAAAAACGGGCTGACGGAAATTGACCTGATGGAAAATGTTAAGCTCACCGACCTGCTTCTGGCGGGCAGCGAAACAGAGGCAAAGGAGTTAATCAGCCGTCAATGGTATCAGGCCAGCATCTCCCAGGTGTATTCCATGGCAGAGCAGCTCTTCTATATGCAGGCGGCACTGTTAAACAATATTGCCGCCAAGCTCCGCTGCAATGTCCGAGTCGATCCCATCAGATACAGCGACACCATACCGGATATGGAGGAAAAGATGCTTTCCTGCGCAGGGGAGTTGTGCAGGGCCGCCGTAAAGATTAAGACGGACAGCAAAAATGATCTGCCAAGGCAGATTGTGGAGTACATCGGCGAGCATTACGACGATCCAGATTTTTATATGACCTCCCTGGCGGACGCCTTTGGGATTTCGGACAAGACCATTGCCAGGGCCATCAAATCATACCTTCACATTGGTTTTTCGGAATATCTGGAACAGCTCCGGCTTCAAAAGGCGCGGCTCCTTCTGGAAAACCCGGAGATGTCCGTCAGGATGGTCGCCCAGGAAAGCGGTTTTGGTTCGGAAAATACCTTTTACAAGGCGTTCCGGCGCATCTATAAGGTTTCCCCCAGCGCGTACCGGGCCAACCTGGAGCATTTGAGGGATGAGAAGGGAGAGGGTTGAATTTGGATTTAGAGGCAAAGCTATCACAGTTTAAGGCCAATTTTCGCCGGGAGGTGAGGGAGGCGGCTCAAAAGCTGCTGACAGAGGAGATGCCCTCCATTACAGAGGAGCTTTTTGGCCTGTATGAGAAAAACGGGAACCGGGTTCTATACGAAAGGGTTTACTTTACCAGAAGGAAATTCCTAGCGGTATTCGGGCTGGAGGCAATCGCCCAAAGGGAGAACCTCCTCCCCCTTCGGGAAACGGAAAGCTCCATTTTGGAAAAGCTGGCTTTGATCATTGAGGACATCTGCCGGGAGGAGTGCTGGGCCCTGCCGCCCCACGTAAACCGGAAGGAGGAGGGTTGGCGGACCACCGTGGACCTGTTCGCGGCGGAAACCGCCCAGGCATTGGCGGAGCTGGCCAGCCGCCTTTCGGGTAAGCTGCCCCAATATACCATAGAATGTATCCGGGAAAATGTGGAGAGAAGGGTTTTTCTCCCCTACTTCACCTCCGGCATCCCCTACCGCAACTGGGAAAACGGGCCCCACAACTGGAACGGGGTCTGCGCTGGGGCCATTGGGAGTGCCTGCATCCATCTGATGAAGGATGACCGGCAACGGCTGAAGGATTGCCTGACCAGGATATGCGGCAGTCTGGAGTACTATCTGAAGGGTTTTGCGGAGGACGGGGCCTGTACTGAGGGGCTGGGGTACTATACCTACGGCATGGCATTCTTTTCCAACTTTGCCCAGGAGCTGTTTGACCTGACCGGGGGACAATACGATCTGTTTAACGGGGAATGGGGAGAGCTTTCCGGTGGGGCGGAGGACAAGCGGCGGAAAATCGCCGGTTTTGAGCGGAAGTGCTTTTTCCGGGACGGGAGAACCCTCAGCTTTGCGGACGGAAGCAGCCGGGGCAGCTTCCGGGCCGGTTTTAGCTGCGTGCTGGCCATGCACTATCCGAATTTTATCTTCCCCGATTTTTCCAGCGCAGCGGGTTTGGATTCCAACGGGTGTTACCATTTTACGGATTTAAAGATGGACCTGCTGATGCCGGACCGGCTGAAAGTGCTTTTGAAAGACTCAGTGGCCCCAGAACCTATGGACGTTTTTTCACCACTGGATGTTCTCCCGGCTGCCCAGTGGGTGGTTGCCCGCTCCCAGGCGGGGCCCTGTATGGCCTGCAAGGGCGGCCACAACATGGAGTTCCACAACCACAACGATGTGGGCCATTTCATTTATGAGGGCGGCGGGGAGCTGTTCTTCACCGATTTAGGGGCCGGGGAGTACCGGAAGGGCTACTTCGGCGAGGGACGATATGAGGTGCTGTGCAACAGCTCTTTGGGGCATAGCGTCCCCATTGTCAACGGGAAGCCCCAGCCTGCGGGAAAGGAGTATGGGTGCGGCAGCTTTGATGCGGAGCAGTGGGATGGCAGAGTGTTGGTCAAAATGGACCTTGCGGAGGCATATGAAAGAGGAGCAGTAAAAAGTCTTCGGCGCACCCTGGAATTTGACCTGGTATCGGGAAAGCTGGCTGTCTGCGACAGCGTGCGGATGGGCAGCAAACAGAGCATGACCGAAAACCTTGTCACCCAGCTTTGCCCTGTTGTAGAGGGGGAAAGGGTTTTGCTGTCCTCCGGCGGAATGTTCTGCGTTTTGCGGCTCCCGGAAAAGGCGCAGGCGCGGGTCAGGGAATACAGCCACAGCAACCACAAGGGGGTTATGGAAAAGGTCTATGCCATCCAATGGGAGGTGGATCTGACAGAGGGGGCAGGGATCAGCCAGTATTTTATAGAGTTAGAAGGGATGAAATGATGGGAGAGCTTCGAGTCTATCAGGTAAAAGCGGATTCCGCCGCAAGGCAAGTACATAATTTTTGGAATCATATCCATTTCCACCCCACCGACGCCATAGAGGACGATTGGGGGAGGCGGATATTAGACCAAGTGAGCAGGGACGGGGCGGCCCGGTATGTGCGGATATACGCCATGCTGGAGGACATCGTTTCCAGGGACGAAAGTGGACGGCTGTCCTTTGACTTTGCAGCCTCCGACAAACGAATCGACTATATGGTGGAAAAGGGCTTCCGGCTGCTCATCTGCTTTAACTTTCTGCCCCAGGCCATTGCCGCCGACCCGGCCTGCGTCTCCTGGCTGGTCAGGTACAAGGGGAAGCATCTCAACACCTCCAAGCCCGGCGATTACCAAGAGTGGCAGGAGGTCTGCCGGACATATACCCAGCATCTAAAGGAACGGTACGGAGAACAGCGGCTGTCGGAGTGGTATTTCCACTGCTGGAACGAGCCGGACTTCCCCGACTACTTCCTTTCGGACACACCCAGGGAGGGAAACATGGAGCGGATTGCGGAGGAGTACGCCAAGCTGTACGACCACTTTGCCCAGGGGGTTATGGAAAGCTGTCCCCAGGTCAAAACCGGAGGCCCCTCGGCGGCGCTGTCCAACCTGTTTCTGGAGAAATTCCTGACCCATGTAAAACAGGGAAAGAACTGGGCCAACGGCGGGACGGGGACGAAATTTGACTTTATGTCGGTCCATACCTATGGAGCCTTTCCCAAGGACCTGACGGCAGGCAGGCCGGTTCGGGTGGAGGATACCTTTATGCGGGTGCAGGAGCTGGCAGGCATTGCGGAGCGGTGCGGATTTCCGGGAATCGAAATGGTGGTGGACGAGTGGGGGCTTTCCACTGAGGGATTTTCCGACGCGGAAAAGTACCCCGTGCTGCGGTTTCGCAATACCGAGTTTTACGGGGTAGCCTATGCCCATCTGATCCGCTATTACACGGAGCATCACGCGCCGGTGTCCATGCAGATGATCTGCCTGTCCGGCCAGCACAACTTGAAGCGGGAATTCCACGGGTACAGGAGCTTTTTCACCCTCCACGGATTCCCAAAGCCCATCTACAACGCCTATGCCCTCTGCGCCAAGCTGGGGGATAGGCTGCTGGAAGGCTCCGGGAACAGGGAGGGGAGCGAGCCGGACGGTTCCTATATGGGGATGATACCCACATCCGGTGAAAACGGGAGGCTTGCCATACTGCTGTACCGCTTTTCCCCCCGCGCCATTTTGGAGGAGCAGGAGCTGAGAAGCAGAACATCCAGACATATCCGTTTGGAGATTACGGGTTTGCGGGGGAAATACCGCATCCGGCATTACCGGATTGACCACAGCAATTCCAACGCCTATACGGCATGGCGGGAACTGGGCAGCCGGGACGGCCTGACCCAGACGGAGCTGGAATGGATTCATAAAGAGGGCGCGCTGAAGCTCTGGTACCCGGAGGAGACCGCAGAGATTCAGGGACAATGGCAGACGGACATTTTAATGACGGATAACGCGGTTTCCCTGGTGGAGCTGGAACCGTGGGACACAAAAACGCAAAAATAGAAAGGATGACCGGGTATGAACGGAACATTAAACGGAAAAACAGCGGTAGTGACGGGGGCGGCGGGAACCCTCTGCTCGGAAATTGCGGTGGATTTGGCGGCCCAGGGGGCCTATGTGGTTCTCATTGGCAGGTCGAAGGAGAGGCTGGAACAGGTGGCGGAGCGTATCCGCCAGAACGGCGGTCTCTGCGCGGTGGAGGCCGGGGATGTGACCCAAGAGGACAGGATGAAGGAAATCGCCGCCAGGCTGGAAAAGTTGGAGCATCCCTGCGACATCCTAGTCAACGGCGCGGGGGGCAACCAGAACCCCGCCGTCACCAAAAACAACGCTTACACCCAGGGGGAGCTGGACCCGGAGGCCGGGAGGGCCTGCAACGGCTTTTTCGCCCTGGATATGGAGGTGTTCCAAAGCGTCCTGGTCACCAACACCATCGGCACAGTGATCCCCTGCCGAGCCTTTGGGGCCCAGATGGCCGCCAGGGGGAAGGGGTGTATCATCAACTTTGCCTCTATGAACAGCTATACCCCCCTGACGCGGGTGCCCGCCTACGCCATGTCCAAGGCGGGGGTGGTGAACTTTACCCAGTGGCTGGCAGCGTACCTGGCCCCCGCCGGGATACGGGTCAACGCCATCGCCCCCGGATTCTTCGTCAACGAGCGGAGCGTCAAAATCCTCCGCACCCCCGACGGCGGCCTGAGCCAGCGGGGCAGCAATGTGATTTCCCACACCCCACTGGAGCGGTTCGGCGAGGCGAAGGATCTGCTGGGCTGTGTCCGATGGCTGGCAGACGACAGCGCGTCCGGCTTTGTCACCGGGATCACCGTGCCGGTGGACGGGGGCTTCCAGGCGGTGAGCGGGATATGATACTTTTTCTTGAAAGAAAAAGTATCAAAAAGAACTTTAATACGCACCTAACAATCGATCATTCAGGCTTTTCGCCCGGTAACGAAAGTTAGGTTTTTATTCGGAAATAGTATGAAAAGAGGCGGCAATCTATGAAACTTGCAATGATGCTTCCGGCAAAATTCACCCTCCAATGGAAGCACGCGGCCCAGTTGGGGGTAAAATACGCCATCACCAAGGCCGCCCCAGAGCTGAGCGGGAAGAAGGACCCCTCTGATCTGGACTCCCTGTACCAAATCCAGAAGGAGTTCCAGGGGGAGGGCCTGACCCTGTACGGCCTGGAGGGGGACGAGTTCGACATGAGCCGAATCAAGCTGGGGCTTCCGGGCTGGGAGGAGGATATCATCCGATACCAAAGGATGCTGGAAAATATGGGCCAGCTGGGGCTGAAGCTCCTCTGCTATAACTTTATGGCGGGAATCGGCTGGTACCGAACCGACTATGACCTGCCGGAAAGGGGCGGCGCGCTGACCTGCGGCTTTTCCCTGGAAAGGGCCGGGGGAAAGCCGGTGCTCATCTCCAAGGAGGAGGTTTGGAGCAACTATGAGCGGTTTATCCGCGCCGTCATGCCCGCGGCGGAAAGGGCGGGGGTGCGGATGGCCCTCCACCCGGACGATCCCCCCATAGACTGCCTGCTGGGATACTCCCGTATCTTTGCCAGAGCGGAGGGATACCGGAGGGCCATGTCCATTACCGGCAGTCCATCCCACGGGATTACCTTCTGCCAGTCCTGCTTCCAGCTGATGGGCGAAGACGTGAGGGCGCTGATGGAGGAATTCGGGGAGAAAATCTTTTTCCTCCATATCCGGGATGTAAAGGGCGTTCGGACAGACTTCCGGGAAACCTTCCACGACAACGGCGACGCCAGCATGGCGGATATCATGAAATGGGCGCAGAGGTACGCCCCGGACTGTGTGGTGAGGCCGGACCACACCCCCACTATGGCGGGGGAGCAAACCGATCAGCCCGGATACGCCGCCCTGGGGAACCTGTTCGCGGTGGGCTATATCCGCGGGATTGCCCACGGCGCGGGCCTGGATCTGGAATGAGGGTATTGACATGATGAAGAAGGATTTTCTGCTCAATACAGAGCTTGCCAGACGTTTATACCAAAGCTGCGCGGCGCTCCCGGTCATTGACTACCACAACCATCTGCCCATTTCCGACATCAAGGGAAACCGGCGTTTTCACAACCTGTATAAGCTTTGGGTTCAGCCGGACCCCTACAAGCACCGGGCCATGCGGATGTGCGGCGTCCCGGAACGGTGCATCACCGGCGACGCAGCCGAGGAGGAAAAATTCGCCTGCTGGTGCGGCATCTTCCCAAAGCTGGCGGGCAGTCCCCTTTTCCAGTGGTCGCTGATGGAGCTGGAGGATGTCCTGGAAATCAGGGAGGTGCCCGGAAAGGACAACTGGAAGTTGATCTGGGAACACGGGATAGGCTATATGGAGCGCAACATCATTTCGGCGAAAAGTATTCTGGACAGGTACAGGGTGGAGTATGCCAGTCCATGCGCCTCTCTCACGGATGATCTTGCCGTTTACGGGGAAGGGGGCAGGGTGACGGCTTCCCTGAGGGGCGACACGGTCCTTCTTCCTCGGCGGGAGGACATTCAAATGCTGGAGAAGCAGACAGGCGTAACGGTCAGTAACTTGGAGGATTATTTTCAGGCAATCTCCCTAAGGCTGGACGCGTTCCGGGCAGCGGGATGCCGCTTTGCGGACCACAGCCTGGACAACGGATTCCGTTATTGCAGGGAGGACGGCAGGAACCAAGAGCGGTTTGTCAGGCTGCTGGAGGAGGTGGATTCCCTGAGGGAAGCCGACAAGGCTATGTTGTCCTCGGCGGTGCTCCGTCATCTGGCCTGCGAATACGCCCAGCGGGATATGACCCTCCAGCTCCACATGGGGGCCCAGCGCCGCACCAGTACCCGGCTGAGAAAATGTGCCGGAGCCGCAGGGGGCTACGCGGCTATGGGGAACAGCGTGGATGTGCGCTCTCTGACGGAATTTTTAGACGATGTGGAGCAGCAGTCGGGAATGGGACTGCCCAAAATCATCCTGTTCGCCCTCAATCCGGCGGATCACGGGATGCTGGCCTGTCTAGCAGGTTCTTACAGCAGGGACGGCGTTCCGGGTCTGGTAACCCAGGGGCCTGCGTGGTGGTGGTGCGACCACAGCCACGGCATCCGCAGCGTGCTGGACCACACGGCCGTTTATGGACTGCTGAGCAACTTCCCCGGTATGACCACCGATTCCAGGAGCTTTTTATCCTTTATCCGCCACGACTATTTCAGAAGGGTTCTCTGCGACTGGATGGCGGAGCGGGTTCTCCGGCAGGATATGCCGAAATCCCCGGAGCTTTTAGAAGCACTGCTCTATGACATATGCTATGGAAACGCGAAAGCTATGATAAAATAAACAGCCCATGATATTGGGAGAAAAGCGGGAGGAAACAATGAGATTTAACCACTATGAGGATATTATACAACTGACACAATCCTGGAAAGGGGAGCGGATGGCAGACGGGCGGCCCCTTGTTCCAGACGAGTATCTGGATCAGCTTCAGAACCTGACGCTGGAGGAGGTTTGGAAGCCCATCTATGTCAAGGGGTACGAAAACCAGTTTGAGGGACGCCTGAAGCTGCTGCACCGGGACGGGAGAAAGCTCATCGGGCGGGCGGTGACGGCCAGCTACTGCCCCACCAGGCCGGATCTAAATGAAGCGGTAAAGGCCCAGGGGAGTTCTGAGGGGAGAAACGGCACCTACAACCAATGGGTGGTTGACAGCCTTGTGGAGCGGGATGTGGCGGTCATTGACATGTACGACAAAATCTACAAGGGCACCTTCCTCGGCGGAAATCTGACCACCGCCGTAAAGACCAGGACCAAAAACGGCGGGGCGGTTATCTGGGGCGGCGTCCGGGACATGGAGCAGATGGAGAAAATCAAGGAGGTTCAGGTGTACTACCGCGGCGTGGACCCCACCCCCATTCGGGAGTTTATCATGACCGGCTTTAACGGGGTGACCAAGATCGGCGGCGCGGTCTGCCTGCCTGGGGATATTGTGTTTGGGACCAGCAGCGGCGTGCTGTTCATCCCCTCCCACTTAGTGCAGGAGGTGGTGGACGGAGCCATGAAGACCAAGATAAAGGATATTTTCGGCTTTGAGATGATCTCCCAGAACCGCTTTACCACCGCCCAGATTGATATGGATGTCTGGACGGAGGAGATGATGGATATGCTCTGTAAATTTATCCGAACAGACGTGAGGGGTACTCCCTACCGGAGCGTTGATTGGTCTGTGGAATACCGGATGGCGCGGGAAGGGGGATGCTGAGGATGGCTGACGCGGAGATGAACCGTATTTGGGCGGCGGAGACCTGGAAGCGCATGGAGGAGAAGCTGCACCGCAGCCTGTTGAAAAACGGGGACAAGATACTGTATACCATCGACAAAAACGGGGACGGGGAGGACCGCTACACCGAACGGCCCAGCTGCTGGATCAACGGCTTTTGGCCGGGAATTTTGTGGCAGCTATACCAGGGCACAGGGGACGGCGGCAGAAAAGCCCTGTACGCGGAACATGCCAAAAGGATGGAGAAAATGCTGGACAAGGCGCTGTTTGAAACGGAGGAGGGCTTTGAGGGGCTTCACCACGATGTCGGTTTTATGTGGGTGCCCACATCAGCGGCGTCTTACCGGCTGACCAAAGACCCTGCCAGCCGCAGGCGCGCCCTGGTTGCCGCCAATTACCTGGCATCCCGGTGGAACCCGGACGGGGGATTTTTGACCGCTTGGAACTCCAAGGAAAAGGAGGGCTGGTCTATCATCGACACCATGATGAACCTCTCCCTCCTGTATTGGGCCAGTGAGGAAACGGGCTATGAAAGGTTTGCCAGGATTGCAGACCTCCACGCGGAAAAGACCATGAACAACGCCGTCCGCCCCGACGGCTCGGTGATCCACATCCTCCATTATGATGTGCGTACTGGGGAAGCTTTGGAATCCTTCGGCGGTCAGGGGTATGGCGTGGGCTCCAGCTGGAGCAGGGGCCAGGCGTGGGCAATTTACGGGTTTATGGTATCCTATCTTGGCACCGGGCGGCAGGAGTATCTGGACACCGCCAAGCGGGTGGCCCATTACTTCCTGGCCAACGCGGCCCAGTCCGGGTATGTTCCCCATGTGGATTTCCGCAGCCCGGAGGAGCCGGTTTTATACGATTCCACAGCAGGGGCCATTGCCGCCAGCGGTATGCTGATGTTGGCGGAGGCGGTGCCGGAGTTGGAAAAGGGGCTGTACCGGAACGGGGCGTTATTGATGCTGAAGGCCCTGGAAAAGGAGTGCTGCGATTTTTCAGAGGATACCGATTTAATTCTCAGCAAAGGGGCGGAGGCATACCGGTACCGGGCCCAGAAGTATATCGTATATGGGGATTACTACTATCTGGAGGCCCTGGGCAGGCTCTGCGGGAGGGGAATCTTCTCCACTGGATCGGATGGTTCAGGGAGATAGCGGTATTATTTACCAACGGAAAAGGAGCTGTATTTTCATGGAAAGAATTACCCTGGATTTATTCACCAAGTACAAATTCCTCAGCGATTTGGCCTATTCCCCTGACGGAGCCTGCGCCGCCTTTACCGTTACCCAGGCAAATATGGAGAGAAACGGCTACGACCACAATATCTGGCTGTACCGTCTGGATGAAAAAAGAACGGTCCGCCTGACCGGCATGGACGATGGATGCAGCTTTATCTGGGAGGACAGCGATACCATTTTGTTCCCGGCCATCCGCAGGGAAAGGCACAGGAGGGAGATTGACTTTGGAAAATATCTGACTGTCTACCAGCGGATATCCGTCAGCGGAGGTGAGGCCGTGGAAGCCTTTACTGTACCTCTGAAGGTCAGTTCCATCCACCGGCTGGGCGGGGGGAAATACCTTCTGGAAGCCCTTTACGAGATAGGCCGCCCTGATGTGGAAAACCTGTCCGGCGAGGAGCAGTCCAAGGCGCTTTCCAGGCTCAAAGAGGAAAAGGACTACTGGGTTTTCGACGAGCTGCCTTTCTGGGTAAACGGGAAGGGAATCACCAACAAGCAGCGGAACCGGCTGTACCTGTTTGACTCCCTTTCCGGGGAACTCACCCCCATTTCTGCCCCTACCTGCAATGTGGGGGCAGTGGCCCTTAATGATGATCTCAGCAAGATTGTCTACGGAGGGCAGGACTATGACTCGGTGAACCCCCAGTTCTCCGCTATCATGCTCTACGACATTCCCTCCAGGATGACAAAAACCTTGGTGGAGGGCAACACCTACATGGTCACCCGCGCGGCATTTTACGGAGACGGCGTCCTGTTTATTGGTTCGGATCGGAAGCGTTACGGCTCCGCCGAAAACGCCAGATTTTACACCGTCAGCCTTTCTACAGGGGAAGTCAAGTTATTTGCCGACCCGGACCGCTCCCCTGCCGTCACTGTCACCTCTGACAGCCGCTTTGGGCTTGGAAAAGGCTTCCAGATTGCCGGCGGGGTCATCTACTCCCTTTTTACCTTGGACAACACCTCATACCTCTGCCGGGTGGACAAGGACGGATCCGTCCACCCGCTGACCGCGGACAACGGCTCAGTTGACTGCTTTGACATCCGGGCGGGCCACGCCCTGTTTATCGGGATGCGAGACATGGGCTTGCAGGAGGTTTATTCCTTTGACCTTCATTCCCATGCCGAGGAACGGGTTACCGGGTTTAACCGGGAGATTTCCAAAAAATATTATGTCTCCATACCGGAACCCCTCAGCTTTACCAATCGGGATGGGGTGCGGATTGACGGCTGGGTGATGAAGCCCTTGGGATACGACAGAAGTAAAAGATACCCCTCTGTATACAACATCCACGGAGGGCCCAAAACGGCCTTTGGCGCGGTGTTTAACCACGAGATGGAGTACTGGGCAAGTGAGGGGTATTTTGTATTCTTCTGCAATCCCAGAGGCTCCGACGGCAGGGGAAACGAATTTGCCGACATTCGGGGAAAATATGGGACAGTGGATTACAGCGACCTGATGGAATTTATGGATCACGTTTTGGAGCAATATCCGCAGATTGACCGAAAGAGGGTTTGCGTAACCGGCGGGAGCTATGGCGGGTTTATGACCAACTGGATCATCGGGCATACGGACCGGTTTACTGCGGCGGCATCCCAGAGGTCTATTTCCAACTGGGTGAGCAAGTGCCTGACAGCTGATATTGGGTATTTTCAAAATATGGACGCCATGCAGACTACCCCCTGGGAGGACATCAATAAAATGTGGGGCTTCTCCCCGCTGAAATACGCGGACAGGTGTACAACCCCCACCCTGTTGATTCATTCGGGGGAGGATTACCGGTGCTGGCAGGGCGAGGGAATCCAGATGTTCACTGCCTTAAAATATCATGGATGCGAGGCGCGGTTGTGCTTCTTTCAAGGGGAAAACCACGAGCTGTCCCATACAGGGAAGCCGGTACACCGGATCAGGAGGTTGAAGGAGATCACTCGGTGGTTTGACCGGTATGTAAAATAGATGCGGCGCTATGAATGATCACCGCGCTGCTTTTGGCACTACTGGGGGCAAACAGGAAATTGTTCCGATCAATAACAAATGTCCAAACCTAAATTCCATAAATTGGAAGTCCAAAAATCAAATTTCATAAATTTTTCGGCTAATTCCGGGCAGTGGATTTCTAAGCAGGATAAAGCGGCATCACCACAGGCCACATCATCCCACTATGAACTCCTCTTTACAAAACACCGAAAATCGTATTGGACGTTTATTGTTCAAGCAAACTGTTGAACTCTCTATCGTAATTCACATCCTCGCTTCCGAGCTGGATATTGACCTTGAATCCGTAGATGTCCTTTGTGCCAAATGTATCAGAGATGTCAAAAAACAAATGGAGAGATCTCTTTCAAACAGGTTGTTCTATACCAAAAAGGAATTGACTAAACCTATAATCCAAAGAAGGATGCTGTTGAATTTTCAAAAATGGCAAAAACGTAATCCCATCAAACACTATTTTCCACCTATAAAATTAAAAAATCCAGCTTAAACACTACATCTAAACTGGATTGTACAGGGGCAAAAGAGCTCGAACCCTCGGCACGCGGTTTTGGAGGGAATATGAAAGCCCTTAACCTCACTTTTTACTGGCTTTTCTAGCCTTGTTCTGGATCATTAGAAAACTTTCCCTCCCTTTTGATGCTTTATTGATGCTATTAGATTTTTCAGAATAATCAATATTTGTGATGCTATAATCAAAGAAAAAAGGAGTTAGCGCTCCTCTTAAATTCCCTCTTATCTTAATGTGTTCGTTTGCGCCATTACTCCTCAAGATTACAGGTAAGCGCTGACATCTTCGCCTATGACGAGTGCCAGCGAATTGTTCTGCGATTCATTGTGTTTTTCACGCCTTTTATTGTCCACTAAACCGTGAAGGGCCCAGTGCGGGTTGTGGGGAGCGTACCGGAGGGAAGCGAGGCCGTTTTGGTGGACCGCGAACCCGCCCCGGACGTGAAGGAGGTCTTCCTTTATGCGGAGTTCCAGAATGACCCGACCGCATGGCTGGACGGGTACAAGGCGGGGTATAACCAGGTACCGGCTGTCCCGGAGGGCGCAAACGGCGAAGGGGTGCTGACCCTGGAGGCGGAGGAGACGGGATACTTCCGTATTTTCGGAGAGATGTCCACAGAACCTTTCTGGGAGAAGACCGATACCTTTGACGTATCCCTTGCCTTTTCCTTTATGGTAATAGGGGAAGAACCAACCCAGGAGGAGCTGAAGGATGAACCAATTCCTGATAGCCCCGATACTCCTGGTTCTGAAGACCTATCTCCTGGTGATACCCCTACAGAAACACCGGAGGAACCCGCAAACCCGGAACAGCCAGATACCCCGGCAGAACCGGAAGACCCAGGGGAACCCACCGAACCGGAAAACCCGGAAAATCCCGATATTCCTGAAACCCCAGAGCCCCCAGTAACACCTGAGGAACCGGCAGAGCCCACTGTTCCCGAAACTCCCACAGAACCGGGAACACCCCAGGAGCCGGAGCAGCCGGAGGAATCCCCTGACCCGGATACCCCCTCGGGGCAAGACCCGGTGGAGCCGGGACCTACCGAAAATACCGATGTGCAGGAGCCGCCTGTGATGTCTGAGCAGGTGTAAACGCAAAAAACGGACATGGAACCCAATCGAGTTCCATGTCCGTTCCATTTTCCATCTTTTCATCAGGGTTTCGCTCAAGATATCTCCGCCAACCGGTATCTCAGGCTGAAGCAGTCCTCAACCTCCTGGCCGTTGTTCAGGGTAAACCTCCAGTATAGTTCCTTGGGAATGTCGGTATTCATCAGCAGCAGGCTGATATCCTGGTTGTCCACCACCTTGAAAAGCTCGATGAGAGCCTTTCGCCCGCACTCATTGGCGTTAATGACAGCCGGAGTGTTGTTGAAACGGATACAGCAAATGGCATTTATCACTGTTTTGCACCCTGTGGACAGCTCTTTCACTGTGGTGACGCCGCGGGGCATTTTGACCAGTCCGGTGTTCACATCCAGCAGAATGCCGCTGTCCACCCGCTTTATCACTTCCCGGACATAATCGGTGTACACCTCCGGCCTTCTGCAAAAGCCCTTGAAGGCCGCCTCGTTTGATAAAATACTGTAAGGCGCTCTGTTTAAATCCTCCCAATGGGTATAAAGCTTAATCATTTTTGTCACTCACATTCTTAATGCAGCAGATGGTGTATCGGAAAGCCTGTGTCCGCCGCGCTGTCCGGCTTGTTGTGTTGAACTGTAACAGTTGTGATGTCCGCCTTGGTTTGGGCAGGGGCGCAATACCAATCCCCATCCTGAAAATCAGTATCAATCAGCCTACACGCCATACTTTCAATATTTTATTTCCGGCCACACCTCCTTTATGGCAAATGCTTATTTGAAAGTATATCAACATGAAAATTACACTTTCATTTCTAATAGCATTAAATCTCACTGATAGAAAACATTAATTCAATTAATGTCTATTTTATTTCTGTTTTTGATTTTTAAAAATAAAATATGTTATATTTAGTATAACATATAGGTGAATAAAATTCAATCATGTTTTTATAAAAAACTTCATTTAGAAGTTTTTTAAATGAATATCATTAAATATAAATATGAGCTTTTCTCTAATTAGTTCAAAAAGCAATAAAATCAAATATCTATTATGAAATGTTAAATTTATAATTATATTCATGAAAACCATATAATAAAGATTTTTTATCTACGTTTTGAACTCACATTTTAAGGTTTTATATTACTGCTATATTACATTTATTTTCTTAGGTTTCATGTTTTATAATCACATCAAAATATATTTCCAAAGGCAATAAAAAAGCAGCCATAAGTCCCTGCAAACGCAAGGTCCTATGGCTGTTCTCATACGGAGCTTACCGCTTACGCCTGCTCAGGCGTTACAGGCGGCTCCTGCACATCGGTATTTTCGGTAGGTCCCGGCTCCACCGGCTCCTCCGAGGGGGTATCCGGGTCAGGGGATTCCTCCGGCTGCTCCGGCTCCTGGGGCGTTTCCGTCTCTGCGGGAGTTTCGGGAACAGTGGGCTCTGCCGGTTCCTCCGGTGTTACCGGGAGCTCTGGGAGTTCAGGAATACCAGGGTTTTCCGGGTTCTCCGGTTCAATAGGTTCCGTTGGTTCCCCTGGGTTTTCCGGTTCTGCCAGGGTATCTGGCTGTTCCGGGTTTGCGGGTTCCTCCGGTGTTTCTGTAGGGGTATCACCAGGAGATAGGTCTTCA
>JAAWRH010000037.1 GCA_022800935.1 Oscillospiraceae bacterium
GATAGTGGTGTTGGGTGCTATTACGCTTTTGGTTAGTTGTGTTTTTTTTGCTTGGAAGAAAAAGATTGTGCAAAACTATTGGAGTGCAGTTACACTTGAAGTATAAAATAGATAACCAATAGAAAGTTAATCTATAAATTCCGGTTTATCGGGGGATTTCATCTTTTGGGTGAAATCCCCCTTGACAAATGTTCTCTTGATAGAAGCCTCCAAAAAGTTTGTCAAAAATCTCCAGTGAAGGATGTGCTTTGCCATAAAAAAAGAAAGATTTGTTGTTATGCGCCGGGGACTCCAGTCCGTCGCTCTCCTGTTCCGGTGTGCCGGGGGCCCGGCGGCGCTGTACACCGGGTCTTTTATTCTCTCCGCGGTCTGTACTCCCCTCTCCCTGGTGTGTACCCAGCAGATTATCGACCGGGCTGGGGCGTCCCTGTCCGCAGGCTTTTCCGGATGGGCTTTGTTTTCCGCCTCCCTGCCGTGGATACTCCTCCTGCTCTTCACCATTGTCTTTACCTCCTGCCTGACCGCTGTAATGAATTTCCTGGAAATCTCCCTGCGGCGGGCGCTCAACAGCGGCCTGACCGAGGATATCCTGGGAAAATTCCGCCGGATAGAGTATTCCTGCTTTGAGGACCCTTCTGTCCAGGATACCCTCAAACGCATGGGCAATGGTCCTCAGGAACAGATATTAAATGTTTTTATCCAGACAATCCGAATCGCCTCCTGTGTTGTTTCCGTCTCAGGAGCGGCATTGGTGTTTATGCAGGCTTCCCCATGGCTTTTCCTGGTGTACCTTGCTGCAGTTGTGATTGTCGCCGCCGGGGATATTAAGGTTATCACCCAGATGAACGACATGATGAATGATCAAACCAGGGACGAACGGGAAATGGCATACCTCCATGAGCTGCTGAGCGAAAAGCGATCCCTGCTGGAGCTGCGGGTATTCGGCGCGGTATCCTATATCCTCAATAAATGGCGCAAAACCGCGAAAACTGTCTTAAAGGAACACCTCCATGTTACCATTGACGCCCAAAAATATTTTGCCCTCAACTGCCTGACTCTTGCAGGGTGGATGGCCCTCTCCATCTTCATCCTGCTGGAACGGATCAAGGCCGGGCAGATTTCCCTGGGCCTGTTTACCGCCCTCATCGGGGCGGTTGACCTGATGTGGAGCATGGACGACCAGTTCTGCAACGCCCTCTCCAACCTGGCGCGGCCCAGCCTCCAGATGGAGCATTACCATACCTTTATGAACCTGCCGGAGGTTTCCCCGGCCCAAAGGGCTGACATTGATCTGTCCAACCCGGTCATCCGTTTTGAGGATGTTTCTTTTACATATCCCAAAACAGACAAAAAAATCCTGGACGGCGTTTCCTTTTCCGTCCAGCCGGGGGAACATGCCGCCCTTGTGGGGGAAAACGGTTCAGGGAAATCCACCATTGTCAAGCTGCTCTTCGGGCTGTACCGGCCTGACCAAGGGAAGATCACCTTTAACGGTACGGATATCCGCAGCCTGTCCCCGGAACAGCGGCACAGGGTCCTGTCGGCGGTTTTCCAGGATTACGCAAGGTATACCCTGACTCTGCGGGAAAATGTGGCTTTTGGGGACATCCAAAAGCTCCACGACGACAACGCCCTGAAGGAGGCCCTCCGCGCCGGTATGGCGGAGGATTCCGTCTTTGAAAGCCTTGACCAAAACCTGGGCAAGCTGGAAGAGGACGGCGTTGACCTCTCTGGCGGCCAGTGGCAGCGGGTGGCCATGGCAAGGGCCATGGCGTCGGGGAGCGCCTGCCTGGTGCTGGACGAGCCCACCGCTGCTCTGGACCCCATGGCGGAAAGCCGGATGTATCAAAACTTTGCCTCCGCCATGAAGGGCCGGGGCTGTGTGATGATCTCCCACCGCCTTGCCAGCGCCAAGATGTGTGATAAAATATTGGTGCTGGACAAGGGGAAGATTGCCGAAGAGGGCTCTCACCATCAGCTAATGGAACGGGGTGGGCTGTATGCCCAGATGTTCCAGGCCCAGAGCGCATGGTACCAAAATACGGAGGAAGGGGGAAGGGTCAATGGCTGAACAAGCTTCTTCCGCAAAGATGAAGGGGGTACAGTCCTATTTCCGCGCCGCCCGGCAGGTACAGACCGCCGCCCCGGTTTTCGGGCTTTTCGCCCAATTTTATTATCTGTTGGAAAGCGTATATCCGGCAATCGCCATGGTTTTGACCGTCGGGCTCTTTGATTCCGTGGGGAATTTCCTCCAGGGAACAGCGAATTTTTCCCAGGCGGTCCGGTACGGCTGGTTGCTGGCGGCGGCATACGCCGTCTACCGGCTGCTTGAGCCTGTTTCCAGTGCGGCGATCAACGCGGGGGTATATGAAAAGGGCGTTATGGACGCCCGCATCCGGCTGGCGGAAAAATCCGCCAGGCTGTCCCTGACGTGTTACGAGGACGCGAATCTCATCAATCTCCGCCAACGGGCCATGCAGTGCGTCGACCGGGAAATCCACGGGCAGCTGTACATGAACCTGAACATGCTGTTTACCAGCACCATCGGCGTCATCAGCGTTTCCCTGGCTCTGGCAAAGTACAGCCCGCTGTTTCTTCCCATCAGCATATGCAGCGTGATTCCCTATCTGGTTTCCTATCTCATTCGGGGAAAGGAATTCACCAGGGCAAGGCGGCAGCAGGCCAAAAAGGAGCGCCGCCTCCAATACCTTTGGAGCCTATTCACCGGCAAGGAAACCGCCAGGGAAATCCGTGCCATGAACTTTGGGGAATACGTCGCGGAACAGTGGACCGCCTGCCGGGACGAGGTCAGCGAGGAGCTTTGGGCACTGGGGAAGAAGGACTCCCTTTCCCTGCTGCTCTGCGATTTCCTCCAGGCTGTGGGCTACGGGGCAAGCATCTGCCTGGCCCTGTTCCTGGCGGCAAGGGGGACAGTTTCCATCGGGGTCTTCGGGGCGTGCCTGGCGGCAATCCGCTCGGTGCAGACACAAATGAGATATTTTCTGAGCGAAATCGGAGCCCTGCCCCGTCTGGTTTCCTTCGCCAAGGATTACTATGCCTTTCTGGACCTGCCGGAGGACAGCTCCGGTGAGCTTCCCTTTCCAGGGATGAAGAATGAAATCAAGCTGGAAAACATATATTCCAGCTACCCCAACGCCAAGGAGCCCGCTTTAAAGGGTGTAAACCTGACCATCCGCAAGGGAGAAAAGCTGGCCCTGATCGGGGAAAACGGCTGTGGGAAAACCACCTTGACCAAGCTGCTGTTGGGGGTTTATCCGGCCTCCGGCGGGAGCGTTACCATAGACGGTGTGCCGCTGGCTTCTATTCATAAGGATGAATTTTGGAAAAAGGTCTCCATTGTGTCTCAGGATTTTGTCACCTATAAGCTGACCCTGCGGGAAAATGTGGGGATATCCGACCCGGAAAGGATGGGGGACGACGGAGAAATCCGCCGCGCCCTGGAGCAGGCCGCCCTGCCCCAGCTGGCGGAGCTGTCCCCGGACACCCAGATGGGCCGGGACTTTGACGGCCTGGAGCTTTCCGGCGGCCAGTGGCAGAAGCTGGCCATTGCCAGGGGCCTGTTCCGGGACAGCGAAATCATTGTGCTGGACGAACCTACCAGCGCCCTGGACCCCAAAATCGAAAGCGAGATTCTCACCGAATTCATGGAGCTGGCCAAGGACCGGACGGCGGTGATCATCTCCCACCGGGTGGGGCTGTGCAGGGCGGCCAGCCGGGTGGCGGTGATGAAGGACGGAAGGATAGCGGAAACGGGAAGCCACGAGGAGCTTTTGAAGTCCCGTTCCCTGTACAGGCAGATGTGGGAGGCCCAAGCCTCCTGGTATGTGGACAGCGATGAGGGGGAAGAGGATGCTGGAGCGGATTGAAACCTCCCGGCTGCTGCTGATGCGGCTGGACCGGGGATGGATGGAACGCTTTTCCCAAAATCCCAGGGAGGCGGCCCAGGCGCTGGAGACGGCGTTCTTCCTTTCCCCCTCCGATAGAACGGAGCATCCCCCTTCGGCTTATCTTTACGCCTGTTCGGAGATAAGGCGTTTCCCCGGCGGGGAAAAATGGCTGTGCTTTTGGGAAATCATTGAGAAGGGGACAAAGACACGGATCGGCGGGCTGCTGTTCAAGGGCCCGCCGGATGAAAGCGGCGCGGTTGAGATAGGTTATGGGATAGACGAATCCTTCCGCCGCAGGGGATACGGCTTGGAGGCGGTAAAGGCGGGAATTGAATGGGCCTTTGCCCAGGGGGCCGGGGCCGTCACCGCCAAGGTAAACCCCGGCAACCTGGCCTCCCGGCGGCTGCTGGAAAGGGCCGGGATGACCCAATACCGAATGATTGGAAAGATGCCCTGCTATAAAAGACAGAGTATTCACTAGGGGACGGTTTACCGTCTTTTATCTGCAGTTTGGATTGTCCGCCGTTAAAAAAGCTCTATGGAATACCGTTTTTGCACGGCATCCACAGAGCTTTTTTATTCATTGAATACAAATATTTTAAGAGCCCATTGGAGATTCTAAAAAATCACTCCGGCGCCATTACTGTCACGTCGCAGGATGCCACCTGCCGCATCGACCCTTTGATCCGCACCGTGATGGTCGCCTCCCCTTCCTTCAGCGCCACCACATGGCCGTCCTCCACCGTGGCCACCTCTCTGTCGCTGGAGCTCCAGCTCAGCTCCGCCTGATGGGTGCTGGGGGTGATTTCGGCCTCCAGGTCAAATTCCTCCCCCGGTTCCAGCTGAATCCACTCCGTGTCCAGGGTGATCTGCACCTCTTCGTTGGAGCGCACCCTTACAATACATTCCGCCGTCACCTCTCCGCCGTTTACCGAGGCGGTGACAATGGCCGTGCCCGCGCCCTTGGCCGTCACCTTGCCATTGCGCACCACCGCCACTGCAGGGTCGCTGCTCTCCCATTCCACCGGGGCGTCCTCCTCCGGGTAGGTCTCCGCAGACAGGGTGAACAGCTCTCCCACCTGGAGGGTCACATCCTCCTTATCCAGGGTGATCTGGTCCACCTCCCGGCTGGTGGCCTTGACCACCGTCACCACACAGTTGTCCCCGTACTTGCCGTCGGTGGTGATAACCCGCACACGGGCGGTCCCCGGCGCGACGGCGGTGATAACGCCGCTTTGGTTGACCGTGACTACCGAGGTGTCAAAGCTCTCCCACTTCACCTTCTCGTTGCCTGTCGCCTCCTCCGGGGTCACCAGCATGGTCAGCCGCTCGCTCTGGCCCACCTCCAGCGTCAGCTTATCCTCCTCCAGGTTCACATCCTCCACAATGATGCTGGGGTCCGCCGCGGATACCGGCGGGTCGTTCTCCTCTGCAGCATCCATGGAGCCGGTCTTCAGGGTGAAGTCGTTGCCCCAGTTCAATGCGCCGGTGGTTTTCATGTAGCTCTGTATTCCCACAGCCACCCCCATGGCCACCGAATACTGTACGCTCTTCTGTATCAGCTTTTCATACTCCGCCTGATTGGTCACAAATCCGCACTCCACCAGGACAGCGGGGAACTGGTTGACCCTGGTGACATAGTACCGGCCGAACTTTCCGCCCCGGTTGACAGTGTCCAGGTAGGAGGCCGCGTTGGCGGAGATGCGGGAGGCCAGCAGGTTGGAAAAATCATTGAAATAGTATACCTCTGTCCCCTTGCCCGCCGGGTTGGGGGAGGAGTTGTTGTGGATACTGACAAACAGATGGGGCTCGTAGCTGATTGACTGGGCCACCCGGCTCTCCAGGGATATGGCGGAGGATTGGGTGTCAATCATCATCACCGTGGCCCCCCAGTCCTGCAAGATGGCCTTGAGCTGCCGGGCAATGCCGTAGTTGATCACCTGCTCCGGGTACTTGGCCAGGAAGCCGCTTGCTCCGGGGTCGGCGACAGAGTGCCCCGGATCGATGACAATTTTAGTCCCGCTGAGGGTCCCGGAGGACTGCATCATACCGGGGTTGTTGAAGCGCAGCACCAGGACGTCCCCCTCATACCAGCTGGTAAAGCCCATAAAGCCCCCGGCGGTGTTCAGCGTCAGGTTCAGGACGTTCCCGCTCCAGGCGGCGGCGGAAAACAGCCTGCTGTCCGGCAGCTCCAGGCCCCCCGGCGTGGAATCGGTGTAATGGAAGGTCATTTTGACGGTGTTCTGGTCGTATTTCACCGAGAAGGGCACCTTATATTGGGTGGAAAGGCGGATGGTGGTATACCGGTCGTCGCCGGAAACGGTCATGCCGCTGATGACGTTGCCCTCAATGGAATCAATGGTGCTGACTGTGGACAAATCCTCCTTGGCGATGCGCAGGCCGGAGGCCATATTGAAGAAGCTGTAGGTTTTGCCATCGGATTTATACACCACCTCGTCGCCGACGATGTAGTCCATGGTCCCCTTGGGCAGCTCGTAGTATCCCGGCTGGGAGAGAATGTTGAGTACCGAGTCGGGATAGGTTTCCGCATGGTCGGTAATCACCTGGGCCAGTACGCCGGACTGTAACGTCTTCTTTTTGTTCACCGTGATGGACGCGCCGGTCAGGTTCTCCTGCATCCCCTCCCAGGAGGCGTAAACGGTAATCGCCCCCAGGCTCTGGGCAGAGGAGGTGGCGGCCGGGACATTGAATATCCCGGAGAACAGGGCATAGCTGGAGTCCCTATCGGTGGCGTCGTCGTCCGACTGCTGGATGGACATGGGCACTGTCTGGCCCCCTATGACGGCGTAGACCTGGGCCTCCTCATAGGCGCTGACCGAGATGGTCACCTGCATACTGCCGTCCACGGTGATGGAACCGGAGGGCGAGACATTCCCCTCCAGTATGCGTATCTGCCGGGTGATGGTAAAGGGGAAGCTCTGGTCCCCCTGAGAAATTTCAAAGGCGTTTACCCCGATATTCAAATTCAGCGTCACCGAAAAATAGCCGTTCTGGTCCGTTTCCACTGTCTGGTCGTTGATATACACTGGCTCGCTGGGAGAGGCCGCCCCCGCGAACACCACCGACGGTTCATAGGTGGAGAAGGTGGATTCAGCGGGCTTGGTGACCACCAGCTTCTGGGAGATGTGCTCGTTCTGGGTGCTTCCGGCGATATAGTCGGTCAGAGTGGAATTTCCCGGCTGCTGGGCAGAGCCGGGGGTTTCTCCCGGTTCTCCCGGTTCTCCCTGTCCCCCCTGTGCCTCCTGGGAGAGGGCGGAAAGGGAATTGTAAATGCTTCCCCCATAGCCGGGGAACTCCGCGGCCTCCATGGCCTCCTGGGCCAGCTTCTGGGAATCGCTGCCGGCGTTGTCGTGGAGGATGTAGCAGGGGATACCCGCACTTTCCGCCACAGAGGACCACCAGTGGGAGACCGAAGCAAGGTCCCCTTCCCCTCTATCCTCCTGGGGAGTATCCACGGCATCTGTACCTTCCTGGGAGGCAGGGGCGGAGCGGTAATTCTGCACCGCGATAAAGTCAAATAACCCTTCTTCAATCATCGGCTGAAGGTCAGCATAGCAGTCCTGGAGCAGCCAGAGGTCGCCTTCCTCCGGGTCGGGGGAGAAGGGCTCCACCCAAAGGCCCACCTGGGTCTGGGGGGCTTCCCGGCGGAGGGTTCTCACCGCCATGTTCAAAAACTGGGCGCTGCTCTCGTAGAGATACCGTTCAAATCCCATGCCGCCGCCCTCCCGCAGATAGGCCTCGTAGGTGGCGGGGGATTTTTCGGTGGTATAGCCTTGGAGGATAGCGCCGTCCAGGTCGTACTGGGAGACAAAGCCGGACAGGGCGTTGGAGAGCAGGCCAACCCTGTCACTGTCCAGCACCGGGGGAGTTCCGTCCTCCGCCAGCCCCGCCGCAACCCGAAGGTCGTAAACGCCGTAGACATACAGTCCGGCGGCCCTGGCGGAGGAAATCAGCACCGAAAACGGGTCAAAGGCCCTCTCCCCCTCCTGGGCAGATTCCTGGGAAAAGACAAATTCCGTCCCCCCCTCGGCCACTGGGTCGATGATCAGGGAGTTCATATTCAGTTCCGCCGCCCGCTGGACCAACTGGCTGATTTGGGCCCGGACCTCCTCCTCGGAAAGGGCTTTGTCCTCGTCCCTTAAAAAGTCCGCCCCCGCCGTCACCATCGCCCCCTGCATGGTGTCCGGGCCGTTGTACCGGACGGGGGTGGAGAGATTGA
Organism: Oscillospiraceae bacterium; assembly: GCA_022800935.1. Lineage (GTDB taxonomy): Bacteria > Bacillota > Clostridia > Oscillospirales > Ruminococcaceae > UBA1405. Next base: position 8,149 of record JAAWRH010000037.1, read on the forward strand.
TCACCGGAATTCGGGAGGGCTCATCGTCCTCCCCGCCAGGGAGAGGGAGCTGGGACGGGCTGTCATCGGAGGAGAGGGGGACAGAAGAGGAATCCGGCTGCGCCGAGCTGTCCGGCCCCGAAACCTGGGAAGGCCCCTCCGACGGCACGGAGGAGCCTGAAGGGCGGGAAAAGGGGAGAATGCCGGAGGAGGGGATATACTCATCCAGTATCCCGGTTGAGGCAAGAACTCCCGCTCCCACTGTGACAAATACGAACATAACACCCAGGAGGATCCATACCCAGGCATTTTTGCGGGAACGGGCGGATTTTCGGCTCTGTCTTTTTGTATGCTTCACGTTAGAGGTCTCCATCTGTCAGGATTTGCCCGCACCTATGAACGGGCCAAAAGCCAGCCCATGGGTTTTCCCACAGGCGGGCTTTCTCTTGTGCTATGTGCTTCTATTGCAGGATTGCAGTCAGGTTTTTCTTCTCCTTGCTCACCTGGGAGGTATTGGCGGCGGAGGAAAAGAGGGAATCGTACCGGAAGAGGATAAAGCCGCCGTAATGGCTCTGCTCCCGCCCGGTCTGCACCATGCGGGAAAGGATGTCGGAGGTGGATACCCACTCGTTTTTCCCGTCCCCCGCCCAGTTGTCCGCCGCCCCCAGCTTGTAGGCAGCAAGGCCAATATACAGCTTTACGCCGGAGGAGGAGATCATTCCGTTCCACTGGCGGGCGGTTTCAGCATAGGGCTGGGTGCTGTTCTGGTAGCCGAAATAGATTTGCGGGCAGATATAATCCACATACCCGGTGCCGGTCAGCCATTTGGATACATCCACATACTGGCCGTTGAGGTTGTTGTCGTTGTTGCCCTGGGGGCTCACCCCGAACTGCACCGCCGGATTCACATCCTTGATGGTCTTATACACCTTTTTGATGAGGGTATCCACATTCTGCCTGCGCCATTGGGCCAGTCCCAGGGTCCCCCCTGCCTTCTGATAAGCCTTGTAGCTGGCCTGGTCAAAGGCGGCGTCGGTGGTGGGGTAGAAATAGTCGTCAAAATGGATGCCGTCCACGTCATATCCCCGCACAATCTCCTCCACGCCGTCGGCGATGAGCTGCTGGGCCTTTTCGCTGGCCGGATTGTAGGAGATGACGCCCTTATACTCAATCACGGCGCTGTCCCCCTGCCGGAGCCACTTGTAGGCGGGGTTGGAGCTGCACAGGGCGGCGGTGGAATTTGCGTTGCGGATGCGGTAGGGGTTGATCCACGCCTCCACCCGCAGGCCGCGGCTGTGGGCCTCGGCAATCATAATCTCCAGGGGATCAAAGCCGGGGTCGGTCCCCTCCGTCCCGGTGACGGTGTGGGACCAGGGGAAGTATTTGGACTTGTACAGCGCGTCCCCGTAAGGGCGCACCTGGACAAAGACGGTGTTCAGCCCCAGGGCGGCGATATTGTCAAAGGCCCCTCCGATGTTGGTCTTAAACGCGCTGGCGCTCTTGTTTTTCAGAAGGGTGTTGAAATCCAGGTAGGAAATCCAGATTCCCCGCAGCTCGTCGGGGAGGTTCTTTTTGGCGGCGGAAGCGGTTCCGGAGGCCGGTTTCACTTTGACCGTTCCCGCCTGGGAGGAGCCGCTGCTCTGGCCGGAGGACGGCCTGATGACAATCCTTTTGGCGGCGGCGAACTGGTTGGTGGCGGTGGAGATCACCAGGGTATCCGACAGGCTCCTGTCCTCCTCCAGGCTGGCGGACTGAGACTGGCTGTGCCCCAGCGCGGCCTGTACCCCGGCGTCGGGGGCAGCGTCCGGCTGGACCGCCGTTTCCCGCGGGGAGCATCCGGCAGAGAGGGTCAGGGCAAACGCCGCCAGAAGGGCGGCGGTCCGGCGAAGTCCGGCTTTTATTTTGGGGGAGTTCGAGAGGGAATGTCTGGTCATGGCTTTTCCTCCATATCGTTTCCTTTTCGGAACATTATTCTATTCATATGAATCCGGTCCGTTTGGTATGAACGCGGCATGCTCTCCCTTGCCAGGCAAGGGTACGCTTATTCTATTCTACACGCCCTCGGAATTCCGGTCAATATGGCAGAGGCAAAAAAGCGGCGGAATTTTTTGGATTTTGACAGTTTTCATTTATAAAGTGTTCCTTTTTGGCAGATTTACTGCATCGGAGCAAAGTTCTTTTCCGGCCGCTGGTCTGTCAAAATAAAAAACCACAGGAAAGGTCTGTGTCCTTTCCTATGGTTTTCCGGGTATTTGACAATGGGGTATGCTGAAAATTTACTTCTTCTCCAGGGTCTTGGCGAAGCTGTCCTTCAGGGTGACAATCCGGTTGAACACCCCCGGATGGCGACTGTCCGCGCAGAAATAGCCCATCCGCACAAACTGGAACCGTTCCCCAGCCGGAACGTCCTTCAGGGATTCCTCCAGCTTGGCGTGCTTCAGGCAGGTGAGGGAGTTGGGGTTCAGGAAGTCCTTATAGGTCTTCCCCTCCGGGATGGCGGACACATCCTCCAGGGTGAACAGGTTCTCGTAAAGCCGGATTTCCGCGTCCACCGCGTGGGCGGCGGACACCCAGTGGATGGTCCCGCGTACCTTGCGGCCGTCTGCCGGCATACCGTTTTTGGTCTCCATGTCGCAGGTGCAGCGCAGCTCCACCGGCTCGCCCTTTTCATCGGTGACAACCTCGTCGCAGCGGATGAGATACGCGCCCATCAGGCGGACCTCCCCGCCGGGCTTCAGCCGCTGGAACTTGGGCGGCGGGACCTGGGCAAAGTCGCCCTTTTCAATCCACACCTCCCGTGTAAAGGCCACCTTCCGGGTTCCGGCGTTGGGGTCCTCCGGGTTGTTGCCCACCTCAAAGTATTCGGTCTGGCCTTCGGGGTAGTTGGTGATGACCACCTTTAAGGGGTCGGTCACTGCCATGCGCCGCTGCACCGCCGGGCCCAGCTCGGTCCGGATGCAGTATTCCAGCAGGCGGCTGTCCACGATGCTGTAAGTTTTGGCGACCCCGGCCTTGCGGACAAACTCAAAGATGGAGGAGGGGGTATATCCCCGGCGGCGCAGGCCGCAGAGGGTGGGCATACGGGGATCGTCCCAGCCGTCCACCAGCCCGGTTTCCACCAGCTCCCGGAGATAGCGCTTGCTCATCACCGTGTTGGTGACGTTGAGCCGGGCGAACTCGTACTGATGGGGCTTTTTCTCAAAGCCGATATTGTTGACCACCCAGTCGTACAGGGGGCGGTGGTTCTCAAACTCCAGGGAACACATGGAATGGGTGATACCCTCAATGGCGTCCTGGATGGGGTGGGCAAAGTCGTAAAGGGGATAGATGCACCACTTGCTCCCCTGGCGGTGGTGCTCCGCGCGGACAATGCGGTAGATTGCCGGGTCACGCATGTTCATGTTGGGGGAGGCCATGTCGATTTTGGCCCGCAGGGTGCGGCTGCCGTCGGGGAATTCCCCGTTCCGCATCCGGCGGAACAGGTCCAGGTTTTCCTCCGGGGTGCGGTTTCTCCAGGGGCTTTCCTTCCCCGGCTCGGTCAGGGTGCCCCGGTACTCCCGCATCTGCTCGGCGCTCAGGTCGCAGACATAGGCTTTCCCTTCCTTGATCAGCTTTTCGGCGTACTCATAGCACTGCTCGAAGTAATCCGAGCCGTAGAAGATGCCGCCGTCGGGGATAGCCCCCAGCCAGCGGAGGTCCTCCTCGATGGAACGGACAAATTCCTCCCCCTCCCGGACGGGGTTGGTGTCGTCATAGCGAAGGTTGAATTTTCCGCCGTAGGCGTTAGCGATGCTCCAGTTGATGTAAATGGCCTTGGCGCTGCCGATATGCAGGTAGCCATTGGGCTCCGGCGGGAAGCGGGTGTGGATTTGCTGGACCTTCCCCTCCGCGAGATCGGATTCTACGATTTCCGTCAAAAAGTTGCTCATTTTTTCTTCCATAACTGAATTCTCACTCCATTCTTTTGTTGGGGCTCAGGTCATTTTTGGCGAACCCGTCCATGAGATACTATTTTACCCTATCTTAGGATTTTTTTCAATATTTTTACAGAGATTATGGGCGAAACTCCGCAAAAAATCCCATAAAAAGGACCAGTGTCAAAAAGTGTACTTTTTGATACTGGCCCGTATTCATATAATACAATAAAAATTTGCAAAAAACAATACCTTTTACAACAAATTTTGGGATTTTTTCGTGATTTTCACTCATAATGCCGTCGGTGTCAAAAAGTACACCTTTTGAGACAAAATGCCAAAATTTAGGAACCTGAAAATATTCAGGCGGACAGGTGTGCAAAAAACGGAGGTTGTGCAAATGAAGAAACGGTTATGCAGCATTTTTATGGCAATGGCGGTTATCATTGGGGTTATGGGGCCTTGGACGCCTGTGGTGGAGGCAACAGAACCAGAGCCACTACAAGACAATCTTAAAACGCTTGCCGAACTTAAAGAAATGTTCCCACACAGAGCTTATTGGAACCACTATCATGTAGATGGTAGGAATGATTTGGCAGAAGATATTCACTATAACATAGGTAATGATGATTGGAGCTATGCAGATGAATGTACTTGGGTACCATGTGACCACGAAGGAGATGGTCAAGGCCTTATTGCTAAACCAAGTAGCGCAACTCAGTGTAACAATTATGGAAGTGCGATGCAGTGCAGAGGATTCGTAAAAAGACTTACGTATCTATACTTTGGAAGTACATTTGATAATATGGATGCTGGATGGCAACAGGCTGATAATCATGATGCGGCATCCATTCGTCCTGGTGATGTAATAGAATATGTGGGACACGTGGTTTGGGTGACTGATATCTCTGAAAATGAGATAGAGTTTGTTGATTGTAATGCATACGTCTGGAGAAGTGGTGGAAATAATCCAGATGGTGATGAACCAGGTGATAACTGTCGGATAAGGTGGAATGGAAAATTACGTAAATCTGATCTAAAACCTTCAACTGATAATTTTAATGATGTAGTTGCTGTTTGGCAACATCCCCACAAAGAGGATAGCGGGACAATCGTTAAAGAAGCCACCGAAACCGAAGAAGGCCTAAAAGTATATAAATGCTCTGTCTGTGGTTTTGAGATGCGCACGGAAACTATACCCAGTATTTCTACGCCGCCCACTGGCGATGATTCGGATTTTACTATTAAAGATGGCGTGCTAATTCGCTATAAAGGTTCTGAAAAGGATATAGCTATTCCTGATGGTGTGACCAGTATTGGGGAAGGGGCGTTCCAATATTGTAGTCGTATAACAAGTGTCACTATCCCTGACAGCGTGATTGATATTAAAGATTCTGCGTTCTTTTTTTGCGAAAGATTAACAAATATCATTATCCCTGACGGTGTGACTAGCATTGGGAATCATGCGTTTGATGGATGCAGTAGTTTATCAAACGTCACCATTCCTGAGAGTGTGACCAGTATTGGGGGAGCGGTGTTTGACAAATGCTTAAAATTAAAAAGTGCTGGACCAATCGGGGGAGGGTTTGACTATGAGTTTGGTTGGACAAATACCATTCCCGCTTTTGCGTTTAGTATGTGTGACGGTTTAACAAATATCACCATTCCTGATGGCGTAACCAGCATTGGGGAGGAAGCATTTGGGGATTGTAGTAGCTTAACAGGTGTTACCATCCCTGACAGCGTAACCAGCATTGGTGAGAGAGCGTTTTCAAATTGCAGCAGTTTAACAAGTATCACTATCCCTGACGGTGTGACCGATATTGGAAGTGCGGCTTTTTGGAAATGCAGCAACTTAACAAGTGTCAGTATCTCTGACAATGTGTCCAGCATAGGGTATCAGGCATTTGATGGATGTAGTAACCTAACAAGTATTGCCATTCCTGATAGTGTGACTAACATTGAGCATGGTATGTTCTCCGGTTGCTCCGCCCTGGCCAGTGTGACTATTCCGGTCAGTGTATCCAGCATTGAAATTCAAGCTTTCCGGTACTGCGAAGCCTTAACCGATATCTATTTTGAAGGTACAAAAGAGCAATGGGGCAACATGGCTATTACCGAAAACGGAAATGAGGCTCTCAAATCTGCAACAATCCATTATACAGATGAACCGGTGGAGGAAAGTCATAAAATCACCCTTCCTTCCTCTGCTGAGGGCGGTACTGTAACACTTACTTCTGGCTCTGAAACCGCTAAATGGGGAGATACCATAACCTTTTCCGTCACCGCCGGACAGGGATACGTCATTAAATCGGTATCTGTCTATGATGCAGACGGTAGCAGTGTGGAGGTAAGCTGGGACACAGAGGGTGAATACAGCTTTACCATGCCGGATGCCAGTGTAACGATTGAGGCAGTGTTCCAATTAGAAAGTTCCTCTGAACCATCAGGACCGTCCAGTTCTTCTGAACCGTCGAGTTCGACAGGCTCCTCCAGTTCTTCTGAACCGTCGGGTTCGTCCAGCTCCTCCAACTCTTTTGAATCATCGAGTTCGTCAGGCTCTTCCCGTCCCTTCTGGCCCTTTGGCATAACGGATAGCTATTACAACAGCGACGATGACGACGAGGAAGAAACTGTCTCTCCCACAAGGGACAATACCCCCGTTTACGGTGACGGCACGTCCATCACCAAGCGTACCATAGAAGTGACGGCCTCCGCACTGACCAAGGTAATCCGCCAGTCATCCACTAAAGAAGCAACCGCAAAAATCTACATCACCGACACGGCAAAAATCGGAAAAAACGCTGTGGGCAGGATAACTGCTCCCGTTACCTTTAAGGCAGTAAACTACTTCGTCACCGTTGACCCAGCCAAAATCCAGGAAAAGCTGGATATCAGCCTTGGGGTAAAGCCCTCCTCGGCTGTTGCCCAAAGCACCTTTGAAAGGTTCTTCAAGGAGCCTGTCGCGACAGTCTCTTGCGCACAGAAGGGAAGCTATGGCGGACAGGTGTACATCGATATAAAGCCCGACAAAATGGGCAATCTGGACACAAGCAAGCCGATGTATGTTTTTTCCTGGAATCCTTCCACCAACTCTTATAAGCTGGTTGGAACCGCTGTCCTACTGAAAAACGGATGGATCAGATGCTACACGGACAGAGGATATGATTTGATTATCTCCAATTCCAAAACGTTTACCGCAAAGTAAATATTTTTCCTGTGCATAAAAATGGCGGGAAGCCCTGTAAAAAGGACTTCCCGCCGTTTTCCTTTTGCTAAAAGAAACAGACCAAGATTAGTATTACAACTGCTCCGCAATGTCGAAAATCAAGCGATAGGTCTTTTCCCAGCCCAGGCAGGGGTCGGTGATGGACTTGCCGTAAATGCCCTCCCCTATCTTCTGGTTCCCGTCCTCAATGTAGCTCTCCACCATGAATCCCTTTACCATCCGGGCAATGTCCTTGGAATGCCGCATGCTGGAAAGGACGTCCTTGCAGATGCGAATCTGCTCCAGGGGCTGCTTGTTGGAGTTGGAGTGGTTGGCGTCCACAATCAGCCCCATGTTTTTCAGCTTCTTTTCGCTGTACATCTCGTACAGCCGCACCAGGTCCTCATAGTGGTAGTTGGGAATGGATTGGCCGTGCTTGTTCACCGAGCCCCGGAGAATGGCGTGGGCGCAGTCGTTGCCCTCGGTGCGCACCTCCCACCCCCGGTAGATGAAGGTGTGAGAGTGCTGGGCGGCCAGGATGGCGTTGAGCATAACGGCGTAATCGCCGCTGGTGGGGTTTTTCATCCCCACAGGGATGCCGATGCCGCTGGCGGTCAGCCGGTGCTGCTGGTCCTCCACCGAACGGGCCCCCACCGCCACATAGGACAGCAGGTCGGACAGGTACAGGTGGTTTTCCGGGTACAGCATTTCGTCGGCGCAGGAGAAGCCCGTCTCGGTAATTGCCCGCAGGTGGATGTGCCGGATGGCGATGATGCCCTTGAGCATGTCCGCCTCATGGGCGGGATCGGGCTGGTGGACCATTCCCTTGTAGCCCTCCCCGTTGGTGCGGGGCTTGTTGGTGTAGATGCGGGGAATGATCAGCAGCTTTTCCTTCACCTCCTTCTGGATCCGGACCAGCCGGGAGATGTAGTCCAGCACCGGTTCCTCCGCGTCGGCTGAGCAGGGGCCGATAATCAGCAGCAGGCGGTCGGATTTTCCCGTGAGGATATCGCGTATCTCCTCATCCCGCCTTGCCTTGTGTTGCGCAAGCTCCGGGCTGAGGGGGTACTGCGCCTTGATTTCGTCCGGATGGGGCAGAGCGCGGATGTGCTCCATTTTCATATCCATATCAATCAGCTTCCTTTCATCTATAAAGACGCCCTAAAGGCGGGCCTAGTGTTTGGATTTCTGGAAAAAGCGGGCCCTTACAATCCACCCCGCCGCAAAGAAGAACCAAACATTGAGCACCGGCAGGAAAGCGGTTACGCCAAGGGGAATGTGGAAAAAGACCTTGGAGAACATCTTCTGGGTCATTTCAAATGGCCAACGGAACAGCAGGACCGATAGGTCATAGATGAATCCGCCGAAGCCGTGGCTGACCCGTCCGTTGGTGATAAGGAATAGGATGCCGGGCACAACGGCGCTTGCGGTGGCCATAATAGGGAAGCTGAGCTTTCCCCAGAACCCGTTGCAGAAGCCCAGCCACATGGCGGTAAAGCCGAACAGCAGGGCCAGGCAGACCCGTATCAGGGGCATAAACTTGTCGATGCGGGCAAAGTAGATGGTGTAAAATCCGCAGGTGAGGAGCATTGCGGCATAGATTGCCATATCCCGGTAGACCGGGACCTGAAACCGCTCCATCCAAAGGCCGAACCACCGGAGGATGGGGGAGTAATTTCTTCTGTATGACTGCATGAGAAAACAAACCTCCTTTATCAGTACATCTCGGCGATGGTGCGGTAGGGGACTACCCCGTTGTAGTTGGTGTGCATCAGGAACCAGTAATACCCGGTCATTGCCAGCAGCAGCAGGACATATACCACAGCCTGGGTGACATAGGGGTAGCGGCCGCCGTACTTTGTCCCCTGGGCGGCGGTGGTCATCACCTTGGCCAGATCGCTGACCAGCAGGATGATGGCAGGGGTCATGAACAGGATGGCAATGCGGGAAATGATGTGGTATTTGATGCCCAGCAGCTCAAAGAAGGTTCCGTAGAACAGGCAGTTGACTAGAAGATTGTTAAAAGGGTTCAGCTTGACCAGCTCGGACCGCCACAGCAGGCAGATGAGCAGCAGCGCCACAAACCCAAGGGAGGGCCAGGGAAGGACCCCCAGGGATTCCGGCGACGAGACCTCCCGCTGATAGTACAGCCGGGCGGCGATTATATAAAACTCATCGGAGCAGGCGTAGAAGATAATACCGCCCATGACGGCAAAGGGGAGAATCACGCGGTTGAGCGGTATCTTCAAAATGACATAAAAGGGCAGGAAGATAAGCGCTGACAGATGGAAGGAGGAGGCCAGCAGCACCAGGATAAGGAAACGCAGCGGACGGTTCTCCTTGATGTCGATGAGCGCCCACATCAGTATCATGGCGGCGGTGTACTGCCGCATGAAGCAGAAGGAATTAAAGAGCAGCCCAAAGCACAGGAAAGCGGCCACGCTCATCCACGGATTGGAGGAATACCGGTGGATGAACCACACCACATTCGCCGCGTAGATGGCCCCGAAGACAAAGAAGATGACGCAGCCCTCCATGGTGAAGTTGGCGAACAGCTTGTTGACCATCAGATAGCCTTTTTCCATCCGGTCCAGGCTTGGCGTCAGGTCAAACCAGTCCAGGTTATAGGTTTGGGTAAAGGTGGGCCAGTAGAGGGCGTAATCATATCCGGTGAGATACCGGACGCCCGCTAAAACCGTAAAAATCAGCCCGATTGCGCCGAGATAGATTACCCTTCCCCAGCGGCTTTTCCAAACCGTACACAGGCCGAATCCTCCCAGTACGGCCACGCCCAGCAGCACAAAATAGATCGTCATTGTGTGTAAACCATTCCTCTCATTCTTTTTTGCGGAGGGATTTCGGGGCGGCGCCCGAATGTTTTCATAAAGCGATATTATCATGATACCGCCAGTTGGCCCAAAAATCAACCTTGTTCAAGGCGATTCTGTTAAAATTTTACGACTGCCTGTGAAAATCAATATATGTTTCCCTGAATGAATACGCATTTCTGTTTAAGTTACCTATGCCCTTGTCAAGAAGCGGCAGCGCTTATCATTGATAAAAGGGTGTGCCGGCCAAACGCGGGCACACCCTTCCATTCATTCAAATACTATATACGGTCCTCCTTCAGCGCGGAGACAATATCCAACTTGCGGATATTCCTCTCCCCAACCACATACGCCCCAACTGTAGAGGCAAACAGCAGCGCAATAAACAGGGCCGTCACGCCGAAGGGGGCAAAGGGCAGAAACTCCCAAAGGGTGATTTCATTGAGGTAGAGGAACGCCGCCAGCACCCCCGCAAAGGGAACCACACTTAACAGCAGCGGGGTGAAGGCGAAGAAAACACCCTCCATCAACAGCATTTTACGGATGCCCTTTGGAGGCATCCCCATAGACCGGAGCATGGCGAATTCTCTGCGCCTTTGGGCGAGATTGTTCATAATGGTTGACCAGACATTGGCCATCCCTATCACCATAAGCAGTCCGGAAATACAGTTGACAATCAGCTTCATAAGGACATAGCCGTTCTCCCTGGAGTCGTGCCGTTCCTTTACATTGATAATCTCAAAATCGCTTGAACCATAATATTCATTCGCAATCCCGGTCAGGGAACTGGAAACCTCCAAAACGCGGTCATAAAACCCGTCCGTATCCCTTTGGGCGTCGGTGACAAAAATTCCCTTTATGTTGTTGACATTGAGCTTCCGCCTTTCATAGAAGTGTTCAGACAGCTTCTGAAGCCGGTCATAGGGCATCAGGACACAGGTGGTGAAGGAGCTGAAGCTTTGGAACCGGGGGAGGACGTCCGTGATTCTGCCGATGGTCAGGTCGAATTCGTATGCCCCATCATCGGAATCGCTTTCATAGGCTTTTGTGCTCAGATGGAGCGTATCCCCTTCCCGTACCTTTAACAGCTCCATATACGCCTGATTTCTTTTGGAATATTTTATTGGATCGATTGTCCGGTTGTAAAAGATCACCGGGCCGTTTTCCTCATGATAAGGCGCGGGTTCCTCCCCTATGCTTTTGCAGTATTCGTCAAAGGACTTGCCGTCCAGCCCTGTGGTGTAAACGGTCAGGCGGTAAAGGCCGTTTTGCTCAATGGGACTGTATTTTCCGGCATCTACAATCCCCTGAAAACCGCCCATAACCTGTTCAACGCTGTCCGAGGCCATTTCAGCCGAGACCCAAAGGGCGTGGGGCGTTTCAGAAAAGAAAACCGCGCTCTGTACGCCTTCTGCCCGGCGCATCCGCTGTAAAAGCGCTTCGTTGGCAGGCTGACCGTCCAACAAGTAAAAGGTTATCTGTTGGTATTCTTCCTTTTGGTTGGGGAATACAGCCTCTGACGCGAGCTGACAGGAGAGAATGACCTGAAAACTGGTCAGGGTGAGAAAAGCCATAGTAAAAGAGATGGTAGCGGCACGGTAGGACTTTTTACGGGCGGTCAGGGCGTTGGAGGCCAGTTCCCCGGTAATGCCAAAGAATTTCTGCATCAGAGAATGTTTTTTTTCCCGGATCCGCTTGATTTTGCCGCCATCTCCGCCCTGGCGTATCGCTTCTACAGGAGACATTTTGGAAACCCGCTTGGCGGGAATCAGAGCGGAAAACCACACTGTCACAAATGCCAGCAGCGCTGTTGGGAGGATTGCTGGAAGACCAAAGGTAAATATTACTTCTTCGGCCCGGAGGCTGCTCATATTGTTGATGAGCTGGAAAATAAGCTTGTCGAAAGCCCATCCGCATAAAATTCCCAAAGGTAAAGGGATCAGCAGTAGAAAAAAACCCTCATAAACCACTGATTTCCGTATCTGCTTTGGCGACGCACCAATGCTGGCCAGTATCCCCAGCTGGGAAAGCCGCATATTCACCGACAGGGCAAAGGCGTTGTGGATAATCAGCACAAACAGCCCAATCACCATCGCTGCAAATACCAGAACAAAAGCAGCCGTCCCACTCACGCCTTTGATGTCCATCTTAGAATTCGGGGGCAGTATCAGGAAGCGGGCAAGATAGGGGCTGTTGTATTTCAGGGAATACCTTCCATACTCGTCGGTTTCCCAGCCCAGGGATGCCGCCAGGGCGGGAAGCTCTCTATAGGTATCCCGCATGTTGTGAAAACGGAGGTATACCGTAATCATCTCATCCGGCTGAACAGCGGAATTTTCCAGATACCCCAAGGCGGTGTAGGCAGGCACCATAGAGGATGTGGCGATGTCCCACTTTGCCACCACCGTATAGGAAACGGTTCCGGTCTGCCGGAAGGTTTCGTTTTCCGAAAAAGCGTCGCTTGGATCGCGAACATCTCCGTTCAGCAGACGTTCCCCGGTGGGGAAGGTGAGAACGTCCCCCAGCTTTGTTTCAGGATAGGCGTCAAAATACTGCTTGGAAAGGGCGATTTCCCCCTCTGCCGACGGGACACGGCCCTCTATAATCAGGTTCTTTTCCGGCATGGATTCCCAGTATTCCCGGTTCGCGCCCCGCATAATCAGGTACTGCCGCCGGGGATTATCGCTTTCCAGCCGGGAAACCTGCCAGGGGCCTTTGACCATGACGGCTTCAACAGAGGCATAATTTTCAATCTGTTCCAGGTCCTGGCCATAGGTGTCGTCAAAGAGCTCGCCGTGCCAGTTGCCATTTTCCAGAAGCTCCAAGCGAATGTTATCGGTATACATTGTCCAGAAAAAGCCCGACAGCCCGGACAGCATCGTCACCGTAAGCAGCAGGGCAACCATGATGGCTATGCTGGACCGGCGGTTGCGCTTTACAAAATCCAGTGTGTATTCCTGTAAGATATTCATTTTGCGCCCCCTGACACCTCGTCCCGGAGGATTTTTCCGTCCTCAATGGTGATAATGCGGGGGGCTTCTAGGGCGATATTCTCGTCGTGGGTGATGAGAAGCACCGTCTGGCCGTACTTCTGATTGGACAGCTTTAAGAGGGCGACGGTCTCCTCAGAGTTTTTCCGGTCCAGATTGCCGGTGGGCTCGTCGGCCAGCAGAAGGGCAGGGCGGTAGATTAGGCTGCGGGCAATGGCCACCCGCTGCTGCTGGCCGCCGGATAGTTCGCCGGGAAGGTGGGTGAGACGGTCGGCAAGGCCAAGGGTTTCCACGATTTCCCGGAAGCGGGCTTCGTCCGGGCGGCGGTTGTCCAGCAGCATGGGGAGAAGAATATTTTTCCGGACATTCAGGGTGGGGATCAAATTGTAGAACTGGTAGATAAGCCCCACCTTCCGGCGGCGGAACACCGCCAGCTCCTCCTCCGACAGGGCGGAGATATCGGTGTCCTCAATGTAGATATGCCCCTCGGTGGGCCGGTCCACTCCGCCCAGCATATGCAGAAGGGTGGACTTTCCCGACCCTGACGTCCCTACAATTGCCACAAACTCCCCCTTATGGATGGAGAGGTTCAGATGGGACAGGGCCGTCACCTGGGCGGCGCCGGAGCCATAGGTTTTTGTAATATTTTCACAGCGTAAAAGTTCCATATGCGGATGCCTCCTTTGAGGATTATCATAAAGGACCTATGTGACATTACAGTGACAGAGGAGGGAGGGGCAGAAAAATCCGCCGGTGATTGACAAGAAAAAGCGGGTATGATATCCTTAATATAGAAAAACCGTTCCAAAGGGGTGGTAGAAATGGGTGAAGCTTCAAAGGCCAACCGGGAATACAAGGACAGCGTTTTTACCCTGTACATGAGGGAACCCAGAAGGCTGGTAGAGGTATACAACGCTATTTTTGACACAGATTATCCATTGGATACCCCCATAGAAATCAACACCCTGGAGGGGGCGCTGTTCCAGAACCGCATGAACGACATTTCGTTTATATTGGATGGAAAGCTGATTGTCCTGATAGAGCATCAGTCCACCGTCAACGAGAATATGCCGGTTAGAATGCTGCTGTACCTGGGACGCGTTTACGAAAAATACCTGGAAAAGACAGATATTTACCGGAAAAGGAGGATACCCCTGCCCGCACCGGAATTTGTGGTGCTGTACATTGGGCAGGACCCCTACCCGGAGGAAAAGTATCTAAGGCTTTCCGATTCCTTCATCTGCCCTCCGGAGGGGGAGAACACCGCCGAGGTGACGGTGAGGGTTCTGAATATCCAGTACGACACTGGGAAAGAATTTTTGAAAAAAGTAGATCACTGTATGAGTACAGTTTTTTCATCAACCGTGTGAGAGAATATTTAAAAGAGGAATACAGCCTGAAGGAGGCAATCCGCAGGGCTGCGCTGGACTGTGAGAAATTAGGGGTTATGCAGCCGTTTTTGGAGAATCATCTTTCGGAGGTGGAGAATATGCTGTTTACCGAATGGAATTTGGAGGATGCTTTAAAGATTGAACGGGAAGAAGGGCGAGAAGAAGGACGCGAAGAAGGCATTGAAATAGGCGCAGAAAAAAATAAAAGGCAGACAATCCAATCTTTATCAGAGTTTTTTTCTGTGGAAAGAATCGCGGAAGTATTGAAAATGCCTGTTAAAGATGTAAATCATTTTCTTAACGGTTAATTTTTCAAGGTTTTGGGGAAGAAATATGCTGTTTACCGAATGGAATATGGAGGACGCCTTAAAGATTGAACGGGAAGAAGGCCGCGAAGAGGGATGAGAGGAAGGGCGCGAGTTGGCCCGCCGGGAAATGATTGGACTCTTTTCAAAGTACCTCTCCGCCGAACAAATGGCAGAAGCGCTGGAAATATCTGTTGAAGACGTCAACCATTACCTGAAAGAGTCCGGTTTTAAGCAAATACATGGGACCTTTTCAATCAATTAACAAACGGCTAACCACTGCCGTGAAAACAGAAAGTGAGGACACAAATATGCACAAGGAAAACATCTCCGCCAGCGAAGCCTTAAAGAAATTACAGGACGGCAACCAGCGGTATCTTACCGCTGAGACCAGCACCGGAAACATCTCCTCTATCCTGAGGAAAAAGACCACCGATGAGGGCCAGCTCCCCTACGCCATTGTCATCACCTGCTCTGATTCCAGGGTCATCCCGGAGAGCATCTTCATGGCGGGCATCGGTGAGATTTTTGTCATCCGCGTGGCGGGCAACGTCATGGACAACCACCAGCTGGGCAGCGTGGAGTATGCGGCGGACCACCTGGGAACAAAGCTGGTAGTCGTACTCGGCCACACCCACTGCGGCGCTGTGGGCGCGGCTTTGGCAGGAGGAGGAGAGGGCTATATCAAATACCTCACCGACGAAATCCGCCGGGCCATCGGCGACGAAAAGGACGAGACAAAGGCCTGCTGCCTGAATGTGCAGCAGAGCGTTTCCGTCATCAACGAAAAGCTCCATCTGGCAGACGATGTAAAGGTCTGCGGCGCTGTCTACCACATTGACAGCGGAAAGGTTGAGTTCCTGGACTGATTTTTTCGCCGGCTTCAGTGTCCCGCTCTGTGGTATCTCCCATGGAGCGGGATTTTTTCCATTTGGCATATACATATTAGACATAAAAAGGTGGAATGTAATATGAGCGAAAACCGCTATACAGATGTCAACGCAAAAGTGATTGACAGATGGTCTTCCGGAGGGTGGGAGTGGGGACAGCCTGTCAGCCATGAGGTTTATGAAAAAGCCAGGGCAGGGGAATGGTCTGTGCTGCTCACCCCCACAAAGCCGGTTCCAAAGGAATGGTTCTGCAAAATGGAGGGCGCGGAAATTCTGGGGCTTGCGTCGGGAGGCGGGCAGCAGATGCCCATATTCACCGCACTAGGGGCCAGGTGTACAGTGTTGGACTATTCCAGTGCCCAGATTAACAGTGAATTGCTGGTGGCCCGGCGGGAAGGATATGAAATTAAAACGGTGCAGGCGGATATGACAAAGCCCCTGCCCTTTCCGGATGAGAGCTTTGACCTTATCTTTCACCCAGTTTCCAACTGCTATGTGGAGGATGTATACCCGATTTGGCGGGAATGCTTCCGGGTGCTGAGGCGGGGCGGCATTCTGCTGGCGGGGCTGGACAACGGGATCAACTTTGTATTTGACGACGACCAGAAAACCTTTAAATACCGGCTCCCCTTTAACCCCCTGACCGATGAAAAGCTTTATCGTGAATCGATAGAGAATGACTGGGGGATACAGTTTTCCCACACCATAGAAGAGCAGATCGGCGGACAGCTAAAGGCAGGATTCGCCTTAAAGGATGTTTACCAGGACACCGACGCCTCCGGCAATCTCCATGATTTCAATGTGCCGCTTTATTTTGCGACTAAGGCGGTAAAGGAATCAAATTAATTTTCAGAATCCCATCCCCAAAGCCGCAGACATGGATTTGGGCCCCGTTTTTTGGCTGCGATTGATTGAGAGTATAAAGCGGTTTTGAAAGCCTTAATCCAGATACTGTTGGGTGACAAAACCACTTCTGCGTTGTTTTCGTTCTTGACTAATCGCATAAAAATTTTTGACTAGCTGTACTGGCTCCTCATCCAGTTTTGCATCAAAGGGTATTTTTTCTTCCAGTGTTGCCTTTGAGCTGTTCGAAGTTGAGCAACGCCCTTTCGATTATGGCCGTAAATAATGGTAGGTTCTCGATTTACCGCTTACTCATTTGCTTTCCCTCGACTTTAAAAAATTTTCTTCCAGAATACCCATATTGTAATAAGCGATATGATGCCGGAAACCCCATCACCAAACGGTCCAGCCCACAGAAAACCATCAATTCCCCAGAGATAACTAAAAATCAGCACCGCATCGATAGAGTAGCCTATATTGCTTTCGGTTGCACCGAAAAGCCAGCAAATAGGCTCCATGAATACCTCAAACAAAATTAGAAAAATAATACCAAATCCTATTGTCAGGGAAATCGCATTGCCGACGCCTTTTCCGCTAACTCTTTCTTGCTTTTTCCAAGATTTAAGCTCATGTATGCCGCTGCACCATCACCAATCATCTGTCCAATTGCAATGGTCGCTGTCGTCAATGGCATGATGACATTCGTTGCCGCATTTCCTAAATAGCCTACACCCTGTCCAATAAATACCTGATCCACTATGTTATAAAGGGCATTTACAACAAGGAAAATAACGCTTGGTACCGCATAGCGTACCATGAGCTTACCCATCCGCTCTGTACCAAGGGAATTTACTTCTGCTACATTGTCCATAGATGTTTCTACCTCCGATTTCCTGTTGCAGATTTTCTCCTACAATTAAGTCGCATACGACTTAATTGTTTAAAATAAAGTGTACCCCCTACGTTGGGTACAGCCTTATTTATTTACATTTTGAATCACTTTTTGAATCACAGCAGAAAAATGTTCTTGTTCCTCCTTTGTTACCCCATAGAATGCGCAATTACTAATTGCAGATATTTTTTCCTCTATCTGCTTGTACATTTCAATGCTTTTTTTAGTCAGGAAGACTCGCTTAAATCGTTTATCTGACTCCAGCTGCTGTGTATCAATAATTTTCTTTTCCTCTAAGCGTGCAAGAATACTACTGACGGTTGGATGCGTCAGGCCAAGATTTTCTTCAATGTTCCTTTGGCAAATTTCTACATCCTTATTTCTATTCAAAAACCCGATAACAGTGGCCTGTGTATACGTGATTCCTAATTCTGCCATTTCTTTATTTAAGATTCTCTCAATGGCGGTGTTCAAAATCTTTATTGGCATTAAATCCACATTATCACCCCATATTATGTCGTATGCAACTTATTATATGCCTATTTTTCCCAAATGTCAATAGAGGGCGAGATAGTTCTCTGAAAATTTGATTTAAACGAAAATATACAATTCTACTCTTGATTCCTTGCCGGAAAAAGTGTACAATAAAAAAGGTTTTTGGGCGCTGCCCAAAATAAATTTATATCCATCTGGGAAAGAATATAAGGGGAATTCATTTTTCCCCCAATGAAAGCAACGGAGGTTTTACAATTATGGCTGCTATTACAAAAGATATCGGCATTATGGAGCTTGTTCAGAAATACCCCCAGGCCGTCGCCGTCCTTCAGGAGTACGGGATGGGCTGCATTGGCTGTGCTGCCGCCCATTTTGAGACCGTCGGGGAAGGTGCCGCCGCCCACGGAATCGATGTTGACGCGATGATGGAAGCGATCAACAAGGCCGTTCAATGATTTCTGCGCCCCCTTATCGCCGCTGCAATGTGGGATGATACTCCTTTTGCGGCGGCGTTTCTCTTTGCACTGTTCCTGGCCCGTGCCTGGAATGAATACGCCGCCGGGTAAGGAGAAAAGCTATCGGACAGGCGGCAATATGAAATGAGGCTGATGTGTATGACAGACGCCCTGCCAAGGGTAGAAATTTTTACCGACGGCGCCTGCTCCGGCAACCCCGGACCGGGGGGCTACGGCGTGATCCTGCGGTTTAACGGCAAGGAAAAGGAGCTGACGGGCGGCGCGCCCGAAACCACCAACAACCGCATGGAACTGACCGCGGCCATCGAAGGACTGGCCGCCCTCAAACGCCCCTGCGCCGTCACCCTTTACAGCGATTCCAAATATCTAATTGATTCCGTCCAGAAAAAGTGGGTCTACAATTGGCGGCAGAAGGGATGGGTCCGGGGAAAAAACGAACCAGTCCCCAATACCGACCTTTGGAAAAAGCTTCTGGAGCTGCTGGAAAGGCACCAGGTGACCTTCTGCTGGGTAAAGGGCCATGCGGGGCACCCAGAAAACCAGCGCTGCGACCAGATGGCGGTGGCCCAAACGGAGCAGTTCCGCCGCTGACCAGGCTGTTTTTGTAAAAATTTTCAATATCCTCTTGAATTCCTACTAATTTAGTATATAATTAAGAAAAAGCAAAAACGGCTTGCTCCGGCCAGCCGATACCTCATACCTCCAAATGGACGGGAAAGGAATGGTGAGTTTACTATGGGAAGATTTGTATATGCCGACAACGCGGCGACCACCCGGATTTCGGATTCCGTCTTCCAGGCGATGGTTCCCTTTTTGACCGAAAAATATGGCAACGCATCCAGCCTGTACGGCCTGGGGCGGGATTCCCGCCGGGCCATTGAAGCGGCGCGGGAAAAGACGGCAAAGGCCCTGGGCGCGGAGCCGAGGGAAATCTATTTTACCTCCTGCGGCTCGGAATCGGACAACTGGGCCATCAAGTCTACGGCCCTGGCCATGGCGCAGAAGGGGAAAAAGCACATTATCACAACGGTTTTTGAGCATCACGCGGTGCTCCACACCTGCCAGGCCCTGGAGCGTCAGGGCTTTGAGGTGACCTATCTGCCGGTGGAGCCCAACGGCGTTGTCGATATCGAAAAGGTGAAGGAGGCCGTCCGTCCGGATACCGCCCTTGTCACCATCATGTACGCCAACAACGAAATCGGAACCATACAGCCCATTCCGGAAATCGGGGCCCTCTGCCAGGAGAAGGGGGTTCTCTTCCACACCGACGCGGTACAGGCGGTGGGCGCGGTTCCCATTGATGTCAAGGCGCAGAATATCGACCTGCTCTCCCTTTCGGCCCACAAGTTCCACGGCCCTAAGGGAATCGGAGCGCTTTATATCCGCAAGGGGCTGGTGATTCCCAACCTTGTGGACGGCGGCGGCCAGGAGCGAGGACGGCGGGCCGGCACCGAAAACAACGCCTATATCGTGGGCCTGGGAACCGCCATAGAAACGGCCTGCGCCTCTATTGAGGAGAAAAACACCCGCGTCTCCGCCATGCGGGACAAGCTGATTGCCCAGCTGCTGCAAATTCCCCACACCCGCCTGAACGGCGACCCGATCAAGCGGCTGCCCGGCAACGTGAACATCTCCTTTGAAGGGGTGGAGGGGGAGTCTCTGCTGCTGATGCTGGACAGCAGAGGCATTTGTGGGTCCTCCGGTTCGGCGTGCACCTCCGGCTCCCTGGACCCCAGCCATGTTCTGCTGGCCCTGGGGCTGAAGCATGAGACGGCCCATGGTTCCCTGCGCCTCTCCCTCAGCGGCGAAAACACCATGGAGGATGTGGACTATATTCTGGAGCAGCTTCCTCCCATTGTACAGCGGCTGCGGGACATGTCCCCTGTCTGGGAAAAGATGATGAAAGAGGAACAAAACTGATTTGATACGGCCCTTCAGCAGATTGAGAGGCTGTCTGAGATATGGATATGAGATATAAGTGAGAAAGGAAAGATTGTTATGCTGTATTCCGAAAAGGTGATGGAGCATTTCACCAATCCCCGGAACGTGGGGGAGATGCCCGACGCAAACGGTGTGGGCGAGGTCGGCAACGCCAAATGCGGAGATATCATGAGGATGTACCTGAAAATAGAGGATGGCATCATCAAGGATGTCAGCTTCAAGACCTTCGGCTGCGGCGCGGCCATCGCCACCAGTTCCATGGCCACAGAGCTGATTAAGGGCAAGAGCATTGAGGACGCCCTGAAGCTGACCAACTCCGCGGTGGTGGAGGCCCTGGAGGGTCTGCCCCCTGTCAAGATACACTGCTCGGTCCTGGCGGAGCAGGCGGTCAAGGCGGCGCTGTCCGACTACTACACCCGGCTGGGGATCGACCCTGTGCCGATTGTCGGGGTTATCAGCGACTGCGAGGATTGTCATTGAAAAACGGTGGGTCGAAAAACATTGATGATGTTTTTCGACCCGCTGCTTTTTGTAAGCGCTTACCAATATTGACGTGCCCTTTCAGGCGTGATATACTATAGGCAAGGGGGGAACACTAATGAATGAAGATAAAATTTTAGAGTATCTGGCATCTATTCAGCAAAGTATAGCTGGAATTCAGGAAGATGTCGCCGAACTAAAGGAAGATGTCGCCGAACTAAAGGAAGATGTCGCCGAACTAAAGGAAGATGTCGCCGAACTAAAGGAAGATGTCGCCGTCTTAAAGGAGGGTGTCGCCGACCTAAATGAAAGGGTTGTCCGGTTGGAGGATGACTCCCAGTTTATTAAAGGAGTTGTCGCAAAAATCGAAGTGGAACACGGCAGGAAGCTGGGGGCGTTTTACGATGGCCTCTTGATGAACCGTGAGATTGTAAACACCTACGACGACCGCTTGAGAAAAGTGGAAAAGGATGTAGAAACTCATTCGATTGAACTGCGTTACCTAAAGGCCGGAATCGGCTGACAAAATAGACAGGGCTCTGCGTTTCGCAGAGCCCTGTTTTCATGTCAGGAGACAATGAGCTTCATCCCTCTACCTGATGCCCGGCCGCCCCGGCGACCCGATAGATAAACTCCTTGGACCGGATTAGATTCTTCTCCAGGTCCTTCCGGCCCAGGTCTAGGCCCAGATAGCCGTCGTAATTCATTACCTTCAGCAGCCGGAAAAATTCCGCCCAGTCAATGACGCCGTCTCCCACCGGCAGATGGTCCACGGTGGTGCCGTCGTGGTCGGCGATGTGAATATTGGCAAACTTACCCTCCAGCTTCATCAGGGCGAGGTTGACGTTTTCTCTCTGGGCGGCAAAGTGGCCGGTATCGAAGTTGGCCTTCAGGTTATCCCGTCCCGCGTCGTCCAGCAGGCGGAGCATGGAGTCCACCGAGCAGATGATCTCCCCCACCCGCGGCTCCATCAAAATGACCTTGCCGTATTCCTTCGCCACATCCGCGCAGAAGGCGGCGGACTCCACTAACACCTCCCAGACCCGTTCCCAGGAGAACCCGTCGGGAATGTGAAGGGATATCTGGTCTGCGAACTCGTAATCGCCGCCGTCCAGCTGATAGGGAGCGCGCCCCTCAAACACCACCGGCGGCGTATAGCTGGCCAGGTGGAAGGTCTCGGTTCCCAGCTCCGCTCCAATTTCCGTCATTTCCTTGAAGGTTTCATAGGCCTTGCGGCGTTTTTCCCCATCCAGGGATACCAGATCGGGGTTTACAACGCAGAAATTATGTACATGGATTCCCGAACCAGCAAGGGCACTTTTATAGCGGTCCTTGTTTTTACACACGTTTGCCGCGTGTTCGGGGCCGAGGCCCTCCATTTCCAGATAGCGGAAGCCCATCTCCGCTATCGCCTCAAAGGCCCGGAAATCGTCCTCCGGCTTGGGGGGATAGCCGTATTTCATAATGGTGTACAGATAGGTGGTACCGATTTTTAACATGGCGCTCTCCAATCTCAAAATATCTTAGAATTGCTTTCAAGATACCAGTTTTCCGGGGAAAAAGCAAGCCAAATTTTTAAATATCAGCCTAATAAATTTATTCAGCATCCGGTCACTTGGCCCTTTCGCTGTTTCTCAGATAAATCAGCCGCAGTCCCTTCAGCCTCAGGTTTTCATCATACGCAATCCCGCATCTGCAGTAGGGGACAATCGACTGGGCCAGCATCCCCGTGGCCACCACCGTCGCCTTTTTCCCCAGCTTCCCCTCAACCCGCTGTACAATCCCATCCAGCATGGCCGCCGTCCCATAGGTGTACCCGCTCTTCATGCAGTCCACCGTGTTGGTTCCAATCAGCCTTTTAGGTGCCTCCAGGTTGATGTGGGGAAGCTGCGCTGTGCTGTTGGAAAGGGCGTCCATCCCCAGCCGCACCCCTGGCATGATCATTCCCCCCAGATATCCGCCCCTCTCGTCCAGCACCGAAAGGGTGGTGGCGGTGCTCAGGTCAAAGATGAGAATCGGCTTTGGATAGATGGCCGCAGCCGCCACTGCCATCACCACCATGTCGCTGCCCAGCTGTGCCGGGTTGTCGATGAGAATATTGAGTCCTGTCTTTATCCCCGTCCCCACCACCAGGACAGGAAGCCCGGAAAGCTTTTCCAGCGCCTGACGCAGCAGCGGGGTCAGCCCCGGCACCACCGAGGAGATGATGCTCCCCTCCACCGCCTCCCGTCGGGGGTCAAAGCCGTTGAGGGCAAAGAGACTTTGCAGCAGAACCGCGTACTCGTCCGCCGTCTTCCCCCTGTCGGAGGAAATCTGCGCGGTAAAGGTAATCTCGTCGGAATCCCTGCACAGCGCCCCCAGTACAATGTGGGTGTTTCCCACGTCTACAGCCAGTATCATGATTCTTTCTTTCCCCTTTCCAACGGCAGATGATTGATATACAGGGTGTATTGGACACAGGAAAACCGAACCGGCTCCGGAAGGTGCTCGTTGATCTCCCGAAAGGTCCTGTAGCCCGCCTGCCATGCCGCCACAATCTGCACCTGCTGTTGTGCTGTGGCGAATTCGCAGCTCACCGGCTTTCCCTCCATCAGCGCGGACATGAGGTGTCCCTCCACCGTGCTGATGCTCAGTCCACGGAGCTGGGCAATCTCATCCGGCGTCTTCCCCATCTGGTAAAGGGCATAGGTGGCCGCCGCGCTGGGAATCCGCTCCCCTTTGTCGTTGCGTATCTCGTCGATGTGCCGCCTCCTCTTTGTTTCCTTTCCCTCTTCCGTTTTCCCGGCAGGCACTGGTTCCGGCGGCGTTTCCAGCTTTTTCTCCTGCACCGGTTGACCGGCGGGAGCGGATTTTGGAGGTAATTGTAAAAATTGCCGGAGCACCTTCAGAAAGGGCTCTCCGTACTGCTCCAGCTTATACTGCCCCACTCCGGGCACCTCTATCAGCTCCTCCGGAGTGGAGGGCAGGGCATTGGCAATGGCACGCAGGGTGGCGTCGGAAAAGATAAAGTAGGCGGGAATTCCCGCCTCCCTGGCAAGGCCCAGGCGGCATTCCCTCAGCCGGTTGTACAGTTCCTCGTTCTGTACGCCCTCCGGCGCCTTTGTCCGCTTTTTAGCCAGCACACGGCGTATCGTCACCTTCTCGGTCCCCCGGAGAACCGGCAGCGCCTTGGGGGCAATGGTCAGATAAGGCCGGTCGTTCCCCTTGCTGGCAAGGTATCCCTCGCTCACCAGAAAGGCTATGATATCCTGGACCTCCGGGCGGGAGTACTCCTTCATGATTCCATAGGTGGAAAGGTTCTGAAAACCCATCTGCTCCACCCTCTGGCTCCTGGACCCGCGGAGAACCTCCGTCACAATCACGCTTCCGAACCGTTCTCCCATTCTGCGCACACAGGAGAGGATTTTCTGGGCCTCAATGGTGATGTCCCTGACCTCGGCGGTGCTGTTGCAGTTGGAGCAGTTCCGGCAGCTGTCCTTTTCCCAGGGCTGTCCGAAGTATTCCAGAATATATCTGCGCAGGCAGCAGTCGGTGCGGCAGTAGGCCTCCATCTGCTCCAGCTTCCGGTAATCAGAGGCCTGGGGCCTTTCGGTCCCGTTTTCCAGCAGCAGCTTGTTGGTCTGGACATCCTGGGGGGAGAAAAAGAGCACGCACTCCGCCGGGTCCCCGTCCCGCCCGGCGCGCCCCGCCTCCTGGTAATAGCTCTCCATATTCTTCGGCATATTGAAGTGGAGCACAAAGCGGACATTGGGCTTGTCAATCCCCATGCCGAAGGCATTGGTGGCAACCATAACCTGTATCCGGTCGTACACAAAGTCCTCCTGGGCCTGGTCCCGTTGGCTGGGGGTAAGGCCGCCGTGATAAAAGGAAGCGGATATCCCCTTGCTCCGCAGGGCCTGGCAGACCTTCTCGGTTGTCTTCCGGGTGGAGCAGTAGACGATGCCCGGTTCTCCCCCATGGCGCTGAATTACCTGCATCATCTCCGCCGCCCGGTCCTGGGGACGCGCAGTGGCAAAGTACAGGTTAGGGCGGTCAAAGTCGCTGACAATGGTGTAGGGGTTTTGCAGCCGGAGAAGCCGGATGATATCCTGGCGCACCTGTTCTGTTGCGGTTGCCGTGAAGGCCGCCATCACAGGCCGCCGGGGAAGCTGCTCCACTGTCTCCGCTATTTTGGTGTAGCTGGGCCGGAAGTCATGCCCCCATTGGGAGACGCAGTGGGCCTCGTCCACCGCGACCATGGAGACGGGAAGCGTCTGAATCATTTGGGCAAAGCCCGGCGCCTCCAACCGCTCCGGCGCGACGTACAGCAGCTTATACTGCCCATAGGCCGCCCCCCGCATCACGGCGCGGTATTCCGCCTCCCCCAGGCTGCTGTTGAGGAAGGCGCAGGGAATCCCCGTCTCCTGGAGGGTGTCCACCTGGTCCTTCATCAGGGAGATCAGAGGGGAGATGACCAGGGTAAGGCCCGAAAAGAGCAGGGCGGGTATCTGGTAGCAGACCGACTTTCCCGCTCCCGTGGGCATGACGGCCAGCACATCCTGCGCCGCCTGTATCCGCTGGACCACCTCCGCCTGGCCCGGCCGGAACTGATCGTATCCAAAATATTTTTTTAACGCTTCCTTTGCTGTCATGAAGTCACCCCTTGTCTGTCTGCTTTGCCCCATGGCGGCGGTCTCCCCTGCCCCCGGCAGGGGCTTTCCGTACCGGCGGCTTTTTCTTTTTCTGCACCGTATAGCCGAAGGTGCCCAGCTGCCTGCCCAGCTCATAATAAGCCCCATGGACATAGGCCACCAGCCCGCACCGCTCCATACAGAGACGGCCCTTTTCGTCCACTGCGGCCTCGTCCACATCCACCGCCAGGATACGGGCAAGGAACATCTCATGGGACCCCAGGGGAAGAGCCTGTTCCACCCGGCATTCCAGGCTGACCGGGCTCTCCCCGATGACAGGGGCGGACACCTGGGAGGCGGGAAGGGGGGTAAGATGGCAGTGGGAGAACTTGTCCACCTCCCTGCCGGAGCGGACACCGCAGAAATCCGCCGCCCGGACCAAATTTTTCCCGGTGAGGTTTATGACAAACTCTCCTGTCTCTTTGATGAGCTGATAGGAATACCGCTCCGGCCGCAGGGAGATATAGGTCATGGCGGGGATAGTATTGACGATACCGGTCCAGCCGACGGTAAGGACATTGGGATGCTCCAGGGTTCCGCAGCTCACCAGGGCGGGTGGAACCGGGGCCAGGAGGGTACCCGGCTTCCATATTTGTTTTTTCATAGGGGAAGTTCTCCTTCCTGCGTATTAAGGTATCCCGGCCTGGGTCTTTTCACAGCCGGAACGCGGAGGCTTATGGCGTTATTGTACCATAGACGCGGCTTGATAGCAACTCTATTTGTTTTATGCTTTCCCCTAATTAAATCCTGATTGGTTCCCTCTGGCAAAATTTTTTCTCCGCTGTATGAACGGGGAAATTTTGGCGCAGGATAAAGGGGAAAGAACTGCACGGGACCCCTTCCCCATGGCTTCAGCCGTCCGCCCCGCCTTGACACATGGAAATTTTCGGTATAAAATAGGTTTTAACGACGTGTTCGTTTCCAGTCTACTGCATTTTGATCAGTCATTCGGTAAAGGAGGCGGGCCGCTCTTTACAGGGAACGTAGGAGCCTGAAGGTGGTTCCATCTGCAAAGAGAAAAGACCTGCCCCATTCCGCTACATAGGAGATCCTGTTTCTGAGGAAGGCCTCTTCCACTGGTGCGTTTTTCGGCGGAAAAGGCAAAATGGTTGTTATAAATATGGAAAGCCGTACTGCGCTCTACCCAAATGGCTCTGCCAAAGGATACGGGTGGTCTGTGCGGCATCTGTACAGCCTTGGAAAAGAATTTCTCCTATTGAAGGGAAAATCCGGCTCATCTCACGGCCCGGAT
>JAAWRH010000038.1 GCA_022800935.1 Oscillospiraceae bacterium
AAAGGCCATATGGCCTTTCACAGAGCGTTTTCTAGCTCTTTGGATTCCACCCGTCCTCTCCACCCAGGACCTTTTCAACGGTATACTCCGCCGCCTGTTCCGCAGTCAGCCTCCGGATCCATCCGGGGCGGTGCTCCAGGGAAGCCCCCGGACCCTCGTTGCCGTACTCCTCATAGCGGGCGGTCTTCTCCGCGTCTGGCTTGTTCCAATTGTGCCAGCCCTCCCGGTGGATGTGCTCTCCCAGTTGACAGCGGATCACCGCTGTATGGGCAAAATTTCTCCACGGCCTGCCCAGATACACTGTCTCCGCCTCATTGTCGGAGGTGAACCGGCACTGGTGGAAGATATACCCATACCTCTGCCCCTCCGCGGTGGAGGCAGCGGTGGCGTATCCGCCGGATTTTCCAGGTCTTCCGTCGTTGCGCTTTTTGGAGAATATCTCACAGCCCTGGAAATAGGCGGTGGCGGAACCAAAGATGAAGTCCACATCCCCCCGGATAAAACAGTTTTCATAGTACTGCCTCCCGTTAATTCTGGGGGACGTTTCCCTCGGCCCGGAAAAGGAATTGGGGATAATGGAGGAGGGGGGAAGGGGCCCTGTGAAAATGGTGTCCTGATAGCCCAAAAACCGACAGTTCCGGAAAGCGATGCGGTCCCCGTCCGCGTACAGCGCCAGGGACTGGCCCGCGATATATCCCGGCCCGGCGGCATTTTCAAAGGTGATGTTTTCTGCCGCCAGGTCGTGGGTCCCAAAAAAGACAGTATAGGAACGGAAGGTCCCGCTTCTGGCACCGTCCGGCAGGACGGTGGAGGCCCCCTGATTGTAGGTGATGCGGGTGGTCATAGCGTCCTCCCCCACAAAGCGGATATACGGCGTCTCTACCTCCAGCCTTTCATGGTACTCGCCCGGCTTGATTCGGATTTCTACCCATTCGCCGTTGTCCCTGGGAATGGAATTTACCGCCGTCTGTATGCTGGTGTAATCGCCGCCGGTTTTAGATACTGTGATTGTTTTCATTCTCTTTCTTTCCTTTCGGCAGACTTGTTGTAGAACGCCGCTGCCCCATGGTATTTCTCTCCCCCTAGTCAGTCTGCCTCAATCAGGTCATGTTCTTCCAGCGGGAGGGTGCCCGCGTTCAGGGCGTCCAGCTTGTTTTTCAGGTAACGGATGTTGCTTTCAGAATAGAACGGGTCTGCATCGGCTGTTATATCAAACGGGATACACCGCTCCTGTTCAACCTTTCGACAGCAGAATGTTAGCAATGTTGTCAGGTTCATCCCCATCCGCTGGCAGATTTCCTCTACGTTTCTTTTGAGCTGTTCGTCCAGTTGAAAGTTGACATTTGTGGCTTGTGCCATAGCATACACTTCCTTATTATCCCCTATTGTATCCGAGAAAGCAAGAATTGTAAAGAGTTATCATTACAATCAATAGGGAAACTGAGTATATCTTCTCATTGGTTTTTGGAGATATGCATTACTTTATTTTTCCGGCTGGCACACACGGGGGCGGGGTTAGCGCTGGGTTGCTGTGGGATTTTTTATCAACCCCTTCTCCAGCATCGACTGCGCCGCCAGCAACACCCCTATCTTTCCGCTGGGATAGGTGAGCCCTCCCTGCATCCATACCGCATAGGGCTCCCGTATCGGCCCGTCCGCCGAAAGCTCCACCGACGCTCCTTCGGTAAAGGTTCCCGCAGCCATGATTACCTTGTCCCCGTACCCCGGCATGTCCCATGCCTCCGGCACCACAAAGGAATCCACCGCCGAGCCCTTCTGTATCCCGCCGCAGAAGGCACTCATCCCCTCCGGCGTGCCCAGCTTTACCGCCTGTATCAGGTCGGTCCTCGGTTCATCCCACCTGGGATAGCATTCAAAGCCCAACTCCTCAAACAGCCTTGCTGCGAATACCGCCGTCTTGATGGCCGAACAGACCACCGTCGGCGCAAAAAACAGCCCCAGGTACATTCCTCTGGACTGGTTCAGGCTGCACCCCTCCTCTTTTCCGATGCCCGGCGCGGTCAGCCGGTTGGCGCAGAGGGCCACAAGGTCCTTCCTCCCGGCGATGTATCCTCCCGTCTGGGCAATGCCGCCGCCGGGGTTTTTTATCAGGGAACCGGCGCAGATATCCGCCCCCGCCTGGGTGGGCTCCAGCCACTCCGAAAACTCCCCGTAGCAGTTGTCCACCATGACAATCACATTTGGGTTGGCTTTTTTGGCCGCCGCTGCCATCCTCCCAATCAGCTCCACCGGGTAGGAGGGCCGCAGGGAATACCCCCTGGAACGCTGTATGTACGCCACCTTCACCCCCGGCTGTGCGGCGGCCCTTTCGATTTCCGCCAGGTCCGGCATTCCGTCGGGCAGCAGCTCCACCTGTTGGTATTTCACCCCGAACTCCATCAGGGAGCCCTGCCCCTCTCCCCGCAGGCCGATGACCTCCTCCATGGTGTCATAGGGGCCGCCGGTGAGGGAGAGCAGCGTATCCCCCGGCCGCAGCATCCCGAACAGCGCCGCCGCCAGGGTATGGGTCCCAGACACAAAGTTGTGCCGCACCAGGGCGTCCTCGGTGCCGAAAATGCGGGCATAGACGGCGTCCAGCGCGTCCCGGCCCCGGTCCCCGTAGCCGTAGCCTGTGGAGCCGTAAAAGAAGCTTCCGCTCACCTGGTTCTGCTGGAAAGCGGAAATCACCTTCAGTTGGTTGTGCTCCGCCGTGGCCTCCAGAACTTTAAACGCCGGGGAGACTTCCTCCTCCACCCTTTGGGCCAGCTCCTCCAGCCGGGGGTCAATGTGAAAAAAATCGTTCATATGAAATCACCTTTTTCATTTTGTTAAAATGAGTCCCTTGTCAGAACGGCGAATCGTCCTGTTTGGGCAAAGCCTAATCTTTTGTAAATTCTTTCAGCCGCATTGTTTCCATCCCCGCACAGCAGCACCGCACCCCGCCCTGTCTCCAACAGAATGTTGACGCACCAGGCGGTCAGGGCGGAGGCGTATCCCCTCCCCCGGCTTTCCGGCAGAGTCGCCACTTGGGCAATCAGTCCCCATCCAGGGGCATAGGCCGTAATCCCCGCCACAGCTTGTCCGCCGGCGGATATATAAAGCCCTCCCCCGTGCCGGAGCATGTGGGAGGCATCCCGCCGCCATTCCATCTCATTTATACCGGCAAATTCCGGCGCGCTCCCCCTGAGAATCCAGAATACCTCCGAAAGCTCCGGCCCTTCCAGGATAGGCGGCCCCTCCGGGATAAGGCAGGGGGTCCGTTCCCTGCGCTCCATGGCATAGCCCCAAAGAATGTGACCCGGCCCGTTCAGGCCCCTTGCCATTGCCAACTCCTCCACCACACCGGCAGGACCCTCCAGGGTATCCCAGGAGAGAACCGCCAGAAAATC
Source organism: Oscillospiraceae bacterium (assembly GCA_022800935.1). Classification (GTDB taxonomy): domain Bacteria; phylum Bacillota; class Clostridia; order Oscillospirales; family Ruminococcaceae; genus UBA1405. Next base: position 3,390 of record JAAWRH010000038.1, read on the forward strand.
CCCCAGCTCCCGAAGCATGGACGGCTCCAGGGAACCGCAGGAAAGGCGCAGAGAGCCGTTGAACCGGCCCAGCGCCCCGACAGTCTCTCCCTTTTCGTCCTCTATGGCCCAGGAGGTGCAGAAGGGAAAGCCGCCCCCATACCGGGAGGCATAGCCGTAAATCTGCGTTCCGGAGGCCGGGAACAGGAGGCATCCTTTTTCCAGCCGAAAATCCGCCTCCGGGAGAAAGCGTATCATGACAGGATGTCCCCCACCATTCCCACCACTGGGAGCAACAGCTTCTCCAGGGCATCAAGGTCCTTTAGAGACTGGACGCAGCAGGGCGTTCGGGAATAGCGGGACGGAATTCCCAGCTCCAGCACCCGCGTCCCCCTTCCGGCGGTCTGGGCGGCCAGGCCGTTCCCAGTGCCAAAGGCGGCGGAGCGTATCTGCACCGGGATTTTCTCCTGCTCCGCCAGCTCCTGGCAGCGGACAAACAGCTCCCGGTCATAGAAGGACTTCTGTTCCCGCAGGGAGAGCACGGGCCCCTCCTCCAGCTTGGGACTGTCCTTTTTGGCCCCCAGGGAGGCCAGATCGGCGGAGGGAACAGATTCCAGCACCACCGCGGCCCCCGGCTGAACCTGGAAGGCGGCGGTTTTCATCCCCGCGCTCCCCGTCTCCCGCTGGACGGTAAAGACCGCCGTAATGTCATAGGGCAGGTCCTGCTCCAGCAGTCCCAGCAGCACGGCGCAGGCCGAACGGCTGTCCAGCGCCCTGCCCCGGAGCATCCGGTGGCCAAAGGGCGTTACCGCCCCCGCAAAGGCGGCGGCGTCCCCTGGATGGACCAGCTTTTCCGCATCCTCTTTTTTCATACATCCCAGGTCGATAAACAGGTCCTCGGCGGGCATAGGCTCATCCGGCTCGGTGGACCGCAGAACGTGGATAGGTTTAATCCCGATCACACCTGGAATCCGTTCCGTCCCGGAAAGAACCCATACCTTCCGCCCAGACAGGAGGTGGGTATCCAGATTGCCGGAGAGGGCAAACCGGACCCCTGCTGTCAGGGGGTCCACATTCTCCACTATCAGTCCGGGTTCGTCCATATGGGCGGAAAAAAGGATGGGACTGGCTGGGGCCTTCGCCCCTTTTTTCTCCACCAGGAGGTTTCCCAGGGTATCCACCCGGCGGGTACAGCCGTCGGGCAGCAGAGAGGATATCCTTCTTCTCACCTCGACCTCATTGCCGGGGGTTCCCACCGCCCCGCAAAGCTCCTGTATCCTTTCAGATAATGTCATAGGACTCCACCTCCCAAATCATACGCGTAAAACAGCATCAGCATGGCGGTCTGCCGGACATCCTCGGTGTCAATCACCTCGACGGGGGTGTGCATATACCGCTGCGGGATGGAGAGCAGTCCGGTTTTCACCCCTCCCCGTATTATCGCGATGGCATCCGCGTCGGTCCCGGTCCTTCCCCCCATGATTTCCGTCTGGCAGGGAATACTGTTCTTCCGGGCCTGTTTTTCCAGATAGCGGGAAAGGTCCTTGGACAGAACTGGGGAATAACCAATCATCGGGCCGTCCCCCAGCTTGCCAGTATACTTTTGTGGGGACATATCATGGGTGGCGGAAAAGCTGACATCTACCGCGATGGCGTGGGTTGGACTGATATCATAGGCGGCGGAGCGGGTACCAACAGAGCCTACCTCCTCCATCGAACCGAACAGCAGGGTGACGCCGCAGCGGAGCCTGTCCCGGCAGGCGGCAATCATCTCCCCCGCCAGCAGAACGGCGGCGCAGCCGCTGCGGTTGTCCAAAGCCTTGCCAGTCACCCGTGTGCCCTGGAGGCGGATGGTTTCCATATCGGCGGTAATGCGGTCGCCGGGGGAGACAAGGGTTTTTACCTTCTCCTTGGAGGAATAGCCGATGTCCACCACCATTTCATCCGCCTTTGGAGTAGGGTGCTGGGGATCATCCAGGGAGGGGGGCAGGTAGCCCACAACACCGGGGACAGGTGTCTGGGGTTTCCCCCAGACGAGGACAGGGGAGGCGGGCTGGAGACGGCGGTCCACGCCGCCGCAGGGAACGACTCGGAGCAGTCCGTCGTCGGCGATAGAGGACACCATAAACCCAATCTCATCCAGATGGGCCTCCAGGAGGAGATGCGGTTCGCCCTCCTTTGGGGGGCGGATGGTGCAGATAACATTATGAAAATGGTCTGTCCGGACGGGCTGTTCGGAGAAAGGGGCGCAGAGCTGGGCAATCCGTTCGCTGACTGCTGTTTCCTCGCCGGACACGCCGCGGATTTGGGTGAGAATATCGATTAATTCAACGGCATCCATAAAAGACATCCTTTCCGAAAAGTGATACTGATATAAAGAAAAACTATCCCCTCAAAGCTTCCCCACCAGCTCCTTGAATCTCCTTCCCCGCACCTCAAAGTTGGGGAAGGCGTCAAAGCTGGCACAGGCCGGCGAAAGGGAGACAATATCCCCCCCAACGGAAATTTCCCTGGCAATCCTCACGGCGTCCTCCAGATTTTCCGCGTGGTAGATGGGGAGCTTACTTTCCTCAAAGCCCTCCCCGGCGCGGACGGCCGCCTCAATCTTCGGGGCGGTGAGGCCCATGAGGATCAGCGCCTTTACCTTATCTATCACATAGGGAACCATGGACTCAAAGGGAATTTTCTTGTCATACCCTCCGGCCAGAAGGATAATTTTCTGCTGAAACGCCTTCAGCCCCGCAACGGTCCGGCTGGGGCTGGAGGCAATGGAATCGTTGTACCACTTCACCCCGTCCAGCTCCCGGACAAACTCAATGCGGTGCTCCACCCCTCCGAATTCGCGGGCGATTTTACGGATGGTATCCGGGGAAACCTCTCCCCAGACCGCGCTGATGGCCGCCAGATAGTTCTCCACATTGTGCAGGCCCGGAATGCGTATCTCCGATTGGTTCATCACAAAGGTACGTCCCTCCCTGCCGCAGACATAGATATCCCCCTTCTCATCGGCATAGGCCCCAAAGGCGGGCTGCTCCTGCCGGGAGAAGCTCCAGAGATTTCCGCGGATACAGGGCGCAAAGGAGAAGGCGGTTTCGTTGTCCAGGTTGAGGACTGTCCGGGAAAAGGCGTCCTGATGGAGGAAGATATTCTTCTTGGCGTCGATGTACTCCTCCATGGTCCCGTGGACGTCCAGATGGTTGGGGGAGACGTTGGTCACAACCGACACCTGGGGCGCAAAGCGCATGGATAAAAGCTGGAAGCTGGACAGCTCGGCAACCACCCTGTCATCCGGCTGAACCTGTTCCATCATGGGCAGCAGCGCCTTTCCGATATTTCCGCCCAAATGGACGGTCTTCCCCTCCGCCTTCAGCATTTCAGAGATCAGGGTAGTGGTGGTGGTCTTCCCGTCGCTGCCGGTGACAGCGTAAACCGGGCAGGGGCAGAGTCGGAAAAAGACCTCCAGCTCACTGGTGACTACACATCCGGCCTTTCTGGCCTCCGCCAGCTCCGGGCGGTAAAAGTACACGCCGGGGGCCCGGAGAATGATATCAAAATCGGTCAGGCGGTTCAGATATTCGTCCCCCAGGCGGAACTTGACCCCCAGGGCGGCGAACTCCTCCGCCAAATCCCCCAGTTGTTCCCGGCTCTTCCGGTCGCATAGGGTCACGTTAAGTCCCTTTCGGGCCAGCATCCGGATGACATCGTTGTTGCTGACCCCCACGCCGATGACCGCCAGCCGTTTCCCTTTCCAGCCCTCAAAAAAACGCGATATCTGATTTTGCTCTGTTATCATACCCGGCCCTCATCCTTTCATCACAGAAAATACCGACAAGCCCCTGCGGGCACACCAAATGTTTGGTGGTGCTGCGTACACCACCGGAGAAACCGGCAACACCGGCGAACCCTGGCGGGCTACGCCGGTGTCAATATATGGAAAATCAAAGAAGTCTGTCAGCGGACATACTTTACAACCCCGGTCCGTTCCCGCGGCTCCGGGAGAGCGTCCTTGGCATATCCTAGGGCAACTGTCGCGCAGACGGTATGGGAGGCGGGCACCCCGAATTCATCCAGCAGCGCCCGGACCTCCGGGACATCGCAGGTATCCTTCAGCTGGTTGATCCACACAGTGGCCAGCCCCAGAGAGTGGGCAGCCAGGAACATATTCTCCATCGCGCAGCCGGTATCCGCAAAGGCGTTGCCGTTTGCCCGCTCGTTGGAGACAAGGATCAGCGTCGGGGGCAGGTAGAAATTATAGTTGGGGTTATTCAGCGCCTTTTGCATGGCCAGGGTCAGCCGCCGCCGGCTGTCCTCGTTCTGCACCACGGTGAACTGCCAGCTCTGGCGGTTCATGGCGCTGGGGGCGTACAGTCCAGCCTGCAAAATCTGCTCCAGGTCCTCATCCCGCACCTGGTCGGGGCGGAAGGCGCGGACACTTCTGCGGGTCAACAGGTTTTTCATTACTTCATTCATGGAAATTCATCCTTTCCTTTTGATAAATTCTCTACTGCACATAAAATTCCCTGCCGTCCTCCAGACGCAGGCATCCCAGCTTGCCGCCGGATTCCCCGCAGTACACATCTATAAAACCGGTCCCGTGGAAAATCTTCTCTTCCCCGCCCAGCTTTGGCGTATGCCCCACAATCAGGGTCCGGTCCTCAAAATAGCGGCTGGAGGCTGTGGGAGCGTCGCTTAAAAATTCATCCAGCTGGTAATCCTCCAGTTCCCGGTCAGGGGCAAAGCCCTTCAGCCCGCTGTGGGTCAGCACAAAGCGCCGTTCCCCCAGCTCCTCCCCGCCGCGGACACAGGGGATGGAGATATCCTCGTACAGGGTGAACTCCTGGAGATAGTCTAGAATCTGCTCCTTCTCCTCCTCATCCAGGACAAGGTACTGTTCAATGGTGGACCTGCCGCCGTTCCTCAGCCAAAGGCGGAGCATGGGCAGGACCTCCTTCCCGGTCTTCTGGGGAAGGTTGGCCATGGTGGTATCCATGGGCAGCTTGCGGATACACATAAGCATATTGCACTCATGGTCCCCCAGGATGGGGTAAACGTTGGTGCGCTCCATCATATCAAACAGGAGAGGAACCGACTGGGGACCGATATCAATGGTGTCCCCCAATACAAACATCATATCCGTTTCCTGGAAGCGGATAAGGCTGAGCAGCTTCTGCCAAAGGGTCAGACGGCCGTGGAGATTGCTGATTACATAGGTCATATTGATTCCATCTTTCTATAAGGGATGGTTCTATTGTAACACAATGGTGAAAAAAGGCAACGGGAAAAAGGGAAGATTCCCAAAAATTATCTCTTCATGTAAGAAAAATTCTCATAAATCAAAATCAGCCGCCGTCATTTCTGACCGGCGGCTGAAAGCTCCATTTATCTGATATCTGACTACCGCGGCTCCACAATCAGACGGATTGCGGTCCGCACCTCTTCCTCAATCTGTATGTTGACAAAGGCTGGAACACATACCAGATCCAACCCGGCAGGCGCAAGATATCCCCTGGCAATGGCGACGGCCTTGATTGCCTGATTCGATGCGGCGGCTCCCACCGCCTGCACCTCAACCTTTCCCTGCTCCCGTATGACCCCGGCAATCGCCCCCGCCACGGCGTTGGGAGTGGATTTGGAAGAAACCCTGAGAACATCCAACATGCTGAAAATACCTCCTGCCCATAGCCCTACAATGGAGAATGGCCTAAAGCCGAAATAAGCGTTATACCGGAAATGACACTTTCCATAATAATTATATAATAAAATGCTGTTATTTTCAAGGGGGATAATGGATATTTATTATTTACTTCATAAATACTCTGGCAATTTTGATGGTTTTTCCGGTTTTTTCATCAATAGCGGCGGCAATTCCGGACACACAGGCGGGGTTGGGGGCGTTTTCAAAACGGACCGGCAGGTTTCCCCGCATTTTCCGGATGGCCAGCTCCGGCTTGATTCCCAAAACCGAGTTCACCGGCCCGCACATTCCCAGGTCGGTGATATATCCGGTCCCATGGGGAAAAATCTGCTCGTCTGCGGTCTGGACGTGGGTGTGGGTGCCCACCAGAAGGGAAACCCTCCCGTCCAGGTAATGGGCCATTGCCAGCTTTTCGGAGGTGGCTTCCCCGTGGAGATCCACCACAATGACCGGGGCGCTTATCTGCTCCAGCAGGGTGTCGGCGGTGTCGAACAGGTTCCCGCAGTAATCCATATAGGCGTTGCCCATCAGATTGATGACCGCCACCTGGTACCGCAGAAAATCCAACACCGCCATGCCCCGCCCCGGCGTGGTGGGGTGCATATTGGCAGGGCGAAGGACAGGGCAGTCCGGCTGGTCCAGCCAATCGTAAATTTCGGCGCGGCGCAGGACGTGGTTGCCGGTGGTAATCAGGTCTGCCCCGGCGTCCAGGAGGGCCTGGGCGCTGGGGCGATGGATGCCGTTGCCGTCTGCGGAGTTCTCCCCGTTGACAATGGTCAGGTCGGCGGCATATTGGCGCTTGAGCTGGGGGAGAAACCTTTGGACCGCCTCACACCCCGCGGAACCGACCACATCGCCCAGAAATAACAGGTTCATACAGCATTCCTTTCCCATGTTCCATGCTCCCTCTCCATGCCCGGCAGGAGGGGAGACGGCAATATAACAGGCTGCTGAAGCTCAGCAGCCTGGATGAACTTACTTGGCGTATTCGATTGCGCGGCTTTCGCGGATGACCAACACCTTAATCTGGCCGGGATAATCCAGTTCGTTCTCAATCTTTTTGACGATATCCTGGGCCATGATGATGGTCTGGTCGTCGTTGACCATCTCAGGCTTGACCATAATGCGGATTTCCCGTCCGGCCTGAATGGCGTAGCTCTTTTCGACACCGCTAAAGGAGTTTGCAATCTCCTCCAGCTTCTCCAGCCGTTTGATGTAGTTCTCCACATTCTCACGGCGCGCGCCGGGTCTGGCGGCGGAAATGGCATCGGCGGCCTGCACCAGGAATGCGACAATAGACTTGGGCTCCACATCCCCATGGTGGGCCTCAATGGCGTTGATGACGACGGGGTTCTCCTTATACTTTTTGGCAACCTCCACGCCGATATCCACATGGGAACCCTCCACCTCATGGGTGAGGGCCTTGCCGATATCGTGAATCAGTCCGGCGCGGCGGGCCAAAGTGACATCCGCCCCGATTTCGGAGGCCATCATGCCGGCAATATAGGCGACTTCAACGGAATGGCTGAGGACATTCTGTCCATAGCTGGTGCGGTAACGCATACGGCCCAGCAGGCGGACCAATTCGGGGTGCATGTTGTGGATGCCCAGATCCATAACCGCCCGTTCGCCGTCCTGCTTCATCTTCAGCTCCACCTCCCGGCGGGCCTTGTCCACCATCTCCTCAATGCGGGCCGGATGGATTCGTCCGTCCTGAATCAGCCGCTCCAGGGCGATCCGGGCGATTTCCCTCCGGACGGGCTCAAAGCTGGAAAGGGTGATGGCTTCAGGGGTGTCGTCAATGATTAGGTCTACCCCGGTAAGGGTTTCCAGGGTGCGGATATTGCGGCCCTCACGGCCGATGATCCGTCCCTTCATCTCGTCATTGGGCAGCGCAACCACCGAGACGGTGGCCTCCGCCACATGGTCGGCGGCACATCTCTGGATTGCTAGAGAGATGCAGTTACGGGCCCTCTGCTCCGATTCTTCCTTGAACTGCTGTTCAAACTGGCTGATGCGCACAGCCTTCTCGTGGGTCAGCTCCCCTTCCAGGTTGGAGAGCAGGTATTCCTTTGCCTGGTCCGAGGTGTAGCCGGAAATCTTCTCCAGCATCTCTATCTGGGCCTGCTTGACCTTTTCAGCCTCCTCCAGGCGGGTTTCCGCGTCCTTCATCTTGCCCTGTACGGTTTCTTCCTTGCGCTCCAGATTCTCCAGCTTCCGGTCTAGGGATTCTTCCTTCTGCTGGATCCTGCGCTCCTGCCGCTGGACCTCCACGCGGCGGTCCTTGATTTCCTTCTCCGCCTCGCTGCGCATCTTATAAATGTCATCCTTGGCCTCCAGAAGGGATTCCTTTTTCTTGGTATTCGCGTTTTTGATTGCTTCATTGACGATGCGCTTGGCCTCCTCCTCGGCGGAACCTATCTCCGCCTCGGATGTCTTTTTACGGTAGGCCATTCCCAGAAAAAACATCAGGATGCCGCCTACAGCAAAACCGCCCAATACGCAGAATACGCCAATCAGTATCGTGCTGGCGTTCATATGAACTGTGATCCTCCTTTTCCCCTATCATGCAGCAATAGGAAATTCCAAGTGTCGCTGTTGTTCCGCGCCCGCCCCAAAACGGCCCGGACCCCCTCGGCCCGGCGCGGAGCGCCGCGGAAATTGGCATTACATATACTGATTGCAGGAAAAGGCCATATAGCGCCGCCGATTTTACTTCATAAGAGCGTAAGAGCATCATTGGGCAGAGATATGAGATATGACTGTGGCAATATTTCATATTCAAAAGCAACCGGCGCTTTACCGGTTGCGCTCCAGCATTCCCAGGGGTCCCCTTCAAATCTGCTTGTCTGTCCCAGAAGCAGTCTTTCCCGCAGTTGGGAAAAGCCATCCGGCGGCATGCTGACTGAAAAGGCAGCCCTAGTTCCTATATACGAAAAAATCGTGCTGTCTATTGACAAAACGACCAACTCAACCGCAAGCAGGTATCTGTGTATATCCAGTCCGCCTTTCGGCGGCTGATATTGCGTACATCTTATTTTAATGCGTCCCATTACTAATGTCAAGGGGAATCCCCCCTCCTTCCCGAAAAAACCCTTTACACAATTTTCTTTCTCTTTTTTGGCAATTTCGCGCATTGCTTTTTACATATAGTTTTTTAAAAAATATGACATATATTGTCGATATGCTTTATGATAAAAACTGATTATACAAAAATCACCAATCCGCCATTCCAACATAATTTGCACGAATTTCACGTGGGACAGAAGAAACTGTCATACTTTTTTCATAAAGTTTCGATATAATAAAAATGCCCCAAAAAGAAAAAGGACTGAATTTCTTCCAGAAAGCGCCCAAAAAACGACAAAATTGCGGCTCGCTTTTGTTGTTTCTGCGTAAATTTTGGGTGAAACCAATTCTTGGTGAAGCCACCTATCGTAAACAAAATTCCAAATGGTAGATTTTATTGGTAATTTGCATCAATCTCACAGGGAAGGAGTACTGCAATGAAAAGAACGACCTCCGAAAGAAGCGGAGAAGACCGCAAAGCGACAGTGGCCTGTGTCACCGATCAGTTCCAATGCGAACGCATTATACGGGCGGGGCGGTCCATTGCCAACCTGACCGATACCAGTCTTCTGGTCATCAACGTATCCCCCATAGACTCCACCGCCCAAAGTGGAGAGGCTATTGAGCATCTGTTCCGCATCTCCCAGCAGAACGACGCGGAGATGTCTGTCTTTTATTCTGAAAAAACGCTGAAGGTACTGACTACATTTATAAAAAAGAATCATGCGGTAAATGTAGTCACCGGTATGCCCCAACAGCAGAACTCGGTTCTGTCCAAGATGTGGTCAAAGCTGGGCGGCGTATCCTTTTTCACTGTGGACGCAAGCGGGGAATTCGTCCATGTCCCGCTGAAGGATGGCGGAGAAATTGCCTGAAGAGTTTAAAGAAGAGGATGGAGGAAACATCATGAAAGCGGAAACAGGTCATTTCCTTTCAAAGGACAAGGCGACGCCGGTGTCCTATCTGCTCTGGCTGCCGGACGGCCCTGTCAAGGGAACGGTCCAGCTTGTTCACGGTATGTGTGAATACAAGGAGCGGTATACCGGCTTTATGGAATTTTTAACCGGTCAGGGCTATGCCTGCTGCATCCACGATCATCTGGGTCACGGGGAAACCGCCCCCTCCCCGGAGGATTACGGGTATTTCGGCGAGGACTACGGCTGGAGGTTTCTGGTAGAGGACACCGTCCACCTGTGCGGAATGATGCAGGCCCGCCAGGAGCTGGCCGGGAAGCCGTACATCTTGTTTGGCCACAGCATGGGTTCGTTTGTGGCCCGTCTGGCGGCCCTCTCCCTTGGTCCCCGGCTCAGCGGCGCCATTTTCTGCGGCACCGCGGGAGAACGGTGGGAGAGCGCCCCCGCGCTGAAGCTGGTGGAAAAGGTAATTGAGACAAAGGGCTCCCGCTACCGTCCCGCCCTGGTGGACAAAATGATGTTCGGAACCTACAACCAGCGGTTCGGTCCGGTTTACACGGGAAAGGAATGGCTGAGCAGAAACGCCGCGGTGGGATACGCCTTTTCCCGCGATCCCAAATGCACCTTCACCTTTACGGCAGCGGGGTTCCGGGATCTGCTGGAGCTGAACCGAAAGTCTAATGAAACCCACTGGTTCCACACCATGGACCACAATCTGCCTGTGCTGTTCATTGCGGGAAAGAGCGACCCGGTGGGCAGCTACGGCAAGGGGGTTGTCCAGGCGGCAAAGCGGCTGCGCAAGGCGGCGGGGGCACAGGCGAAGCTGGTCTCCCTGAAGCTGTACCCCGGAGCGCGCCATGAGCTTTTGAACGAGCTGAACAAAAAAGAGGTATACCATGATATTCTGGCGTGGATACAGGGGGCTGCACGAAGTGTTTAAAAGTAACCGCCTGTTGGGATACCACTGAAAAATGTACCGGTTGTATACAGAATCCTGATGAGAATTTGTATACAGCCGGTTTTTCTGTTCTTGAAAAAACACCGCCCATCTCCTCCGCCCTCGTTGACTGCAATCCAGAAAATTTTATTTTTCCTGTCACACGGCCGCCTCTCGGTTGTCTAATAGAATACAGGAGGTAAAAAACCATGAAAAAAATGACAAATGAAGAACTGCTAGCTTTGATCCAAAAGGCCAATGCCGGAGACAAGGAGTCGCTGGAAACCGTTATTCTCAGCGTCCGTGATTTGGTATTCAATCTGTCGCTCCGTATACTCGGTACCTTTCCCGACGCAGAGGATGCCTCTCAGGACATTCTTTTGAAAATCATGACACACCTGTCCTCCTTCAAAGGGGAAAGCTCCTTTTCCACCTGGGTATTCCGCATTGCGGCAAACCATCTGAAAAACTACCAAAAGCATATGTTCGCAAAATTCCCGCTCAGCTTTGAGTACTATGGGGATGACATTAAAAACGGAAAAGTTGAAGATGTGCCGGATTTGACGCAGGATGTGGAAAAATCTATTTTGGCGGAAGAACTCAAACTGTCCTGCACCAATGTAATGCTTCAATGTCTCGATACTGAAAGCAGGTGTATTTTTATTTTAGGGACAATGTTCAAGGTGGACAGCAGAATTGCGGGCGATATTTTGGGTATCACTCCTGAGGCTTACCGCCAGAGGCTGTCGAGGATACGCGGCAGGATGGCGGATTTTCTAAAAGAATACTGCGGTGAATATGGAAATGGAACATGCCGCTGTGAGAAGAGAGTGAACTACGCCATCCAGAATCACAGGATTAGTCCCGCACAGCTAAACTTCACAGCCGCTGTCCCTATGGAAACAATGGTGGAAGTGAAGGAGGCGATGGAGGACATTGACGGCCTTTCACAGCTTTTCGCGTTCTGCAAAACCTATCAGTCACCTGAAAATCTAAAAAAATTCATTGAGAAATTTTTAGACGGAACTTCATTTTCCGTTGTTGGAAGGGCATAGGGGGTCAAAAAAATGAATACGCGGCTTATCTTAAATTATCTGTCTGATTTAAATGAGAATAACAATCGGGAATGGTATCATGCGCATAAGGCAGAATACAAAGCGGCAAACGCAGAATTTGAGGAATTGATACTGGCGCTCATCCTTCGTATCGGCGAGTTTGACAGCAGCGTACTGCATCATGAACCGAAAAGTCTCACCTTTAAGCTGATGAGGGATACCCGATTCAGCCATGATAAATCGCCCTACAACCCGGCGTTTCGCGCACATATTTCCTCACAGGGAAAGCTACCGGTCCCTGTTGGCTATTATCTCATGGTTAAGCCCGGAGACCGGTCCTTTTTAGGCGGCGGTTTGTTTGCGGATATGTTTAAGGATGCAACGGCGATGGTGCGGGATTATATTGCAAAAAACGACAAAGAATGGGAGAATGTGATTCATGATTCTGAATTTCAGAAATACTTTACCGTACAGGGGGCGTCGATAAAGAATGTCCCGTCTGGATATGGCAGGGAGCATCCGCAGGCAGAATACTTAAAGTTTAAGAGCTGGTATTTGGAATACCCCATCAAGGACGAAGAGCTGAACGACGCCGAATCATTTATCACAAAGGCCGCCGACCTTTTCCAAATTATGAAGCCATTTAACGACTATCTGAACAAGGCGCTTGCCGGCTTCCGGATGCCGGCAAGATGATATCATATCCGATACGAACCTGATTAAAATAGAACTGTACTATTGCTTTAGACAACCAAAATAAGCGCAGTTTTCCATTCTCTCTTTTTTGTGCAAATATTGAGAGGAAAATTTTATAGGAATGCCTTATAATGGATAAAGGTAGATAATTTTGGAGGCGGAGGTACCTCAATGAAATGGGTTGAAAGGCTGAACCAAAGTATAGTTTATATTGAAGAACATTTAACAGGTGAGATTGACTATGAACGGCTTGGGCAGATCGCTTGTTGCTCCGCCTATCACTATCAGAGGATGTTCACCTATATGGCCGGAGTCACTCTGGCGGAATATATTCGAAGAAGAAAGATGTCATTAGCGGCGGTGGATTTACGGGGCAAAAAGGAAAAAATCATTGATATTGCCGAAAAATATGGCTACAGTTCACCAACTGCGTTTAATAGAGCTTTCCAAAGCGTCCACGGCATAGCTCCCTCCGCAGTAAAAAATGATGGAGTATCTGTAAAATCGTTTCCTCCCCTTACATTTACGATTGCTGTTAAAGGAGTGGAAGAATTGAATTATCGAATTGAAACCAAAGATGCTTTTCGGATTATTGGTGTATCTGCTCCGCTGCATAAAGAGGTTGAGCAAAACTTTACGGTCGTCCCCCAAATGTGGCAGGGCGCGGCTATGAATGGAACGATTCAGAAATTGGCCGGTATGATGGATGCTCCCCCAATGGGCTTATTAGGCGTGAGCGCATGCAATGATGATGAGCAGTGGAAATATTTTATTGCCGTGTCCAGCACAAAGAGCAGCAGTGAATTTGAGGAATACACTGTGCCTGCGTCCACTTGGGCAATCTTTCCCGGCTCAGGCATAAACCGCTCTATTCAACAACTGGAACAGCGTATCATTACAGAGTGGCTGCCTGCCTCTGGATATGAGTATGCGAATGCGCCGGATATTGAGGTCTATCTAAACCCGGATCCTCAAAATGCGCAGTATGAGGTATGGATACCGGTGAGAAAAAAGCAATCGTAAGGGAGGACAGTATGGAAGATAAATTTAATCTGTTTATGGGGACAGTGGACGATTGCTTCCGCAATTTTGTAAGTCAAATCAATGACTACTTAATAGGACAGGGATGCAACTGTGAAATTAAGAGCGCTAAAAGCGGTTATGTAGTATCGTATACTCTGGGCAAACCAAAAAGAACCTTAGCAACTTTTGTTTGCCGTAAAACAGGAATGAAACTCCGAATTTATCCTGAACACATACGCGAATATCAAAGTTTTCTGAATGATCTGCCGGAAAAGATGAAGAAGGACATTAAAAAGTCATCTGTTTGTAGACGACTGGTCAATCCTGATGACTGCAATCCAAGGTGTGCTATGGGATATACGTTTGAAATAGACGGCGAACAATATCATAAATGCCGGTATATGGCTTTCATGCCAACCTTGAGCGTGGAAAATAATCCGTATATTAAACTGTTTTTAAAAAATGAACTTGAATGTGGACAACCATAAAAAAGGGGAAATGCCGGCAAGATGGCAGAATACAAACTCATCTGCCAAAGCAGAGCAAAAAGCCATTGTTTGGCGGCTGAGAATTGACATACCCTAAACAGAAAATCGGAGGCTTACGGCGGTTTTGAAATTACAAATTTCAATCCGCCTCTTTTTTAATTTGTTTTTAAATCCAATTCTCTGCAAAAAACGCTTTCCTGCAAGAGCTGTTATAAAGGTTTTAGGTATTCAAGTTCAATGATTCCCCTACAAGCCGAATGTTCAGAAAAATGGATATTAACCACTTTGCACACCATTGGGGGCAGCAAAAACTCTCCCTCCTCATAGTGCATCAAAATTGCCGGTCAAGAACCGGTTTATAATGGCATAATCATTTCTTGTATAAAAGCTGATGGTTTCCTCAAGCGGAGTAAAGAAAATATTTTCCATGTGATTGTCCTCTTTCATTGATGTGCATCCATATATCGCGCCATTTGATGTAAATGCGGGTCTATGACTTATCATAAACCCGCATAAATACACTATTCTTAACCTTTTTCGTTCGGTAGGGACTTCATGGTGGGGAACAGCAAAACATCGCGAATGGACGCAGAGTCAGTGAGAAGCATCACCAGACGGTCTACACCGAACCCTAAGCCGCCTGTCGGCGCAAGCCCATATTCCAACGCGGTAACATAGTCATAGTCCACCTGGGCCCTGCTGTTGGGGTCCTCTTTCTTTTTGGCGGCAACCTGCTTCTCAAATCGCTCCTTCTGATCGATGGGGTCGTTGAGCTCGCTGAAAGCGTTCCCATATTCACAGGCATTAATAAAATACTCAAATCTCTGTGTAAAAGCTGGATTAGAGGGGATACGCTTTGCAAGGGGACTGTTCTCTACAGGGTAATCGTAAATAAAGGTGGGCTGAATCAGCTTTTCCTCTACAAAGGCGTCGAACAGCTCTGCCAAAACAGTTCCCTTGGTAGCGTCTGCCGGAACAGGGACATGCTTTTCTTTGGCGGCATTGCGCGCGTCCTCGTCGGTGGCCCAGTCGTTGTAATCGCAGCCGGAGTACTTCTTTACGGCCTCCACCATGGTCAGCCGCTCCCAGTGGCCCATGTCAATCTCCTGGCCCTGGTAGGTAATCTTCAGCCCGCCGCAGATTTTCTCCGCCAAGCGCTTATACAGCTCCTCAACCAGATCCATCATACCCTTGTAGTCGGTAAAGGCCTGGTACAGCTCCACAGTGGTGAATTCGGGATTGTGCTTGGTGTCCATCCCCTCGTTGCGGAAGATACGCCCCACCTCGTACACCCGGTCAAACCCGCCGACAATCAGCCGCTTGAGGTACAGCTCCGTCTCAATGCGCAGGTACATATCCATATCCAGGGTGTTGTGATGGGTCATAAAGGAGCGCGCAGACGCTCCTATCTCCAGAGGCAGCAGAATGGGGGTGTCCACCTCCAGGAAGCCTTTTTCATCCAAATAAGCGCGAATCTCTTTCAAAATCTGGGAGCGTTTTACAAAGGTATCCTTGACCTCCGGGTTGACAATCAGGTCCACGTACCGCTGGCGGTATCTCAGATCCATGTCCTTAAGGCCATGGAACTTCTCCGGCAGGGGCAACAGGGACTTGGAAAGAAGCTGTATCTTCTGGGCGTGAACGGATATCTCCCCCCTGCGGGTGCGGAACACAAATCCCTCCAGCCCGATGATATCTCCGATATCCCATTTCTTGAAGTCCTCATAGGCCTCCTCTCCCACATCGTTAATGCGAATATAGGTCTGAATGCGTCCGCTGGAGTCCTGGAGGTCCGCAAAGGATGCCTTGCCCATATTCCGGCAGCTCATCATCCGCCCTGCCAGGGAAACGGTTTTGCCCTCCAGCCCCTCAAAGTTGGCGGTAATCTGGGCGGCAAGGGTATCGCGGTTGTAAACAGTGGTTTCAAAGGGGTCCCGTCCGGCCTGCTGGAGGGCGGAAAGCTTATCCCGGCGGACCTGAAGGACCTCGGAAAGCTTCTGAGCCTGTTCCTCCTCGGTCAGTTCCGGTTCCTCCGCCTGGGGGTTCTGGGACTGATTCTGGTTTACATGGTTTTCAGACATTTTGTTTCACACATCCTTATTTTTTTCTAAAAAGGGCTGCCCGGAACAGAGCAGCCCTGCATGGTATCAATTTCTCACACTATTTAGAGATTCCAATGATCTTAAAGTGATAGGTCCCCTTGGGAATGACGATCTCCACCAAATCGTTGAGCCGTTTGCCAATCAGGTGCTTGCCGATGGGGGACTCGTCGGAGATCATCCCCTTGGAGGGATTGGACTCGGAGGAGCCGACAATGCGGTATTCCACCTCCCGGTTTTCCTCCATGTTCAGCAGCCGCACCGCCAGGCCGACGCTGATGTAGTCCATATTCAGGTTGCTTTCATCCACCACCTTGGCGTTTTTCAGGGTCTCCTCCAGCTCCATAATCTCCTGCTCAACGATGCCCTGCTCATTCTTTGCCTCGTCGTACTCGCTGTTTTCGGAGAGGTCGCCATAGGAACGGGCCACACGGATATTGTCCGCGATTTCGCTGCGCTTGGTGGTTTTTAAGTATTCCAGACGCTCCTCCAGTTTTCGGAATCCTTCCACCGTGAGCGTTTTCTGTTCTCTTGCCATTGCCAATTTCCTCCTTGTTGATCTTTGAACCCGTATCCAACGGCTTTGAATACAGGGTTTATAGAAAGTTTAGGATATTGCCGCGTTACGGCAATATCCTATGCTGCTTGTCGTGATTTTATAAATGTCATTATAGACAATCTCTGGAAAACTGTCAAGCCCTTAAATACGGCTTTTCTTTTCCTCTCCACAAAGCTATGGTGTCTTGTGCGCTCCATTTCTACAATCAGCTAGCTGCGCTGCTACTCCCGCCGCTGGCCTCGCCGGACTCACCCTCCTGTCTTACGTTAGAGCTTCCGCTGTTTTTCGCCAGAATCGCCGCGTTCACCAGCTCCTTGGCCTTGCGCATCTGCGGGTCGGAATCCCGGTCCAGGCTGCCCTCCGAAAGGAGCTGAGCCTGGTCGGCGGTCAGCTTCACCTCATAATCCGGCACCACGCCGATTCCGTCAAAGTTGGGGCTCTTGGGGGGATTGTACTTGGCCACTGTGATGTCCAGCGCAGAACCGTCGTCCAGGCGGTAGATGGTCTGCATCAAGCCCTTTCCATAGGTGGTAACACCTACTACCTGCCCCTTTTCGTAGTCCCAGATGGCCTGGGCAAACAGTTCCGCCGCACTGGCTGTCTTTTCGTTGACCACCACTGCCATGGGCATATTCACTTCCCGCTCATCAGAGGTGGCAAGCACCTTGGTCTCTCCGTTCCGGTAGGTGGCGGAAACGATGTCCCCCTCCGGCAGCAGGCGGTCCAACACCTGGGACACCGAATCAATGGTTCCCCCAGGGTTGCCGCGGACATCAAAGATAAGGCCCTCGGCCCCTTCGCGGGAGGCGTTTTCAATCGCTCTGGCAAATTGGTTTGCGGTGGCGTCCGCAAATTCGGTAATCTGAATATACGCGATACCGTCGGCCACCTCCATATATACAGAGGGTATCTCCACCTTCCGCCGGGTCAGCTCGATGGGCTCCTGGTCCTCGTTGTCCTGGCGGAGGACAACGGAAATCTTGGTGCCCGCCTCTCCCTCCAGGGCCTCCCTGGCTTCCTCATAGGTCTGCGTTGTTACCTCCAGCTCGCCCACCTGAAGAATCAGGTCCCCCTCGGAAATACCTGCAATATCCGCCGCCGATTCCGGATATACCTCTGTCACCAGCATATAGCCGCTGGTATCGCAGACGGTGTCAATCCCAATCCCCACCTTTTTTCCTTCCACGTTTTCCAGCTGCTGCTGGTACTGCTCCGCGGTCAGGTACAGGGCGTACCGGTCGCTGATGCCTTGGATGTATCCCCTGGCAATGCTGTCCATCAGATATTTTTCATCAATGTTTCCATAATACTCCGAGCGGACAATTTTGTCGATCTGGGACAGCTTTTCATAAGTTGCCTCCCGTTCCTTGATATTATACAGCTTATCGTTAAAGGTGCGTATGGAGTACACCATCGTAATTGCCACCGCCAAGGCAGCGGCAATGGCCATCAGGGTAACGGCCGTCCCAAGTGAAACCTTTTTGTTCATAGTCTTATTCCAATCCGGTCCTTTCTATACCTCATACCTCTAAACAGTGTATCTGCCTGCCATTTTGTTCCGCCGTCAGGACGGAACATGGAGGAATGCCAGCGGGTCCTGGGTCTTTCCATTGATGCGCACCTCAAAGTGCAGGTGGGGACCTGTTGCCCAGCCTGTAGCCCCTACCTTGCCGATGGGGCTTCCCCTGACCACTATGTCCCCCACGCTTACGTCAACGGCGCTCATGTGGGCATAAAGGGTGGAATATCCGCCGCCGTGGTCCACAATGACATAAATTCCGTATCCGACGCCTGCTTTATAGCTGGTATTGACAAAGGCCACTGTCCCCGGATTGGAGGCCACAATCGTTTTGCCATAGCACTGGGGCCCTGAAATATCCAGTCCGGTATGGAAATCAGAATTATTAAACCGCCAGCCGTAATTGCTGGTCAGCATTTTATAGCCCGGCAGCGGCCAGCCCCAGTCGCCATCATCCCCCAGGAACTCGTCGCTCCCGGAGCTGTTCCGGCGCGCCTCCTCCAGGGCGGCGTATATCTGCGCAATCTCCGCCTGGGCCTCCTGCATTTCCTTCTGGATTTTCGCCTGGTTTGCGTAGTATTCCCTTTCCGTATCCTCCAAGCTCTGGATGGTGCTGGTAATCTTCTCTACATCCTCCTCCAGGCTTTTGGTCTGCTCGTCATACTGGCTGCGGGTCTCCTCGTTTTCCGCTCTGCTTGCCTCAAACTCCGCCTTGACCTGTTCGTTCTCCAGCTTCAGCCCTTCCAGATAGTCATAATCGTCCAGCAGGCCCAGCTTCTGGTCCGCCAGATTTTCCAAAAGGTCCTTGTCACGGTTCACCATGCGTGTAACCATGGTAGTGCTGGAAAGCATGGTATAAAAGCTGTCCGCCCCCAGCAGAACCTCCAGCGTGGAGGGCTCCCCAGCCATGTAGCTGCGGCGGATGCGCTGGCGCAGCAGCTCCTCGTTATGCTCGATCTCCTGCTGCTTCTGCTCAATCTCCACCTCTTTGTCCGCGATATCCCGGTTATTCTGGTCTATCTTGGCCTGCTGCTGTTCAATCTGCTTGTCCAAGGCGGAGATTTTCTCCGTCAAGACCTCTATCTGCTGGGTGGTCAGGCTTATCTTCTGCTCCAGCTCGTTTCTTTCCGCGCTCTGTTGTTTTTTTTGGGACTGGACGCTGGATATCTGATTGGCCAGCGCCTGCTTCTGCTTTTCCAGCTCGTCATAGGCCTGGTTCAGGCCCGCAATCTGTTCCTTGGCGGAATCCATATCAAAGTCATCGTCGTCTGCCAGCACCGGGCAGGGGAACGCTCCCCCAATTATCAGTCCTACGGCGCACAGCAGTGCGGTGAATCTCCTACGGTTGTTCTTCTTCAATGAAAATACACTCCCCATTCCAAACGGAACTACATTCCGGTTTATGCTGTCCTGCCGGACCCGACAGGGGATTTGACCTTCTGACCCTGTAAAACCCTTCCTTTTTACAAAGTCAGAAAGGCAAAGACGTCTGCCGGCCTTTTCCACAAATCCGGCGATGCCCCCATCAGGAACTGTTAAAAATGCTGCTGTTCGTTCCTAAGCGCGGAGAACACCGCCGGTCAATTTCTGTCATGCTGATCTACACCTTTAGGTACTTGCCCACAAACACCATACTGCCAAAGGAACCAATTCCCACACCGATGGCGCAGAAGCTGGCCAAAAGCACCTTGTACACCTGCTCAAAGGGGACAAAATACCGGTAAAGCTCCTGGAGCCAGGCGGATTCTACCGTACCAGCCCACTCCATCACGTAGACATAGCCGCCCCACACAATCATATACGCCAGCAGGGCGGAGATAAGCCCCAGCAGAAGCCCCTCCACCACAAAGGGCAGTTTAATGAAGGAGTCGGTGGCACCCACATATTTCATGATGCTGATCTCCTTGCGGCGGTTAAAAACGGTAATCTTGATGGTATTGGCGATAATCAGCAGGGACACCACCAGCAGGATCGCCACAATGGCGGTGCCGCACCAGGTGACAACGCTGCGGATACCCAGAAGGGTGTGGGCCACCTCGGTGGGCACCCGCACCTCCTGCACCTCTTCCATGTCCAACAGGTCCTGGGCGGTCTGCTCCAGCTTTTCCAGTTCCTTGACCTTGACCCGGAAGGCATGGGGCAGCATATTCTCCTCCCCCTGGTACTCCTCCAGCAACCAGGCATATTCACCATATTTTTCCATCTGTTCCTGGAGAGCCTCCTCGTTGGAGACAAAGTTGGCCTCCGAAACATTGGACATCATGCGGATTTTCAGGTTGGCGTCATCCACGCCCTTCTGGTCGATTCCATCCTGCAAAAAGACGACAATCTCATTCTCGTCCTCAAAATAACTGACGATGTTGCTCACATTGGCCGCAAACAATCCCGCCGCCCCCACTAGAATCATACAGGCGGCCAGCACGCCGATAGCGGCCGTGGACATCAGCCGGTTGACCCAGAGGCTTCGGGTGCCCTCCTTTACCAGATAGCCAAAGCTGCTTGTCTTCATAGATAACCCCCCGATTCCTCCTGGTACTCCGGCGCGTCCGAAACCACTGTGCCGTTCTCGATGGTGATGACACGGTGGTTAAAATGGGATACCAGCTCATGCTCGTGTGTCACCATGACGATGGTGGTCCCCATCTTGTTGATCTCATGGAGCAGCTCCACAATTTCAAATGACAGCTCCGGGTCGATGTTTCCGGTGGGCTCGTCGGCAATGATAAGGTCCGGATTGTTCACCAGGGCGCGGGCCAGGGCCACCCTCTGCTGCTCGCCGCCGGAGAGCTTGTCCGGCACAATCCGCGCTTTGGAGGCAAGGCCCACCAGCCCCAGGACATAGGGCACCCTGCGGCGGATGTCCCTGGAGGAGACGTTGGTCACCCGCAGGGCAAAGGCCACATTGTCATAGGCTGTCATATAGGGAATCAGGCGGAAATCCTGGAACACCACACCCAGGGTGCGGCGGAACTTGGGTATCTGCCTGCGCTTTATCTTGTTGAGGTTAAACCCGTTGACATGGATGATACCGGAGGTGGGCTTCTCCTCCCGGAGCATCAGCTTGATGAGGGTGCTCTTGCCCGCGCCGGAGGAGCCGACGATGAAGACGAACTCCCCCCGGTCTATATTCAGGCTGACGTTTTCCAGCGCCTTGGTACCATTCTCATATCGTTTGCTTACATTACTAAACTCTATCACGTATACACCGCCTCAAGGCAGGCCCTCCGAAGGGCCCTTAGAATTTCACCGGATTGGCGGTCAGGTATCTCTTGACCATCAGGGCCACCTTAAAGATGATGGCGTGGTCAAACTCCCGCAGGTCCAGCCCAGTGAGCTTTTTGATTTTTTCCAGACGGTATACCAGGGTGTTGCGGTGGACAAACAGCTTGCGGGAGGTTTCCGAAACGTTCAGGTTGTTTTCAAAAAACTTCTGGATGGTAAAGAGCGTCTCATGGTCCAGGCTTTCGATAGAGCCCTTCTTGAACACTTCCTGCAAAAACATTTCGCACAGGGTTGTGGGCAGCTGATAAATCAGCCGGGCAATTCCCAGGTTGTTGTAGGCGACAATGGATTTCTCGGTGTCAAAGACCTTGCCAACCTCCAGGGCCACCTGGGCCTCCTTAAAGGAACGGGCCAGGTCCTTTACCCCTACCACAACGGTGCCGATACCCACCACCACGCGGGTATAGAACTCGCTGCCCAGGGTGTCCACAATGGAACGGGCCAGCTTTTCCAGATCCTTGGATTCAATTCCGGCCTTGATCTCCTTAACCAGTACAATATCGCTTTCGCTGATGCTGAAAATAAAATCCTTCTGTTTATCCGGGAACAGGTTCTGCACCACGTCAAAAGCCGAAATGTCATTGGAAGACACCACCCGGATCAAAAACACCACCCGGCTGATATCCCCGCTGAAATGCAGCTCCCTGGATTTGATATAAATGTCGCTTGGGAGAATATTGTCCAGGATGACGTTTTTAATAAAGTTGTTGCGGTCGTACTTTTCGTCGTAATACTGCTTGATGCTGGTGAGCGAAATGGCCAAAACCGCGCAGTACCGTGCGGCCATATCGTCGGTTCCCTCCACGAACACCGCGTACTCCGGCTTCATCCGTGCGCCGAACGGTTTGTATGTATAACCGTCACGCACAAACGTCTCTCCCCCGTCATTCAGGTCCAAGGTAAGGTATTCGCTCTTTACGCCGATTCTTGTGAGGTCGCTGCATGAAATAATGGTTGCGGTTTCGTCCACGATTCCGATTACCCGGTCAATAGCGTCCCGCATCTGGTGAATGACTCCTTGAAACAGCCTGTTCGACATGACTTTATCCCCTCTGCTTCCTTTATTTGGTTTACCGTCTGCCGGCAGTCCCGCACTCCGGAGGCAATCCGCCCCTGAGGGCAGTTTTTTCCCTCCCGGAAAGGGAGACCGTCCGTATGGTTTTTTTCCGCTGGGACAAATTGATTGCGTCCCATGCACCAAGGGTGCAGACCGGTTGCAACGGCTTTGGAGAAGTACGCCTTCCCTCCGGAGGGCCTCTGCCCCCTGCTTCCCGTCCTCCCTTGTGCTCTGACCACGGCTAAACCATAGACTAATTCCATTCTACATGATATCCGACAAAAAGTTGTGAATTTTTTTTGAACGGAACATGATGGTTAAAAGAATATCCGATAACAATTTTTATAAACCTTTACAATATATGGTTTTTATCCAGTTTTACATTAAATAGGCCCATACGGAAAAGCCGCCGGGGATTTCCCCGGCGGCTATGAAGTCTATGTAAGGGTAGCTCTTAGTTGAAGATGATGCTCTCGGTATCCTTATCGAATACGTGAATCTTGGTGACATCAATCGCCATCTTAATGGTATCGCCGACGCGGGCAGTGGAGCGAGGATCAACGCGGGCGGTCATAGGAGCGCCGGCGCAGGTCAGGTACAGGTAAGTCTCAGCGCCCATCATTTCAGTTACATCGACCTTGCATTCGATGATACCGGTGGTGGCCGCGGACAGATGCAGCTCGTCGTCGTTCAGGTTTTCGGGACGGACGCCCAGGGTAACGGACTTGCCGTTGTAGTTCTTAATCTTGGAGGACTGAACCTTGTCTTCCGGAACCTCGATCTCAAACTCACCGAAGTGGATGAGGACCTTTTCGCCCTTCACTTCAACGGTGGCATCGATAAAGTTCATTTGAGGAGATCCGATGAATCCGGCAACGAAAATGTTGCAGGGCTTCTCGTACAGGTTTTGAGGAGAGTCAACCTGCTGAATAAAGCCGTCCTTCATAACCACGATGCGGTCGCCCATGGTCATAGCTTCTACCTGGTCATGGGTAACGTAAATGAAGGTGGTTCCAAGGCGTTTGTGGAGCTTGGACAGCTCGGTCCTCATCTGAGCACGGAGTTTGGCGTCTAGGTTGGACAGAGGCTCGTCAAGCAGGAATACCTGGGGCTCACGAACGATAGCACGGCCCAGCGCAACACGCTGACGCTGACCACCAGACAGAGCCTTGGGCTTACGGTCAAGCAGATGGGTGATGTCGAGGATTCTGGCAGCCTCTTCAACACGCTTTTTGATTTCTTCCTTGGGGGTCTTCCTCAGCTTCAGGCCAAACGCCATGTTCTCAAAAACGGTCATGTGAGGATACAGAGCGTAGTTTTGGAACACCATGGCGATATCGCGGTCCTTAGGGGCAACATCATTTACCAGACGGTCGCCGATGTACAGCTCGCCTTCGGAAATCTCTTCCAGGCCGGCGATCATACGCAGCGTGGTAGATTTACCGCAGCCGGAAGGACCAACCAGAATGATGAATTCCTTATCCGCGATTTCCAGAGTAAAGTCGGTTACAGCCGTAACTCCGCCGGTATATCTTTTGTAGATGTTTTTCAGGGAAAGACTTGCCATAAAGTTTACCTCCTGCATTTCGCAGTCTCCGGAATGCAGCCTCCGCTTTGGGGTGTCTCCGGGACTGAGCGTTTTTCTATAATCTATAATACCAAATTACAACCCACATGGGAAGACTATTTATACCCAAACTTTAAAAAAACTGTTTATGTATTATGACTAATTTTTGTGAAACTCACGTTTTTTTTACCAAAAAAGCTTACAATCCGCCTCGGAAATTTACGCTATTCTTGCTTTGCCGGTTTTATTATTTTAAAAAAGTCAAGATATAAATGTCAATGCACCACAAATACAATTTTAAGCTTGAGATGGACTTAAGGCCTTTCATTACCGTTTTTTTCCTGTAAAAGGAAAAGACAACACTTTGCTTTCCATTACATTTCGTATTTCTCAACAAAAAACAATTTGACTTTTCTTGCCCCTTTATGCAACAAAGCGCCTGTATTTCCAGGGATGTTCCGGACAGGTGTTCGCCCTTAGCGGACTTTCCGGATGGTTTCCAGCAGCTGCTCCACATCCAAGGGCTTTGGCAGATGGGCGTTCATGCCGCTCTCCATAGATTTCCGCACATCGCTTTCAAAAACATTGGCGGACAGGGCGATAATAGGGACGGGATTATTCAGCTGCCGTATCTCCCTAGCAGCCTGCCAGCCGTCCATCACCGGCATCTGGATATCCATCAGTACCAAATCGTACTCTCCTGGGGCGGAACCGGCAATCTTCTCCATAGCCAGCTTTCCGTTGACCGCTGTGTCAACGGAAAAATCCAGCTCCTTCAATATTTCGGTCTCTATCTCCAGGTTTATCTCGTTGTCCTCCACCAGGAGAATCCGCAGGCCTTTAAAATCATCCTCTGCCGCTCCGGCGGCGTCCGTTATCTCCTCCGGGGGAGCATCTTTGGGGGAATCCGGAAGCCGGAGCCGCAGGGTGACGGTAAAGGCGCTTCCCCGACCCACCTCGCTGTCTACAGAGATGGCACCCCCCATTGCGTCCACAATACTTTTGACGATGGTAAGCCCTAATCCAATGCCGGATATCCCGCTCATGGTGGTATTTCGCTCCCGCGCAAAGGGCTCAAAGATGTGGTCCAGGAACTCCCGGCTGATGCCGATGCCCGTGTCCTCCACCTTCAGCTGGAAGTCGGAGAACTGGCCAAACTGCCGGACCTCGGCAACGGTGAGCATGACCTTTCCCCCCGCCTTGGTATAGGCAATAGCGTTGTTGGTCAAATAAAGGACAAGCTGCTTCAGCCGCTCCTGATCGCAGCAGACAATGGGGTGAAGCACATCGGAGCAGTCCAGGGTAAACGCGAGGTTTTTATCCACGGTCTGCGGATACAGCCTGTCGAAAATATCCCGGAAAAGCTGACAGATATCGCAGGAGGCCTCCGGGCTTCCGGAACGCTCTGACGAATTCCAGCGGGCCAGCTCCAGCACCTGGTTGAGCTGGTCCAGCAGCTGCTGGCTGGAGGCTTCGATGCGCTCCAGGTAGCCACAGACCTCTTCCGGATTGCCGATGCTCTGCCTGGCCAGGGTAGTAAAGCCAAAGATGGCGTTGAGGGGGGTGCGGATATCATGGGACATATTGGAAAGAAAGGTATCCTTGGCGCGGATGGCCTGGTTGGCGTTGACAAGGGCGTCGGCCAACAGATGCTTCTGCTCCATTTCCCTTTCCAGCTCCTCATCCACCCTGCGGGAGCCTATGACAATCTGGGCGGGACGCCGTCCTTCTCCGCCGCCCACGTTTACCACACGCAGTTGAAGGTACCGCACCTCTCCGCCATCTAATACCCGGTAGTTGATATAAAAGGTTTTGTTATCCGCCAGCCTGTCCCGCATATACGCCTGAGAGAGGGTCTTCAGGAACATCTCCCGGTCCTCCGGGTGGACCCATGCTTCCGCATAGCTGCGCAGAAAGACGGAGAGGCCCTGCGGCTGACTGATCTTATCAAAGAGGGGAAGGCAGCGGCCGCTCAGCCGGTAGGGAAGGATCTGATCCTCGTTTAGGTCGCTGTAGAAGATAGACTCGTAATTGATGCTCAGTCCCTGGATCACCTCCAGGCGGCGCAGATACTCCTGATTGATCAAGGCACGCTCCCGGTCATACTCCTGGATCAGGTCCTGATACCGCTGCTTTTCCTGATTGGATTCGCTGATCAACATCTCCTTTTCCGCCAGTATGCGGTGATGCTTTTCGGTGGCATCGCCCAGGAACACATAGAAGATATCCCTGCCGTCCCGTCCACGGACGAAATGGCCGTAATCCTCAATCCACCGGACCGCACCGTCCCGGCAGATGATGCGGTATTCCACATAATCCAGATCGTACCGGCTGCTGTTGATCTGGTCCCAGATGCTCTTCTCCACCTCCTCCAGGTCCTCTGGATGGACGATTCCCCGGAAGGTATTGCCGGTATGGGCGCGCAGTTCGGCCATGGTATCGCACCGGAAGATGCGCAACAGGGCGCGGTTGGCATAGATCAGCTCTTCTCCGCCGCCCGCATGATAAAGCAGAAAGCCGCCAGGCATCTCATCCATAAAGCGGAGCATCCCAAAGGCGGCATAGAATTCCTGGGGGCCGAGCAGGGGGACGAGTTTTTTTTGAACCTCACTGTCTGTAAGCTGGCACACTTCAAGGCCGTACCGTTGGAGGAGGTTCGTAAGGTGGATAATGTTTTCAATCAAATAGTTGTCCTCGTGCATAGCATATTTCTTCCTTTTTTGTTGGCGGTCGGTATTAACAGGTCAACAAAAGTTTATCATAAAATTTGAAATTTGTCATTACATTTTTGCCCGCCGCTTCAAATATTTACAGCGCAAAAGCGTTGAGAGCCTATCCCAGAATAAGACGTACCCAGACTGCGCAGACAGATTTTTTATCAAACAAGGCAGTTTTCCGCAGGCGGGCTGCCGCCCGGCAAAGAAAATGAACGCAGTTTGGCGGCGGATTATTTTGAGACAGGCTCTAAAACACAAAAAGAACCCCTCCGTCTGGAGGGGCCCTTTTCCCGCGCCCGGATGCCGAGCTGAAAAAGCGGTGGATCAATGTGTAATTTCGGTTAGGGAAAATAATCTATGAACTGTGTACGGGCTGTGCGGTAAGCCGCCTAATTCCCGAAGGGATCAGTATTTACCTCCGATGGAACCTGCTGCGGAAGACACCGAAACGTTTACCGAATCAGGAGAATACGAGGACGTCCCGCTAGCGGGTCCTTCCGCTTCGCCGTAAAGCCGGAACTGCCCTGTAAGGCCCTTGAGCATCTGGGCCTGACCAGAAAGCTCCTGGCTGGCCGCGGCGCTCTGCTCCGCGGTGGCGGAGTTGTTCTGAACAACGGCGGAAATCTGATCAATTCCCTGGCTGACCTGTCCGGCAGAGGTGGCCTGGGTGTTGCTGGCGCTAGAGATTTCGTTGATCTCGTTGGCAACCTCTTCGATGCCGCTGACAATCTCGCTCAGGGACATAGCGGTCTGGTTTGCGATCTTGGAGCCGTTCTCCACAGCCTGGAGAGAGCGGTCAATGAGGAAGGAGGTGTTTTTGGAAGCGTCGGCAGATTTGCTGGCCAGATTGCGCACCTCATCCGCGACAACAGCAAAGCCCTTGCCCGCTACGCCAACTCTTGCGGCCTCAACGGCGGCGTTGAGGGCCAGAATATTGGTCTGGAAGGCAATGTCCTCAATGGTCTTGACAATCTTGCCGATCTCTCCGGAGGTTTCGCTGATTTCGCCCATAGCCTGGAGCATCTCCTGCATCTGCTTGCTTCCCTCTGCGGCCTGCTCCCGCACATTGGTGGATTTATCCCTTGCAACCTGGGCGCTCTGGGCGTTGGCGTTGATTGCGCCGGAAATCTCAGAAATGGTAGCCGCCAGCTCTTCCACAGAGGAAGCCTGCTCGGTAGCGCCCTGGGACAGCGCCTGGGCGCCAGCAGAAACCTGATTGGCACCGATGGCAACCTGGTCAGAAGACTCGTTAATCTGAGACAGGGTATTGCTCAGCTTATCCCGCAGGTTGACCATGGACTCCAGAAGCCCGGAGAAAATACCGACATATTTGTCCCTTCCAATCTGAGAAGTCACCTGGAAATTGCCATCGCCAAAAGCGGACAAAATGTACTCCTCGTCCTGGAGAACCAGGGTAAGGAAGTTGGCCATTTTTCTGACGCTTTCCTGAAGCATACCCAGCTCGTCCTTGGAGGTGTGGTTGAGACTGAATTCCATTTTGCCTTCCGCAATATTCGCCATAGCTTCCTGAACTTCACGGATCGGATTGATAATGCGCTTGGTCAAATCCAGCGCGAGAATAACAGCAACCAGAACAGCGATAACGGACATAACAATGGCAATCACCAGAAATGCCGTTCTCAGTTTCATGGCGCTCTCATAATTGGTATCTACCTGGGTCTTTACCTGATCGGTAAAGTTCTGGAGAGAATCGACCGCTTCCAGAACCTCAGGATTGAAGGTCTCTACCAGCATGATTTGGGCCTGCTGCTTTGCTTCTTCGGTATTTTGCTTGGAGAGTTCAATAATCTGCTGCATCTTCTGCTGGATGGATGCAAGCTTGTTCCCAACCTCATTGAAAAAGGTTTTATCCCCTTCGTAGTTGTCGTTAATCCACGCCCTGCTCTCATCGTAAAGCGTATAATGAGAGGTTGCGTCAACAATAGCGCGGTCGATCCCCGCATCTGTGGTCTCCATCGTCGCCAGCGCAAGGCTCTTGGCGCCAGCCTGAAGCTCCATTCCCATATCGGCGATACGGGATACTACCAGATAATTTTTGGTATAAAAGTATGTATACCGGTTGGCGGTATTGACCAAGCCCGATATCGTAACAATCAGCGCAAGGGTAGTACATACAATAATGCTGCCAAAGACAATCAAGAATTTCTTTCCAACTTTTAGATTATTCATGTTAGATTCCTTTCCTCCTATCTTTCCGCACCCTGAACCAAATTCCCTCCCCCAGGGATAAAATTACACACATCACACATCCCTTCCACATTTTTATGGGGCCGGATTCTACATCACATTATACACCCTTTGACAGCAAAATGGAAGTATTTCTTTCAGAGTTTCCAAAAAAAATAGAGAAGAAAATATTGTGAAAAACATTAAAAAATATCATAAAATGATTTGTAAGTATTGGCAAGCCGGATTCTGCCCTGATTCAGCCGTATCAAGGGCAGGATGTCCCGGAAAGATAAGAGAGGAGTTCTGCTTTTTTCATATTCCCACTGCTGTTCTTCTTTTTTATATCGTTAGGCAAAAAATTACCGGAAGCAGATACCAATCCCCAGCAGACAGAGGAGAACCCCAAAAACGCGGTTCATCCGGACCGGGTCTATGGCGGCGGCTTTTCTCCCTGCAAGGCTGGCGGCAAAGGTGAGAGCGCCCCACCAAAGGTAGGTCCCCGCAAACACCCCCAGGACCAGCAGCAGCCCCGACCCAAAGGACAGGCCGCCGGAAATACCCAGCCAGGAAAAGGCAAAGAGAAAGGTGAGGATGGCGGCAGGGTTGGTGATGCCGATGGCGAAGGAGGAGAGAAACAGACCCAACCGGCTGGCGTTTTCCGTATCCCGGCGGGAAGTATCCTGTTTCCGGCGCAGCAGGCTGATTCCTAAGATAAATATCAGGCCGCCGCCCAGCAGGCGGATGGCGGACTGATATTGCAGGAGAAAATCAGACACAATGGTGAGCCCAAAGGCCCCCAGGGAAGCGTAACAGCAATCCGCCGCCGAGGAACCCAGGCCGGTGAGCAGCCCCGTCCTGGGACCATAGCGGAGGGTACGCTGAACCGTCAACGCCCCCACCGCCCCCGCAGGCAGCCCGAACAGCAGTCCGATGAGGATGCCTTTTAGCAGGAAAGCCATCCTATCACCTCCCTGAAATCAAGCGCAGCGGCACTGTTTCCCGATGATGATTTCCCCGTTTGCCCCCTCAATGTCCCGAATGATCTCTCCCACGGCCGGAACATAGATATGGCCGGAGAGGGGGTTTTTGATGCTGACAATGGGGGCGGTGAGGGCTGCCTCTACCTCTGAGCGCTCAAAGGCAAGGTCGGTATCCACCATCTCACAGTCGATGAGCCGCAGATTCTTGCAGTAGCAGAGGGGTTGTGTCCCGATAATTTTACAGCCGATGAAGGTGACGTCCTCGCTGTACCATGCCAGGTATTCCCCCTTCACCACGCTGTTTTTTACGGTGATGTTCTTCCCGTGCCAGAAGGCGTCCTTGGTATCGAAGGTGCAGTTTTCAAAGACAGCGTTTTCGATATACTGGAAGGAGTATTTTCCCTTCATCTGCACCCCCCGGAAGGTGAGGTTTTGGGAGCGCATCATAAAGTATTCGCTTTGAACAGTGCAGTCCTCCATCAGGATGCCCCTGGTAGACCAGCCGAACTCCTGGGAAAGGATGCCGCAGTCCCTCATGCGGACATTGGCGCACTCCCGCAGGGCCTTGATGCCGTGGAGCCTGCTCCCGGCAATCTCCACATCCTGGGAGTACCAGAGGGCCGCCCGGCAAAGCTCGGTCATCCGGCTGTCCCGAATGGTCAATCCATCATCATGCCAGAAGGGATAGCGGAGGTTGAAGAAGCACCCCTCCACCTGAATGTTTTTCCCTTCCTTAAAAGCGCTCTCCCCATCGGCGGGACCGTCAAAGGAGCAGTCACGCACCAGCAGGCCGGTCTGGCTGTACAGGGCTCTCTCCTCGTCAAAGGTTTGGCTGGATATGGTTCTCATACAAAAAACTCCTTTCATCTCTTTGCCTTCCACATCTGATACATCAGATAGTCCAGGCAGTCGATCTTCCTCTCCTCCCGGTGGACAGCGTCCAAAAGAAGGCTTCTCTGTTTTTTCAACAGCCGGAGACTTTCCGTCTCTCTTCCATTCATGATGCAGTCCAGATAAGCGGCGATGGTCTTTTCATCACAGCCCGCGTCCCGCAGGTTTTGAATGACGGTTTTCTCAGAATCACACGGCCTCATACTGTTCGCCTTCTCCCTAATTTGCCGGGCTGATAAACACCCGTGTAGTTCTGTTAAGGATACAAATTCCAGTGTTCAATCAATCTTGCCGATGAAGCGGTAGAAAATCTCAATCTCCTGCTCCTGCTCGCCGTCCTCG
>JAAWRH010000093.1 GCA_022800935.1 Oscillospiraceae bacterium
GCCCCCGCCTTGGCCCGTTCATCTGACAAATTGCTCGCCCTCTCCACTTGTCCGTAGAGCAGCCGAAAAATGACCGATTCCAGCGCGTCCAGCTCAGGGGATTCCTGTCCCTTTGCCCTGCACAGGATTGATTTCATCACCTTGGACATGGATTCATCCGGCAGCGCGATCAGCGCGTCGATGGTATCTTCATATAATATGACTGATATTTTATTTTCTCTGTTGGCCATTTTCCAGCCCTCCCTATGGTTGTCCCCGGCTCTGGAAAGGGCCGGGGAGTTTTGTCTTTATCTGGTGACAATTACGTCTTTGCTGGCAATCAGCTCCGCAAGGCGCCCCTCAAAATACTTTGCTATGCTATTCTTTGCGGCCAGCTCCCACATGCCGCCGTCAGCCTCGAAAAAGCCGATTTGCGGCTCAATTCCCTTATCCGGATTTCCCGGCCTCAGCCGCAGCAGGAACTCACTCTCCGGCTGGTCCACCTCTAGGAAGGTCCTGAAGGGCATCAGCATCACCCGCGGCCTCACCGCTTCCTTGCTTTGCAGGCTCACTCCTTTGCGGACGTTCACGCTCTGAGTGATGCCGTTGTCGCTGGAGGACACCTCGTTTTTGTCCGAAACAGAGGACAGCAGCTCCAGAACATATTCCGCCCCCTCGTTGGGGATGAACTGGCTGCGAAGGGCTATCATCGCCTCATCGTAGGTGTACCATTCAGGGTGGTTCCGGTATGTAATGCCTGCGGTATAGAGGGAATCTCTCTTAAAGTCCTCTCGATAGGTACTGAACACCTCCACCGTGCGGGCACTTCTTACATTGATAAAAATCGGGCGCGTATGGCGTTCAATCTCCGCCGTGATCACCTGGACAATGGCGTCCAAAGAACGAAACTCGGCTACCTCCGGCCGGTCCGGATTAGGCTTCACCTCGGTAAGATGGACGTCGGAGTAAATTCTCCCATCCTTTTCGACGATGTGCTTCCAGGCCATGCTTTCAATTTTTTCGATTGCTGCTTTCAACATTTTCGTGTCCTCCTTGTTTATTATCTGATTACTTTTAATACAGCGGCGGTCTCCTGTTCGCTGCCGTCTATGCCCATCTGGCCGGGGATTTGCGGCGGCATCTCCACTGCACAGAGCTGTCCGTCCCCGTCCGGGGTGAGGAACAGGCTTGTCTTCACCGGCATCGTCGGCTCCAGCTTGGAATGTGCCTTGCTCTTGACCTCTACCGCTGTACGGGTTTCGTTGGGAATAAAATCCAGTGTGATGGTCAGCACCCGCTTTTTGGCGGCTTCGGTGTTCGCGTCGGTGATGTTGTCAATGATTTTCGCCATCTCGTAGTCTGCCCGCTCCAGAATCGCCCCGTGTGCCATCTCCAGGATGGATTTTCTGTTTACTCCTTGGCTCATATGCCTGCACTCCTTTTCAATTCTTCGGTTTTCTCCAGCTCCCCCTGCCTCCACCGGCACCATGCGGCAATCTCCCGCAGTATCCCGCCGCTGAGCAGGGACAGCTCAAAGTCCAGCCTGTCCCCATCCCCCATGGGCTGATAGTCGGGCATCTGGTGGGCCAGCCGGTATCTCTGGTACAGGTCCCACACAATGGGGTGATGATAATTCATCAGATAGTACCCCCTGCCAAACTCGCCTTTAGACGTGTCCGCCCGCTCTATCACCAGCCGGATCAGCGCCTGGATCAATTCCTGCTTGTCGCTCAAAGCCATCCCTCTCTGCACGATTCAGCAAACCACTGCAGGGCACTCTCCAGGTCTGGGAATTCCTCAGTGAAGGCGTCGCCGGTATTGTTGTCTACCGCAATCCACACGTTGCCCGATGCGGCAAAGTACATTCCCTCAGGCTTCCGCTCCTCAATGATGTGGTTCAGCGCCTCCCCGCTCACCCGGCAGCAGCGGACCAATTTCTTTTTCCTGGCCGTAAGCTTGAGGTCCGCCTCCGCCTCCTCAGATGTGCCCCTCCAGGGGAGGCGGGGGCAGCAGGTCCATCTCTGGCTGTCCGGCTTCTGGTACCGGGCCTTGTAGGTGCCCACGCCGAGTCCCGGCATGACCTGGTACTTCCAACCCTGGTTGTCTACATAAATTTTTGCCTCGATTTTCATTTCAAGTGGCCCCTTTCTTAAAACGGAATATCCCCATCCTCGTCAACATCTATGTCAAGGTGGGCCGCCTGGGGCGGCGGGTTGAGCAGCGCCTTATAGGTCTCACTGGCCTTAATCCTCCCCTGCACCCATTCTGGCAGCTGATTCATCTGGTTCAGTGCATCAGGGGCGTCCAGGTCAAACAGGATGAGCGGGCCTGCTGCCTTGGGGGCGCTCATCCCTTTGGGCAGTCTGCTCACCCCATTGATTTTGGAATACGGCGTTCCGTCCTTCTTCTGCGCTTGAATGATATTCAGCAGGCAGGGCTGCCCCAGGACCTTCCCCAGGTCAAAGCCCGTCAGCTCATCTGGGGTAAACACCTTTCCACGCCATCCTTCCAGCCTTTGACGAAGGGTGGCCTTTTCGTTCAGGGACATGGTGTAGGTCTCCGAGATGGTCCGGGGAACCATCTCCCCTCCTATGTCGATCAGGGCCGTCGAGAGCTCCCACACAAACAGCACCTTCCGGCTGGATTTGCCGAACATCTCGCTGAACTGCTCCCCGATGTCCGCCACCATGCAGCATACCGCCGGATAGCTGTCCGGCTCCAGGAGCGGGTACAGATTTTTCCCTTTGTCGTCTTTCACTGTCAACATGAGGTTGTCTCCTTTGAATTTTATTTTGCGGGGGCAGGCCGGTTATTCCAGCCATCCCCCCGCCGCCAGCGACGCGATCCACGCCTCCATCAAGAGCACCGCCCAGAGCATCCCCGGCCGGAATCCGATTGTCCCGTTGTCCATGCCGCCGATCACACCCATAAACCCCAGGAAGGACACCCATGAAATAACGGCAAACAGGGTTTGACAGAACCGTGAGGTCGTGGTAATATGTAGGTGAAGTTTTTTTCTTTTGGCGTCTCCGTCTGTTGCCGCAGCGGAGGCGCTTTTCCTTTGGGTCTTTTTGAAATCCACTGACTCAGCCCTCATTTCCGATTCCCCCTAAACCAATCTTTTGCCCTGGTGATCCAGCTGTGTACCGCCATCCCCAGCATGACGCCCATCAGGGCGGTTGCGGAAAAGTAGGCTTGGACTATTGACATGGCGATTCCTCCCTATTTGATTTGTTCCGGCACAAGGCGGTATCCCATCTTTGCATAGGCGGAGATGATTTTTCCAAAAGTCGCCTCTCGTACTTTTCCAGACCGCCACTTTAAAAAGGTGTCCCGGCATACGCCGATATCCTCGGCAATCTCACCATAGGTCTTATCTTCCAACCCCCGTTTGAGGCGGGTTGCGTTCAGAAAATCCTGGCTTGCCCGCCGGATTTCATCCTCCAGTGCCATGGCGTCACGCTGCTTTTGGGTTAAGCCTCTTACCTTTGGCATTGTTATCCTCCTCTCTCAAAATACCTTTCCATTGGTCTGCCTGATGGTCATTGACATATTGGTGCTTGGCCTCCAGCGCTGTATGTACTCCACCGCCTCATCAAAGCGCTTCCGCGGGACGTTGTTCCGGCTGTTCACCCGAAACCAGTTCTGGATG
>JAAWRH010000039.1 GCA_022800935.1 Oscillospiraceae bacterium
GGGGCATAGTGAACCTCCTGGTTTTTTGTTGGTGGTACTTCAATTATACCATGTTCGCTATGCTCTTTTCTTTGTCCTATTTCATTTTACAATGAACCGAAATCTGAAATCCCCTAAGCTTCGCTGACAATCTCCTTATTTACCTTTGCGCGGAAAAGGAAGGGCCCCCATAAGCTCACAGGTCCGTCAGCTTTAAAAACGCCTGGAAACAGTTCTCCTCCTTCATCGCCCCCGCCGGACGGGACGTTCCGCTGAAATTCCACTGTTCCCCTGCCCTTTCCACAGCGGCGGAGACCGCCGCGCCCAGCTTCGCTTCCTTGATAAAATGGATAAAGAACGCCGTCGGACGGCATTTCTCCCAAACCCCAAAGGGAACACTGTCCAGCACCAGGTCCCCGTACACGGCATTGTTCAGATGTCCGTTGCAGTCGGAATTGGAATATGCCACACGCAGACTCTCCCCGGCTGTCCCGTTGACAACGGCGGGTGCCTTCAAAGAGGTAATCTGCTCCTCCATGGAATCCTCCCCATTGACCGGGCCATAGCGCAGGACATAAGGGAAGGAGGCAGGCCGCAGGATTTTATGGCTCTCCGGATTCACCAACAGCCAGGAGGTGTATCCGCTCATCAGCCGCTGGCCGTCACCGCTGTCAATCGCCACATTCCGCCGGAACTGGGCACCCTTGGGCGGCAGCGGCCAGGTGGATATTGTCACCCGTTCCCCTGCCGTGATGCCCTGATGGAATTCCAGATACTCCCTGGAAAGCAGAAACACATACCCTTCCGAATAGAGCTTGGCAAAGGTCATTCCCAGGTCGTCCAGCTGGTCCGAGGCAATCTGCTGGACTGCCCGCATAATATAGGAAAGCTTCCAATGGTTGTGTATGTCGCACTCCGGGTAAGGAACCCTTATCTCCTTTGCGTAGCGGATGTCCAGCTCCACGATTTCTCTTTCCATTGCGTCCTCCTTGTTTGGATCTCCACAGTCCAACCCATTCTCCCTCTCCCTGAAGGGCAGCTTGATGTTCCCGCGCGGATGATTCAAATTGAGCGCATTTCAATCCACACTCGCTGCCTGAATGCCTGAACATGGGTTTGGTTGAATTTAAATTAATGTCATAAACGTAAAGAATATTTAATTGTATCTTCTATGGAATCCACTCCGCCGCCATATAGGGAACCAGCACTGATGGGATTCTGATCCGTCCCCTTTGATCATATCCGTTCTCCGCCACCGCAAGAAACAACTGGCTCCCCGATAATCCCTCTGCCCTTCCAACCCAAAGGGGCCCATAGTATCCGGCCCTTTCATCATTCCATTCATTCTGGGGGCTGCATCCGATCCGGCACAGCTCAGCATACATCTCCTCCACCGGGAGCCACAAATCCAACCTCCATTGGTATCGGACGCCCGCTTCCGCGCCGATCTGCTCCAGCTTGACAATCCTGTAGGGCACATTCATCTGGAACAGAAACCGTTCCAGGTCTGCGGAAACCGTCTCTATCCAGTCTGCCGCCCTTTTCTCCGGAAACACCGCGTGAATGGAGGCCTTATGATCCTCCTGCTGGCAGATATACTGCACCGGCAGCAGACTGCGGTCCGGTATCTCCCCCTTATTCAACAGCAGCTTCAAAAACGCCGGATACGCCTTTGATTCCCCGTTCATCATCATCTCGGTATATCCGCGGGTGGAGAACTCATCCATCAGCCTTGTCCAAACGGCCCGAAACAATTTTGCGCCGTACCCGGACAGCCAGCCGCTGTTCCATATTCCAAGCCGCTGTCCCGCCTCCTTCCAGGGAATGGGCCTCATCCCGGACGGCTTAGACCCGCCCTGAGCGGAATGCACTGTCTTAACCTCTGCTCTTTTTGACGTTTCATGTGAAACATTCTCCGAAAGCGTTTCCCTCATGGAGAACTCCTCCCCTTCTCTTTTTCTCATCCTCATCCCACAGTCCGGCGTTCTCTATTGAAAACCGGCCGCTCATATCAAGTGGCCAAAGGCCTCCTTGGCCAGATTTTCCAAATCCTCCTTGGAGTAAAATTCCAGCTCCAGCGCTCCCTTTTCCGGTCCATGGGTAAAGCGCACCCGAACCTTCCTCCCCAAAGACTCTGAAAGGGAAAGCTCCAGCTCCCGGAAATAGGGATCATCTCCCACATTCCATTCCCCGTCCGCCGGTGCGGCGGACGGTTCCCCAGGGTTTTGGTTTTCCGCATTACGCAGCTTTTTTCCGAGTCTTTCAATATCCCGCACTGTCGCGGATCCGTTGGCGGCCTTTCTCGCCATTTCCAACATCACATCCGGCTGGGAGATGGAAAGCAGCGCACGGGCGTGTCCCGCTGAAAGGGAGCCGTCCTTTACCAGCTCCGCCACAGGGGCGGGCAGGCGCAGCAGGCGCAGGGCGTTGGCAATAACAGGACGGGATTTCCCCACCCTGGCGGCAATCTGCTCCTGGGTCATCCCATACTGGTCCAGCAGGCACTGATACCCGGCGGCCTCCTCCATGATGTTCAGGTCCTCCCGCTGAAGGTTTTCGATCAGGGCAATCTCCATGACCTCCTGATCCGTCATCTCCCGGACGATGGCAGGGACCTCTGTGATGTTCGCCATCCGGCAGGCCCTCCACCGGCGCTCCCCCGCGACGATTTGGTATCCCCCCGAAGCCAGGGGCCGCACCATCAGGGGCTGAAGCACCCCGTGCTGCCGGATGGAATCCGCCAACTCCGTCAAGCTGTTTTCGTCAAACCGCCTGCGGGGCTGGCTGCGGTTTGGCTCAATCTCTGAGATCCGAAGCTGAATGGTGGATGTGCCGTCGCTGGTGCTGTTGTCAAACCAGAGCGCATCCAAGCCCCTTCCCAGTTTTTCCTTGGAACCCTTGGCCATCTTCCTATCCCTCCCTTTGATTCTGGAGAATCTCATTTGTCAGCTCGCCATAGCTGATAGAACCCTTGGAATACCGGTCATAGTAAAATACAGGTTTTCCGAAGCTGGGCGCCTCCGAGATTTTGACATTGCGGGGAATCACGGTTTTGAACACCTTTCTGGGGAAGTATCTCTTGACCTCCTCGACCACCTGCATCGTCAGATTGAGGCGGCCGTCGTACATGGTAAACAGCACGCCCTCAATTTCAATCGACGGATTGTACAGCCGCTTCACCTGCCGCATGGTTGCCATCAGCTGGGAAAGCCCCTCTAATGCGAAATACTCACATTGTATGGGAATTAAAATGGTATCGCTGGCGGTCAGCGCATTGAGCGTTATTAACCCTAACGAGGGCGGACAGTCAATGATTATGTAATCATACCTATCCTTAACCGGCAAAATCGCCTGTTTTAGGCGGCTGGTACGGTTTTCCAGGTCTACAAGCTCTATTTCCGCACCTGCCAGCTGCATATTCGAGGGGAGAATATCCACATTCTGGAATTCTGTTTTCTGGATCACATTTTCTATTTCCGTTTCATCCATCACCAACAGGTCATAGGTGGAACGGCTTACCTGCCGTTTATTCACACCCATTCCGCTGGTCGCGTTTCCCTGGGGATCCACATCCACCAAAAGAACCTTCTTTCCCTTTGCCCCCATACAGGCGGCTACGCTCACCGCTGTGGTAGTCTTTCCCACACCGCCTTTCTGGTTGGCAAAGGCAATGATTTTCCCCATCTTCATCTCTCCTTCTTGTCTATCACGTCCACTTCTTTCAATTATAGCACAACCATGGATACAAGAAAAGAGATTGTTCCCCTTTTGGAGCCTTTTTTGCCCTTTTTCTTAAAAATTTACAACTTTTTTACTGTACCATACGAATTTCTGATAAGATGCAGACAAAAAAGCTCTTACTGTTTCATGTGAAACAATGAAAACGGCTGACTTTGTTTTGCTTTACAAAGTCAGCCGCCTCCATGTGCGCAGGATTCGGGTTTGCAAATTAGGGATAGAAAGGAAACCATAGCAAGGGAATAAATATTATGCGAAGACCGGCTGAACACACTGCCAGTCTCCTATCACAAAGGGAAGGCATGACCGAATGCTCTCCCCTTGGGATCTGGGATCAGGAGGTCTTCCTCTGCCGCTGGTAAGCGGACTCCTTGGGAATCCGGACAACATACTCAATAAACTCCTCTTCCTCCTTGGTCTGGGAAAAGGCCTGGATTCCCGCCTGTTTCATCGTTTCAATGGCCCTGGAGATGGTATTGGTAAAAATGCGAAGGTCCTTGACCACCAGCAGCTTTCTGCCGCCCTTTTTTGCCTGTTTTTCCTCCGGAGGTTCTTCCGCCCCCGGATTCTGTTCAGCCGGAAGGACGGCGCGGTTTGCCACCACAGCTGCTACCTGCCCGCTCTCCTCCAGGCCCTCTTGATTATGTAAAACAATCTCGTCGATAAAGCGCTCTGTTTCCGCGACGTTGAGATTGGCATCGACAATATAGGCTGTGGCCTCCTCCATCTGGCTTTCCGGGAGGCGGAGCAGTGACCGGGCGTGGCGCTCCGTCAAACCCGCCTCCACCAAGAGGCTCTGTACCGAAGCAGGAAGGCGCAGCAGCCGCAACTTATTGGCAACGGAGGATTGGGACCTCCCCAGCCTTCTGGCCGCCTGCTCCTGGGTAATGTTCAACTGCTGAATCAGCGCCTGGATGGCGGAAGCCTCCTCCATAAAATTCAAATTACTTCTTTGGATATTTTCAATCAATGCAAGGACCGCCGCGTCGCCTGCGGAGACATTGCATATAATAGCGGGAATATTTTTCATTCCGGTCTGCTTGCAGGCGATGAAGCGCCGCTCCCCCGCAATAATATAATACAGCGTATCGCTTTCCTTCCGCAGCGTAATCGGCTGAAGGAGGCCATTGGCGGAAATGCTTTCCGCAAGGGAACGCAGTTCCCCCTCATGGAACGTCTTACGGGGCTGGTTGGGATTCGGCTGAATATACTCCATGGAGATCAAAAAAACTTTATTGACTGCCTTGCTCTTTGCAAATACGCTCATTATGCGAAACCACCTTTCCACCTGTTGAAAAGAGTCTTTTCACAGATATTTAACACGTCCTCGGAGAAAATTCCCCTCGATGATTTTTTCTTTTCCACATGTGAAAAAGAATACGCTGCCGGTAACTGCAACATTCCCCTTTCCACATTTTCCAGGGTAATATTATTGTACCACAGCGTATTCCAAAATTCCATTATTTTCCATCGCGCAGTCTGACAACACATGGGAAATAAAACCTTATTTTAAAGGGCTTTTTGAGATTTTTGCAAAGGGCCGGGGATATTTTGTTGGCGTTTGCGATATTTTCTTTATCACCACCACGGAGCGCTTTCCACCGTCGGGGAGCGTATACTTACGAACCTCCTGAACCTTTCCACCCAAAACGGCAATGGCCTTTTTCGCTTGCGCCAGCTCCTCCTCCACTTCAAAGCCCTTCATCGCCGCAAAGCAGCCGCCCTTTTTCACCATGGGAAGACAAAATTCCGCCAATTCCCGCATATTGGTGACAGCCCGTGCAGTCACCAGATCAAAGCTCTCACGGTACTGGGGCTGCCTTCCCAGGTCCTCCGCCCGTCCATGGACCCTTTCCGCGGAAAGGGCCAGCCGCCTGCAAAGGTCCTCCAGAAAGGCAAGCCGCTTGTTCAGGCTGTCCACCAGTACCAGGGAAATGTCCGGACGGGCAATCTTCACCGGGATACCGGGAAAGCCTGCCCCGGTCCCCACATCAGCCATCTTTGCCCCCTTGGGCAGATCAACTGCCCTGAGCAGCAGGAGGCTATCTATAAAATGCTTGACGAGGATTCCCTCATCGTCTACGATTGCCGTCAGGTTGACCTTTTCGTTCCATTCCTTCAGGGACTCCCCATACTTCTCAAAGGCGGAGAGCATCTCTTCCTCCAGTACAATTCCATTTGCCGCTGCGTATTCCCTTAGCTTTCCTATGTCAATCGCCATTCCGCTCCGAATCCCCCTTTTCCCGCGGCACACTCCGCTTTCTCTTCTGTTCCAGCCATATCATCAGCACCGAGATGTCCGCCGGGCTCACTCCGGAAATTCTGGAGGCCTGTCCGATGTTCAGCGGTTTGACCCGGTTCAGCTTTTCCTGGGCCTCCAGCCGCAGCCCCGATACCTCCCGGTAATCCATCTCCTCCGGAAGCAGACGGCTTTCCAGCTTCTTCATCTGCTCCACCTGGGCAAGCTGCTTTTTGATGTAACCCGCATACTTCATTTCAATCTCCGCCTGCTCCCATACCTCCTTGGGCAGGGCGGGAGCGGAAGGATCAAAGGGGGAGATATCCCCATAGCCGATCTGTGGGCGGCGCAGCAGCTCGGCGGCCTTGGTTCCGGCGGTCACAGGGGATGTTTCACGTGAAACAAGCATGGCGTTCAGCCCCTCGGAAAGGGGAATGGTCACCCGCTCCAGTCTCCGAATCTCCGCCTCAATGGCCTGCTTTTTGGCGCAGAACCGGTTCCACCGTTCATCCCCCACCAACCCGATTTCCCGTCCCAGGGGGGTCAATCTCAGGTCGGCGTTGTCCTGGCGGAGAATCAATCTATATTCGCTCCGGGAGGTCATCATCCGATAGGGATCGCTGCACCCCTTTGTAACCAGGTCGTCGATGAGGGTTCCGATATAGGAGCCGCTCCTTGGGAACAGAACGGGCTCCTTCCCCTGCACCTGGCGGGCGGCGTTGATGCCGGCTACCAGCCCCTGGGCGGCGGCCTCCTCATAGCCGGAGGTCCCGTTAAACTGTCCCGCTCCATACAGACCAGGGACTGCCTTAAACTCCAGGGAGGGCTTCAGCTCCAGAGGGTCGCAGCAGTCGTACTCTATGGCATAGGCATTCCGCATCAGTTCAATGTTCTCAAACCCCTTGATGGTCCGGTACATGACCTCCTGCACATCCAGCGGGAGTGAGGAGGAGAGACCCTGTAAGTACATCTCCTCTGTATCCAGCCCCATGGGCTCCACAAAGGCCTGGTGCCTGGGCTTATCCGCAAAGCGGACCACCTTATCCTCAATGCTGGGGCAGTATCTGGGCCCGATTCCCTCGATTTTGCCCGAATACATAGGGGAACGGTCCAGATTGGCGCGGATGACCCGATGGGTCTCTTCATTTGTGTAGGCGATATGGCAGACTACCTGATTTTTCATTTTCCCTTCTGTCATAAAGGAAAAGGGAACTATCTCGGCATCCCCCTCCTGTACCTCCAGCTTGCTGAAATC
The DNA here is from genome assembly GCA_022800935.1 of Oscillospiraceae bacterium. Taxonomy (GTDB): domain Bacteria; phylum Bacillota; class Clostridia; order Oscillospirales; family Ruminococcaceae; genus UBA1405. Next base: position 7,212 of record JAAWRH010000039.1, read on the forward strand.
AATGGTGGAGCGCATCGCCCTGGCGGGGGTTCCCGTTTTAAAGCGGCGAAGAGTAATTCCCAGCTTTCTAAGGCTGTCCGAGAGCTTTGTGGCGGCCTGCATGGAATCGGGGCCGCTCTCGTAGCTGACCTCTCCCACATAGATACGTCCCTTCAGGTAGGTTCCCGTTGCAATAATCGCCGTTTTGACTGAATAAACCGCTTCCAGCCTGGTAATAATTTGGAAATTATTACCATTTTCATCCATCCGGATTTCCGTGACCTCCGCCTGCTTTACCGTAAGGTTTTCGGTTTGCTCCAGGACATGCTTCATATAGATATGGTACTGCACCCGGTCGCTCTGGACGCGGAGACTGTGAACGGCGGGGCCCTTCCCCTGGTTGAGCATACGGCTTTGGAGGTAGGTTGCATCCGCCGCTAAGCCCATTTGACCACCCAGAGCGTCAATCTCCCGGACCAGGTGTCCCTTTGCGGTCCCGCCGATGGAGGGGTTGCAGGGCATATTGGCAATCCCGTCCAGGGAGATGGTAAACAGAATTGTTTTTGCCCCCAGCCGGGCCGCGGCGAGGGCCGCCTCCACCCCCGCATGGCCTGCGCCGATGACGGCGACATCATAGCTGCCAGCTTGATATTCCAAAATAGACCACTCCCTCTATAAGCTTATTCCTGCGGGCGAATCCTTTGAAAGGTAGGAAGAGCCAGGTCCTTTTTATGCTCCCACCCGGAAAAAATCTCCCCAAAACAGGAGACGATTTCCTCAACAGGGAGTATCTCCACTGCCTTGACCTTGGAGCATGTCTTTACAAACCGCAGCTTTTCGTAAAGGGTTTTGGGATCCATGCTTACCCCCAGCTTCAGCTTCCAAAATACCAGCTCAACTTCATCAAGCTCCGGAAAGTCCCCATCATGGAACAGAGCATAAGCTGTGGCGTCCAGGGAATTGGAAAAAGGGCCGCTCCAGTAATCACAGCAGTATTCCCTTAAATTTTCCGCAGTCCAGCTGCCTCCCGTAAGGCGATTCATTTTCTCTACCTGATCTTCGCTTGGCTCATCATAGGAATCGGCAATTTCATCAATCAGTTTTTTGACGGCTTCATAGCTTTCAAACTGCATTGTATCCTCCTAATAAAAAGCAATATTTCTGACATCATTTTATTTTCCAACACAAAACCGTTCAAACACCTGCTCTATCACCACATCGGAAACCCGCTCCCCCGTCAGCTCCATCAAAGGGGAAACGGCGTCCTCTAGGCAGACGGAAACCGCGTCATAGGTGATGCCCAGCCGAACCGCCTGGACCGCCTCCTCCAGGGCGTCCAACGAACGCTTGACACAGTCCCTCTGCCGTTCATTGGCCAGCATGGCGGCGGAATCGTCTATGCGGTTGAGCCCCAGGACACGGGGAATCATCTCCTCCAGCTTTTCCAATCCGCCGCCGCTGCGGGCGGACATGACCACAACGTTGGAGATTACCTTTCCAACCTCCACTTCCCAGGCCCGGCAGTCCTCCGGGGTGGCCGCGTCGTTTTTATTGAGGACAGCGATGACCGCCCTGCCCTCCATCAACCGGAGCAGCGAAAGATCCTCCTCCTCTATGGGGTGGGATAGGTCAAACACAGCCAGCACCAGGTCACTGCTCTCCATCCGCTTTCTGCTCCACTCCACTCCGATGGATTCCACCTTGTCCTCCGTCTGCCGCAGCCCGGCGGTATCCGCCAGCCGCAGCAGATATCCGCCCACCTGGACGCTCTCCTCAACGACGTCGCGGGTGGTTCCTGGGATATCGGTGACGATGCTCCTTTCATACCGGGAAAGAAGGTTCATCAGGGTGGATTTTCCCACGTTGGGCTTTCCCACAATCGCCGTGTTGATTCCGTTCCGTATCAGCTTCCCAGAATCATACCCTTTGTATAATTTCTCTAACCTTTGGCGGCTGTGCTCCAGCCCGTCCTCCAGAGAAGCGGGGGTAAGCTCCTCCACATCCTCCTCCGGGTAATCCACCCACGCCGCCAGATGGGCGGCCTCCGCCACCAGGCTCTGCTGGACATTGAGGATTTCCCGGTACAAAGCTCCCTCCCTGCCTGCCAGGGCCGCCCTTGCCGCCCCTGCGGAACCGGCTTCAATCAGCTCGATGACCGCCTCCGCCTGGTCCAGGCTGAGCTTTCCGTTTAAAAACGCCCGCTTGGTAAACTCCCCCGCCTCCGCCAAAACAGAGCCATGGGCCAGGACGGCGCGGAGGGTTCTCTCCATCAGGTACACGCCGCCGTGGCAGCTCAGCTCCACAACATCCTCTCCGGTATAGCTTCGGGGGGCGCGGTATACGACGGCGACCCCCTCGTCAATCGTTTCCGGGCCGTCGTGGATATGGCCGAAGGCGGCGGTATACCCCTTACGCCCTTCCAGGGGAATTCCGCTGACCGGGCGGAAGACAGCGCCGGCCACCGGGATGGCGTCCGGTCCGCTGATGCGGACCATCCCCACCCCGCTTGGGGTCAGCCCTGTAGCGATTGCCGCAATGGTTGTCTCTGTCATTTTTTCCTTCCCCTTTCCCTCCTCAGCGTATATGACTGACTCAAAAAAACGTCTCTATTTGAATTTCCGGCCAAATAGACAGCAGCGGAGAATTTGACACAATCGCGTTTTCAATCAGCTCCTCTACACTGTTGAAACTCTGCTCTTTTTGATTGTCCCAGATAGAAACATACTTCTGGGATTTATGGCGGGAGATAAAATATTCTGCTCCATGAATTGAAAACTCCAATTCTCTTCCCCTGTCAATCAAATAAATCAGGGCAGACAGCGATTTGGTGCATTCAAACTCTTTAACGATGAAATCATGCAGCATAATATTCCTCCTTCAATCTCTGTTTCTTCCCTGCAAAAAGGGGACGCTCCGTCTTCTCCCGGTACGTCCCCCTCTCTATATAATTACAGCTCTATTTTTGAATATAAGGGCTTGTCCCTGTCCTCGTTGATGTTTGCTCTCGCCGCTCCAGTCTCTCCTGGCTTTTGGGCCTCAGCCTTGGTATCCGATACAGCTGTGCTCTCTTCACCGGCTGCACTCTGGTTATCCTTCCAATAGCCTTTTCGCTCTCTGTCCCCATATCTGGACCGCCTTCCTTCTCCGCCGTCCCTGGAACGCCCCCTACCGCCGGAGGGCTTCCTCGGCGCTGTTGAGCTTATCACAATTCTCCGGTTGGGCTCCCCCCCAATGGAGGAGGACGTCGCCCCCGGCACCTGCTGGACCGCCGCGTGGATGATCCGTCTCTCATAGGGGTTCATGGGCTCCAAAGTACTGGAACGTCCGGTACGGACCGCGTTGTTGGCCAGCTTCTTTGCCAGCTCCTCCAGGGTCTTTTCCCGTTTCTCCCGGTAGTTGCCGCTGTCCAGGGTGATGCGGAAGTAGTCCCCTTCCAGCTTGTTGGCCACCAGGCCGGAAAGATACTGGAGCGCGTCCAGCGTCTCTCCCCTGCGGCCTATCACGACGCCCAGTCCGTCCCCGCTCAGGGTCAGCAGCGCGCCCTGCTCCTCTTCCTTGATATCAATCTCCACATTTGGAAAGCCCATCGCAGCCAGAACCTCCCGGAGATATTCCGCCGCCCGTGCGGATTTGCTGTATTCCTTGTACACCCGTACCTTTGCCATGGATGCTCCGAAGCCCAAAAATCCCTTCTTAGGCATTTCCAATACCTCATATTGGACCTCATCAGAGCTCAGGCCCAATTTCTCACAAGCCGCTTCAATCGCCTGTTCCACAGTTTTTCCTGTTTCGATCTGTTCCTTCATCAAGGTAAACACCTCCATTTTGACCTTTTTAAGGCCCCTTTCTGTCATTTTGCGCTTTTGAGGGAATCATCTCAGGTCGTCGTCCGTGACCTCCACGTATTCCTCCCCATATTTTTCCGCATCCCGCTTGCGAGCCGCCGCTAGCTTCATGCGGTTGATTTCTTTTGCAGTCATACCCCGTTTGACTGTTTCTTCATCTGGGGCCTTAATTTCCTCTGCCGCCTGGTCCTTTTTCTTTTTCCCCTTGGATGCCTGGGCCGCAGCCTCTACCTCCGCCTGGTACTCCGCCATTTCTTGGCGGGCTTTCTTTCTATTTTCCAGGCGCTCCTTCCGTTCCGCTTCTTCTAAAGCCGCCTGCTCCGCACGAGCCTTTTCCGCCATCTCCTGGGGATTAAACTTCTTGTTCATGTACATGCTCTGTCCATAGGAGAGAACATTGGAAATCAGCCAGTATAGACCGACACCTGCCGGTATCTGGAAGCTGAAGATCAGAGAGAACAGCGGCATAACGTACATAATGCCCTTCATCATACCCCCGCTTTCGCCTGCGGCGGTGGTTTCTGTCTGCTTCATGGATTGAATCGAAATCAAAAAGGATGTTGCGCCGGAAAGGAGCGGTATGATGATCAGCGGCGTCAGCGTCATGGTGGGAACCGCTGTCAGATCCAGCCCAAAAAAGGACATGTTAAACTGGGATATCCTTTGAATCTGCTCCGGGGAAAGCAGGGAGCTGAACAGCTCTGGCTGAAGCTTTACCCCCTGAATGATACTAATCTGCGGCATGGAGGCGTTTACTAAGATTCCCTCCATTCCCCTTGCAATTTCCAATCCCTGCTCAATCACTTCCTTGGAAAGCCTTATGATGTGGGTGAGAGGGTTATATACAACATTGATCAAGCCAAACAAAATGGGAAACTGAATAAAAAGGGGAAGGCATCCGCTCATGGGATTGTAGCCCTCATCCTGATACAGCTTCATCATTTCCTCGTTCAGCTTTTCCTTATTATTGGCGTATTTCTTTTGAATATTGTCCAGCTTTGGTTTAATCAAGGCCATCTTTACACTGGACTTCTGCTGCTTCAGTGTCATTGGGAACATAAGCGCCTTAGAGACAAAGGTGAAAAAGATCAGCGCAACACCGTAGTTTCTGAAAATCTGGTACCCCAGCCACATCACCCAGCCTAAGGGCCAGCCTATTATCTCCGATATAAATCCCATATAATCATCCATTCCGCCGCAACGCGGCTGATTTTCCGTTTTTCCTTGTTTTTTCTCTTTTTATCAAAACGCGCCCCCATGGGTCTTTTCCCCATTGAGGAACGCCTCTCTCCCGTCCGTCTGCCCATTCGGGGACAGACACAAAACACGGGCACAAAATTCTGAACAAGACGGCAAACACGTCTTTTTTCGCCGTTTCACATATTTTTCTTCTGATTTTCGGGGCTCCTGAACCTTCGCAGAAAGGGAATCGCATCGGTCCATTTGTCCGGTACGCGGTCAATGCCGCCGCTGCACATGGGATTGCAGCGCATCACCCGCCAAAGCGCCAGAACACCGCCCCTTGCCGCCCCATACCTGCCTATGGCCTGGGCCGCATAATGGGAGCAGCTGGGGTAAAACCGGCAGCAGGGGGGCTTGAGGGGAGATATCCACCTTTGATACCCCCGGATTAGCCACAGCATAAGCTTTTTCATGTTTTCATGACTCCCGCTTTCTCTCCGGCATAGTTTTCTTTTTCCGGCTCTGTGCCGCCCGTTCACGGGCCCCTTCCCCAGTCAAAAGAGCCAGCTGACGGACCATAACGTCCCTCACTTCATTCATCTTGACATGTACCGTCCGGCTGCGTGCCACAAATACAATGTCCCAGCCTCCGGAGATTTCGCCTGCGGCCTCCCGGAAGGCCGCGCGGATCACCCGCTTGGCCCGATTGCGTTCCACAGCACAGCCAATTCGCTTGCTGGCGGAGATTCCATACCGTATCGTTCCCTCCCGATTTCGCTGGACATACGTCACCAGTAAGGGGTGAGCCTGAAATCTGCCTTTACTGTACAGCCGCCGGAATATCCGGTTTTCCTTTATTACCTGAACTGCGGCCACGCCAACCTCCGGCATCCGACACCCTCCATCGCCTGTAAAAAATCCATTTCAAATAAACAAATAGGGAAGCTGCCCCACGGCAATCCGAAAGCCAAGGCCTCCAGTGAATACAGCCTGGCGAGCCGACAGTGACCTGACAGGCTTAAGGGGTTATCCCAAGCTATATTCACCTTCTGGATAAAGCCATGGAAAAGCGGCAGAACGCCGCCCGCCCAATCAGTGGGAAAGACGTGCGCGGCCCCTTGCGCGGCGGCGCGCCAAAACCTTGCGGCCGTTCTTGGTAGACATCCTCTTGCGGAAGCCATGCTCCTTTTTCCGCTGTATCTTTTTTGGCTGATATGTCCGAATCATCTTTCTTCCTCCCTTCCATATCTCTTAGAATCCCTCTGAATAAACCCGCGTATTGGATTTGATCAGCGGTCCCTTGGCGGCGGTGTTGACCGGGTTTGCCTGCTGGGAAAGGCGGCTCCGGAGACAGAAAAATCCCCGGACATCCGCACACAACACTTATTTTACCCGATTTCCCTCTGTTTTGCAATCATTTCTTTAGAAAAAGCGGAGAAAACCCACCTGAAACGCCGCTTTCCGGATTTCTGTGACAAATTTGGGGTTGAAAGATTACTGGAATACAGCAATATGCCCAAATTCTAAAGAACTTCCCCGTCCTACGCAAAGCATCTTCCAACCAAATTACCCCCTGTTCCCCACTGCGGCTCAATGTCCCTTCTCCGAATTTCATCCCAAACGCTGCAACTATTTTCTGCTTTTTGTCTGTTTTTGGCTGTTGAAAACCTTGCAATCCCATCTGACCTATGATAAAATAGATACGTCAGCAACCTGTTGAAAACTTGTGAATTCACGTTAGTTAAACGTTGATTCAACACTTTCAACCAACTTTTCAACAGGTTGACAAACACGATGCCGGAGGATACAAACATGGAATCCCTAGACGAGATTTTCAACAAGGTCTGTGAATACTGCATCGATAATAAGCTGATTACCCAGGTGGCATATGCAACCTGGCTGAATCAGGTTGTGCTGCAGAACATGGAGGACAACTACTCGACCGCGATTCTGATTGTGAAATCAGATTTTACCAAGTCCCTGATCGATCAGAAGCTGAAGGACAAGCTTGCCATTGGGTTTGAAAACGTGCTGGGCTTTCCGGTTGACATCCAAATATACAGTGAGACAGGTAAGCAGCGCCCTGTCCACGACGAGAAAACGCTTACGGCAAAGGGCGGACTGGCCAAGGAGCTGACTGAGGGGGAGGATGCGCTCTATGTCCCGGCAGACAAGGAAGGGGAATACGAGTACACCTTCTCTACCTTCATTGTTGGCCCCTCCAATAAGTTTGCCCATGCAGCGTCTATGGCAGTGGCGTCTAACCCCGCCAAGGCATATAATCCCTTGTTTATATATGGGGGCTCCGGACTGGGGAAGACCCATCTGCTGCTGGCAATCGGCAACGAGATTGCCCAGCGCCAGCCGGGGACAAACGTGGTATATGCCAAAAGCGAGGACTTTACCAACGAGCTGATAGACTCCATCGCCAAGGAGACCACCAAGGAATTCCACGACAAGTACCGTATGGCGGATGTACTGCTGATGGACGACATTCAGTTTATCGGCGGCAAGGAGAGCACCCAGGAGGAGTTCTTCCACACCTTCAACACCCTTTACCAGGCGGGAAAACAGATTGTCCTGACCTCCGACCGACCGCCGAAGGAGATTAAGACCTTGGAGGACCGGCTGCGGACCCGTTTTGAATGGGGACTGCTGGCCGACATACAGCCGCCGGATTTTGAGACACGGGTGGCAATCATCCGAAGAAAGGCGGAGCTGCTGAACCTGAACATGCCTGACGAGGTGGCAGATTACATTGCCAACCGGCTGAAGAACAACATCCGCCAACTGGAGGGCACGGTAAAGAAGCTGAAGGCGTTTCAGGCGGTGATGAGCACGCCGGTGACGATTATGGCGGCCCAGAACGCCATACGTGATATTCTCAACGACAACCAGCCAGTACCGGTGACGGTGGAGCGGATTATTGCGGAGGTGGCGCGGACCTGTTCGGTGACACCCCAGGACATCAGGTCCACCAAGCGGGCGGCGCAGATATCTACAGCGCGGCAGGCGGCGGTATATATCGTGAGGGATATCACCCAGATGTCCATGTCGGCAATCGGTACCGAATTTGGCGGAAGGGATCATTCCACGATTGTCTATGCAATCCAGCAGGTAGAGGCGAAGATGCAGGACAATCCGAAGTACCGGGCCATGATAGAGGATATTATCAAAAACATCAGGGACAGCTAATCGCCTGTCCGAGTGAAAAATCCATATATCCAGTACATCCCCGAAGTGGTGAAGAAGCCACTGTGAAATTCTGTGGAAACCAAAAGGCGGTTCCCGGTTCCCTCCGCCGCGATGCCCAAAACATAGGTTGTGGAAAAAGAATCCCCATTTTCCGTTTCAACCTTTTCACAGGGGGCACGGCGGACTTGAAATCAGCCAAAGGTTTTCCGTATTTTTATCAACCCTTTTCAAACAATCAACCGCATCTTTCCGTGCAAAGTCAAAATCGCCGGTATTTCTTCCACATTCCAAACAAAGACTTCACGGAGACGCTGGAAAAATAAGGCCGCTTTTTTCCGGTGATTATCAGGGTTTGCGGAGATATTCACAAGTTCACCGCCCCTATTACTATTACTAAAATAAGTTTCTCTTCTTTTCTTTCTATTCAGCCGCCAGCGGCTATTGCTTTTACTCTTTCGAAACAAGATGACGCAAGAAATTCGTCATAAAGAGGACTTGGAAAGTATATTTATACATTCTCGAAACGAAAATTCTCAAATTGCAGCTGGAAGTCAATGCGGTTATCCCTGCCCGGAGGACGTATTCTTTGGGCAGGGCATTTTTTATTTTGCCAATTTGCCAAACTACATGCCGCAGAGCCCCAAAAGTTCTATGGTTTAACTGCCAACTTTTTTTGACGAATGAATGTTTTTGTGGTATAATAATATGAAGTCTGACGGCCCCCGGACAAGCCGCGCCGTTAAAAAACAAAACATTTTCAGATGCTCCCTCACTTACCCCGCACAATGTTTTAAAGAGGTGACAAAAGACAAAATGAAAGTTATCTGTAAAAAGGAAACCCTCGTGCAGGCGGTTACAAATGTCTCCAGAGCTGTCAGCAGCAAATCCACCGTCCCCGCCTTGGAGGGCATTTTACTCCAAACCACTGCCAACGGCCTCTATGTTGCCGGCTATGACCTCAGCATGGGAATTACCACCGAGATAGAGGCCCGCGTGGAGGAATCCGGGGGAGCCGTTCTCTCCGCTAAGTTCTTCTCCGACGCGGTCCGCCGTATGCCCGCCGAGGAAATCGTCATCACCTGTGACGAAAAACAGCTTACCCAGATTTCCAGCGGCCCCTCCCAGTTCACCGTCCTCGCCATGAGCGCGGCGGATTATCCCGAACTCCCCGCCGTGCCCGACGAACAGATGCTGACCTTGGATAAGGAGCTCCTGCGCAATATGATCGACCAAACCATCTTCGCCGTCGCCACCGGGGACACCAAGCCGGTCCACACCGGTTCCCTCTTTGATATCGTCTCCGGCGTGCTCACCGTGGTTTCCGTGGACGGCTACCGCCTCGCCCTGCGCCGGGAGAGCATTCAGGCAGATCAGGATTTCCGTTTTATCGTTCCCGGCAAAACCCTGACAGAGGTCTCGCGGCTCATCGGCTCCGGAGAGGGGCAGGCAACCGTCCGGCTGGCCCAGCGGCATATCGTGTTTGAGGTGAACGGCTATTTTATCATTTCCCGCCTCCTGGAGGGCGACTTCCTGGACTATCGCGCTTCTCTGCCTAAATCCCATAATCTGGAGGTAACGGTTGCCGTTCGTCCCCTGATGGAAAGCATTGAACGCGCCGCTCTGCTGATCTCTGAGCGGATGAAGAGCCCTCTGCGGGTGAAAATTGAAAACGACGTCATCGCCGTCTCCTGTGAAACCTCTATGGGAAAGGTATACGACGAGGTCTCCTGCAAGGCGGAGGGAACCGGCGTACAGATGGGCTTTAACCATAAATACCTCCTCGACGCCCTTCGTAACAGCGGCTGTGACGAGGTCAAGATACAGATCGGCGGTCCGCTTCTTCCCATTAAGGTGGTTCCCAAGGAGGGGGATGAATTCCTGTTCCTGGTACTCCCGGTGCGGATTCGCAGTGAGTAATAGGGCTTTACGGCCAACGCAGGGAGTGTGATTTATGCCCAACAAAATATCCATTACAACCGAATACATCAAGCTGGACCAGTTCCTGAAGTTTGCAGGGGTGGTCCCCACCGGCGGAGAAGCAAAGGAGCTTATCCTCTCCGGCCTTGTGGCGGTTAACGGCGTTCCCTGCCAGCTGCGTGGCAAAAAGCTCAGGCCGGGGGATACCGTTATGGTCAAGGGCGGGGATTACGAGGTGGCGGCAGGTGAACATCAGTCGGATTGAGATAGAAAATTATCGCAATATTGAAAAAATGGAATTGATTCCCTCTCCTGGGGTCAATATTATCTATGGGGATAATGCCCAGGGGAAAACCAACTTGGTGGAGTCCCTCTGGCTTTTTACCGGCGCGAAAAGCTTTCGCGCCGCAAAGGATGTGAACCTGATACGCTTTGGGACGGATGCCGCCCGGCTGTCCCTTTCCTTCCAACGGGAGGGACGGGATCAATGTGCCTCTATTCTGCTGCCCCGTAAGGGCAAAAAACGGGTTCAGCTCAATTATGTGGAGCTTTCGGGTCAGACATCCCTGGCGGGAGAGCTATATGCGGTGGTCTTCTCCCCCGCTCACCTCTCCCTGGTGGAGGACGGGCCGGAGCTCCGCCGCCGTTTTCTGGACACGGCCATCTGCCAGCTCATGCCCCGGTATATCGATATTCTGGGCCGGTATTCCCGCGTCCTGCGCCAACGCAATGTCCTGCTCAGGGAACTGCGCCAGGCCGGTCCCCACACGCCCCCTCCTCCCGGCGCCCAGGACATGCTGGAGGTATTTGATGACGCCCTGGCCCGGCTCTCTGCGTCGGTGATACGTGCCAGGAGAAAGTATATCAGCCGCCTGGAGACCGCCGCAGAGCAGATTTACAGCGGCATTTCCAGCCGGAGCGAGGCCCTCCGTCTGGAGTACCGTCAGGGGATCGGGGAGGAGCCGCCGGAACCCCAGGCGATTCTGGAGCAGCTGCGCCGGGGACGCGCCGCCGATATCTCCGCGGCCGCCACCCTGACCGGACCCCACAGGGATGATCTGGCCCTGTTTATCGACCAAAACGACGCCAGAATCTTCGGCTCCCAGGGCCAAAAGCGAAGCTGCGTCTTGTCTTTAAAGCTGGCTGAGAGTATAATTATAGAGGAATCGTCCGGCCAGCGCCCGGTCATTTTGCTGGACGATGTGATGAGCGAGCTGGACGCCTCCAGAAGGGATTATCTGCTCAATTCCCTTGAGGGAAAGCAGGTGTTCATTACCTGCTGCGATACCGGCTGCTTTTCCGCCATGAAAAGCGGAAAGTGCTTTCACATTTCCGGAGGGGCGCTGGAAGAGAAGCCGCTGGAAGCGGAAAAGGAGGAACGCTAGGATGTACCTGCATTTGGGGCAGTATACCGTTGTGCATACAGGCGACATTGTGGGGATATTTGATCTGGACAACTCCTCCGTCTCCCGTACCACCAAGGAATACCTTGCCCAGGCCCAGAAGCGGGGCTGGGTGGTGAACGTCTCGGAGGAAATTCCCAAGTCCTTTGTGGTCTGCCGGGACAGGGATGGGGAAATAAGGGTATATGTTTCCCAGATATCCTCCTCTACCCTACGCAAGAGAACCGGTTTTGTAGACGGGCTTTCCTTTGGGCTCCCAGGCACCCGCAAATAAAAGCAATTATGATAAAAGAGCAAATTTTTTTGGAGGTAATATGACTGTGGAAAATACACCTTCCGTAAACGAATACGGCGGCGACCAGATACAGGTTCTGGAGGGGCTGGAGGCGGTCCGCAAGCGCCCCGGTATGTATATCGGTTCTACCGGGCTGAGCGGGCTGCACCATCTGGTGTACGAGATTGTAGACAACGCCATCGACGAGGCGCTGGCCGGGGTCTGCAACCACATTGAGGTTGAAATACTGCCGGATAACGTGGTCCGCGTCACCGATAACGGCCGCGGTATCCCGGTGGGAATACAGCATAAAATGGGCATCCCGGCAGTGACCGTCGTCTTTACCGTCCTCCACGCGGGCGGAAAGTTCGGAGGGGGCGGATACAAGGTTTCCGGCGGACTCCATGGGGTGGGCGCGTCGGTGGTCAACGCCCTGTCGGAGTGGCTTGAGGTAGAGGTCCGGGACGGCAAGCACCGCTATTTTCAGCGGTTTGAGCGGGGCCCGGCAGTCACCGGGCTGGAGATGATAGGGGATACCGATATCACCGGCAGCGTCATCACCTTTAAGGCCGACCAGGAGATGTTTGAGGACGTCAACTACGACTATGACGTGCTGCTCACCCGCCTGCGGGAGCAGGCGTTCCTCAACGCTGGGGTGCGCATTACCTTTATCGATTCCCGCGGGACGGAGCCGGTGGTCAACACCTTCTGCTATGAGGGCGGCATCCGCAGCTTTGTGGAATACCTCCACCGGGTCAAGGAAAGCCTCCACGACGACATCATCTATATGTCCGACACCGACCCCGAAACCCAGAGCACCGTCGAAATCGCCATGCAGTACAACACCGATTACAACGAGGTGATGTACTCCTTCGCCAACAACATCAAAACGCCGGAGGGCGGCACCCACGAGGAGGGCTTTAAGCGGGCACTGACCCGCGCCTTCAACGACTACTGCCGGAAGAACGGGATACTCAAGGACGCTGACAAGAACCTGACCGGCGACGACGTTCGGGAGGGTTTGACCGCCATCATATCGGTCAAGATGATCGAGCCGCAGTTTGAGGGCCAGACCAAGGCCAAGCTGGGCAACTCGGAGATACGCCCCCTGGTGGAGGGAATGGTTTACGATAAGCTGTCAACCTACTTTGAAGAAAATCCCGCCTCCGCCCGGCTGATTATGGATAAATCCATGGCCGCCGCCCGCGCCAGAGAGGCGGCCAAGCGCGCCAGGGAGCTGACCCGGCGCAAATCCGCCCTGGAAACCGCTTCCCTGCCCGGTAAGCTGGCCGACTGCACCGAGCGGGACATGGAGCTGACCGAAATATACATCGTCGAGGGCGACTCCGCCGGAGGCAGCGCCAAAAACGGCCGTGACCGCCGCTTTCAGGCCATCCTCCCCCTGTGGGGCAAGATGCTCAACGTGGAGAAGGCCCGCCTGGACCGGGTGTATGGCAACGACAAGCTGATGCCGGTCATCACCGCCCTGGGCTGTGGCATTGGGGACGAGCTGGACCTGTCCAAGCTGCGCTACGGCAAGGTCATCATCATGGCCGATGCCGATGTTGACGGTTCCCACATCCGTACCCTTCTGCTCACCTTCTTCTTCCGCTTTATGCGCCCCCTGCTGGAGGCAGGGCACATCTATATCGCCCAACCACCCCTTTTCAAAATCAGCCGGGGCAAGCAGGTGCGCTATGCCTATTCGGAGCCGGAGCGGGACAAGTATATCAGGGAGCTGTATCCGGAGGAAAACGCCAAAAGCGACGTCCAGCGGTACAAGGGCCTTGGTGAGATGGACCCCGAACAGCTTTGGGAGACAACCATGGACCCGGACAACCGCATCATCCTGAAGGTGGAGATGGAGGACGCGGCCCGCGCCGACCAGATATTCACCATCCTCATGGGCGATAAGGTACAGCCACGGCGGGAGTTCATCGAACAGAACGCCAAATTTGTCCAGAACCTGGATATCTGACAGAAAGGCGGTGCATTTTTCCTATGTTTTCAACAGAAGACAATCCTGTACAGACCATTGAATACAACATAACCCTGGAGCAGTTTTTGGACTTTAACCGCTCTGTGGCAGAGGAAAATTACCATGCCCAAAAGAAAAAATCCGTGGTGATGGGCTGTATCGAGGTAATTGTGGGGCTGCTGTTCATCGTGGTGCTGCTCACCCAGAAGAGCATGGTGGACCATCTCAATCTCTTTTTGATTCTGGGGGCGCTGCTGATGTTCTTCGGCGCCTACTCCATCATCTTTTACAAGGTGGTTTTCCCCAAGCAGCTCACCTCCTCTGCCACCAAGCAGTACCAGAAAAGCGATTACCTGCGGGGCAATATTCTGGTAAAGTTTTACAACGACCGGCTGTTTGAGCAGTCCGGCTCCTATTCCGATACCATCAACTGGGAGGATACCGAGGGATTTCGGGAAACCCCTACCCTTCTTCAGGTTATCCTCAAGGATACCCGCTGCATCCTCATCCCCAAAACCCAGGTCCTCAGCCAGGTAAACGAGCTCAAGGAGCTTTTTCAAAAGCTCTCCGAGGCGTATAACCTTCCGTACAAAAAGGTTCAAGTATAACAAAATATCCGTCTCCCCTGAAAGGAGTGACCCTCTGTGGAGCAGTCCTCTGCTTTTCTGCCCTCCGGGCAGCCTGTCCGGGTTTTCTGCCGCAACGCGTCCGAGGACCTGTATCACGGACTGCTGCTTCAGCAAAGGGCCCACGGACAGGGAAAAAGAATTTTTCAGATGATTCTTTCCCTGGTACTGGCGGCGGCGATGCTGGTTTCATGGCTTCTGGACAGAACCTACACTATGGGGCTGTTCCTGGGCCTGGTGTGCATAGCCCTCTTTTTGATGATACTGCTGCTGCCGGGGTACATCATGCGGCACACCGCCCAGATGCTGGCGGAGCACTGCAAAGAGCTGGAATTCCAGGTGTTTGAAAACGGCGCGCTGGTGTTTGACGGATTGGCGGCGGACGCGCTGCCCTCTGAAGAGACCGCCGTCTATGAGGACGCCGAGATGTTTTTGTTCGAGACAAAGTCCCACAGGGTCTACCCGATGCCCAAGCGGAACGTGGAGCCCCTGGATTTAAAAATACTCAAAGACTTTTTTAAGGAATACCCTGCATTCTATCCCTTTGCGGATGCCGGCGGGGGCAGATAAGCGTATGAGACCTGCGTATACCGCGCAGTGGGTCAAGCTATAAATTTACTGTTGGAGGCGCATTATGCAACAAGATTCTACCAGAATCATACCGGTAGACATAGAAAAGGAAATGAAAAAAAGTTTCCTGGATTATTCCATGTCGGTTATCGCCAGCCGGGCGCTGCCGGACGTGCGGGACGGCCTGAAACCGGTACACCGCCGTATTCTCTACACCATGCACGAAAACGGCCTTACCCCCAATAAGGCATACCGCAAGTCCGCGGATACGGTCGGTTCGGTGCTGGGCCGTTACCACCCCCATGGCGATGCGTCGGTTTACGACGCCTTGGTCCGCCTGGCCCAGGACTTTTCCCTCCGCTATCCCCTGATAGACGGCCACGGCAACTTTGGCTCTGTAGACGGAGACCCGCCCGCCGCCTACCGTTATACCGAGGCCCGCATGAGCGAGATTTCCCTCCAGATGCTCACCGACATCGACAAGGAGACGGTGGACTTCGGCCCCAACTATGACGACAACCGCAGGGAACCCAAGGTGCTCCCCTCCCGGTTTCCCCAGCTTCTGGTAAACGGCTCCACCGGCATCGCGGTGGGCATGGCCACCAACATTCCGCCCCACAACATGAAAGAGGTCATCGACGCGGTGGACCTGGTGATGGAGAATCCCGACGCCACCCTGGACGAGATCATGGAAAAAATACAGGGCCCGGATTTCCCCACAGGCGGGATTATCATGGGCCGCGCCGGTATTCGCGCCGCCTATGCCACAGGGCGTGGCAAGATTATTCTGAGGGCGCGGGCGGACATTGAGGAGATGAAAAACGGCCGTTACCGCATCGCGGTGACGGAGATTCCCTATGCGGTCAACAAGGCCCGCATGATAGAGGGCATTGCCGAGCTGGTCAAGGATAAGCGCATCGACGGCATCAGCGACCTGCGGGATGAATCGGACCGCAACGGCCTGCGCTTTGTGGTGGAGCTGAAGGCCTCCGCCAACCCCCAGCTGGTGCTCAACCAGCTGTACCAGTACAGCCAGATGCAGGAGACCTACGGTATCATCCAGCTTGCCCTGGTGGACGGCCAGCCCCGCATCCTGACCATGAAGGAGATGCTCCAGCATTACATCACCTTCCAGATGGAGGTCGTCACCCGGCGCACCCGGTACGAGCTGCGCAAGGCCAAGGAGCGGGCGCATATTTTAGAGGGCCTGCGCATCGCCTCGGCCAACATCGACGAGGTTATCGCCATTCTGCGGGCCGCCAAGGACCGTCCCTCCGGCCGTGCCGCCCTGATGGAGCGGTTTTCCCTCACCGAGGTTCAGGCCCAGGCCATTGTCACCATGCAGCTGGGCAGCCTGACCGGTCTGGACCAGATTAAAATAGAGGAAGAATACAGCCAGCTTATGACAAAAATCGACGAACTCAACGGGATTCTGTCGGACGAAAAAAAGGTACACCACATCATCCGGGACGAGCTGGCGGTGATCAGCGAAAAGTTCAAGGACGAGCGCCGGACCGAGATACAGTCGGTCAGCGGCGAAATGGACATAGAGGATTTGATTCCCCAGCAGGACTGTGTCATCACCCTGACCCACTTCGGCTACCTGAAGCGGCAGAACATGGACGTGTACAAGACCCAGCGCAGGGGCGGACGGGGCATCTCCGGACTGACCCGGCGGGAGGAGGACTTTGTGGAGGAGATGTATATCTGCTCCTCCCACGATTACATGATGTTGTTCACCAATCAGGGCCGGGTGTTCCGGCTGAAGGCCTATGAGATACCCGAAAGCTCCAGAACCGCCAGGGGGACCAACGCGGTGAACCTGGTGCAGCTGGGGGAAAACGAGAAGATTACCTCCATGATTAAGGCCAGCGGCACCGAGGAGGGCAGCTATCTGGTGATGGTGACCAAAAAGGGCATCATGAAGCGCACCGAGCTGATCGCCTTCCGCAACGTGAGAAAAGGCGGCCTTATCGCCGTTGCCCTGGATGAGGGCGACGAGCTGGCATGGGTCAAGCAGACCTCCGGCGACGACCAGCTGATGGTCGCCACCAAATTCGGCCAGTCCATCCGCTTTGCGGAGGATGAAGCCCGTCCCCTGGGCAGGACCGCAAGGGGCGTAAAGGCCATCACCCTGGAGGACGGGGACGAGGTGGTCGGTATGGCCAAGCTGCGGGAGGGTGCCACCCTGCTGACCATCACGGAAAAGGGCTTTGGCAGAAGGTCCGAATATGGGGAATACCGGATGCAGAGCCGCGGCGGAAAGGGCATCATCAACTACAAGGTCAACGAGGACAAGGGCTATGTGACCGGTATCAAGTCGGTGGACGGCGACGACGATGTGATTATGATTACCGACGACGGCGTTATCATTCGCATTCCGGTGGAACAGGTGAATATACAGTCCCGGTACGCGGGCGGCGTTCGGGTGATGCGGGTTGCGGAAGGGTGCCGCATTGTGACGGTTGCCAGGGCGCCCAAGGAAGAGGTTTCGGAGTCCGAGGATGAGCTTGAGGGCGAAGAAACAGAGAATGAAAACCCGGAAACCAACGAAGAAGAGACCCCGGAAGTTTGATGAATCAAAGAGCGCGCACATGGCCCAGATTTTCTCTGCACCATGTGCGCGTTGATGTTGATGAGAAATTTATCCGAAAATAATACAGGGGGTAAACTATGCAGCTTTTGGAGATCAGTGGGCAGCGGGAAAAACAGGCTGCCGCGCGGGCGGTTCTGGAAAACCTGACCGAGTGGTTCGGCATCCCTGAAGCCAGGGAGGAGTATATCCGGGACAGCGCCGGACAGATATGTATTGCCGCCTGGGACCAGGAGCGGACGGTGGGCTTTATCTGTCTGAAGGAGACTGGTAAGGCAACGCTGGAAATTGCGGTGATGGGCGTTTTAAAGGAATTCCACCGCCAGGGAATCGGGAGGGGTCTGTTCCAAAGGGCGAGGGAAATCGCCACAGAGAAGGGCTACTCCTTTTTGCAGGTCAAAACCGTCCAGATGGGAAAATATGAGAGCTACGACAAAACCAACCGTTTTTATCTGAGCCTTGGATTCCAGGAATTCGAGGTGTTTCCCACCCTTTGGGATGAGCATAACCCGTGCCAGGTTTATATCATATCTTTAAAGTAAGCATCATGGCAGATGACAAACAGGCTGCTGGTGTACCTGATAGAAGGGTATACCGGCAGCCTGCATTTTTTACAAAGCGAATCAGGAATCCGTGTGAAATAGACCAATACATTCATCGACAATATTCTCGACAAACCTCAGCTGGGACGGCGTGAGGGAACGCATTTTGTTCGATAAAAGCAGGATATCCTTATCGATGATCTCCCCTGTCAGCAGATAATCGGCGCTGACGCCCAGGGCTGAGGATATCTTCAGCAGGTTTTCCGGTCGCATGGCCCGCTTCCCCGCCTCGGCATAGGAGACAAACTGGGTGGTCATATCCCCCTTTTCGGCAAGGGCCTCCTGGGTGAGCCCCATCTTTTTCCGGCGTTCCGAAATTCTTTTCCCCATCTCGGTCAGGAACAGTTCTTGATCCGCCACAGCCTTACCTCACCTTCTTTTATTGAAATGACCGGCGGGGCATAGATGGCCCTGCGGATTCGTTATCCGCCGTCATACCTCGCCTTTACATTAAATTTTATCCACAATAAAAGAAGTTTTTAAGCGTGTAATGTTGACATAAATCCACAAAACGCGCTATAATGTTTATGACCGCTTAAAGACAGGAAAAAAATCCACGAAATTTTTTACTCAGACACCCGTTTGTCCACCCAATATGCTATAATATACGAGAAAAAGACAGGAATCGTCATAAAACGGAGGCATTGGATGGAAAACACAAAACAGGAAAGAATTTTGGAAATTTTTTTCCGCGGACTGCGGGGAGAGGCTCTTTCGGTGCAAAAGCTGGCGGAGGAGTACCAGGTTTCGACAAAAAGCATCGGGCGGGACGTCAACGATTTAAAGATGTTCCTCTCCAACCGGCGGGACCTGGTGGGCAGCACCGAGCTGCAATACTCCAGCCAGGAAAAGTGCTACCGCCTTTGCATAGACGGGTTCCTGACCAACCAGCAGCTATTTTCTCTGGTAAAGGTGATGATAGGGGTCAGGGCGTTTTCCAGGGAAGAGCTGATGTCCCTGATTGAAAGCCTGAAGCGGTTCACCACCGCCACCGACCGCCCCAAGCTCAACGAGCTTATCCGCAGGGAGCTGTACCACTACACCGAAATCAAGCACGACTGCGAGAGCGTCCAGGAGGTGCTGTGGAAGCTGGCCAACAGCATTACCCAAAGGCGGGAGATATCCATAGAATACTACCGCATGGACCGGGCCTGGAGGAACTACCGCCTGCGCCCTGCGTCGCTGATGTTCGCGGACCACTATTTCTATCTGATTGCATACATCATAGGCCGGGACCCGGACAAGCCCATTTACTTCCGTGTAGACCGGATCAAGCGCATCACAGAGCACCGGAAATTATTCACAACCGACGCGGCCCACGAATTTGACGAAGGTCTGCTGCGCAAGCGCAGTCTGTTCATGTGGCCGGGCCAGCTGCGGACCATCCGGTTTGAGTTCACGGGCCCGTCGGTGCAGGCGGTGCTGGATAAGCTGCCCACGGCCAAGGTCATCGAGCGGGAGGGGAACAAGTACCTGCTGGAGTCTGAGGTTTACGGCGATGGGATTAAGATGTGGCTGTTGAGTCAGGGGAAGTGGGTGAAGGTTGTTTCCCCGGAGGAGTTTGTGGAGGAGATGAGGAAACTGTATCTGGACCAAAACTGAAGCTGGTTAAAGAGGTTCATCATTTTTTGAACCGATTTTTCAAAAAATTTTAGGAGGATTTTTGATTATGAAATCTACAGAAAAGCAAGCAAAAGGAAAAAAGAAGGAAAAAGGGAACAAATTACTCAAGGGTGCTGTTGTTACGGCCGTTATATTTGCCGTTTCAGCAGTCGGAGTCCTAGCAATATGGAAGCTCCCAGTACGTTTTGCTGTTCGAAGCATGAGAGATATTTGGGACTAAATTGAGGAGGAAAAAATGAGCATTAACATATTAGAGAAAACAGCTTTTAGCGAAAAGAATTCTTAGGCATTTACTAATATTAATTTGGGTGCGATTATGTCCGAACTGCAAAATGCAATGAGAGAATTGGGACATGTGAACTTAATTGTTACCGGAAAATCCGGAACTGGAAAAAGTACTTTAATAAACGCTGTGTTTCGTCAAGAGTTAGCTGCTGAAGGGGTTGGCAAGCCAGTAACACAATCTACAAGATTGTACGAATCTCCGGATATGCCTATTCGCGTATATGACACTAAAGGATTAGAATTGGATCGATCTGCGCAAAAGGAATCTGTTAAAGATATTGATGAGTTAATCCATAAACAATACGCTACTGGTGATATGGACAGATTTATTCATGGAGTGTGGTATTGCATCAATACTGGATCAAATCGGGTTGAAGATATTGAACTTGATGTTATAAAAGACATCTGCTCCATAGAAGAAACTGGCGTTCCTGTTCTCGTTGTTTTTACACAATCATATTATCGGGAAGACGCCCAAACGCTGCAGAAAACAGTTGAAAATGAAATAGGACATCTTCCACAATACAGGGGAAGCTGCATTATCGTAGCCAAACCGCGTGATAAGCAAGAAGCCTTTGGATTAGATGAGCTGATCAAGATGACAGCTGATATCATCCCGGATGTGCTACAACGCTCCTTCGTCAATGCGCAAGGGGTGTCTATTGATGCAAAAATAAAGGCGTGTGAAAAAATTATAAGTGGTTATGTTGTGGGAGCGGCAATTACTGGCGGGACTCCTCTTCCTATTCCTGATGCCCCCGCCTTAATTTTATCAGATATAGCCATGTGCGCTCATATTACCGCAACTTTTGGACTCAGTATAAAAAAGGCGGTTATCGCAGACATAGTTATTACATTAATAGGGACCGCTGGGGTTACAATTGTCGGCAAATCCATTGTGGCTAATATTCTTAAAATGACTGGAGTTGATGCGATAGCAGGCGGAATTATCAGTGGGACCACAGCTGCTTTGCTAACCGGTGCTTTAGGGCGTACTTATATTGCAGTTTTGGCACAAATTACAAAGGGTGAATTAAAGGAAGAAGACCTACAAAAGGAATCTTTTAAACAAAAGCTAACAAAAATGATGAAAAAAGAGCTAAAATCAGAAAACTCTTCCAAAAAGATCAAAATTCCCTTTATAAAATCCAAAAAAACGGAGAAAAAATCTTAATCGAATATGAAAAATATTATATTTATTTTTCATAAAAGAAAGGAATATTATGGCTGACCATAAAGAACAATTCGATATCGTGTCAGGAGGCTTTACATATGGGGGTAAGCGCCAAAAAAAGGCTAATGTAGAGCCGGGGGGCCTTACATATAGTAATGTCAGCAATGCAAGCACTCTATACGGCATGGACAAATTTAACACGCCAAGGGGACATGGTTTTGCAGCTGAACGGGCTAATCATCTATATGATAGGTTACATGGACAAGATGCTAGACTGGTAGGAGATGATAACGCTTTACACGGTCCAGACCGTGTTGTAAATGGAATTGCTATCCAATCAAAATATTGTTCCACAGGTTCTAAGTGTATTGCTGAGTGCTTTGAAAACGGACGGTTAAAATACATCAATCCTGACGGTAGTCCTATGTGTATTGAAGTTCCATCTGATAAATATGATGCTGCTGTCCAGGCTATGGAAAATCGAATTCAAAGAGGAGAGGTTCAGGGAGTTTCTGATCCATCCAAAGCAAAGGACATTGTGCAGAAGGGACATTTTACCTATGAGCAAGCTAAAAATATAGCAAAAGCAGGTAATATTGATTCTCTTAAATTTGACTCTGTTGTGTTGGCCAGTCAGCTTTCAAAGGCTGGCCTAAACAGTATGATGGTCGGCAGTTCAGAGGCAATTGTTGGTATAATGGGGCCAAAGGCTTCTGCCATGCTTGCAAATGCTTTCCGAAGCGGAACTAATATTTATGGTGCCGCCGCAATGAAAAGTGCCGCTAAGCTTTTGCGTGGAAATGTGGTAACAGGTGCAGTATCCGTTGTTGTGCTTTCAACATTTGATATTGTAAATATTTTCCGCGGAAGGATTTCCGGTTCACAGCTATTCAAAAATGTTGCAAATACAGCATCCACGGTTGCAGGAGGGACCGCAGGATGGGTTGGTGGGGCTACTGCTGGTGCTGCTATCGGTTCTGTAATCCCTGTTGTTGGTACAACTATTGGCGGCTTGATTGGCGGTATTGCTGGTTCTATAGTTGGAGGAACTGTTACAGGAAAGGCCTCAAAAGCCGTGTTGGACCAATTTATTGAAGATGATGCAAATGAAATGGTTCGTATTATTCAATCTGTATTTGGAGATATGGCTTCTGACTATCTGCTCAGCCAAGGTGAGGCAGAAAGAATTGTTGAGCAACTGGGTCAGAATTTGACGGGTAATACATTAAAGGATATGTATGCATCGTCGAATCGTTATTCATTTGCGATGCATTTACTTGTACCACTTGTTGAAGATGAAGTAAAAAAGCGTCGTAAAATTTCGATTCCAACAAATCAACAGATAACCCAAGGTCTTAGGAAGATTTTGGAGAATTTGGCAGATGCACAAGCAAGAAGCTATTGAGGAGCGTTTCTGTACAAATTTCGAAGGGCAAGCGAATGTGATTTTATAATTTTTTGCCACAATACAAAAACAGAGGGCGGATTATCCCGCCCTCTCACTTTTATATTGCTCGGCATACCGCTTTATTCAAAAATTCGACAATCCGGATCGTTTTGAATTTCCTGAATCATTTTCAGGTCGATTTCATCCGGTTCCACTTCTTCAATGGAATCCCACCCGTTATTGGTTATTTCCAAAATAGATTCCTCCAAATAGTTTTTAAAACAAATTCCTAAAAATATCCTCCAACGGAATCGAAAAATCCTCATAGAGCGAAACCGGAACCTCGCTTTTGTACTCCTCTCGTTCCTTTTCGGAGAGCTCCACATAGTCCGGGAAAACCTGGTATATCTCATCCAGCACAAACTTTTTGTCTTTTAGCAGGTAGACCTCTACCGACTGGTTTACGGTGTCCACAATCCAGTATTCCTGTACACCGCATCTCTCGTATAAGTCCTTTTTGTATCCCCGGTCCTTCTTCTCCGTTCCGTGGGAGAGAACCTCGACAATTAAATCCGGTACGCCATGGACGCCGTTCCGCTTGATGATTTCCCTTTTGCAGATTATCATAACATCGGGAATAACCCGGTCCTTCTCGGTCAGGTAAACGTCGGTGCCGTCTGCGAAGGGTTCGCAGGTTTTGCCGCTTAGGTATTTCATAAAGGCATAGAAAATGTTTCCTATCACCCGGCTATGGTTTACCGCAGGCCGCGGGAACATTAAAGTAATCTTGCCGTTCAGCATTTCGTCCCGGAATTCCTCCTGATATGCCGGATTGTCCATTATACTATGGAACCTCCTTTTCTGGAATTTTGCTACCTTTCCACCCTTATTGTACCATAAACACAACCAACTGTCCAATATGTTTTTTTCACCCGATTTTCTGCCTTTTCTCACCCCAAAATCAAATTCTTTTCCGATTTCTTATTGACAGCACATTGATGGTGTATTATGATTAAAGTATCGTTAAAAATATACCAAAATCCTACCGGCCGGAAAATAAAAACCGACAATTTCCACAGTGCGAAAAACCGGCAGCGGCGGGGTTTGGTACAACGCGCTGCCCAGCAGCAGATAGGAGTGTAAACATGACAGAAATGGAATTGTACAAAAGATGGTCGTCAATGGAGCTGGAGGACCCTGACCTGACAAAGGAATTGAAGGATATCCAGAATGCCCCGGAGGAAATCCACGACCGCTTCTACCGGGAACTGGAATTCGGCACCGCAGGGCTCCGCGGAGTGATTGGAGCCGGTGTGAACCGGATGAACATATATACCGTCCGGCGCGCCACCCAGGGCCTGGCGGATTATGTCAACGAAAAATACCAGCAGCCCAAGGTTGCCATCGCCTATGATAGCCGCATCAAGTCCGACCTGTTCGCGCGGGAATCGGCGGCGGTGCTGGCGGCCAACGGGATACATGTCTACCTGTATTCCGAGCTGATGCCCACCCCCATGCTCTCCTTTGCGGTGCGGGAGCTCCACTGCCAGTCCGGCATAGTGGTAACGGCCAGTCACAACCCTTCCAAGTACAACGGCTATAAGGTCTATGGCGACGACGGCTGCCAGATGACCTCCGAATCCGCTAACGCGGTGCTGGAGAAGATAAACCATGTGGACATCTTCACCGGCGTTAAGCACAAACCCTTTGAGGACTGCCTGAAGGAGGGCAGCGTGGAGTATATCAGCCAGGAGGTTATCGACAGCTTCCTGGACCATGTCATGGCCCTCCAGGTCAATCCCGAAGCCGCCCGCAAGGCCGGCCTGAAGGTGGTATACACTCCCCTGAACGGCACCGGCAACAAGCCTGTCCGCAAGATTCTGTCCAGAATGGGCATTGACACCGTGGCGGTGGTCCCCGAACAGGAAAACCCGGACGGCAACTTCCCCACCTGTCCCTATCCCAACCCGGAAATCCGTCAGGCGCTGGAAAAGGGCATTGAGCTCTGCGAAAAGCTCTCCTATGACATGTTGCTTGCCACTGACCCGGACGCGGACCGCGTGGGCATTGCCGTCAAGCATGAGGGCAAGTATGTCCTTCTCACCGGCAACGAGGTGGGCGCCCTGCTGCTGGATTACATCGCCAGGAACCGGCAGGAAAAGGGCACCATGCCTAACAACCCCATCACGGTAAAGACCATTGTCACCACCAAGCTGATTGACGCCATCGCCAAGTCCTACGGGGTGGAGGTCGTCAATGTGCTGACCGGGTTTAAATACATCGGCGAGCAGATTCTCCGCCTGGAGCAGAAGGGCGAAAAGGAGCGGTATATCTTCGGCTTTGAGGAGAGCTACGGCTACCTGTCCGGAACCCATGTCCGGGATAAGGACGCGGTCAACGGCTCCATGCTCATCTGCGAGATGGCCTCCTACTACAAGCTCCAGGGCAAGACCCTTGTCACTGCCCTGAATGAGCTGTACGAGAAGCACGGTCAGTTCATCGACACCCAGCAGAGCTTCGCCTTTGAGGGCTCCGAGGGTATGGTGAAGATGCAGAACATCATGGACGGCCTGCGCAAAAACGGCATTGCCTCTGTGGCGGGCAAAAAGGTGATTGCCACCGCCGACTACCAGACCTCGGTCCGTAAAGACGCAAACGGGGAGCAGACCATCCATCTGCCCAAATCCAATGTTCTGGAGTACGGCCTGGAGGGCGGCGCTTCGGTGATTGTCCGTCCGTCCGGCACCGAGCCCAAGATTAAGATTTACTACTCCATCCTGGGCAACACCAGGGCCGAGGCCCAGACGCTGCTGGAGGCCATCAAGCAGGATATGGGGAAGTATATGGAATAATTCCGGCAAAAGGATTATGACTGCATAAAGAGCGGGTCCGAATCGGAAAGGTTTGCCCCTGACTGCGTCGGACCCGCGTTTTTTGGCATAGACAAGGACCAGTGTCAAAAGGTGTACTTTTTGACAGACACGACATTATGAGCAAGAATCACGAAAAACTTTAAAAACTTCAGGAAAATGGTATTGTTTTTTGCAAGTTTT
>JAAWRH010000007.1 GCA_022800935.1 Oscillospiraceae bacterium
GGTAATTCTCCGAAATTTTGTGTTTGAATATTCCGCTATCTTTTCGTATTTCATCCCTTTATTTTATCTCATTATTTTTATTTTCGCAAGAGGTCTATTATATCCTTTTTCCCACAAAACGCAAGCTTTTGAAAGGGGGTTTTCCTCCGCGGCTCAATCTGCTATACTGGAAGCAGACAAAATTCCCGCAAAAAAGGAGGGTTTCCCCTATGGCAAGGGCAATCCGCGACTACTACTCCGTCCGCCTGCTGCTGGAGCTGATCTCCACCTACGGCTTTTACAACCGGGAGGATTTCCACAACCTGGGCATCCTCAACCAGAACACCTACGACAAGGCCCTGGGCAGCCTGACCAGCGCCCTGCCCCGGAGCGCGCTGGAATCCAGGGGCAGCGGCAAGCGGAAATACTTTTACATCAAACGGGACTACTTTTCCAACCGCGCCCCCTGGCTGGCCGCCTCCTATTTCCTCCACAGCGCGGAAAACGACGGCGTCTCCCTGCTGCTCCTGAACTGCCTGTGCGGTTCCCCCGCCTCCCTCGCCCAGGGGGAGCTCATCACCCGGCTGGAGCTTATCTCCTCCTCCGAAAAGGACCTGCGCTCCCTGGTCCCCCGGCGGCTTTCCCGGCTGGAAAAGCTGGGATACATTGAAAAAACCGGCAAGCTTTACCGTCCCGCCCCCGATCCCCTCTCCGGGCTGAACCGCGGGGAGCTGACCGCCCTGTACTATCTGGTATCCCTGTACGCCTGCTCCGGCTTTCCCAGAATCCCCGGCGAATTTCTCCGCCGCTCCATGGTGAGGGAATTTTTCTTCCGGGGAGAAAAGCCGCCTAAGGAGGCGTTCCTGTTCCGGGAAAACTGCTGCCGGGGCGTCTTTGACGAGGAACTGGTCTGTAAGCTCTCCCAGGCCTGCCGGGACCGCCGCCTGGTCAGCCTCACCCCCTGGGACGGGGAAGAATTTCAAGCCGCACCCCTTGCCGTGCAGTTGGACCCCCGCATCAACCGGTGGTATCTGGTGTATGTAAACCCTGAAATCCGCAGGGCCGCGCGGGTCCGCCTGAAAAACATCAAGGAGTGTACTCCCTTAAAGGAGGGCTTTCCCGAACCTACCGATGCCTATGAGGAGATAGCCCGCGAAACGCTGTCCTACACCTATCTCTCTACTCCAGGGGATGTGCCGCCGGTTCTGGTGGAGGCGCGGCTTCTGCTGGATGAAAATTCCTATCAGATACAGCAGTTCCGCAAGGAAATATTTACCGGCAAAATCGTCCGGCGGGAGGAAGGAATCTTTTACCGCGCCCTCATTCGGGACCCTATAGAATTGAAGCCCCTGCTGCGCAGCTTTTACCCCTATCTGCAAATCCTCCCCGGAGCGCACAACCTGGACCGGGAAATCCGGGAGGAGCTGGAAAGGATGCTGGAACGCTATGGAACTGTTTCATGAATATTACAGCGGCCAGTGCCAGCTTGCGCTGGATATTCTGGCGCGGGCCAAGGCCGAAAGCCGGTTTACCAGGGGAGAACTGGAAAGTATTTACGGGGAAGACCATGTGCCGTCCCCGTTTTTTGACACCCTGAAGGAGCTGACCGGCTCCGGCCTGCTGGACGCTTCCAAAGACGGAGCCTATCTCCTGGGCGAATCGCTCCGCCCCATGCGCGCACCGCTGCCCGCCCTGGAGCGGGCTTACTTAAAGTACCTCTGCCATACCCCGGAGGCGTCCCTGTTCCTGGAGCCGGAAGCCCTGGAGCGGATTTCCCAAAACTGCGGCGATGTGGACGAAGGGCTGTTTTTGGGGATTCTCCGCCCGCCCCTTCCCCCTGTGCCGGAGATTGACCCCCAGGTGTTCCGCGCCATTCTCCGGGCGATTGCGGAAGGTCGGATGATCTCCTACCGTTACCATACGCAAAGCAGCGGGGAATGGAAAACCGCCCTCCATGCTGTGCCGTTCCGTTTGGAGCACAGCGTCCTGGACGGGCGGTGGTGGCTGCTCTCCTATTCCCCGGCGGATGGCAGGCCGATCAAGTCCAGGCTGGAGAACCTGGACCAGGTGGAGCCGGAAGGCCCCCACGGGATGGATGAGGAGGCATTGCAGGAAATCACCAGACAAAAGCTGGCCCCGGAACGGGCGGTGCTGCACATCCTGTCCCCGAAAAACGCCCTGGAGCGGACCTTCCTCACCTTTGACAACGCCCTGGACATGGAGGCCCACGCCCTGGAGGACGGCAGCGCGGAGCTGAGCTTTGCCTGGTTCCAATTTGACGGCAGGGATATTGTCAAAAAGCTACTCTATCTGGGGGAGGCGGTGACGCTGGTAAAGCCGGAATCCCTGCGGGAGATGATGCGGGAGAAGCTGGAGGAATGCTTAAACAAGCAGAAAACATAATACTTTCCCGGTCGCTTTGCTGATGACAAGCAGGCTGACCGGGAATTTTTTATCCTTGTTATAATGGACTGCTCATTCCGAGATGTTAAAAATAATTCAAAGGATTGCTTGCTATCATAGTGTGAGGGGTCTCAATCCTTATTATAATGGACTACTCATTCCGAGCACAGAGCCAGTATGTCTGGACTTTGCGTATGTGTATGAGGTGTTGCAATCCTTATTATGGTGGATTTTCCCTTTGGGAACCCCCGGAGGAAGGTCAAACTCCCTCTGGGATACAGGCCGGAACGGCAATGGTACACCCGTTTACCATGACAGGCTCGTCAATCGCCGCCACGCCGGTGATACAGCGCCCATACCATTCTTTTGGGGTGTTTGCCCGGAACATTGCTCCGGACTTCAGAAAAAGCATGGGTTTTTTAAAGGGGGTTTCACTCATGGCAAACTCCCGGTCCAGCTTGGGGTACTTGGCCAGGGTTTGATAAAATCCCTCTGTTGGGTCAGTATGTGCCGGAACAAAGTTGGACAGGGCAATAAACCCATTGGCGTTTTCCGGCGGGACCAGCAGCTCCCTGTCCTTTTCCAGGGTTTCCAGGCGGAAGACGCCGCAGCCGGTGCTTTTATCCGCCCCTATCCCCAGGGAGAGCATCAGTTCCAGAACGACAGACAGCCGCTTTTGCTCCAGGGAGGTGAGAACGTAGCAGTCGAACCGCTGGGACGGGTGAAAAAAGCGGCGGTCACTGCCGAACAGATTCCCTGCCCCGTCCAGGTTCTCCACGGTTCCGCTGTCCCGGCTGACCATGTTGTGGATGGTGGTGTCCTCTCTGCCGCCCTCCTCCATCAGTTCATCGGCAAAGCCCCGCCAATCCCCCGCCCGGATGCGGTCAAAGGAGGAACGGCTGACAAACCGCGCGCCCTTGAGTTTTTTGTTCCGCTGGTAGGCGGCCCGGCGTTCCTGCTTGCCGGTGATCTTTTCAAACTGGTTTCCCATATCATAACACCCCATAGGCAGGGGAAGCCCACCGTCAGGGAAGCCGTTGGAGAAAATAACAGGAGGTTCGCCGTTCCGGGCAGGACAGAGGATATCATCCTTTAAGGACTGTTCCCCAAAGCACCGCAGCCAGCTCCAGCAGAACGCGCCGAAAAGGGTATCGCTTTGCAGCGGGGAAACCAGCGGGCCTTCCGGCGCGATGGCCGCACGATACAGGATCATAGTTTTCCTCCTGTCTTACAGTACATCTTCAGTGACGTCATAATGGAATTTTACCTGGCCGTACCCGCGGGTACCGCTGCCCCCCAGGTAGGAGCTCTCCACCAGCCGCAGCCCTTCCTCCACATAATCCCGGAGCTTCTGCTCGTCGTCCCCTTCAAATATCTGAAGCTTGATATGTAATTCAAAGGTGGCCCCGGCGGGGACCCGCTCCATAAAGCGGGGGCTTTTGGCAAGGCCCTGTTTTCGGTCGATGATATTTTCGCCCTTTACCTCCAGATAGCTGCCCCGCTCAAAGGGAAGGGCCTGGATTTGCTTCCGAAAATCCTCTGTCATGGTGCAGTCCCGAACGATAATGCGGGTGGGCGAGGATTCCGCCGTGGTGTTGAAATGCGCCCCGAACACGGTACAGGTCAAGCAGTCCTTTTTGCCGCAGCCGCAGGGCTGATCCTCCGAGACAACATAGGACACCGCTCTGGTAGCCCTGTCCCTCTGGATCTTCTTTGCCCCGTATTTATGCTCCAGTTGGGAACGCATTTTCCCCTTTAAGCTGGAGCCGGGCAGGTAAGGCTCGTTGGTCAGGGGGTTTTTGATGACCTCGCTGTCGGCCCCGCCGATTCCCATATCGTTTCCGGCCCCCTTGATGGCGATGCCGGTGACACATTCCACTGTCCCGTCAAAGGAAATAATCTTTTTCAGCTTCATTGCTCTGCTCCCTCCTATTTCTTGATGTAGGCGATAACCGCTTCAAAATGCTTCAGGAAAGCATAAAACGATTCCTTGCTCTGTACAATTTTTACATTCCGGTCAATAAAATCCACAAACAGGCTTGTCACCCTGCTGCGGTTTTCCGCGTATTTGGCGAAAGCGGTCAAACGGCAGAAATCACTTTCTACCTCCTGAAAGGTCTTCCCCTGCTCCAGCGCGTCCCGGATGCGGATGCAGTAATCGTAAAATTTGCGGAGCTGGGTACTTTTATTTTTATCCCGGTCGTCTAGGGCCCTGGCAATCTGCTCCGGATAGCCGAGGATGTATTCCCGCTTCATGGCGCGCTTTTGCCCATCCTTAGCGGGGCTGAAATACCCTCCGTCCAGATAGCCGTCCGGCAGGCTGGGCTGCTGATACCGGGAATTGTAGCCCCCTTGGCCGTTCTGGTAATTGTTCCGGCCGTTATATGCCATTTTACCTCTCCTCCTTTGTCTGGTTCAAAATACAGTTGACCACGGTTTTCCCAAAGTAAAGATTTTTATTGACCGTCCGGTAATCCGCCGCGTTTTTAGGCAGGTCCTTCACATACTGAAGGAAGAATTCCGGCATATGATTGTTGTAGTTGCGGGTCTGGTCGTAGTGGAGCAGGGGCTCAAACATCAGCCCCAGGACGTCGTGGTCCTCCAGGAACCGCCGGTACATTTCGCTGTACTGCCCGATCCGCCGCAGGATGTTGATGTTGACCTTCCCAACCGCTGGGCGGAGCTTTTGGATGTTGTCCAGCTGTCTGTCCAAGTCCTCCCAGGAGAGGATGTCCCCCAGGAAGGAAATCCCGTTGCGGCCCTCTTTTTCGGGGTAAAGGGCTTTGGGGGAGGAGTTTTTCACCCGTTTCAGCTCGTGCTCGCTGTTCTCCGCCAGCAGGGCGATGTTGGTTTTGGGATTGGCGGTATACACCGCGGCGGAGAGGGTGACGCAGGGATTGTCCCCGGAAAACTCCCTGAATTTTTTCTGGATGCTCAGGGCCATCTCCGGCATCACATCCCACGGCCCGATGAGGAACAGATCGTCTCCGCCGGAAAAGACGCTGTACACATTGGTATACTCCGTGTTTAAAAGATGGCTTATATAACCGGAAAAGAATATCTCCAGCAGCCGTGAAAGGGTGGATACCCTGGAAATGGTCCCATAGTGGCGGGTTTCCTCCCGCATCCCGTCGGCGAACAGATAGCCCAGATTGTCAACATCCGCCTTCAGCACCGCCAGCCGCTTGCTGCCGGAGGAAAGGTCCGCGATGTCGCTGAAGGTCATCGGTTCGCCGTTTTCGGCCTTGGGCAGGTGGTTTGCCATCAGGCGCACCGCCAGGGGAAAACAGGTCATGTCCGAGGGGATGTCCCAGCGGTTGAGCTGCTCCACCCGCGTAAGAACGCCCTTCGCCTGGCTCTGTGAAAAGCTGATATAGCTGTTTTCCCAAAGCCGGAACTCGCCGCCCTCTCTGCTGAACCACAGCGTTTCCGCATTGGCCAGCTTTCCGCCCAGTTTTTCCTGCTGTTTGCAGTCGGAACAGACCTCCTGACCGGCGTTCATCAATCGCCTGCCGCAGGAGGGGCAGCTCCGCTTGCCTGCCAGGTCGTTGGTGAGGATAAAGCGTTCCTCCCGCCAGCCTGTCCCGCCGGTCAGGGCTGTGGAAAACGCCCTGGACTTCTCCCGGCGCAGGCGACGGGAAAGCTCGGTGATGGTGGAGCTGTAATCGGTCAAACCGCTGTCGCCGAACGTAACCCATGCCAGGTTGACCGAGATTTCCCCGTAAAACCTTTCAAAAAGATCGTTTTCCAGGCCTTCGCTGATATGATGTAATTTTTCAACGGTTTCCGGCTGATTCGGCAGAAGCAGATAAAATTTTCCGCCGGTGAGCATTAAAATGTTGCCGTATGGAAGCTGCATCTCATCGCATACCTGATAGGCCAGGGACTGGATCATCACGTCCACCAGGAAGGACCTGGCCCGCAGCCGCTTGGCAACGCCTTTGTTGTTGGTTTGGGCCACTGTAAAAATGTAATTTTGAATCCCGGAAAAATCCGCCGCCAGGAGAAGAAAGGGCTGATCGGATTCTCCGGAACGTTCCAGACAGACGGAAATGGCCGCCGTGGATTTCATCCTGTCGTACAGGGAGATGTCGATGTCCTCCCCCTTTGCGGCGGGAACGCACCACAAATGCTTTTTGAACAGCGTGTCCAGCAGTATGGCAAAATCCTCCGCCTTTTCAGGGGGATTCTGGGCAGCACGTTCCAGTTCCCGGTCCAGGGCGGTCAGGACAGAACCATCCGGTTTCTTTTTGTCTTCAACAGGGAAAGCATTTGTCAAGGACAAGGGCGCGGGGGAATAGTACCTTGGCACAACAGGAGAATCTTTTTCTACCCGCAGCCGCCCAAACACACTTTTTAAGCTGTAGAGAGCGTCCGCCTCAGCCGGGGAATCCAGCTCCTCCCCCGCCAGCTTCGACGCGCGGGCGCAGACAGAAGCGTTTCCCTCCTCCAGCCGGGAACAGAGCCGGCAGACATCCACATACCGGCCAAACAAAGGGGCGTGGCGGCGGAGCCAGTCCTTTGGGGAGATTAGTATTTGTAAATCCCATAACAGGGCCGCAAGGTAATTTTCAAAGGAATATCCCACAGATATCCTCCTTCCGGGCGCACAGATTTTGTTGTAATTATACCATTTTTAGGCTGGCTTTTCAATGGGGATTCGACATTTTTATGAAAATGGGCCGCGTCCGAATTGACGGACAGAAAAAGAAGTGATAAACTGGTGGGGATAGGTCTTCGGAAAATTGTGGGAATTAAGGAGGAGGCTCGCCCTATGTCTCTTGTCCAACTGCTGCTGTTCGGCATTGTAAGCTTTTTCGCCTCGGTCGCGGGCGCAATCTGCGGCATCGGCGGCGGCGTTATCATCAAACCGACCTTGGACCTGTTCGGCTGGGTCAGCGTCTCGACCATCAGCTTTCTCTCCGGCTGTACTGTCTTGTCTATGAGCTGCTACTCGGTGGTGCGGAATATGCTGGGCGGGGAAAGTAAGGTGAAGCTCGCCACCGGAACCCCTCTTGCAATCGGCGCGGCGGTGGGCGGAATAGTGGGAAAGCAACTGTTTTCCGCCATCAAAGCCGCTGCTCCCCATCCGGAACAGGTGGGGAGCGTACAATCCGCCTGCCTGGCGCTTGTCACCCTCGGAACATTGCTCTATACCGTCAATAAAAAATCTATCCGAACCAAAAATGTGTCCGGCGCAGCGCCCTGCGTCATCATCGGCCTCATACTGGGGATTATGTCCAGCTTTCTGGGAATCGGCGGCGGACCCATCAACCTTGTGGTTCTGTTTTATTTTTTCAGCATGGATACCAAAACCGCCGCGCAGAACAGCCTGTACATCATCTTATTCAGCCAGATTGCCAGCCTTATCACCACCTTGGCAACCCGCACGGTGCCCGAATTTGAAATCGCGGCCCTGGCTTTAATGGTCATCGGCGGCATCTGTGGCGGCATGGCAGGCAGGGCGTTTAACAAAAAGCTCAGCGGAGCCGCTGTGGATAAGTTGTTTACTGGCCTGATGGTAGTAATTATTATCATTAGTGCGTATAATACATGGCAATACCTTTTCGCTTAAGGCTTCTTCGGGCAGCCGTATTATGGACGGTTTTATATGGCGGAAAAAACTGAAAAAAATGGAAAGGATGAGTTCTTTGAGTATCCCCATACTTCCCCTTGAGACTCCCCGCCTCCTCCTCAGACCTTACGCGGAAAAGGACCTGCTGGATTTCTTCACCTTCGCCAGCCACCCCCAGGTGGGACCGGCGGCTGGCTGGACGCCCCATAAAAATATTTCGGAGTCCAGAAAAATTCTGGACTCCTTCATCGCCGGGGGAGAGGTCTGGGCTGTGGAGGAAAAGACCTCCGGTCATGTGATAGGCAGCGTTGGCCTCCACCAGGACGTTGTCAGAAAGGTGAACAAGGATATCGTCCTCACCATCGGGTATACCCTTTCCGCCGCCTGTTGGGGCAAGGGGTACGCCACCGAGGCCGTCCGCCGGGTGCTGCGGTACGTTTTCTCCGAGGCCGCCGAACCGCCGGAGTTGATCTCGGTGCGCCATTATGACTTCAACAACCGCTCCCGGCGGGTAATCAAAAAGTGCGGCTTTAAGTTTGAAGGGGTCATCCGGAAGGCCGTCGTCCTGCCGGAGTACGGCCTCCGCGATTGCTGGCAGTATTCCATGACCGAGCGGGAATGGCGGCAGACGGTCGTCCGGGAGGAAGCCCAAGACTTGGGGGCGGCTACTTCCCCTGAGAGGTAATGAACCCGTATTCCGCATTTCCGTCCTCCCAGGTCCCGTAAACCGAATAGATATACCCCGGCTCCGCGGCGATGGTCCATTCGCCCTCCTGGTTTGTGACCTCCACAGCTTCGGAGTCTCCACTGCTTTCGGGGGTTTCCCTCCGGCTTTCCGGCCAGCGCTCCGCCGTGACCGATTCCGGTTCCTTAGAAAAGCTCAGCGTCAGCCTGTCCGGCTTTTCCATGGAGACTTCGCTGATGCTCTCCCACGCCAGAATGTGGGAACCGCAGGCGATGGCGGACTGCTTTTCGCCTGTGGCCTCGTTGACCATCCAGCTCCAATGGTAGCCGCCCCGCGTGACGTTGGTGCAGCGGGAAACCAGCTCTGTCTGGCTGATGACCTGGAGGCTGGGCGGAACGGAGGGGTCCGGCTCCACATAGATGCTGTCAATCAGCTCCTGATACTGATCCGCGTTCTGGGGGGTTCCCTCCTCCACGACGCGGATTTTTGTCACCCCCGGATACTGCTCCGGGAAGGTTTCCAGCATCACGCCGTCGCCGGTGATTTCCAAAATGTTTCCCTTTTGGAGCTGGTTCGCGGCGATTTTCTTTCCGGAAGCATCGTAGATTTGGTCCGGCATAGTGGCGGTGAAGACATGGTTTCCGCCCTGCTCCACCATCACATAGGAATCCTGCCCAAAGGGGACATACATCACCCTGCATGTGCTCTCATCCTTGGCAGGCAGGGAACAGCCTGTCAGAACACCTGCCGCCAGGAGCAGCGCAAAGATTGGAACCCATACTCGTTTCATAAACATTAGAAAACCTCCTATACATTTCATCGGCGCCTTTAACTATAAAGTGGAGGAAAGACGGGGAATTCCTGCATGCGCCGCCGCCATCGGCTTTATTTTTTTGAACCGCTGCAGATGCCAACCGGCAGGGTTATTTCAAAATTTCTATTGTATATCCCCTCAAGGTTATGTTATGATATAGATATAATACCGTGGATCGCAATGCGGATTTTCAAAGCCCGTGTTGCCATTACGAAAATTGGGAGGCGTATTATGAGAAAGGCGGGAACCATACTGCACATTTCTTCCCTTCCGTCCCCCTACGGGATTGGAACAATGGGAAAGGAAGCCTATGATTTTGTGGACTTTTTAAAAGCGTCCGGCCTCAGCTTCTGGCAGGTGCTTCCGTTAGTGCCGTCAGGGAGCGGCAATTCCCCCTATGCATCCTATTCTATGTACGCGGGGAATCCTGACTTTATTGATTTGGACCGGCTCCGCCGCCAGGGACTGCTGACTCTGGAGGATATCCAGGCGTACTCCTGGGGGAAAAACCCCGCCCGCGTGGATTTTCAGGCGGTCCATCAGGGACGGAAGGCGCTTTTGGAAAAGGCTTACCAGAATTCCAAAAATCCCCTTTCGGCGGTGGATTTTGACCTTCTGACCCAGGTGGAGGACGAAACGGAAAAGGAAGAAATCCTGGAGGACGCGGAGCTGTTGGACGGGCTGAAGGATCTGGCCGCCCTGGACGGAGATGAGAACAACGGGGAGAAAGCCGCCGCGGAACAAGCGGTCTACCAGCCTGTTGTGGAATCAGTGGATTATGACCGGGAGGTTGCCCGCTTCCGCCAGCAAAACCAGGGCTGGGTGGAGGATTACGCCCTTTACATGGCACTGAAAGAAAGGTATCAACAAAAACCCTGGTACGAGTGGGACAGTGAGATTGCCAACCGGGAGCCCTGGGCGGTGGAACGCTGCCGGGAGGAACTCCGGGAGCAGATGGATTTCTGGGTGTTTGTCCAGTACCTGTTCTACTCCCAGTGGAACGCCCTGAAGCTTTACGCCAACGACAACGGCGTGGAGATGATCGGGGACATCCCCATCTATTCCTTCCACGATTCGGTGGACGTGTGGGCCGGCCGCCGGTACTTCTGGCTGGACCGGAAAAACATGCCGGTGAAGGTGGCGGGGGTTCCCCCGGACGCCTTCTCGGAGGACGGACAGCGCTGGGGCAACCCCCTCTACCGCTGGGACCTGCTGGAGGACGACGGCTACCAGTGGTGGATCAACCGCATCCGCCACAATCTTCAGCTTTACGACTGGGTGCGCATCGACCACTTCCGCGGCTTTGACCAGTTCTACGCCATTGACGCCGAAGAGCCGGACGCCAAGAAGGGCGAATGGTGCGAGGGCCCTGGCTATGACCTGTTCAAACGGGTGAAGGAAGAGCTGGGCGACGTGAAGATACTGGCGGAGGATCTGGGGGTCATCACCCCTTCCGTCCGCAGGCTGCTGGAAAAAACAGGCTTCCCCGGCATGAAGGTGCTCCAGTTTGCGTGCAGCGGCAGCGGCAACGCCTACCTGCCCCACAACGCGGAGGAAAACGCCTTTATGTACACCGGGACCCACGACAACGACACCACCCTGGGCTGGCTGGAATCCGGGGACAAAAAGGAGATTGCCTTTGCCCGGCGCTACTTTGGCCTGAACCGGGAGGAGGGCTTTAACTGGGGGCTGATCCGCGGCGCGCTGGGTTCCCGATGCAAGGCGGCAATGATTCCCATGCAGGATTTCCTCAACCTGGGCAGCGGCGACCGGATGAACATCCCCGCCACCCCGGAGGGAAACTGGGGCTTCCGCATGAAACCCGGTGCAGTCACCGATTCCCTAGCGGAAAAAATCTCCGTGCTGCTGGAATGCTTTGGCAGACATTCCTGACCGCGTGAGAACGCTCTCTCTGATAAAAATTTAACCTTCGCCGCCGCTTTTGAGAAAAGCGGCGGCGAAGGTTAAGAATTGGAAAACCTGGAAAATTTCGGGACTTTTTACCGGCGGTTTCTCTGTATTTAGGCCAAATTTGAGCTCCATCGAAAATTCCACAAATCTTTGTCGGAAAAATTCGCTTTTTTGGTAAGAAATTTCTTGTGTCATAAACCAATATCTGTTATACTGTTAGAGTAACTTTAGTTAGGATAGGGAAATATTTTATACTTGGAGGTCGGTATGGACGATTCGGGCGGTAAACGTCATTTCGATTTCGGGGCGCTGCGTGCCCTGAGCCTCATAACCCAGGCTGGCCTCTCTTTTTGTGTTCCATTAGTGTTATGTATTCTTGGGGCCTCTTATCTTCGGTCCAGATTTGGTCTGGGCCAGTGGATTATGATGGCGGGAATTCTGCTGGGTTTGGCCTCCGGCGTGTCCAGCTTCGCCAACATTCTGCGCACGATGGAACAAATTTCCCGTTCCCCGTCCCCGTCCTCCAAGGATAGGGAGGCAGAGGAAAAAGTCGGTGAGGAGGGAGAGGACTTCCATGCTGGATAAGGTCATCCGCGAAGAACGGGCCATGCTGGCAAAGGGCGCTGCTGTCCTCGACCTAATCACCCTCATTGTTTCACGGCTGCTCGGTCAGGAGCTTATACATATGGCTCTGGGCCTCCTGTTTGGGACCCTCTTTCAACTGCTCCTGTTTACCTTGCTGGGACTGAACGTCCAGCGCTCCCTCCAGACAGGCGATCCCCCAAAAGCCCGCCGCGTGATGGCGGTCGGTTCCTTTGGGCGGTATATCCTGGCGGGGGTGGTGATCTGGGTGGGAATCCGCTCCCCCTGGCTCAATGTGTTCGGGGTGGTGTTTCCACTGTTTTATCCCAAGATTCTCTATTTTAGCAGGGCTGTTTACCAACAGATCCGCAGCGGAAAGGAGGAAAAGTAGTTTATGGACGGTCCAAAAATAATGTTTACCATCCCCTTGTTCGGGGGCATTGCGGTAACAGAAACCGTGACCAATTCCTGGCTTCTGATAGTGGTTGTTTTTATCCTCTGTAAATTCCTGACAAGCAACCTTCAGAAGATACCCAAGGGAAAACAGGTGTTGGCGGAGAAGTACGTTACCATGATCACCGGGCTTGTCAAGGAAACGATGGGCGAGAAAAAGCTTCACTATGCCCCCTATATCGGCACTCTGATGATTTTCTCCGCCCTGGGCAGCCTGATGAGCCTGACCGGCCTGCGCCCCGTCACCGGCGACCTGAATACCACCGTCGCCTGGGCGGTCGTCACCTTTGTGCTGATCCAGATGACCAAGATTAAGGCCAACGGGTTCCTGGGATACCTCAAGAGCTTTGCGGACCCCTTCCCGGTTATGCTGCCCATCAATATTGTCAGTGAGCTTGCCACGCCGGTTTCTTTAAGCTTCCGTCATTTCGGCAATATCGCGGCGGGCACGGTTATTACCTCGCTGCTCTACACCGCCTTGGCGGCGCTGACCAATATCGTGTTCCGGGGATTTATGCCTGTGCCCATCTTCCAACTGGGCATCCCGGCTGTGCTGTCAATTTATTTTGACCTGTTCACCGGATTTATGCAGGCGTTCATCTTCAGTATGCTGACAATGGCGTTTATCTCCAACGCCGCGGAGTAGGTTCCGCGGGACCGCATTTCGTCTTTTGCCATCCCGCCATCCAACCGGGACGGTAAATATAAAAAAACAAAATATTTATTTGGAGGGACTTTATTATGGAAAGAGCTATTATTTTAGCTGCATCTGCTGTAGGCGCGGGTCTGGCAATGATCGCCGGCCTTGGCCCTGGTATCGGTGAAGGCTTTACCGCCGGTAAGGCCTGTGAAGCCATCGGCCGTCAGCCGGAGGCACAGTCCGTTGTTACCCGTACCATGATCGTCGGTTGCGCCATCGCGGAATCCACTGGTATTTACAGCTTGGTTATCGCCCTGATCCTCATCTTCATGAACCCCCTGCTCGGCATGCTGTAAAATTTATCACGCTTACAGAGCGAACAGGAGGGATATGAAAGATGGAGGGACATACGCAGTTCGTCTCCCTTGACTGGACCCTTATCTTCCAGTGGGGGAACCTGCTGATTCTGT
Source organism: Oscillospiraceae bacterium (assembly GCA_022800935.1). GTDB lineage: Bacteria > Bacillota > Clostridia > Oscillospirales > Ruminococcaceae > UBA1405. The sequence continues at coordinate 13,513 of JAAWRH010000007.1, forward strand.
ATTTAATCATCAAGAAGTTCCTGTTTGGACCCATTCAGAAGATGCTTTCGGACCGGGAAAACGAAGTAAAATCCATGTACGATTCCGCGGAAAAGGCAGAAAAGGACGCCATTTCCATGAAGGAGGAGTACACCGCCCACCTTGCGGGGGCCAAGGATGAAGCCAACGAAATCCTCAAAAACGCCAACCAGCGGGCAACCCTCAAAACCGAGGAGATGCTCCGGGAGGCCCAGGTAAAGGCCAACGGCATTGTCGCCAAGGCCGGGGAGGAGATCGAGCTGGAGAAGAAGCGCGCCTTTGCCCAGGTAAAGGGCGAAATCTCCGACCTGGCGCTGATGGCCGCCTCCAAGGTGGTGGAGCGCGAGCTTTCATCCGAGGAGCACGAGCGGCTGATGGATCAGTTTATTGACAGTGTAGGTGATGCGCCATGGCAGAAGTAGTCGCCCAGGTTTATGGGTTATCTCTCTTTGAGGTGGCGCAGGAGGTGGGACAGGTAAAGGACGTCCTCGACGAGCTGACTCAGGTCTGCGATGTCATGGATCAGTTCCCCGGCTTCCAGAACCTGCTTGGCTCCCCCGTCCTCTCCAAGGAGGAACGGGTCAAGCTGGTGGAGGAGGACTTTAAGGGACAGGTCAGTCCTTATCTGCTCAACTTTCTGAAGCTTCTGGCGGAAGGCGGACGGATGTCCCATTTGGGGGAGATTGCCGCCGAATACCGCGCCCTGTACTATGAACAGGAGAATATTCAGGAGGTCACCGCCGTCACCGCCGTGGCCATGCCGAAGGAACTGCAGCAAAAGCTTGCCAAAAAGCTGGAGGCCTCCAGCGGCAAAAAGATACTTCTGCACAACCAGGTGGACCCCTCTGTCATGGGCGGCGTTGCCCTGAAAACCGGCAACCGCCAGATGGACGGCACCGTAAAGGCGCGTCTGGAAGCCATAGGCCGCCAGATTGCCGCCGCGCCGCTGCCTTCGCTGGAGTCCGATTCCAAAGAGGAATCTTTGCGGTAAATATGGAAAGCAGGTGAAATGACAATATGCAGCTACGAGCTGAGGAAATCAGCAGTATCATAAAAAAACAGATACGCGACTACCATAACGAGATGGAGATGAACGACATCGGCACCGTTATGGAGGTCGGCGACGGCATCGCCCGTATCTACGGCCTGGAAAAGTGCATGGCCAACGAGCTGCTGGAGCTGGGCAACGGGGTTTACGCCATGGCGCTGAACCTGGATGCCGGTTCCGTGGGCGCGGTTATGCTCGGCTCCGACCAGGAGATTAAGGAGGGCGACACCGTAAAGAGGACCGGACGGGTCGTTTCGGTTCCGGTGGGCAAGGCAATGCTTGGACGCGTTGTCAACGCCCTGGGCCAGCCCATTGACGGCAAAGGCCCCATCGAGGCGGAGGACGTCCGCCCCGTGGAATCTCCCGCCCCCGGCATCATCGAGAGAAAATCGGTCAGCGAGCCCCTTCAGACGGGCATCAAGGCCATTGACTCCATGATCCCCATCGGCCGCGGCCAGCGCGAGCTTATCATCGGCGACCGCCAGACCGGTAAGACCACCGTGGCGGTGGATACCATCATCAACCAGAAGGATACAGACGTTGTCTGCATCTATGTGGCCATCGGCCAGAAGCGTTCCACTGTGGCCCGCATTGTGGATACTCTCACCAAGGCGGGGGCCATGGAGTACACCGTCGTTGTGGCGGCCACCGCTTCCGAGCTGGCCCCCTTGCAGTACATCGCCCCCTATGCGGGCTGCACCATCGGCGAATACTTTATGAAAAAGGGCGGCCATGCCCTCATCATATACGACGACCTTTCCAAGCACGCGGTGGCCTACCGCGCCATGTCTCTGCTGCTCCACAGACCGCCGGGACGTGAGGCTTATCCAGGCGACGTCTTCTACCTCCACTCCAGACTGCTGGAGAGGGCGGCCAAGATGGCCCCCGAATACGGCGGCGGTTCTCTGACCGCCCTGCCTATCATCGAAACCCAGGCTGGCGACGTTTCCGCCTATATCCCCACCAACGTGATTTCCATCACCGACGGGCAGATATTCCTGGAAACCGAGCTGTTCAACTCCGGCATCCGCCCGGCCGTCAACCCCGGTATCTCCGTTTCCCGTGTGGGCGGCGCGGCGCAGATCAAGGCCATGAAGACCGTTTCCGGCTCCCTGAAGCTGCTGTACTCCCAGTACCGCGAGCTCCAGTCCTTCTCCCAGTTCGGGTCTGACCTGGACGCGGACACCAAGGCCCGTCTGGCCATGGGCGAACGTATCGTGGAGGTCCTCAAGCAGGGACAGAGCTCCCCCATCACCGCCGCACATCAGGTGGTCATTATCTACGCGGTAACCAACAACCTGCTGTCCGACGTGGCCATCGGGGACATCAGCCGCTTTGAGAGCGAGCTGTTTGAGTTCATTGACGCCTCCCACGACGAGGTGATAAAGGATATCGAGGCCACCGGAAAGCTGTCCAAGGAAACCGAGGCAGCCCTGCGGGACGCCATTCAGGAGTTCAAGAAGAAATTCCTGGCATCTTAACAAAAGGAGGAGACAAGGGAAATGGCCGGAGCCGGAATGAAAGATATAAAACGGCGGATTAAGAGCGTGGAAAGCACCCGGCAGATTACCAAAGCCATGGAATTGGTTGCTTCCTCCAAAATGCGGCGGGCCAAGGAACGGGTGGAACGCACCCATCCCCAGTTCAGCCTGCTGTATAAGACCATATCCGACATTGCCTCCCGCAACCGGGACCTGTCCTCCCCCTATGTGAAAGCCCGCAAGCAGGACCATGCCTGCGTGGTGGTCATCGCGGGGGACAGAGGGCTTGCCGGAGGCTATAATTCCAATGTATTCAAGGCGGCGGAGGCCCTGATGAAGGACCTTCCCTCCCCCATTGTGGTTCCCATCGGGAAAAAGGCGGGAGAATTTTACGGTAAGCGCAGCTATGAGATACTGGACAACGCCCACATTTCGGTTGACGAGCTGGGAATGGCCCAGATTTACAAGGTTGCGGACCATCTCTGCCGCCAGTACAAGGCGGGCCGGTTTGACTCGCTGTATGTTGTGTACACCACATTTGTCTCCGCGCTGACCCAGGAGCCTGCAACCCTGCAGATTTTCCCCATCAGCGCTGTGGGGAATCCCGGCACGAAAAAATTCGAGATTCTCTACGAGCCCTCGGCGGAGGCTGTCTTTGAAAAAATTGTCCCCCAGTATGTAGCGGGTATCCTCAACGGTGCGGTTGCGGAGTCCAACGCCTCCGAACAGGCGGCGCGGCGCAACGCCATGGAATCGGCCACCGACAACGCCGACGAGATGATAGAGCAGCTTGGCCTGCGCTACAACCGGGCAAGACAGGGCGCAATCACACAGGAAATTACCGAAATCGTCGCGGGCGCACAGGCGGCGCAGTAAGGAACCGTTCGTCCATCCGTTTTGCTTTTTTTGAACAGTTCTTAACGCTGTCTGCGCGGTTTCCCGCAGGCAATCCATAGAGAAGGAGCGAAGCCAATGAGTGAACAGAATATAGGGTCGGTGGTATCTATTGTCGGCCCTGTTCTCGACATTAAGTTCCCATCCCAGAGCCTTCCAAATCTTCTCAATGCCATCGAGATTGAACATGAAGGACGCAAAGTGACCGTGGAGGTGGCGCAGCACATCGGGGACGACATCGTCCGCTGCATCGCCATGAGCTCCACTGACGGCCTGGTGCGCGGCCTGAAGGCTGTGGACACAGGCGGCCCCATTACCGTTCCGGTGGGCAAAGAGACACTGGGACGCATCTTCAACCTGCTGGGCGACCCGGTGGACAACCAGCCCGCCCCGGAAGCCAAGGAACGGTGGCCCATCCACCGCTCTGCCCCCTCCTTTGAGGAGCAGCAGTCCACAACGGAAATCCTGGAAACCGGCATCAAGGTCGTGGACCTGATCGCCCCCTATGCCAAGGGCGGCAAGATCGGCCTGTTCGGCGGCGCCGGCGTGGGAAAGACCGTTCTGATCATGGAGCTTATCAACAACGTTGCCAAGCAGCACGGCGGCCTGTCGGTATTCTCCGGCGTTGGAGAGAGAACCCGTGAGGGCAACGACCTTTACAACGAAATGCTGGAATCCGGCGTTATCAACAAGACCGCTTTGGTCTACGGCCAGATGAACGAACCGCCGGGAGCCAGAATGCGGGTTGCGCTGTCCGGCCTGACCATGGCGGAGTATTTCCGCGACCAGGAAAACCAGGACGTGCTGCTGTTTATCGACAACATCTTCCGCTTTACCCAGGCGGGCTCCGAGGTTTCCGCGCTGCTGGGCCGTATGCCCTCCGCCGTTGGATACCAGCCCACCCTGGCCACCGAGATGGGCGCGCTCCAGGAGCGCATCACCTCCACCAAGAAGGGGTCCATTACCTCGGTGCAGGCGGTTTATGTTCCCGCCGACGACCTGACCGACCCGGCCCCCGCCACCACCTTCGCCCACCTGGATGCCACGACGGTTCTTTCCAGAAACATCGCGTCCCTGGGCATCTATCCCGCGGTGGATCCCCTGGAGTCCAACTCCACCATCTTGACCCCGGAGATAGTCGGCACGGAGCATTATGAGGTTGCCAGGGCGGTGCAGTCCACCCTCCAGAGATACACCGAGCTCCAGGACATCATCGCCATCCTGGGTATGGACGAACTTTCCGACGAGGATAAGCTGACCGTTTCCCGCGCCAGAAAGATTCAAAGGTTCCTGTCCCAGCCCTTCTCTGTGGCGGAGCAGTTCACCGGATATGAGGGCAAGTATGTCCCCATCAAGGAGACGGTCCGCGGGTTCAAGGAAATCCTGGAAGGCAAACACGACGATCTCCCCGAATCCGCCTTCCTCTTTGTCGGCACCATCGACGAAGCGGTAGAAAAGGCGAAGAAGGGGGAATAGCTGAATGGCTGATTTCCACTTACAGATTGCCACCGCTGACGGGCTGCTGTACGACGGTCCGGCGGAACGGGTTGTGGTCCGCACCACCGAAGGGGATGTGGGCCTGCTAAAGGGGCACATCGACTATGTGGCCGCCCTGAAGGATGTCAGCGAGCTGCGGCTGACCGTTGACGAAAAGACCAGAATCGCCGCTGTTTCCGGCGGGTTTGTCTCCGTTTCCAAGGAGATCACCTATATCTCCGCCATTACATTGGAATGGGCCGATGAGATTGACAGGGACCGCGCGCAGCGGGCCAAGGAGACGGCGGAAAAACGCCTCCAGGACAAGAAGCAGGAGGATTTGGATTACCGCCTTGCGGAAATGAAGCTGAAGCGGGCGCTGAACCGTATCAACGTTGCGGACAAGAAATAACAATTTGGGGCTGTCTGAAATCGGAAATTGGTTTCTGATTTCAGACAGCCCCTTATGCTGACAGGATTAATAGCCCTTAATTTTTCGGTTAAGCCAGTTACCAACGTAATCTGACTAATGGGCAAACCTATTGACAATTTTCTTGGCAGTTTCTTTTTTTCCTCTATCCTCCGCCGTGGCAAGGTTAGACGCTAAATCCGACTCATATATCCGGCGGCTGCGGAATACGGCGCGTCCGTGTTCATCCTGTCTGATACTCATCAGTAAATTTCCCTCCATCTGTAATGCTTCCTTTGAATCAATTACCTTCTTCAGGTTCTCTCTGTATTTGGGGTTGCTGGCGTATTGGAAAAATAACGCCCATTTGTCCAGATTGCTCATATCCTTTATGAACTTTTTCATGATACCCTGAAGCTTGCTCAGTTCCACATATATCACGCGGATTGCGTCGGAGAGCAACTCGTTGTCCACATCGTGGCGCAGGGAAAAGGAATTGATTCCTTCCGCTTGGAAAACACAGTGTAAGAGAAAATGTCACCTGGTAGGTCCTGGACAGCTTGTCATATCGCCACACCCCCTTGGAGGGTTGGGAGGAATGCAAATCACAAAGGTAGTGCCCCCACACCCGAATAGCCGGACAGAAAACGGGCTCGTACAGTCAAAAGATTGTACGAGCCTCTTTTTATAAAAACAAGATAGAGAGCTCGGATATCCAAAGAAAAAAGAGAACAAAAGACAATCGAGGAACGAAATATAGGGGAAAGTAAAAAAATTAGGGCGGGTTCCTTCACGCTTTCGCCGTTTGCAGTATAAAATTTTGTCCTCGAAATCCTTAGAAAACACCGATGCCATGCGATTTTTCCGCATGGCATCTAAAGTGTTTGGATTACATGGAGCTGTTAACCAGATTCGAACTGGTGACCTCGTCCTTACCAAGGACGTGCTCTGCCTACTGAGCCATAACAGCATTTTGAAGTAGTTTTCTCTCCAACCGACGAATACTATTATAACCATATACCGTGCTTTTGTCAACTGGTTTCCTGAAATTTTTTAAAAAATTTTTCAGCGGGGAAGGTCCACTGCAAGATGAAAGCCTATATCGTGTCCCGCAAGGCATGAGCTTTCTCGGCGAATGGCAGGATTTCCTGCATTTGCGTATGCTGTAGCATGGCGAATAATGCTATGCCCCCTTTGAGCTGGATGAAAGCAATGCTGCATGTAAAAGAGATTCTTCCTGCAACCAAAGGCGAAAAATGCAGGAAATAAATCTACATAATTCTTTTTTGGAAAACTGCACTGGAAATTCCGGATTTCCTTCCCCGTTTCTTGGCAGGACTCCCAAACTTTTTGAAGGGCCTTGTAAAAAGCGGGTTTCTGCGCTATACTGTAAAAACAGACATTTGCTTTTTACAGGGCCTGTTCCATCATACAGGGTGTGGAACTTTTCACTGTTTTTCAATTTGTGTATTGCCCCCATGCAAAAAATCGCAGGATTAAAATAAGAAATATTCATTTTATGGCTACACTGTCCCCAAACCGGATGCCGGAATGTCTTTACCACAAAACGAATACACCGTCAGGATACAGGAGGAATTTGCGATGTCAGCCTATCAGGATCTCTCTACCCCAGAACTTCAGGCAATGCTGAAGGAGCTTCAGGCTCAGTACGATGAATTCAAAACAAAAGGGTTAAAGCTGGATATGTCCAGGGGAAAACCCGCGCCGAATCAGCTGGACCTTTCGATGCCGCTGCTTGACGTGCTGAATTCCTCATCGGATATGAAAACAGCCGACGGACTTGACATCCGCAATTACGGGGGCGTGGATGGCACTCTGGATGCCAAACGCCTCTTTGGAGAGCTGATGGGGGTCTCCACCGATGAAATTGTGCTTATGGGTTCCTCCAGCCTGGCGCTGATGTACGACGTGGTAGTCCGGGCCATGGTCCATGGGGTGCTGGGCAGCCCCAAGCCCTGGGGCAAATACGATAAAATCAAGTTCCTCTGCCCGGTTCCGGGGTATGACCGCCATTTCGCCATCTCCGAAAGCCTGGGCATTGAGATGATCCCCGTGGACATGACCGAGAGGGGACCGGATATGGACCTGATTGAAAAGCTGGTTTCGCAGGATGAGACCGTCAAGGGCATCTGGTGTATACCCAAGTACTCCAACCCCCAGGGCATCACCTACTCCGATGAGACGGTCCGCCGCTTTGCGAACCTCAGCCCTGCCGCCCCGGATTTCCGCATCTTCTGGGACAACGCCTACTGCATCCACGACCTTTACGAGGATCACGACGAGCTACTGGACCTGTTCGCGGAGCTGAAGAAGACCGGGAAGGCCAATATGCTCTTTATGTTTGCCTCCACCTCCAAGGTCACCTTCCCCGGCTCCGGCGTCGCCATGATGATTGCTACCAAGGAGAATCTGGACTTTACCCGCAAAGACATTGCGGTGCAGACCATCGGTCCCGATAAACCCAATCAGATACGCCATGTCCTCTTTTTAAAGAGCGTAGACAATATCTATGACCATATGAAAAAGCACGCCGCCCTCCTCCGCCCCAAGTTTGAGACGGTCCTCCAGGACCTGGAAAACAATCTGAGCGGGCTAGGCATCGCCTCCTGGACCAAACCCAGGGGCGGGTACTTCATTGCCCTGAAAACCATGGAAGGCTGCGCCAAGTGGGTGATTTCCCTCTGTAAGGAGGCGGGCGTGGCCATGACTGCCGCCGGAGCGACCCACCCCTACGGCATCGACCCCAAGGACGTGGACATCCGCATCGCCCCCACCTACCCCTCTATCGGCGAGCTGAAAAAGGCCGGAGAGCTGTTCTGCCTCTGCGTAAAGCTGGCCAGCGTGGAGAAAATTTTACAAACCAGGTAATTTCTTCTTGCATCTTTGCCTGTCCTATGAGAAAATAGATACCGGCCCTTCCCGTTGGGAGAGCCGGTATTGACTTGTTTTTCAAATCATTTATCATAATGGAGGTTTTACCGTGAACAACTGCTTTGAAAGTCCCTTTTCTACCCGCTATGCCAGCGACGAAATGCAGTACCTCTTTTCCGCCGACAAAAAGTTTTCCACCTGGCGGAGGCTGTGGGTGGCCCTGGCCCGTTCTGAAATGAAGCTGGGCCTGCCCATCACCCAGGAACAGGTGGACGAGCTGGAGGCAAACGTGGACAACATCAACTACGACGTGGCCCGCCAAAGGGAAAAGGAGGTCCGCCACGACGTAATGTCCCATGTCTACGCCTACGGCGTGCAATGCCCCAAAGCAAAGGGAATCATCCATCTGGGGGCCACCTCCTGCTATGTGGGGGACAACACTGACATCATCATCATGCGGGACGCCCTGAACCTGGTCAAACGCAAGCTGGCCAACGTCATCGCCCTGCTCTCGGACTTTGCCATGAAGTACCGGGACATGCCTGCCCTGGCCTACACCCATCTCCAGCCCGCCCAGCTCACCACTGTGGGCAAGCGCGCCACCCTCTGGATCAACGAGCTGGTTATGGACTATGAGGAGGTCGGCCACCGCATCTCCACCCTGAAGCTGCGGGGGGTAAAGGGCACCACCGGCACCCAGGCCAGTTTTGTGGAGCTGTTCGAGGGGGACACTGACAAGATTAAGGAGCTGGACCGGATGATTTGCCGGGAAATGGGCTTTGAAGCCAGCGTCCCCGTCTCCGGCCAGACCTATTCCCGCAAGGTGGATTACCAGGTTCTCTCGGTACTCTCCGGAATCGCCCAGTCCGCCAGCAAGTTTTCCTACGACCTGCGGCTGTTGGCCAACTTCAAGGAGATGGAGGAGCCCTTTGAGGCCCACCAGATTGGTTCCTCCGCCATGCCCTATAAGCGCAATCCTATGCGCAGCGAGCGGATTTCTTCCCTAGCCCGTTATGTGATGATAGACGCTCTCAACCCCGCCTTTACCTCCGGCACCCAGTGGTTTGAACGGACCCTGGACGATTCCGCCAACAAGCGGATTTCCGTCTCCGAGGCCTTCCTGGCCGTGGATGCCATCCTCAAGATTATGATGAACGTCTGCGACGGCCTTGTGGTGTATCCCAAAGTGGTCAGCCAGCGGGTTATGGCGGAGCTGCCCTTTATGGCCACCGAAAACATCATGATGAGCGCCGTCAAAAAGGGCGGGGACCGCCAGCAGCTCCATGAGCGCCTGCGGGAGCACTCCATTGCCGCCGCCAGAGTGGTCAAGGAGGAAGGGATGCCCAACGACCTGATCGACCGCGTCTGCGCCGACCCTGTCTTCCAGCTGGACCGGGCGGAAATCGAGGCGGTGCTCAAGCCCATTAACTTTACAGGGCGTTCGGTGGAGCAGGTGGAGGAGTTTGTGGAGAATGTGGTCCGTCCCATCCTGGAGGAAAACAAGGACGTTTTAGGGGAGAAGGCGGAGCTGAGCGTTTAGTTCGCCGGAACGGATCGAGACGAAAAAATCGCGATATCTGCTTTGAGAAGACCTTTTTTACGGAATTTATTCAAAATCCGCGGAGAAAAACCTGTTCTGTTCAAAAAACAGGCTTGTATTTCCTGCCGCATATGCTGTATAATGATAAGAGTCTGAGATTTTGGCCGTTTTTCCCAAAACGGCCGGACAAGAACTTATTTCTGGAGGTTTACCTATGAAAAAAGTAGGAAAACCGGTGTTTTTCGTGGTATTTGTGCTGATTTTGCTGCTGACCCTCACGGCCTTTCTGGGTGTCAGCACCACCTTCGGCGACATTCCCACCACCTGGATTAAGGGCGCACAGGATATCCGCTGGGGTATTGACGTGCGGGGCGGTGTAGACGCCACCTTCAGCCCGCCTGACGGCTACGACGCTACCGATGAGGAAATGGCGGCGGCGGAGCAGATCATCAAGGTTCGTATGGTGTCGCAGAACATCACCGACTACGAGATTTACACCGATTACGACAAAGACCGCATTATCGTCCGCTTCCCCTGGAAGGAGGACGAGACCGATTTCAATCCGGAAGACGCCATCGCGGAGCTGGGGGCCACCGCCCGACTGACCTTCCGCGAGGGGTATGAGACCGACGCTTCCGGCCTGCCCTCCGGCGTCACCGCCGACACCATCATCCTGGAAGGCAAGGATGTGGAGGAAGCGGCCCCGGCCATGACGAACACCAACGAGATTGTCGTCTCCCTGAAGCTCACCAGCGAGGGAGCGGAAAAGTTTGCGGAAGCGACCACCCGTCTGTCCTCTCAGTCCCCCAAGGGGATTATCTCCATTTGGATGGACGACGTTATGATCAGCTATCCCCGCGTCAACGACGCTATCCTGAACGGAGAGGCGTCCATCTCTGGCGGCTTTGACGCTGCCGGGGCAAAGGAGCTGGCGGACAAGATCAATGCCGGCGCGCTGCCCTTTGCGCTTCAGACCACCAACTTCAGCACCATCTCCCCGACCCTGGGCGTGGGGGCCAGAGACGCCATGGTATTGGCGGGCTTTATCGCCTTTATCGCCATCTGTGTGCTGATGATTATCCTCTACCGGCTTCCCGGCATCGTCGCCTGCATTGCCCTGATGGGACAGGCTGCCGGTACCATCGCCGCCATCACCGGGTATCTGCCCTCGATTTCCAGCTTTACCCTGACTTTGCCGGGTATCGCGGGCATTATCCTCTCCATTGGCGTGGGCGTGGACGCCAACGTCATCACCTATGAGCGCATTCGTGAGGAGCTGCGCCTGGGCCGGGGCATTGACGCGGCCATCGACGCGGGCTATAAGCGGGCGTTTACCGCTATCTTTGACGGCAACATCACCGTTGTGTTTGTGGCGGTGATCCTCATGGGGGCCTTTGGACCGCCCGCAAGCATCTTTGCCATGATGCTCAAACCCGTCTTCGGCATCTTCGGCTCCTCCACCACCGGCGCGATCTACTCCTTCGGCTACACCCTGCTGGTAGGCATTATTCTGAACTTCCTCATGGGTGTCACGGCCTCCCGCCTGATGCTCAAATCCCTGTCCAAATTCAAGCCGCTCCGCAAGGCCTGGCTTTACGGAGGTGAAAAGAAATGATTGATTTTGTCGGAAAAAGAAAGATATTCTTTATCATCTCGATTGCCCTTGTGGCAGTCACTCTGCTGGGTTCGCTGTTTCTGGGACTGAACCTGGACATCCAGTATAAGGGCGGCACTATGCTGACCTATTCCTACACCGGCGATATCAATAAGGACGATTTCCTCTCCAAGGTGCAGGAGGTGGTGGGCGGCTCCGCCGCCATCCAGGAGAGCAGCGACCTTGCCACGGGGAGCACCAATCTGGTGGTTTCCCTGGCCTCCACCAGCGGCCTTTCCGCCGATAAGCAGGTGGAGCTTACCGACGCACTTTCTCAGACCTTTGCCGCCAACAATATCCACACCGAATCCATCAGCAACGTCAACGCCTCCATCGGCCGGGAGTTCTTCCTGAAAAGCCTGGTGGCTGTGCTGTTTGCCGCCATCGTGATGGTGGTGTATATCGGCTTCCGCTTTAAGCGCATCAGCGGCTGGTCCGCCGGTGTGATGGCGGTTATTGCCTTGGTCCATGATATTATTGCCGTGGTGGCGGTGTTTGTTTTCTTCCGCCTGTCGGTGGACGCTAACTTTATGGCGGTGGTGCTGACCATTCTGGGCTACTCCATCAACGACACCATTGTCATCTACGACCGTATCCGCGAAAACCGCCGGATTTACGGCCAGAAGCTCCCGGTGGGCGAGCTGGTGAACAAGAGCATCAACCAGTCCATGAAGCGCGCCATTGTCACCACGGTGACCACGGTTATGGCCCTGGTGGTGATTGCGGTTGTGACGCTGATCTTCAACGTCACCTCTATCGTGACCTTTGTCTTCCCGCTGATTATCGGTCTGCTTTCCGGCACCTATTCCTCTGTCTGCCTGGTCCCCTGTATGTGGGTGATGTGGCAGGAGTACCGGGCCAAAAAAGCCCAACAGCCTGACGCTAAGAAGAAATAATCTGCGGACTTTACGCAGAGCGGCCCCCTCACAGCGGATGTGAGGGGGCCTTGATGTTGTTATGGGATTAGGGGGATTTATCCCTCCAGTCCCGCTTTTTCCGGCGGCGGACATGGCGTCAAATCAAACCGGAAATGCACCGGCATCCCCGCCTTGCAGGAGTACTCCACCTCGCCGTCGATCAGCGGGAGGAGATAGTCCAGCGCCTTTTGGGTCAGGTCATTGTTTTCTGGGGAAATCCATTCCAGGGGGAAGCCCTTTATCCCTGCGGAAAGAACCTGCTCCACCGGAACGGTTTCAATGTTGATCAGATAGGGGGAATCGGACACGCGGGAGAAGACCAGCACCTTACCGGTTTCTCCGGCCAGAGCGTCCCGTACCGCGTAGGTCCCCAGCCGCCGGGCCTCGGTGATGTCGGCGGCGGAGAGCAGATGCCCGCTGCACCGCTGGAGGACGTTGAGCACCACCGAGCGGACCTTGCCGCCGATGGTGCTGACCAGCGCCCGCTCCAGAACCTGTCCGACGCTGGAGTAGCCACCCGCCCCATCGCTGGGCTGGGCCACATAGCTGCCGTCGGAGAACTTCAGCCCCTCCGATACCACGACCACAACGGCACGTTCCTTTTTCATCGTCTCCTGTACGTCGTTGATGAACTGCCCCATGGAGAAGGGCACCTCCGGCAGGTAGACCAGATGGGGGGCGTTTTCCCCAAAATGGCGGGGCAGAATGGAGGCGGCGGTGAGCCAGCCGCTTTCCTTGCCCATGACCTCTATGATAGTAACCGAGCTGATGGGATAGGCCTCCGAGTCCCGGATGATTTCCTCGGTGGAGGTGGCGATAAACTTGGCCGCGGAGCCGAAGCCGGGGGTATGGTCGGTGCCGCTGAGGTCGTTGTCCACCGATTTGGGGACGCCCAGCACCTTGATATCCTCCTCCTTATCCTTCAGATAGCGGGAGAGCTTCCAGACCGTATCCATGGAGTTGGAGCCGCCGATGTACAGAAAATAGCCGATATTGTAGCTATGGAAAATTTTTACAAGCTTTTCGTAAACCTTGGTGTCGTTTTCCGCCGGGGGCAGCTTAAACCGGCAGGAGCCCAAAGCCATGCCGGGGGTTGTTTCCAGCAGCTTAAAATCCTCCGTGGTGCGGACCTGGCCGCTCAAATCCGCAATCTGTTGGGAGATGATGCCGTATATTCCGTTGGCTCCGCCATATACTTTATCTATCTCCGGGCTGCGGATGGCCTCCATTAATATTCCTGACAGCGTTGCGTTAATTGCCGAGGAAGGTCCGCCTGACTGCGCGACAAGTAAATTTTTTTTCATGCTTTTTCCTCCCTGAACGTTTTTTCGGGTCTATGTATCTATTATAAGCCAATCCGCGCTTTTGCGCAATCGCTTATTTGGATGGGCTGTATAATTTTATGGAGACGGGGACATACTGATAGCAAGACGATTCCCGGCTGTCCGGGAACGTCTTCTGCGGCTTATACGCATTTCCGGACCGGCCCTGCAAGGCAGTCAAGGCGTTTTTCAGCAGAGCGGCCGGAATTGGGCATGACAGCTGATAACTCCATTCTGACAGGAAAGGAGTGGTATTTTATGTTGGATCGCATTGCGCTGATACTGATGATCATCGGTGCGCTGAACTGGGGTTCTATCGGTTTGTTCCAGTTTGATGCCGTGGCGTGGATGTTCGGCGGACAAGGCGCGGCCATCAGCCGGGTGATTTATACACTGGTTGCGCTGGCAGGCGTGTGGAGCATCTCTCTGCTTTTCCGCGAAAGGGAACAAACTCAATCTCAATCCTCCGGGATCAAATAGGAAATTCCGGTTTCCCCGGAAAACGGCTGTGCTGAAAGAATTGCTTTCGGCACAGCCGTTTGGCTTTTTCAGGAACCCTTAAAGCTCGATTTCCTCTCCCGGCTGGACGATGAGGCGGTTTTTCCCGGTGAAGCGCTCCGCTCGGCCGCGGTCAAACAGCGCGCCGGGCTTCAGATGGATGGGGATGGAATATTTGGCGCCAATCAAATCCGCGCAGGCGGAGGCCTCCTCCAGGTCCATGTTATAGATGCCGTCGGCGGGGAGAAGGGCGTAATCCAGCTTCCGGGCTGCAAAGGTCTTCATCTGCCCGGTGGTGGAGGTATCGCCGGAGGCGTAGAGGGTAATCCCATCCACCGTGACGATATAGCCGACGCAGGCATCCCTGCTGTGGTTTTTGTTGTACGCCTCCACGGCCTCTACCGTCACGCCCTTGGTTTGGAAGGTGTTGTAGCGCCCGCCCTTCAGGGCATCCCGTTCGGTGATGATTTCGCAGTCCGGCTTTTTGACTGGAAGGCCAATCTGGTTGTGGTCGCTGTGCTGGTGGGTGACGAGAATCAGGTCGGCGGGCAGATCATAGCCCTCCCCGGCAAAGGGGTCGATGTAGATGACCATCCGGTCAGACGTGACGATTCGATAGCTGCCGTGTCCCTGATAAAGCAGTGTGGCCATAGAGCATTCCTCCTGTGATGTAAATTTTTCTGTTTCTATGATACTCCATTTTACAGGGAAGAACAAGGAGATAATCGTGAAAAGCCTGGAAACAAATTTTTTCCGAAAGAGCAGATGCTTTAACCCGCTCTTTTTTATGGATAAATGTTACACATTTATCAAAATGGATTGACGGAAAAAGGGAATATCAGTTATACTGTTTACAGAGAAAGCGCCACACCGGACAGAAACAGAAAGGGGTTTTAACCATGACTATTTTGGTAACAGGCGGAACAGGGTATATCGGCAGCCATACGGCGGTCCTTCTCCTCCAAAACGGCTATGATGTTGTCATTATGGATAATCTTTGCAACTCCAAGGAGGAGGCTGTCAACCGCATTCAGGAGATAACCGGAAAGCGCCCGGCGTTTTATCACACCGACATGATGGATATGGAGGGGATGCGTGCCATCTTCCGCGCCCACAAAATTGACGCGGTGATTCACTTTGCCGGGCTGAAGGCCGTTGGAGAGTCGGTACAGCAGCCCATGCGGTATTACTATAACAACATCACCGGCTCCCTTCAGCTCTTCCAAGTGATGGAGGAATTCGGCGTAAGGACCATTGTGTTCAGCTCCTCCGCCACCGTATACGGGATGAATAACCCTGTCCCCTATGTGGAGGGGATGCCCACCTCCGCCACCAATCCCTATGGCTATACCAAGCTGATGATTGAGCAGATACTGATGGATATCCACAAAGCCAACCCCTCCTGGAATGTTGTGCTCCTGCGGTACTTTAACCCCATTGGGGCCCACGAATCTGGGCTTTTGGGGGAGGACCCCAACGGCATTCCCAACAACCTGATGCCCTATATCATGCAGGTGGCCGTGGGAAAGCTGCCCTGTCTGAATGTTTACGGCAGCGACTACGACACCCCTGACGGGACAGGCGTGCGGGACTATATCCATGTGATGGACCTGGCGGACGGGCATCTGAAAGCCCTGGACTATATCCATAATCATCCGGGACTGGAGATTTTCAACCTGGGAACCGGCAGCGGGACCAGCGTTCTGGAGATAGTATCCGCCTTTGAGAAGGCCTCCGGTCAGAGGATTCCCTATCAAATCGCACCTCGCCGCGCCGGGGACATCGCCTGCTTCTATGCCGACAACGCCCGCGCCGCCAACCTGCTCCACTGGAAAGCCAATTATACCATCGCCGATATGTGCAGGGACAGTTGGAACTTTATCCACAAAAATCCCAATGGGTTGTAATGTGCAGCGTTTTTCCGCAGGTACTCGTTGACCTGCACCCTTGCCTTCTGCATATTGCAGATGTACTTTGCCCGCTGGAAGTTGGTGCTTGTATCCGCCGCGTCATAGCTGAAGCCCTGACACTGGGGGCACCCCTGGGCAATGGGACACCGGGCGCATTCGTCGTCATCCTGATACCTGACGGCGGCAACCATAAAGGGCCGGACCAGGTCCATGTCGATTCCGTCCTGAAGAGTTCCCACCACCCGTTCCTGATGACAGTTCAGCGAGTAATCCTTGTATCTCACGCAGGGGTAAATTTTTCCATCCGGGCTTAGGGCCATCATCTTTCCCGCACCGCAGTAGGCGTTGTCCCGCATTTCCTCCAGCAGATAGCCACCAATGGAATCAGAGAAAAAGGTGCAGTAATATTTGTCGAACATTTGGTTGTCCAGGATATAATCTGCAAGGCTGCGGAGCTGCTCCTCCCGAAGAAGGTCGTCATCCTCCTGCCAAACATCCTCCTGCCAAACATCCTGCTGCCCATCATCTGATAGCCGACACCCTCCGGACGTCTTTTCCCGTGCCCGGTGTTTTTTACTTTAATTTTGAGACGCCCCCCTTTATAATCCTTATATTCAAAAAACATTTCCGATAATTCCCTGTCATATCGTGAAAAACAGAATGCCATAATAGGATTGCGGGCATAAAACAATGTCTTTTATGGGCCCCTTTCAAATAGAATCTGAAATCAACTCAAAATGTATAGATAGGAGATAACGAATTATGACCAGCAATAATCGTATTGTAGTACCCGAAGCAAAGGAAGCTATGGAGAAGTTCAAGATGGAGGCTGCCAACGAGGTTGGCGTTACCCTCAAGCAGGGCTATAACGGCGATCTGACCTCCCGTCAGGCCGGTTCCATCGGTGGACAGATGGTCAAGAAGATGATCGAGTCCTACGAGAACTCCATTAAGTAAGGTTTTCTCACATTGTCCTTTTACAGGACGAGGGCGCTCTGCCGTCGGCGGAGCGCCCTTTTTCTCTTTTTGAGGCAACCTCCCTATTTCCCCACATCAACCCATCCCACGGCGTTAGCATACCGGTATAGCTCCTCACAACTCAACTCAATAGCGCTGTTGGAGCTTCCGCAGGCCGGGAAAACCGTTTCGTGCTCCTTGAGGGATTCGTCCAGATATACCCTGACCTCTTCCGGTATGGCAAAGGGACATACCCCGCCTACCTTGTGCCCAACCTTTTCCGCAACCTCCTCCAGAGACGGCATTTTCGCCTTTGTTCCGAAAGCGGCCTTAAATTTAGAGTTGTCCACCTTTTTATCTCCAGCCATGACCACCAGGATGCAGCTTCCGTCTTTCGTCAGGAAGGAGAGGGTTTTGGCAATGCGCCCTGGCTGGGTGTGCAGCGCTTGGGATGCAAGCTCCACCGTCGCGCTGGAAACATCGAATTCCATCACCTTGTCCGCAAGGCCGTATGGTTCAAAATAGGCTTTCACTTTTTCCACCGACATGGGGAACACTTCCTTTATTTGTAAAATGATTCTTTTAGAAGATATCGGAGGGTCATTATGGTGCTATCATCTCAATCCGGACACCGTAAAGGGTAAACATATCTGTTAAGAAGGACTCCGGGTCCTCCCGGAACCTGTCGTTGAAAAGAAAGGAGCCTGTTGCGGAAACGGTGTTGTTCTCCCCCTTGGTAAGGGTCACAGCGACTGGGTCGGCATGGTGAAAGGTGTAGATATAGATAATGTCTTCATCCAGTTCGGTGCTGACAAAGGTCTTTTTCACAGTACATATGCTGGCGGCCGCCAAAACCTCCGCGCCGCCCATGGCGTTGATCTGGGTGACAACAGCGGCGTTCAGCCGGGATTTCAGGTTATCCCGCAAAGAAGGCGACAGGTTGTCAAGGACGATATCTGTCTGCCTC
Organism: Oscillospiraceae bacterium; assembly: GCA_022800935.1. Classification (GTDB taxonomy): domain Bacteria; phylum Bacillota; class Clostridia; order Oscillospirales; family Ruminococcaceae; genus UBA1405. The sequence goes on from JAAWRH010000007.1 coordinate 31,496, forward strand.
ATAAGCGCAGCATCCGAAACCTTGACCCGGTACACCCAATCCAACCCTGCAAAATTCCCGCTCCCGGTCTTCTGGAGCAGAGACTTGATGCTGTCGGAGGAGGAAAAGGAATCCACATATTCTTCGCTGGCAGCCATCTCCGCTAAAAGAGAAACCATCTCAAGGCCGTGGTCATATAAGGATTTTTCATCGGTTGATTCCTGTTGAACAGGTTTGCGACATCCTGCCAGCAGAGCGGAAATCACGGCAAGGGAACAACACACAGCCAGTATTCCTTTTAAAAACGGTTTCATTAAAAACCACTCCTTTTGATTGGTTGCTGAAGACAGGAAAAGGAATCTATTACAGTATTGCGGTTTCTTGAGTTTTTTCCATTTTGTCTTCCGTACAGCTCTTATTTTCCCGTTTATCTCCATATTGCCCTACATGTTGTTCAAACGCCTTTTCCTGATTGAATAGGGACATTATGATATCAAATACCTCCTGTTCCCGGCTTAGATATTCTTTCAAAATCCTTTGGTCCGCAGACGAAAAGAATTTCGTCTGCGGATTAGGTTTTCAACAGAAGGGGGAATAGACGGTGGAAAATCACAAAAATTCCTTTACCTTATTTATAATCGCCTCCTTTGTCAGTCCATAGTACTCCAGCAGCTCCTCCGGGCCCTGGGCCGACTGGCCAAAGGAATCGTTGATTGCTACATAGTCCATCGGTACTTTTGACTTTCTCAGGGCAAGGGCGGTCTGGGATGCCAGTCCCCCGATGTAGGTGTGTTCCTCCGCCGTTACGGCGGCCTTCATCCCCTCTGCCAGCTTTGCTACAGCCTCGTAGGGGAAGGGCTTCATGGTGCAGAGGTTTACCACCTTGACGGAAATGCCCTCCAGTTCCAGCGCCTCAGCGGCTTCCATCGCCTTTCCGGTCATGGTTCCATGGGCGAAGACGACTGTGTCAGTGCCCTCCCTCAACACTCTTGGTTCGCCGAGGCGGAATTTCGCGCCTTCCGGTAGAAGGTCCGGCAGGTCGTTGCGCATGGTCCGGATGTAGACGGGACCATGTATCTCCACGGCGGCGCGGACGCATTGGCGGGTTTCTTCCGCGTCGCAGGGGGTCAGGACGGTCATGTTTGGAATGGCGCTCATAATGGCCACATCCTCTACCGCCTGATGGGAGGAACCATCTCCGAAATCCGACAGCCCCGCCGAGGAGCCGCAGATTTTTACGTTCAGCTTACCGACAGATACCGTCTGACGTATCTGGTCATAGGGCCGCCCCGCGGCAAACACCGCGAAGGAGTTGCAGAAGGCAATTTTGCCCGAAACCGCAAGCCCGGCGGCGGTGGAGATCATATCCTGCTCCGCAATGCCCATCTCAAAATACCGTTCCGGAAACTCCTGCTGGAACAGGTTGGACATGGTGGATTTCCCCAGGTCTGCCTCCAGAACAACGATGTCTTTATTTTCATAGCCGAGGGCGACAAGCTCCTCGCCGTATGCCAGGCGCTGGCTCTGTGTTTTACTCATGGAATCATCTCTCCTCTCTTGCCGGTTATCGCTCCAGCTTTGCCAGCTGGGCGTCCAGTTCCTTCAGGGCGGTTTCGTACTGCTCCCGCGTCAGGGCGGTGTTGTGGAAGCTGGTCTGGTTTTCCGCAAAGGAAATGCCCTTCCCCTTGACGGTATGGGCGATGATGGCGGTGGGCTTTCCCTTGATAGTATCTGCCTCGTCCAGGGCGCGGAGGATTTCTTCTATCTTGTGGCCGTCTATCTCGATGACATGCCAGCCGAAAGCGGCCCATTTTTCCGGCAAGGGATTAGTGTCAAAGCGGTCCGAAACAGCCCCGGTGGCCTGGAGGCGATTCTGGTCTATGATGCCCACAAGGTTGTCTATCTTGTGGGCGGAGGCGGCCATGGCGGCTTCCCATATCTGTCCTTCTGCCTGTTCACCGTCCCCCATAACGCAATAGACCTTACCGGGGCGGTTGTCCAGGCGCATTGCCAGGGCCATACCGTTGGCGATGGAAAGCCCCTGGCCCAGGGAGCCGGTGTTGGCCTCTATGCCGGGGGTACGGATGCGGTCAGGGTGCCCCTGAAGGCGAGCTCCCAGGTTTTTAACCTCCCAAAGGTCTTCCTTGGGAAAATACCCCAGCTCCGCCAGAGCGGCGTATTGAGCGATTCCGGCATGGCCCTTGCTGTAGAGGAACCTGTCCCGATCCTCCCAGTCGGGGTTTTGGGGGTTCAGCTTCATTTTTCGTCCATACAGAGCCGCGACAATGTCCGCGCTGGAGCAGGATCCCCCCAGATGTCCTACATGTCCCTCACAGCCAATCATCATCACAACGTCCTTGCGGATCTGTGCCGCAAGCCGCTGAATTCTTTTCACCGTTCCATGATTGTGATACTGTTCTTCCAGATATTGGAGCTTCTGCTTAATGATTTCCTGATTTGCCATCTCTGTTTCCTCCCATTAGGCTTTTTAGTAGCAGGTGACGCCGCCGTCGATGGGCAGGGCCACGCCGTTGATAAACGCCGCCTCCTCCGAAGCGAGATACAGCACCGCGTTGGCCACGTCGTCCACTGTCGCCAGCCGCCCTAAAGGTACTTCGCCCAAGCGCTCCTTTTTCCGCTCAGGGTCCTTGAAAAGCTCCTGGACAAAGGGGGTATCCACGGTGCTGGGGTTGATGCAGTTGCAGCGGATTCCGTCCTTGGCGTACCGGGAGGCCACAGCCTTGGTGAGCATGGTGACGGCGCCCTTGGTGGCGGTGTATGCCTCCGGCGTGTACCGGTGGCCGATAAGCCCGCACACCGAGGAGGTGTTGATGATTGCTCCGCCGCCTTGATGGCGCATGACAGGAATGGCAGTCTTACAGCCCAGGAACACCGTTCCGGTGTTGATGCGCATCATGGTGTTCCACTCGTCAAAGGACATCTCCTCAATGGGCTTGCGGATGTTGATGCCGGCGTTGTTGACAAGGACGTCCACCCTGCCGGTGAGCTCCAGGGCCTGGGTGAACGCCTTCTGCCAGTCGGGCTCACTGGTGAGATCGGTCCGGCAGAACCAGGCCTTTTTTCCGGACTGAACAAGCTCCTCTGCCAGCGCCGTACCCTTATTTTCCTCCAGGTCCAGGATGAAAACCGACGCCCCTTTCTGGGAAAGCAATCTTGCCATGGCGGAACCCAGTCCCCCCGCTCCGCCGGTGATGAGAATTGTTTTTCCGGATACATTCATATCAGATACCACCTTTTGGACAATTTTGGAAATGTTTGATTTCTATAGAAAAAATAAATATTTATACCATATTTAGTCTATTTTAAATAGAAGGAAATGTCAAGCAAAAAATACTTGAATGCTTTGTGAACAGCGTAAAAGAGGCCGGGTAAAAGCAGCTTGACAACTCTGCTTTTTTCAGTATAATGACCTTTGGTAGATTGCCGGTGTTCTGTGACCGGTTCTCCAAATCGTCCGCCGATCAAATCAATAAAGAAAGTGAATGGTTTCAATGAAAAAAATATCGGTTCTTTTGGCAGCAGTTATGATTCTTTCCATTGCTGGCTGCTCTTCCCCTTCAGACAATTCCAGCTCCAGCGGTTCTGCTCCGGATCGTATTCCTTCTCAATCCTTCGTTTCTCCATCCTCATCCTCTAAGGAATCCTCCTCTGTGGGGGAGGCTGGTATACCGGAGATGACCGCCGCCGGTTCGGTGGATGGCGTGACCTATACCAACAGTGTTCTGGGCATTACCTATACGGTGCCGGAGGGCTGGATGCTGGAAAACCCGGAGGATACCCTGGCCGGACAGCTGGATCGCCTTGCCCAGACCCAGGGGCAGGAGGTTGCTGACAGCAACAAACAAAATATCGATGCGGGTTATACGGGCTACCTCTTCTATGCCTCTGCCCCCGATGAGACGGAGACCTCCAACCTTCTGGTCCAGATTGCCTCCGAGGAATCGGTCAACGGTATGTCCTCCATAGAATACGCAGGAGCTCTTGCGGAGGCCTTTGAGGAAGGGTATAAGCAGTTCGGGGTCGAGGCCTCCGTAGAGCCCGCTCAGGAGCTCACCATTGACGGACATCAGGTTGCCCTGGCCAGCGTCCAGGTGGTGCTGGACGGCAGAATCAACGGGCTTGACGGGTATGAGTTTGACAATTACCATCTCGCCCAGGCGTACAGCGTCTACACCGTCAAAGGCGCGGTGGTGGTGGCGATGCTTTCGGCTTTCAGCGACGAGGACCTGGAGGCCGGGCTGAACGCGCTGAAAAGCGTGCGGTTTTCCTCCTGACGCCAGTTTGCCAATACCGATTTGAGGGACAGAGGCTGTCTTCCGCAGACGCAGACCTCTGTCCCTTTTCTAATCCATGAAAGGGGGCTCCTGTATGGATGCGCACCGTTTTCAGACCGCTGCCGTCATTGCGGAGTTCAATCCCTTCCATCGGGGCCACGCCTATCTGCTGAGGCGCTGCCGGGAGATGGGGGCGGACTGTGTCCTGGCTGTCATGAGCGGCAACTATGTGCAGCGGGGCGGCCCCGCCATCTTTGAACGCGCCCTCCGCACCAGGGCTGCCCTCCTCTGCGGCGCGGACCTGGTGGTGGAGCTGCCCCTTCCCTTCGCTATGGCCACGGCGGAGCGGTTTGCCCATGGGGCGGTGTCCCTCCTGAAGGGGCTGGGGATGGACCAGCGGGATTGGCTGGTGTTTGGCAGCGAGGCCGGCTCCATGGAGGAGCTGCGCCGTGCGACCGGGCACTGCGCAGCGGCGGAGTCGTCCCCCCTGTTCCGCCATTTTTTGGAGGAAGGGGATTCCTTTGCCGCCGCCAGGCAGCAGGCGGTGGAGACTCTGTTCCCCGCCTCCGGGGAGCTGCTTCGACGGCCCAACAACGCCCTGGGGGTGGAGTATCTGCGAAAGCTGGAGCAGTTGGAATGTCCCATGATCCCGTATACCATCCCACGTCGGGGAGCGGATCACCACAGCCGCACGCCGCGGGAGGGCTTCGCCAGCGCGTCGCTGCTCCGCCGGAGGCTGCTGGAGGGGAAATGGGAAGAAGCCGCCGGATTCTTTCCCGAAAAAGCGGCCGAAATATTCCAGGAAGGGCTTTTGCAGACGGCAATTCCGGAGCTGGGGGAGCGGGCGGTGCTCTGCCGCCTGCGGACTTTGGAGCGGGAGTCCCTTTCCCGCCTTCCCGACTGCTCCGAGGGAATCGAAAACCGGCTTTGGAAATCCATCCGTCAGGCGTGTACATTTCAAGAGCTTTGTGATATGATTAAGACAAAGCGGTACTCCATGGCGCGGGTCCGCAGGCTGGTCTACTCCGCCTTTTTGCAGCTGGACGGGGAGTTGTGCCGGGAGGCGGTTCCCTATTGCCGCCTGCTGGGCTTTACCCAAAGGGGGGAGGTGCTGCTGGTCCGCTGGAAGGGAGAGGCGGGAATCCCTGTGTCCCACTCCCTGAAGCGGCTGGAGGAGTCCGGAGAGCTGTGCCGGAGGTTTGCCCAAGCGGAGGCCGCCGCCGATGACCTGTATTCCATCTTTCAGCCCAATCCCCGTCCCTGCGGGGCCGCCTATACCACCCCTGTGGTCCGTGTTACGGCATCTGAAAATGAAAAAATGGAGGAATGACAAAATGGCTGTCAAAATTGAAGAAAGAGAGTTTGCACCCTTTGGAAAATGCCTCTCCCTGAGCAATTCCTGCGCCGAGCTGCTGGTGAGCCTGGATTTCGGCCCCCGTATCCTATCCTACCGGCTGCTGGACGGGGAAAACGTCCTTGGCCCGGATATCGAGGGAAAGCTGGTGACAGAGGACCCGTCCCTGGAGGAGTATTACGGGGAGGGAACCGTCTGGCGCAACCGGGGCGGACACCGCCTTTGGGTCTCCCCGGAGGCCATGCCCCAGACCTATTACCCCGACAATGATCCGGTGGCTTATGAGCAGACGGAGCAGGGGGTTATCTTCACCCCGCCCGCCCAGAGAAAAAACAACTGGCAGTATGCCGTCACCGTTTCCATGGCGGAGGACTCCTCCCAGGTTTCCGTGACCCAGCGGGTCATCAACCTGGGGGAGACGAGAAAGGCCGGGGTGTGGTCCATCAGCGTGATGGACAAGGGCGGCTTTGAGGTGATTCCCCAGCCGGATCGGCCCACAGGGCTTTTGGAAAACCGGGTGTTCGCCGTCTGGCCCTACAGCGATATGGCCGATCCCCGCGTCTGCTGGGGAACCAATTACATCACCCTGAAGCAGGACCCCTCCGCCTCCGGGCCCTTTAAAATCGGCGTGAACAACGAACATGGATGGGCGGCGTATTTTAACAAGGGCTGCTGCTTTGTCAAGCGCTTTACCCACCAGATGGGGGCGGAGTATCCGGACGGCGGCATGTCCTTTGAAACCTATACCTGCCCGGACTTTATTGAGATAGAGTCCCTCAGCCCCTATTACACCCTGAAGACCGGGGAGTGGATGGAGCATACCGAGCACTGGGAGCTGAAAAAGGCCGGAAGCTGCGACCCCAGGGACCAGAAGGCGGTGGCGGAGCTGGTGAAGGAGACAGGATTGGTTTAGTTTTCGGATGAATTTACAATAATTTGTTAATAATTACAGATTGAATTGTATTTGCTGGGGTTTTATGGTACAATTAATCTATATTGGCGTTTGGAACAACTTCCGGCCCCTGGATGGCGTATGGATTTGCTCCTGCCGCCGCATGTGAAAGGAGCGCATCCCTATGGCTGATATCTTTGTGGAATATATGGTGGTAAAAAGGAACACCTCCAAGGAGGTACTTCTCCGCATCGGGCTGTTTCTGGCCGCCCTAGTCATCGCAGTCCTCAGTTTTCTGTTCCTGTTCCCCATCGGGGCGGGGGGCATCGGACTGCTGCTGGTGGTGGGCGCGTTTTACGGGGCCTATTACCTGAGCTCCTCCATGAACAAGGAGTTTGAGTACATTGTGACCAACGGGGAGATGGATGTGGACTGCATCATGGCGCGGCGCAAGAGAAAGCGCCTGATCACCGTCAAATGCAAGGACTTTGACGCCATTGGGCCCTACGATCCCGCCAAGCACCAGGGCAAGAACTACAAGACCCGCATCCTCGCCTGTGACAGCGAGACCTCCAAAAACGTGTGGTACTGCGTGGTACACCATAAGACTATGGGAGAGACGCTGCTGGTGTTCAACGCCACCGCCCGCATTCTGGAGGCGTTCAAGATGTTTATCCCCCGCACCATGCTCAACGAGTTCAACCGGCAGCGGATGGAAGCCGGACTGATTGAATGATGCCATATACAGTGGGCCTGGATTTGGTGGAGATTGACCGAATCCGGAGGAGCATGGGACAGCCCCGCTTTCTGGAGCGGGTGTTTTCCCCCGCGGAGCGGGAGCTGTTTGCCTCCCGCTCCTTTTCGCCCCAGACCGTGGCTGCCAACTTCTGCGCCAAGGAGGCGTTTGCCAAGGCCCTGGGGACGGGGGTCCGCGGCTTTTGGCTGACTGAGGTGTCGCTGCTGCGGGACAAGCTGGGGAAGCCCTTTCTGGTATTGGAGGGAAGGGCGGCGGAGATTGCCCGGCGGGAGGGACTGGACTTTTCGGTGAGCGTCACCCATACCAGGGAGTATGCTTCGGCGGTGGTAATCGGATGGAGAAAGCGATTTTTCCTTTTGCGGCGTTCTTCTTTGCCGTGGCGGAAACAAAGCTTTGTGGGAGGAAATAGGATTGAACAGCCTGAAAACAGATAATTTTTTTAAAGAAGATGCCGCCGCCCAGGCGGAAAGCAAGGAGGCGCTGGCGCGTCAGCTGGCCGATTTGATATCCCAGGAGCCCACTGACGAGCTGCGGGAAACCTTTGCCAAGGCGCAGAAGCTTATCGCCTGTTACCGCTGCGCTCTGCTGGAGGTGGAGACAAAGTTCCGGGTCCTCAACGAGGAATTTTCCCTCCAGCACGAGCGCAACCCAATTGAGAACATTAAGACCCGCCTGAAATCCCCCAACAGCATCCGGGAAAAGATGATCCGCAAGGGCATCCCCCTTTCCCTAACCTCCATGGAGGAGAACCTCAATGATATCGCGGGCATCCGCGTGATATGCTCCTTCCTCAACGACATCTACATGCTGGCGGAATGCCTGCTCCAGCAGGACGACGTGATTTTGCTGGAGCGGAAGGATTACATCGAACATCCCAAACCCAACGGCTACCGGAGCCTGCATTTGATTGTTCAGATACCTATTTTTCTACAGAATGAAAAGAAGAACATGAGGGTGGAGGTTCAGCTGAGGACCATAGCCATGGAGTTCTGGGCAAACCTGGAACACCGGCTGCGGTATAAGAAAAACCTGGACGAGTCCCTGGTACAGCAGACGGCGGCGGAGCTGACCCAGTGCGCGGAGATCAGCGCCATGCTGGATGATAAGATGCAGAGGATACGGAATATTATTGAAGGATAAATAAAATCCCCGGCTGCCCTTCCACATGGAAGAACCGTCGGGGATTATTTGCGCCCGCAGGCGGGAAAATCAGTGCTGGGGGTGGGCCTTTACCTGCAAGATTGCCTTGACAATGGAGGACGTCACCTCCGGGGAGTTGTTCTTGGCTATCTGGTAGGGAATCTGCCGTTCCTCCACCACAATGTATTTGGGCTTTAATTTGTTCAGCGCCAGCGCCGCCGCGTCCTGGCGGCATTTATCGCACTTGCAGCAGTTGTTGAACTTCTCATAGGCCTCGTCCAGCTTGTCAATCACCAGGTATTCCATGATGTTTACCAGAATTCGGGCCCCCGCCGTCCGGCGGAGCTGAACCCCGCCGCCCACCAGCGCCGCCGGTCCGCCTGCCTGGGGGGAGCCGGCGGCCTGTGGGGGTGAGGGAGGCTGGGTAAGCTGGGAAACAGGCGCCGGAGGGGACAGGGGATTGTGGGGGGCCGCAGGGGCGGGAACCCCCTCCTCCTCTCCGGGCGCGGAAAAGCTGGAGGGCATAATCTTGCGGAACATGGCTTCTTTATCTATCTCTGGTCTTCCCTTTGCCATGGCTTATACCCCCCTCGAAATCATTTCATTGGCCAGGGCGGTATAGTCCAGCGCCCCGTTGCAGTATCTGGAGTATTCCAGCAGATTGCACTGCATGTTCTGCGCCTCGGTCAGAGTAACGCAGGAGCGTATCTTTGTCCGGAACAGGTGAATGTTCAGGTTTTCGCATACCATCTGTGCTGTTCCCAGCAGTTCCCGTGCCAGCTTGGTGCGTCCGTTGTACCGGGCCAGCAGCACGCCGGCAATCTCCAGGCTGGGGTTGTCCTGTCCCTTGACAAAGGTGACGGTCTCGTACAGCTCCACCAATCCCTGAAGGCTGTACAGGTCCGACAGGGTGGGGATGAGGACAAAGTTGGCCGCCACCAGCGCATTGGTGGAAAGAATTCCCAGACCGGGCGGGCAGTCTATCAAGATATAATCGTAATTGCCCTCAATGGGTTCCAGCGCCCGCTTGAGCAGGAACTGCCTGTCTCGCCCCGTAAACTCCAGCTCAATACCGCTCAGGGTGGTGGTGGAGGGAATCAGATCGGTGACGGCGGTCCGCTGTACGGCAAAGCGCGCCGAAACCTCGTTTTTCAGTACATGGTAGATGGTCGCCCGGTCCTCCCATTCTCCGCCCATCCCCAGGGAAAGATTGTGCTGCGGGTCCATGTCAACCGCCAGAACCCGGTATCCTTTGGAGCGGTAGACCGCCGCCAGGGCATAGGTTGTGGTGGTTTTTCCCACTCCGCCCTTCTGGGTCAGCACCGCTATGATCTTTGCCATCCGTTCAACCGGCCCCCTTTATCATCCAGAACAAAAAATGCAGAAAGGAAAATTATTTAAATCTCCATTTAACCATTATACCGAATTCTTCGCGCTTTTACAATAGGAAAACCGGGCAAAAGGGGCGTTCTCCCTTTGAAAATGTCCGGAGAGGGGGAAAGAAAACAAAAAATTTGGATTTTGGCCTTTAGTTTTTTTCCAACGATACGATAATATTAGTAGACGATAGTTTATAATTGCGCATATTAAAAATGCATTTCATTGGGAGAAGATGCAAAAGCGTGCGAAAATGCCGCTGAAAGATGGGAGTGACCAGAATGAAAATTAACCCCACTATGGTAAATGCTTACTATATGACCAAGCCAACCAGCCGGAACATCCCAATCAATCAGGCAGGCAGCTTTATGGAGGCATTTTCCGCAAAGGTGGACACCATTGAGATTAGCCGGAAGGGTAACGAGCAGAGCATGGTTTCGGGGATTTCCAAGGCCATTGTGGGAGACCTGAAGGACATGGACAGCCAGAGCCGCATCAGCGAGCTGCAAGACGCGGTGAGCAGCGGCAGCTACTCGGTCCCCATTGAGGAGCTGGCAAGGGCCATGATGCAGCGGGTGGCCATCTGATTCCCGGCCGCAGCGGCAATTTATTTGAGAATGCGGAGAGAATGGTTTATGGTTTCAGACAAATTGCAGGAATTTATTGAGTACCTTGGTGAGTACGCGGATTTCCTGGAAAGCATGATTGAGGAGCAGAACGATAAGCTGGAGGCCCTCCTTTCCCATGATATTCCCACCATTGAGCGCTCCGTGGCGCGGCAGCAGGTGCTGACCATTCGGATGGACCAGCTTGAGCAGGGACGGGAAAAACGGCAGCAGGATATGGGCTTCCCAGAGAAGACGCTGAGGGAAATCGCGGAATCCGTCAGAATGGAGAACCCGGAGCAGGCGCAGAAGATTCTGGATTGTCATGAGCGGATGTCCAGGGCGATTGAGCAGATTAAATTTCTCAACGAAAAGGCCATGCACCTGGTGGAAACGAATCTCCAACTTGTCAACATGGAAGTCCCCTCCGAAACCCAAACGCAGCTTTATACGGAGCGGGCAAAGAAAATCGCCGGAAGTGCAAATTCATCTATTTATGAGAAAAAGATATGACAAACGGGACTGCGCATCGGAGTCCGGCTGACCAGCAGGGAGGAATTTATTTTGACCAGACCAACATTTTTAGGATTTGAATCAGGCCGAAAGGGCCTTGCGGTTGCCCAGAAGGGCCTGGATATCACTGGACAAAACCTGATGAACATCAACACCCCCGGCTATACCCGCCAGCGGGTGGACCAGGTTTCCGTTTCCGCCTACGGGCACAATTCCCGGTACGGCGGCACCAAGGTAGACTTCGCCGGGCAGGGCGTGGATATCACCGGCATCTACCAGACCCGCAATGCCTTTTTGGACCGGCGGTTCCGGGAGGAATACAGCGACACCTCCTACTATAGCCAGAAGGTTGACATTTTGGCCGATATCTCTGCAGTTATCGACGAAATGGCCGAGACCGGCGGTGGACTGATGGGGGCGGTAAACACCATCACCACAGCGCTCCAGGGCCTTACGGCGGATAAATCCACCGACCGCTCCTACGCCAACATCTTCCGGACAGCGGTGCAGGGGATGGTGCAGACCCTCCATGAATACGACAACAAGCTGACCAAGGTAGCCAACCAGCAGAAGTTCGACCTGACCCTTGCGGTGGATGAGGTCAACCGCAAGCTCAATGAGCTGGCGGGGCTGAATAAAAAGATTGTAGAGGAAATCGGCGTAGACACCAGCGAAAAGGGCATCTACGGCCCTAACGAGCTACTGGACGCCCGCAACCTGCTGCTGGATGAGCTGGCAGAGTACGGCAACATCTACGTCACCAAGGAAAATGACGGCAGCGTCACCGTGACTATGGGTGATCATGAGGTCCTGCGGGGCGATGAGTGCGAAAAGCTCCAGATGCTGGAGTATTCCGACGGTACCGTCACCCTCTCCTGGAACTCCACTGCTGAGGACGTGAAGTTCACCAGCGGTACCTTTAAGGCCTCGTTGGAGATGATTAACGGGCGGGGACCCAATGTCCAGTCCCCCCGCGACAGCTCTGAAAAGGGCGTGCTGTACTACCGCGATCGGTTGGATACCTTCGCAAGGACTCTGGCCAACGTGATGAACAACACCCTGCCCATGACCCTTAACGACCAGGGCGAGCCCAGTTCCATTCAGTATAGGCAGCTTTTGGGCGCGATGGTTCAGGATGACAGCGGCAAGACATCGGTGATTACCCAGCCCGGTCATGTGACGGCTGCTAACATCACCGTCTCCGACGAGTGGATGGACAGCGTGGATTATTGCCTGCCCAGTCCCTCCAGTGCCACCAATGCCCAGTACTTTACCAAACTCAACACCAAGCTGACCAGCGACGGAACTACCGAGTTTTATACCAACGGCCAGTGTTTTACCGGTTCCTTCCGGGACTATGTCACCGACGTTTACGACACCTGTGTGGGCGAGGAGAGCTACTACAAGGGACGGTATGAGGCGGCGGCGGCCATCACCGATTCGCTGCTGGACCAGCGGGACGATATGTCCGCGGTCTCCAAGGACGAGGAGACCACCAACATGATGACCTACCAGAGATATTTCCAGGCTGTCTCCAGAATGATGACCACCATGGACGAGGCGTTGGATGTGATTATCAACAAGATGGGTCTGGTGGGACGTTCTTAACGTTCTTGCTATTGATTTCATATAGTGATTTGATACTTAAAATTTTACGGACGTTTGCCAGTAAGAAAGGGAGATGATTCACGTGCGGGTAACCCAGAACCAAATGACGCGCACCTTTTTACGACATATGAACACCAATCTGGAACGCCTGTCCAAGTCCGAGGAGCGGATGACCGGCCAGAAATACAAGAAATCCGCCGAGAATGTAACGGATACCGCCAGGGCTTTCCGCATCCGCCAGGAGCTGTTTGACAACGAAGCCTATACCACCAACATCCGTGACGCGGACGCCAAGCTGTCCTCCGCAGAGAGCAACCTGAACTCCATTAACAGCATTATAGTGACGGCCCGCGAGCAGATTATTCTGCGGGGCATGAACGACCCCACCAAGCTGCAAAGGGTTAATCTGGCCCAGGAGCTGGAGGGGAATTTGGGGGAGATCATTCAGTTCTCCAACTCCGTTTTCTCTGGGCGCTACCTGTTTGACGGAAGTGAAAATGGCGTTCCACCCTTCTCTGTCGGAAAAGAGGGCAGGCTGGAATACCACAATATCCCGGTGGACATGGTTTATACCAATGATGCGGGGCAGTTGTGTTATCTGAAAAAAGTCGATCCCAATGAAGCTGATTCCTCGAAATGGGAAATCGCGGATTATTACGGGAAAGATGAAAACGGAGACAGCATTAAACAAAAATTTGAGGATGATATAGCTAATAAGGTGGATCCGCCGACCTACAAGGAATTTGTGATTCCTGAGGACGTCTCCCAGTATGTTGACATCGGAAACGGCATTACCATGAACGGCAACCGGGTAGAGGGACATACCGCCTTTGAACTGACCTTCTCCGGAATCAGGATGCTGGGCTTCGGCAAAAACGAGGACGGCGTTCCTAACAACGTTTACAATCAACTGGTGGACGCCATTGAGGAGCTGAACAAGGAAGACGGCGAGTTCGACCGTTCCCATATGGAGGACATCAGCAATACCATGAAGACCAGTACCGAGGATTTGCGGCTGAGCATTATCGATATTGGCACCAGGACCCAGTTCTTGGAGAAGACCCTGAGCGGTCTGGAAAACGACCACCTGAACCTGACCAAGCTCCAGCAAAAGTTGGAGGTTGCCGATATGGCGGAGGAATCCATCAACTGGAAGATGTACAATTCCATCATGATGGCCACCTACCAGTTCGGTTCCAGGGTTGTTCCCACTTCACTAATGGACTTTCTACAATAAAGGCTGTGGGTATTTTAGATATATGGGGGTGTGACTATGCAGCTGTTAAAGATTGAAAACATTCCGATTCAGTACCGTTTTCAGATTGAAAGCGCCAGATTGGAGATGAAACAGTCTGACAATCCGCAAATGCAGCAGTCACGCACCGCGGCGCGACTGAATCTCCACAAAAAGGATATTCAGGTCAGGCTCGATACTACCGAGATGCGTAACAGCATAAACCTGAAAAGCACCGCGACGATGATGGCGGACGAGGCCGCGAAGGGTAAACAGGCAGTCCAAAGCGCAATTTCGGACATGGCTTCCTTTGGCGAGCAGGTCAGCCAAATTCAGAACGGCGTGACGATTGCCCAGTTGGTTTCTCAGAAACTGTTCCAGCAGCCCGATACCATAACCACTTTCCTGCCCAGTGTGGGCCCGGATATTTCCTGGGAACCCGCGAGTGTGAATGTGGACTACCAGGCGGGGTCTATCGAAACGGATTGGGAGATTGACCAAAACGTCCTGGATTATGTTCCGGGCAAGTTCCAGATGATCATTGAGCAGTACCCGCAAGTGAAAATTGAATATTTGGGTAAGCCGCATTATGTTCCGGCAAGCGCTGATCCCAACTATGAGGAACCTGTGGCGTAGTGTTCTCTTACTTTTAAGGCGTTTATTTATTTGGGCCGGTTTTCCTGACTGTCCCAGGCTTGATGGCGCCAGAATGTCCGCGGGCCGTTGTTGTAGAAGGTCACCGTGAGAGTCAGGGGGCGCGGCTTTGGGTGAAGCCGGCCGCGTTTCCCCCTATATATCACAGAATCATACCCAAAATTCAGCCTTTTTGCGCCAATCCGCAGCGATTGAAATGGCCATATAATCTCGTCAACAGCTATGCATCAGAAAATCTGCCTGCATAGCTGTTGCCATATGAAAGGACAGTAGATGCAATGAACATTCTTACCAGGGATTTCGGCGAAATTGAAGTTGCCCCAGAGGATATTATCACCTTTGTTTCCCCCATGTTCGGCTTTGAAGAGATGAACCGGTACGTCTTTCTGTTCGCGGAGGAAAACACCAACATCGTCTGGCTCCAGTCGGTAGACAATCCCCACATCTGCTTTATCCTGGCAGACCCCAAGATTGTGGAGGACAACTATAATCCCCGCCTCTCTCCGGAGGTTCGCGGCGCGCTGGGAGAAGGGGACTACCTGTTCTGGCTGGTGGTTGTGGTCGCGGAGGATTTTCGGGATTCCACCATCAACATGAAAAGCCCGGTGGTTGTAAACCTCCACACCAAGCGGGCGGTGCAGACCATACTGGAGGAGGACTATCCCCTCCGCCGTCCGCTGGCCGGCAGTCAGGAGGGACGCTGATTATGCTCGTATTATCCAGAAAAGCCGGGGAATCGGTTATGATTGGCGAGATTGAGGTGAAGATCACCGAGGTCTCCGGGGACCGTGTGAAAATCGGCATCCAGGCCCCCAGGGAGTGCAAAATCATGCGCAAGGAGCTGTGCCAGACGGTGGAGAGTAACATCCTTTCCGCCAAGGCCGTGGCCTCCAAGTCGGACCTTATCTCCTTTATATCCAAAATAGAGGCAAAGCCCGCGAAAGAGAGCAAGCCGGGGGAGAATTGACAGAACGCAAAACGCCCCTTGTACCCAAAGGGCAAAGGGGCGTGAAAGCGAAAGCGGTTACGCATCCGCGGTATCGTTTGACGGGGGCTGATGGGACAGCTCTACCAGGTACTCGGTCAGCCGCTGCCGCCATTCCTCCGGGGAGGCCAGTATATCGCAGCGATAGCCTGTCCGTTCCCGCTGCCCAAAGGCGATCCGTTCTCGGATTTGCACCTCAATCCCCCGCAGAGAAAGGGGGGCATCCAGCTTGACACCCAGTATCTCCCCTTCCTCAAAGGTTTCGGGGGAGGTGAAGCGGAGCTTATCATAGGATAGGGAGAAGATGCGCGCCTCACAGCCCCGTTCGCGGGAAGCCTCCCGCTGGATGACAGTGGCGGAGAGGGAGAGCTCCTGGGGAGTTTCCAGGGCCGTTTGGGCCAGCTCCCATTCGTTGACCTCCACCAGGCGGAGCATGGCGGGGGAGGAAAGGTAGACAAGGCCCTCAAATTTTAAGGTTTCGTATCCGTTCTGAATTCGGACGACTCTGGCGCGGGTACGGTACTGGAGCAGGGGGACAAAGTCGCCGCGGAATTCCAGGGTGCGGTTAAATAGGGTGCCTTTGGCGAAGCCGTCGGCGAGAAAGCGGCCGTCCTCAGTTTTCAGGACAGCGGGAAAGAACTCGCGGGGTACGTACATATAGACCATCTCCTGTACTTATTGTACCAGAATACAGGAAAAAAACAACTATAAAAGATAAAAAAGGCTTGGAGCCCAGGGGCACAACCCGGAAAGGAGAACCCTCCATATGAAAAAAATCGAAACCCTCTGCCAGATGCTGGAGGAAAAAACGGAATACTTCCGCGAATACGAGGACGCAACGGAAAAGCTGCTCTCGGTGGATGTGGAGGAGATGGAAAACCAGATGAACCGCCGTCAGAAGCTCATCGTGAAGATCGATTACCTTGACGCCAGGCTGCGGGAGGCGGCCCAAAGTCTGGGGGAGATGGGGGACGACGCCTGGCGGGCGGTCCGGCTGGAAAAGGGAAAGTCGGAGATTCCCCAGGAGCTGTGGCCGGTGTTTGAAAAGGCCCAGGAAGCCTGCGCCGTGGCCAACCGCATCCGCCGCAAGGAGCCGTTGGTGGTGGACCGGATTGAGGAGGAGCTGGAGGGGCTTTCCAAGAAGATACGGGAGACAAACCGCAGCGTCAGCGCAAAGGCGGCCAGATTTGCCAGTGCCTTCAGCGTGGGGCTGGGTTCCGGACCGGAACGGTCCAAGAGAATTTAAGTATTTGAAAATATGTCTGAAATGCGCAGCTTTTTAGAACTTTTTTGTTTTTCGGCTTTATTTTTAGATAAAACATCCGATTAGTTTTATAGGGAAAACACGCGGCGTCAAGCTCGCTTATATAAGGAGGTTACTCGTTTATGAATGTAAATACAACCAACAGCTACAGTACCAGTGCCGCAACCAATAAGGGTATGTCCGGCCTTATCTCCGGTATGGATACCGAGAGCTGGGTAGAGCAGATGTTGTCTGGCACCCAGGGGAAGATAGACAAGCAGGAACAGGAAAAGCAGAAGCTGATTTGGCAGCAGCTGAAATACCGGGAGATTATCTCCGACCTGAACAAATTCCAGGAAAGCTTTTTTGGAAGCACTTCTTCCACTAACCTGAGCAGCGCGGACTTTTTCAACGCTATGTCGGTGTATTCCTCCTCTAAGGCGTTTTCCGCCATCGCCTCCCCGGAGGCGGCTATGGGCAATATGTCTATCCGGGTGGGACAGCTGGCAACCGCAAGCTCTGTGAAATCGGGGGCCGCAGTCAGTAATCCCCTTACCGGCGGCAAGAACATTGATGTAAACGCCTTTAAACGGGAGGTCGTCTTCCAAACCGGCAGTGGAGAAAAGAAAGTCACCCTGTCCGCCGCCGACCCCAATAAGAGCGATGAGGAAAACCTTAAAACCCTCGTCAAAGAGCTGAATGATGCCGGTATCACCGCCGAAATTGACAGTAGCGGCAAGTTGAAAATGTCGGGGAACTTTACCGTATCCTCCAAGTCCAGCGCCCTAGGCATGGCGATGCTGGGCGTTACTGCGGGGCAGAAGTCCGGCGAAAACGGCCTGACCACCACCGCTGTTCCGGACGCCAGCGTCTCCTTTGATTTGGACCTAAACGGCATTAAGAGAACCATTTCGCTGGCTGATTACGAGTTGAGCGAAACGAGTAGTTTAAACGAGATCACAAAAGCAATTCAGAGCGAAATTGACAAGACCTTTGGCAGCGGCTGGGTAACAGTGGGAACAGATAACGGTAAATTTACCCTGAAAACCAACGGCAAAGGCAATGTCGCAACCATTTCCGGCAATCAGTCCGGGCTGGACCTATTGGGGGTGCAGAGTGGACAGTCCGATAAAATTTCCCGGTCCCAGATGCTCAAGGACACCAACTTTAAGAGCGCCCTTCAGGGGGATAGGTTTGAGTTCACCATCAACGGGCAGAAGTTCTCCTTCAGCGGGGACAGCACCATCAACGACGTGATCAAGACCGTCAACAGCAGCAAGGCCGGTGTAAGGCTTACATACAGCGACCTGGAAGACAAGTTTACCATCGAGTCCACCGAGACAGGCGCGGGCCGGGAGATCACTATGACCCAGGAGAGCGGTAACCTGCTCAACGCCATGTTTGGCAATGTGGACGGCATGAAAACCGGCGGAACGCTGATGAGCAAGCAGCTGGCAACCGGCTCCGCAACAGGAAGCAAAGAGCTGGCCAGCTATCCTGACTCCTTTGAGGCCGGTTATTTTTCCTTTAAGGTGGACGGAAAGTCTTACAGCATCAGCATTCCCTCTTCGGGCACCTCCCGCGACGAGGTATTCAAACTTATCAACGAGGGGCTTGCTAACCGCTTCGGTTATCAGGCTGACGGCAAGCAGAACATTGAACTGACGGGAAATAAGGAAAACGGCTACTCCCTTTCTGTGCGCAACGGCTCGATTGTTACCTTTGAGGATTCGGTGAAGGATACGACCGATCCGGATGAACTAAAGAATATTGCGGCAAAGAATATCCACGTAGCCTTCGGCTTTAACGGGGCGAGCAATGTGGTAAAGAGCGCCGATGAGGAACCGGCTAAGCGCTTGATTGAGGAGCTGAAAAACGCTGATGTTGACGGTAAATTCAATATCTCCTTTGAGGACGGAAGAATTAAAATGGAGGCCAAGAACGGCGGCTACGCAGGCATAAATCTGTCCGGAGAACTTGAAAAGGCGTTTGGCACCAAATACATCAGGTTGGGTCAGACCAATACAGAGGGAGCAGGGAGCGCGGCTGTCACTAAGGGACAAAACGCTATCGCCGAAATCAACGGCGTAATGGTGGAGCGCAGCTCCAACACCTTCACCACGGCAGGTATGACCATAACTTTGAATGAACCTACCGAGAAAATGCCGGTTTTGACCGACAATGGGGACGGTTCCTGGACCGATCAAGACGGCGTTGTCTATAGGTTGAATGGTGATAACCAGCTCGTGGATAAAGAAGGCAAGCTGATTGAAGCCTACAAGAACATGAAAAACCTTGATATAGACGAGGATGGTTACATCGTCAACCAAGATGGCGACAGGGTAATCGGCGGTTCCACCGAGACTATCACCACCTCCCGCAACACCGACCAGATTGTTGATGGGCTGAAGAACTTTGTTGAGAAGTACAACGAGATGATCGACAAGCTCAACACCCTGATCCATGAGGACGCCACCTACCGGGATTATCCTCCGCTGACCAGCGCCCAGAAAAAGGAGATGTCTGACCGGGAAATCGAGCTGTGGGAAGAAAAAGCCCAGGAGGGCCTTTACCGCAACGACAGCGATATATCCAGTTTCCTTCAGAATATGCGTATGGCCCTTTACTCCAAGCCGGAGGGCTCCGAGTACGCCCTGTACGACATCGGCATCGAGAGCAGCAGCGAATGGAGAGATTACGGCAAGCTGGAATTCAACGAGTCCAAGGTCCGGTCCATGGTGGAATCCAATCCCCAGGCGATTCAGGAGCTGTTCACCAATGCCACCGACGGCCTGTCGGCCCTGATGGTCAATGAGCTGAAGCGCACCGCCAACACCAGCTCCGCCAGCGCCGGTACCTTGGTGGAAAAGGCGGGCGTACCCGGCAAGGCAACCAATATCACCAACCAGATGACTCAGCGGCTCATCTCTATCAACGAGAGGATCGAAGAGCTGAAAAAGCAATACGAGACCGAAAAGACCCGCTACTGGAGACAGTTCAACACCATGGAGCAGGCGCTTTCCAACATGAATTCCCAAAGCTCCTGGCTGGCAATGCAGTTCTCTTATTAATAAGCGCTGATCCGATTGCCGCCTAGAACCGGCTGTGAGATGTGAGATGCTTTGCAGCCGGTTCCCGGCAGGGAAGGGATCGGGCTTGATACCCGCCGAGATTGATAGACGAGGTGAAATCCAGATGCAAAAGAATCCCTACCAGGCATATAAGCAGCAATCGGTCATGACCATGACCCAGGGGGAGATGCTCAACAAGCTGTATGAGGAAGCGGCCAAACAGCTTTCCTTTGCGGAAGTGTACATGAAGGACAAGGATTATACCAAGACAAACGACGCGCTCCAGCGCGCCCAGCGCATCCTCAACCACCTGAGGGCTACTTTGAATTTCGACTATGATATTTCCAATAATCTTGCCGCGCTGTATGAGTTCTTTGTATCCAAAATCATTGAAGCCAACGTGAAGAAAAATCCGGAGCCCATCCGCGAGATACTGCCGATGGTGAAGGAGCTCCAGGAGGCCTTTGCCCAGGCGGATAAACAGGCGAGAAATCCAAAGCCCCAGGCCCCGGCGAACTGAACATTTTGACAACCCTGCTTTTTGGAAAGAAGTGATTTTGTGATAGGGACCAGGTTATGCGAGCTGCGGAAGAATAGAAATTGACACAGAAGGACCTGGCGGAACAGCTTGCGGTGTCGGTGAATTCGGTTTCCATGTATGAGCGGGGGACTGAGCACCCCAGCGGACGATGTGAAGGTTAAGATAGCACAGCTTTTTCACGTTTCTTTAGACTACCTGATGGGGAACACCACAGGCGACGCCCTGAACGCGCCGCCGCAATACACGGAAATGCTGCTGATGAAGGCGGTTCCCCCGCAGGCTAAGACGGATATTCAGGAGTTTATCTCCTACTTGGGGGAGAAATATCAGATTGAGTGCGCCCGCTATTCGGTAATGTAGGCGCGGAAAGAGCTTTTTGTTTTACAATTTCATTGAACAGGCGCTTGGGAGGGTGCGGCTTTAGGGCTGCGGTCTCCCTTTTTATAGTGCTTTTCAAAGAACAGAACAACTTTTCGGAGTCTTCCTTTACAGAATTCTTTTCGTATGATACAATAAAGAGAGGATGAAAAAAGAGCAGGAAAAGGGGAAAGACTATGGAGGGGATGGAAAACGTCCAAAGGAACCACAAGGACACGATTTTTCACGATTTGTTTTCGGAAAAGGAAAACGCGCTGTCCCTGTACAACGCATTAAATGGAACGGACTACAAGGACGCGGAGAATTTACAGATAGTTACCCTTTCAGATGTGATATATATTCAGTGGAAAAACGATGTATCGGTGCTGTTCGAGAACCGGCTGGAGCTGTGGGAGCACCAGAGCACAATCAATTACAATATGCCGCTAAGAGGGCTGATTTATTATGCGCACAACATTGATGGAATCATAAGGTCACAGGATGTGTCGCTGTATGGAACGAAGCGGATCAAGCTCCCCACACCGGGATATTATGTATTTTACAATGGTCTGGAGGAAGCCCCGGCAAAGCAGGATATGAAGCTGTCGGAGGCGTTCCAAATACCGGTGGAGGGATATGAATGGACGGCGCATGTGCTGAACGTAAACGCGAAGGAGAACGAAGAACTGCTGAAAAAATGTCTGGTGCTGGAAGGGTATGTGACGTTGGTTCGGTATGTCCAGGAAAACCAGGCAGCAAAGATGAGTATGTTTGAAGCCTTGGATAAGGCGGTCCAGCGGTGTATTGATGAAAATGTATTGAAAGAGTATCTTTTAAAGAAGAGATCGGAGGTAATGCTAATGTTGCTTACAGAGTTTAATCAGGTGTTGTATGAGAGGACGATTCGTGGGGAAGGCCGTAAGGAGGGCGAGGAGGAAGGCCGTAAGGAAGGCGAGAAGGAAGAGCGCAAACGTTTAAGTGGTCTTGTCCTTTCGCTGATAAAAGAAGGAAGAATGGATGACTTAGAACGCGCCATGCGTGACAATGACTTCTGTGACCAACTGTATGAGAAGACAATCCGGCAGGAAGGGCGTCGGGAAGGCCGTCAGGAAGGCGAAAACCGTTTAAGGGACCTTGTCCTTTCACTGATGAAAGAAGGAAAAATGGATGACATGGAACACGCCATGCAAGACAACAATTTCCGCAACCAGCTATACCAGAGATACAACCTCTAACCTCCAGACGATAGATAGATAAATAAAAACAAACATCAATAAACCAAAAACCAGCGCTTGGGAGGGCGCGGCGTTTGCCGTGTGCTCCCTTTTTGCGTTGCCGACCAGAATTTGGACTTCCCTTTTTTCTGCTTTTTTTGTAAATTTTTCGTTTAGCCCTTTCGTTTTCGGTTTTTCTGCCGATTATTTATGTGGATAGTTATATTGTTTTAAGGATAAGTCTGTCTATATGACTTAAATTTTCTGATAATTTGTGTTTTGCTCATTTTATCTTTTATACTAAGGATGTGTGGTATATGCGTTTTAAGAGACCTGTGGCCGCAGGGCTGGCGGCGGTGATTTTTGCTGGGAACATGGCAATACCAGGGAGTATTTTGGATACGGTTGTAAAGGCGGCCGGTGATTATGATGTTACACTGAAATATACGCAGGAATACGCCGATGATGCGGAAGGTTTGACCAGTTCTATTGTCACTGGTGGTTCTGTTGCGTTGGATATTACCAAGCCCTCTGGTTATACTGAGGCACAGGGGAGCGGCGGTTTGAAGATTGTGGATAACAATAAGCCTTCTACCGGTTCCGGTACTTCCGGAGGGTATGAAATTAAAAACGGAGAAGGGGCTGTTGAAGTAACAGGTAATGCAAACCGCAAGACTCTTAATGTATTGGAGAAATTTTTTGAAAATTTGGATAAGGACAGTGCAAACCCCAGATTCCCAAGCAACGCGACTGCAAAAGATAAAGAAAGTTGGAAACTCAACCTAAGTGTTTCCGGTAACTACGATGCATTGCTTTCTGAGGGTTCTGTCAGGGAAGTTGGTATGAGGCATGAAATTAAGGAGGGAGAGACAACCGCATCTCCAGTTGCTGCTTCTCCTATTTCTGGAACTTTTACAGCCAACAAAACGATTGCCGTTTTGGAAACCAGTACAATTACTGTTGAATGTACTAAAACAGAAACTGCTAATAACAACCCTGAATTTAAGGTAGTTGGTGTTACCGATGGTGTTGTGGGGACAGATGGCCCTACATATGCATTTGAAACCTATGATGATGTTATGGTAAATTACCGCGGAAATGCTGCTGATGCTTATACAAAACAACTTGAGTTTACTTTGCGAGATTTAAAAGGAAGCAATACCCAAAAAAGTGAAGATATTATCTTTTATTATACCCCGCAAACCTGGTATACAACGGATGAAAATGGTGTGGAATTTGGAAAAGCAGAAATACCAGCGGTTCCTCCATCTGATGGCAATCCAGGTACTCCTGCTGTACCTGGAACACCTCCGCCTAACTCCTTTGTACAGGTTGGAACCAGAATTACCTTTACAATCAATAAAGTAACTTCCAATAACACAATTCTTTCTGTTTATTCTCCATGGGCCGCTGCCGCTGAAATCAGAACAGATATTGAGCAGTCTAAGGGCGAATTGATTCCCGGAAGCAACCCGGCACAGTATACGCTAGGTGAATTTATTCATCTGAAAGAGGGGGATATCCTCAACTTTATCCGTCAGGACTTTGAGGTTGCTCATTCTTTGACACGATTCCATTCTACCTTCTATTTGGAATGGGAGTGGATGCCAGACGGTGGAGACGAACTTAAAGATGTTGTTGTATTTACTGATCAACCCACCGGCTTCCAGACAGTAACGCTCCATCCAAGATATAATGATGTTAAGGGTAAGCTGATTGCCCACATCAAGTATAATAAGCCTACGGCAGAGGTATTGACGGATGCAGTGGTAGAAGTGACCATAAAGGGCTTGGGCGATCCTGCCCGGCTTAATCCTGTAGAACAGGGTATTACCAAACGGGATCCTGCCACCAATGAAAAGGAAAAGGACGACCATAATAAAGATGGATTTATAATAGATGCAGAGACAAATCTATATAAAATGCCGACAAGAATTAGGCTTGATGCCTATGATGGCATTTTGCCGGAATCCATTGAACCGCCAAAAGACCCATACCAGTATACAATTAATTTGTATATGGGCAAAGACAGCGCGTCTTCGCAGTATGCTGTTGTAGAGTGCGTAGAGGGGGATTCTACCCTCGTTACTATGCAGACCACCATTTCCGACGGCGCTGAGAACACAATAGGCGATTATCAGTTTGGAGGTCAGATCGACAATCCGAAAAGAGAATTCCCCAGCGAACCTCCCAGCAATGTCCATTTAACGTTTAAGGCAGTTAAAACAGGCGTTAAGACTGAACAGAAAATCAAAGTGAAGGTAACCTTCTATGTATTGGACGGACAAGGAAGGCCGGTAGAAGCGGTTACACAGCCTGCCGAGTTTGAAATTGTTGTAAAGGACAGCTCACCAAACAGCAATACCCGGCTGGAATCTTTGAAGATTATTTCGCGGACCGAGAAAAGTCCGCCATTGAGTATCTTCTGGCCTGACCTGGAAAAAGAGGACGTGGGATATACTTTCTCCCCGGATCAGCGGGAATACTCACTGTCCCTTCCTTACAAATATCAGTCGGTTAAAATTACCCCGACCCGCGAAGATCAGTATGCCAGTAAGCTGATTCTGGTGAAAGCAGCCATTGATAATAACCAAGAGGATGAGAGACTGGGCAAGGATTGGATTCCCGACAAAGGAAAAGCGATCAGTATCAAACCAATTCCAGGCAAGGATTGGGAGCAGTCACTGAAAACCCTAAAAGTTCAGGCAGGACAGTGGGTAGAAAGAGAGGACGGCTATTATAAGGTTGTAGCCAGCGGTACAGCTACAGAGGAAATTCCCCTGGTGGAAAATGAGGTTGTTCAGATTACCACAGTTGTCATTGCGGAGGACGAAAGCAAGGGAGCCTATAATGTGGGTATCATGCGCAAGCCTGTAGGCACCGACGCAAGGTTAAAGTCCTTTAAGCTGACGGATGATTCAGGAAATGTTCTGTTTGATGGAATTGTTGACAACCAATTCGAGTATCCGGAAATTGAGATTCCCTTTAAGGTGCAATGGATCAAGGTCGAATATGAGATGAATGATCCTATGGTCACTGAAGGACCATATGTTTATTCAATTCCGGAGCGGCCGGATGCAACTAATCCAGAAGACATTCTGGTTACAAACGATAAGCTTCCTCGTTCAGAAAAGGTTTGGATAAACGTTCTGAAAGAAGCAGAACATTATGACAAAACAGTTGAAGAGAGCGAAAAGCGTAGATTTAAGATAAGGGTTAAGACATACGCAGAGGATTATGACGAGAAAAAGGATGAAAGCGAATATACAACGCTTAATTACTATTTCAATTTCCATCGCTCTGACCCCAGTGAGGTCAACACATTATCTAACCTGACCATTATAGATGTAACAAATGATACGGAATCCAATGTGACATATACCCCGACCTTCCATAAAAATATGGAAAGCTCAGACTTCTATGAGGTACACATTCCTTACTCTGTCAAGCGAATTAAAATAGCGGCAACGGCAGACGATTCCGGAGCTTCTGTTTATTTGCGTGAACCATATCTGCTGGATTCGGACCCGGAAACAGGGGAGCAGAAGGGTCTGGACGGTGCGGTGATTGACGGCAGAGATAATTACGGCGCTATCAAAATTTCAACTGTCAATGGCAGCCTTGGCTGGATGAGACTGGGAAGTTCCCCCTCAAGGCCCTTTGTACCCAGACCGTATAAAGAGGAAGATCAGGAAAACACCTTCTTTACAGTGGATGTTGAGGTCTGGCCGGAGAGTCTGGATGCCCCCGACCACAAAAACACCGGGAATAATGGTTATAGACGACCAGCTCCAGAGGATGAAGAAGCGATAGAGGGGGAGCTAACAGCTAACTATAAGCAGTATATAGAAGGTGTTATGAAATACCCCATCCATATCTATCGTGACCCAGCCAGCACGGAATCTTCCCTGCTTTCCATCGAAATAAAAGACCAGGATGGAACTGTAATACCTGTTCCGGATTTTAATCCAGATGAACTCAACTATGAAATTACCGTTCCATTTGAAACTGCTAAGGCGCAGATTACCCCCACCGCTACTGACCCTAACGTTTATGAAATCCGGGTCAATAATAAAAAGGTAGCAAGCGGATCGCCTTCCTCTCTTATCCGTATTCTGCATCCCAATCCCGATTACAACGAATTTTTGGATAATCTTCCGACAACCACAGCAACAGACACACTTACAGTTGTGGTATACCCGGAGATTTTCCAGGATGCAACCACCGATGAGGAGAAAGAGGAGCTTCAGAAATATGTCAGAACATATACCTTCAAGCTCATCCGCGAAGAACCCAGCGACGACTGCCTGCTGATTAAATTGGAGGCGGGCAATACCGACGACTTCAAACCGGTGTTTGCGCCTATGCGCACCGATTACTCCGCCAAGGTTGCCGAGGGTGCGGAGGGTATCACCCTGACGCCAACCGCAAACCACAAGGGCGCGAAGATTGAGATTGACGGCAAGCGGGTAAACAGCGGCGAGACAAGCGAATTGATTCATATCCTAACCGTCAACCAGACCGTTGAGGTGAAGGTGACGGCCCAGGATGGCAAGACCACCAAGACCTACCGCGTCCGCTACCAGAATCCCAACCTGATTGAGAAGACCAGCAATGCGGACCTCTCCAATCTGGAGGTAGAACCGGGGTACCGCAGGCCGGTGGAATTCGACCCATCTGTCACGGAATATCAAGTGGCAGTGGATGAGGACACCTTCTCTGTGCGGCTGATACCTACCCTGGCGGACCCCTTGGCGAAAATGCAGGTGTTCCGGGGTAGCCAGGAGATTGGCGACGAGGACGGCAACTATGCCGCGGCCATCGCCGACGGTGAAAATGTCTTTACCATTGAAGTTACCTCCCCCGACGAGACCAAGAAGAAAACCTATACCGTAACCGTCTACCGGGGCGACGAGGAGAATATGGGCAAGCTGACACCTATCCACGCCGAGGATATTGACTTTGAGAACAGCCCGGACGTGATTATCGTGGACGTGACCAAGTATCCGCGCATCGCCAGGGATGTGTTCGAGGAGCTGAAGAACTACCCGGATAAGAAGATCATTTTCCAGGGAAATGATTACTCATTGCAGTTTGACGCAAGCGACATCGACAACGTCATTCCCCAGACCGAGTATTTCAGCTTCGGCATGAGCTTCCGCTCCCCCCTGGAGGTGGAGATAAGCGACGAAATCTATTCTCACCCCGGCAACGACGACGCGAACCTGGTGTTCGTCTACTTCGATTACCACGGGGCGCTGCCCGGACCGGCGGTCCTCACCCTTAGCATGGGCAGCAAGTACAAGAATTCCACCTACTACTGGAACTATTACAACGAGGAACGGGAACGGGTGGACTACTACGGAACGGTCAACACCAATTCCAAGGGCACCTTCTCCCTGATTGTCGATCACCTTTCCACTTACATTATCTCCGACCAGAGACTCAACGGCGCAAACGACGCCAGCACCGGGGAGACCATCGGCCCGCTGAGCCCGTACAACGATAACGATCTAGGCGCTGAGGCGGTGGAGAAGAAGCTGATACCCAACACCGGCGCGGTGAAGATCATCGGCGGGACGCCTTGGAAGAAGGGGGAAACGGAATGAAGAAGGTTCTCCTAGGGCTTTTGGGCCTGGTGGTTGTCTCGGCAATCGGCCTGCTGGGCTATGTGATTTACAATGAACTGGCAAACCCGGAAAATATGGGAGAGGCGATCCCGGTGGACGCCTCCTCCCAAAGCTCCTCTCAGTCCCAATCTCAATCCCAGGCGCAGGCGGAGATTCGCCTCCACGATATGCGGGCGGTGGAAACCACTACGGAGATTCTCAGCGCCATCAGCCATGAGATGACCCAGAACCGGCACACCGTGGGCTGGCTGAACATCACCGACACCAAGATCAGCAACAGCGTTGTCCAGGCGGACAACAACGCCTATTACCTCAATGTCAACGAAAGAGGGGAAGCGGATATCTTCGGGGCGTATTTCGCGGACTATACCTGCAACTTCGGCAACCGGAGCGAGCTTTCCGCCAATACCGTTATCTATGGCCACAGCGATGTCAGCGGCACCGAGGACCAGCCGGATGCCAGGCGGTTTTCCCAGCTTTTCAAGTACACGGACTATGAATTCGCCCGTACCCATCCGGTTCTCACCTTCTCCACCCCCCAGGAGACCATGACCTGGCAGGTGTTCGCGGTTTACTACACAGACCTTGATTTGGACTTTACCCGCACTGAGATGGACGGGACAGCACTGGTGGAGCTGGCGAACTCGGCCAAGGCCCGGTCGATTTACGACTACGGCGTGACGGTGGATGAGAATGACAAGATCATATCCCTTGTGACCTGCACGCTGAAGTATGGCAAGGACAGCCGGTCCCAGGTGCGGTATGTGGTAGCGGCGAAG
The DNA here is from genome assembly GCA_022800935.1 of Oscillospiraceae bacterium. Classification (GTDB taxonomy): domain Bacteria; phylum Bacillota; class Clostridia; order Oscillospirales; family Ruminococcaceae; genus UBA1405. The sequence continues at coordinate 59,724 of JAAWRH010000007.1, forward strand.
CTGTTGGACGAGGGGGAGACCCCGGTAAACATCACGCAGCTGAAGCAGAATGAAAACCCACTACAGCCCAGCATAAAGTAGCAAAAAAGTGTTTCGGGTCCAGGGAGCTTTACAAAAGCTCCCTGGCAGAGTCCAAAGGCAGCGCCTCTGGTCGCGCCCGCAGGCGCGAAACACCCCTGCACCAACTGAAAAGCACGTTGAAGCCAGCCTAAAAAAGCACCCCAATCAAAAAGCCCGTCTTTCATTTGTTCCGGTGGCAAACCAACCCAAGTCTTCATAAACCCATGAAAGGAAACAATCCGGGCTTTTTGCCCCAACGAAAGGTGAAGCGGCATTTATGCCGCTGAAACAACTTGAGCGGTCCGTGAGATGGCGTCAAGTATTAAGTATCAACGATCGGCGAGAGCAAAAAAAGAGCAATCCTCTTGCAAAACGCCGCCCCAGGTGGTACAATAGAGAACAATAAAGGTTTCAGGAGGTTTCCAAACCATGTTAAACGACCTATCCTTCCGCGCCATGGAGAGCAGCCTGAAGGGGCTGAAGCTCCAGCAGGACGCAATATTGCACAATATCGCCAATATCGAGACCCCCGGCTACAAGACCAAGAACGTCAGCTTTGAGAATATTCTGGAGCAGGCCCGCCAGGGGAACGCGGGGCGGTATGATTTCAAGGCAATCGTCGAGGAGGACCTTTACACCGAGGCCCGCCCGGACGGCAACAACGTTGACATTGATCAGGAGAATATAGAGCTGGTGGGTTCCTATTTCCAGACGCTGGCATTGTACCAGAAGATAGGCGGCCGGGTCAGCGATTTTAGGTATGTCATCGGCCAGGCGTTCAAGTAATCGCCTTACTTAGGGGAAAGCAAACCGAAAAGGAGAGATAGACTGTGGCCTTTTTAAATTCACTGAATATTGTAGGCTCCGCCCTGACGGCGGAACGGTTCCGCAGCAATGTGATACTGCAAAACTTCGCCAACAGCCAGACCACCCGCACCGCCAACGGAGAGCCTTACCGCAGAAAGCAGGTTATCTTCCAGGAGAGAAGCATGGATTTCCAGCAGGTGCTCCAGGGGGAAATCAATAAGGACGCGACTCCTCAGGGGGGCGTCCGGGTGACAAACATTGTCGCCAGCGATAAGGACTTCGTTCCCGTTTACGATCCCTCTCATCCTGACGCCAACGAGGAAGGGTATGTGATGTACCCCAACGTCAACACGACGGAGGAAATGATCGACCTGATGGCCGCGTCAAGGGCGTATGACGCCAATATCACGGCGCTTTCGGTGGTGAAGTCCCTGGCGCTGAAGGCGCTGGAGATAGGCAAGTAAGAAAAAGACAGACTGAATGAAGGATCGGCCCAATGGGGGGCCGGTCCTTTTCGTGCTCCGGCAGGGGAAAAAAATAAGGGAGAAATTGAATTATGGTAATATACGGAAAAAGAAAAAATCATGTAAAGGGTGGAGGAAAAAACGATAATGTGTTTATATCAAGAAAATAATGAATAAAAATATGCGACAGCTTTAATATGATGTAAGGAACAGAAGAGAATAAAAGTCAAATATTGCTAATATAGCTACAATTTTGCGATAAATAAACAGAAAAAAAGTCATAAATCGCCTCACTATTTATTGACAAAAAAAAAAGCATATGTTATCCTTAATAATGGTTATTTTGTGTTTTGCGCAATTTACTACATAGGATATTACGGTTTTGTGTGTCTGCATTGACTTGTCACTTATCCAGGACAGAAACAAGAATGAGCTCTCTCTTGCCCTTATCCAGGGCCGGGCCCGGATAAAGCCTGTTCGCTGCAAGGGTGGGTTCTAAAAGGCGGGAACAGTGCATATTCATGTATCACCGTCTATGCTGATTTATCCCAAGGGGATGGAAGAAGCGAACAATTGATGCGTCAAGGACTGAGTATGACGAAAATTATTTCTGATTTTTGTGCAGAGTCTCCATGTTCCGGATGAAAAACAGAAAAAAGCCAAAAAAGATTTTGACTTTTGCCCATTCTTGACAGCGTTTTATGCCAAAAATATGAATAGACAAAAATATGCTGTGTATTTGATTCTTTTTTCGATAGGTTTGACTATTGCAATATTGCTATGAATAAGATATGATAAACGAGTGATAATGCGTGTCAAAATACTGCCATACCCGAATTTATAAGCATAACAGCTAATTTAGAAATTTGTCATTTTATTGATAAAAGTTGCATTAAGGAGATAAAAAAATGATCCAGATTGTACCTATTTCACAAACCTCCCCTTTGTTTGAAAAACAAGCTGCTACTGCGGAAAAGGACCTTGTCTCCGGACTGCCCTTTGCGGATATCCTGAAGGAATCCATGGAGCAGATGCAGGAGACCCAAAAAATATCCAACCAGGACGCATACGATTTGGCTATGGGCAACACCGATGATATCGCAAGCGTCATGATTCACTCCGTCCAGGCCACCGCGGCGCTGGAGATGACGGTGCAGCTGGCCTCCAGGGCGGTCAGCGCCTATAAGGAAGTTCTCCAGATGCAGATTTAATGATGGGACGCCTTTCGGCAGGCGGGCAGAGGGCGTGTTCTCTGCCGCACCTTAATGGAAGGAAATCCATATAAATGATAGGGAAGAATAAGGAAGATGTGGGCGGATGAAAGAACAAATATCTAAGGCGTTCCAGAATTTAAAGGAATTCTGGTCAAAGCTTGCCTCAAAAACAAAAAAACTGATTATAGCGGCTGCCGTGTTGATTGTGATTGCATCGGTGGCTTTGGCCGTTTATCTGAATTCCATCGCCAAGCAGATGGTGGCGCTGTATCCCAAGCTCTCCACAGTGGAGACAGCGGCGGTCTGCGGGGCGCTGACCGATTTGGGCGTTGCCTCACGGGTGAATTCGGATGGGATTATTATGGTACCGGCGGAGCAGCAGGGCCAGCTTTTGGTGACGCTGGCCGGGCAGGGGTACCCCCAGACAGCCCCCGCGTATGACCTTTATTTGAACAATACCGGTTTTACCAGGACCGAAAGCGAGAACCGGCAGATCAGCGTCTACCAGCTCCAGGAAAATATCCGGTCCACCCTGGTTCAGCAGAGGGGCATTAAAAACGCGACGGTTATCCTTTCCATTCCTACAAGCTCCGGCTATGTGTGGGAGGAAAACCGGGGAAAGAGCTCAGCGACTGTTACCCTCACCCTGGAGGACGGATATGAGATGAGCCTGGAGCAGGCCGCCGGTATCCGCAACCTGGTGGCATTCTCCCCGCAGCCCCAGATAGATGTGGAAAACGTCATTCTTATCAACGCCAACTCCGGCATGGAGATTACCGAGGAGGACCAGTACACCGGCGGCCTGGACGACCGCAGGCTGGAATACGAGCTGAAGATTAAACAGAATATAGAGGCCAACGTCAAACGGCTGCTGACCCCTATCTATGGCACAGAGGGGGTCCACGTGGTGGCGTGGGTTACTTTGGACTACGATAAGATGATCACCCAGCAGCATCAGCTGGTTCCCGGAGACGACGGAAATGGTGTCAAGACACATCTGGATGAACAGTATGGCATCAGCGGCTCCGCCCCCATGGAAGGATTGGTGGGCGAGGAGAATAACACCGACGTTCCCTCCTACCCCAACCAGTCGGGCACCGGGGATAACTCGGTTACAAGCTACAACCGGAATATCGACTGGGATGTCAGCTGGATTGATACACAGATTGAAAAGGGAGAAGCGGTCCTCAAAGAGGCCAGCGTTTCCGTGGTGATCAACGAGGAAAACTTCACCGCCGAAAAGGAAGACGACATCAAGGATATGGTGTCCAAGGCGGTCAACATACGCAAGGATTCCATCTCGGTCAAGAACTACACCATCAGCCGTCCTGACGACGGACAGCAGACGGTAGCGCCGCCGGCATCAACCGGACTGAGCCAGACCACCATCTTCGCCATCGTCGCCCTTGGATTGCTGCTCCTGCTGCTGGTGGTTGTGGTAGTGGTTATACTGCTGCGGGGCAAGGCCAAGAAGAAAAAGGCCGCCGAGGAGGAGGCCGCTACCCAGTCCCTCAAGGATACCCAGATGGAGGAAATCGAGAAGCTCAAACAGCAGCTTAAGGAATCGGCCCAGGAGAAGGACAAGGAAAGCGCCATTACCAACGAGATTCGGGAGTTCGCCAAGCAGAACCCCGAAATTACAGCTGGCCTTATCCGCACCATGCTGAAGGAGGAGGAATAAGGATATGCCTGCTTCCGCAACTGCTACAGGCAGCAAAAAGCTGACCGCCGCCCAGCGCGCTGCCGCCGTCATCATTGCCTTGGGCGCGGATAACGCCTCGGAGGTCTACAAATACCTGCGGGACGAGGAGGTGGAGATCCTCTCCCTGGAAATCGCCAAAATGGAGCGGCTTCCCCCGGAGGAAATGAAGGAAATCACCGACGACTTCTACGGACTGTGCCTGACCCAAAAGGTCATCACCGAGGGGGGCGTCAACTATGCCATGGATATCCTGGAAAGGGCTTATGGCACACAGCAGGCCATGTCCCTGATGGAAAGGGTGTCCAAATCCCTGAAGACCAAAGCGTTTGACTTTCTGCGGAAGGTTGACTATAAGAACCTGCTGATGATATTGCAGAACGAGCATCCCCAGACCATTGCCATGGTGCTCTCCTATTGCCGGGCGGAGCAGGCTTCCCAGATCATCATCGAGCTGCCGGAGGCGCTCCAGGTGGACGTGGTGGAGCGGATTGCCAAGCTGGACCGGGCTTCCCCGGAGATTGTGAACATCGTGGAGAAGACGCTGGAAAACCGTTTCGCCAACATTGTGTCGGTGGATATGATGGAGATGGGCGGCGTCAACTACGTGGCGGATATCATGAACAACGTGGACCGCAGCACAGAAAAATTCATCTTCGACGAACTGGGCAGCAAGGACCCGCAGCTGGAGGACGAAATCCGCAAGCTGATGTTCGTCTTCGAGGACATTATCACTCTGGACAATCTGGCCATCCAGCGGGTGGTCCGGGAGACCGATTCCAAGGACCTGGCGGTGGCGCTCAAGTCCACCAGCGACGAGGTCAAACAGGCATTCTTCAGCAATATGTCCCAGAGAATGCGGGAGAATATCGAGGGAGATATGCAGTATATGCATAATATCCGCATGAGCGATGTGGAAGAGGCCCAGCAGAAGATCGTTGCCATTATCCGTCAGCTCCAGGAGAACGGCGATATCGTCGTCTCGAAGGGCGGAAAGGATGAGATTATTGCTTAAGATTATTAAGCAGGGCCAGCTTATCCCGGAGGATTCCTTTGTAAAAATCCCCATGGGGGACGACGTGGAAGCCGTTTACCCAGGGGACGAGGAGGAACGGGAGAAGCGGAAGACCGAGGAAAACACCATCCGCAACGCGGAGGAGGAGATTGCCTTCCGCCGCGCCCAGTTTGACGCCCTGATGGAGCGCAAGCAGGCAGAGGCGGAGGAGTTTGCCCAGCGGATCCGTACTCAGGCCGAACAGGAACGGGATTCCATTCTGGAGCAGGCCAAGCGCTCGTCCATCGCCATGATGGAGGAGGCACGGTTGGAGGGCATTGACAAGGGCTTTCAGGAGAAGACTGCCGAAATCGATGCCATGCTCAAGAGGATGAACGCCGTTCTCGCCTCCCTGAAGCGGGACCAGGAGCAGTTCTTTCAGGAATACGCCGCCCAGACCAAGGACTTTGCCCTGGAAGTCGCGGCTAAGATACTTCACCAGCAGATTACGCTGGAACCCACCTCCATGGAAACGCTGGTGGTGGACTCCATCGGGACAGTGCGGGACGCCGACTGGCTGACTGTAAAGCTTGCCAACGGCTCCGGAGAGCTTATCAAGCTGCTGGGGGATTACTATCACCAGTCCGACGCCAGAAAAATCGCCTTTACGGAAAACCGTTCCGCCCCAGGGACCTGCATCGTGGAAACCCCGGACGGCACCATCGACGCCTCCATCCAGACACAGCTAGAAAATTTGAAGCAGGCGTTCCAGAAGGCCGAAAGAGGCTAGCCGGACACAGCATTTTCAAATTGTGATATCCACATCGACCGTGTACGCACACCAGGAAAGGGGATGATACCAATGGCCGTTTACACCGCCGCGGACCTGACCAGGTTCCGCAGCGCCCTGTTCACCTCCGACCTCTTCTCCTACCGGGGGAAGATTGACAAGATTGTGGGCATGACGGTGGAGGCCACCGGTATCGAGTGCAGCATCGGGGATGTGTGTAATATCAACCGGGGTCCCGATAAGCCCACGGTCATCACCGAGGTGGTGGGATTCCGGGGCAACAAGGTGCTGCTGATGCCCTATCAGGACATTGAGGGCATCGGTTACGGGAGCTCGGTACACAACATAGGCAGCAAGCTCACCATCAAGGTGGGCAGGGGTATGATCGGACGGGTGGTGGACGCCCTGGGCCATCCCATCGACGGCAAGGGCGACTTTGAAACCGACGACGAGTACCCCATCAACGGCGAACCCTCCAACCCCATGGACCGCCCGGAGATTGACACCCCCATTGAGTTCGGCGTCAAGGCCATTGATGGGATGCTGACCATCGGGAAGGGCCAGAGGATGGGAATTTTCGCGGGCAGCGGCGTGGGCAAGAGCACCCTGATGGGCATGATTGCCCGCAACGTCAAAGCCGATATCAACGTTATCGCCCTGGTGGGCGAACGTGGGCGCGAGGTGGGGGAGTTCATCGACCAGAGCCTGGGGGAAGAGGGTATGTCCCGTTCCGTCCTGGTTGTGGCCACCTCCGACCAGCCGGCCATGATGCGTTCCAAGTGCGCGCTGGCGGCAACCTCCATCGCCGAATACTTCCGGGACCAGGGCCAGGACGTCCTGCTGATGATGGACTCCCTTACCCGCTTCGCCATGGCCCAGCGGGAGATTGGCCTGAGCACCGGAGAACCCCCTGTGGCAAGGGGCTACACCCCCTCCATCTACACCGCCCTGCCCAAGCTGCTGGAGCGTTCCGGCAACTTTGAAAAGGGCTCCATCACCGGGATATATACAGTGCTGGTCGAGGGAGACGACGCAAACGAGCCCATATCGGACACGGTCCGAGGCATCATCGACGGGCACATCATGCTCTCCCGGAAGATCGCCATGCGCAACCATTACCCGGCCATCGATGTGCTGGCCAGCGTCAGCCGTTTGATGAGCACCATCGCACAGCCCGACCACAAGGAGGCTGCCAACAAAATCCGCAACCTGATGTCCATCTATCAGGATAACCAGGACCTGATTTCCATCGGGGCCTATAAAAGCGGGACCAACCCGGAGCTGGATTACGCCATCGGCAAGATGAACGAGATCAACGAGTTTTTGCAGCAGCGCACAGACGAGAAAATCTCCTTTGACGAGACGATGGAGCTTATTCAGAAGACAGTGGCCAGGTAGGCCATAGGCTTTCGCCCTGCAAAGGGGGAAAGCCCCAGTGATTCCAATAACATCTAAGGAGAACACGCCAATGAGACGCTTTGAATTTTCTCTGGACCGGGTGCTGGGCTACAAGAACCAGATGCTGGACAGAGAGAAAAACGAGCTGGCCCGGCTCAGAATGGTAAAAAACCAGATGGATAAGGAGCTGGAAGAGCTTTTGGAAGAATTTCAGGTGGTAAACCATAAGATGATGGTCGAATCCCAAAAGGGGGTCACGGCGCTGAAGCTCAAGGGTTTTCAGTTCCAGCTGGACTGCCTGCGGGACGACATGGAGCAGCTCAACGAAAAGCGGCGGGATCAGGATGTGCTGATCGACGAACAGCTGGGCGTTGTGCTGGAGCTCTCTCAATCGGTGTCCGGGCTGGATAAGCTGAAGGACCACCAGAAGGAGGAGTTCGCCAGGTATGAGGCCAAGGTGAACGAGACGGAGATTTCCGAGTTCATCACCGGAAAATTGGCATTGGCACAACAGATGTAAATTCCGGTTTTACCGGATTTACATATAGAAGGGCCTTTGGCCCAAACACCGAAAGGAGGTGAAACAGATGGATGTAGCAAACGTTTCCGTACAGATGGTACAGCCCGTACAGCAGCAGGAGACCACCGTGCAGGCCCAATCCCAGGGACAGGAACAGGGTGGCGCGCAGAACTTTGTGACCCTTCTGCTCCAGATGCTGGGGGGGGATACGCCCGGCAAGGAGGATATCCTGGCGGCCCTGAAAGCCAACAAGGACGCGGAAGAAGAGGGTATGAACCTGATGCTCCAGATGATGATGGAGATGATGGCCACCAACCCTGAGCTGGCGCTGAACATCCACACCGTAAGCCCTGAAACCCTGTCTGAGCTGGGATGGGGAACCGTACCGGCCCTGGAGCAGTTCTTTGCCCAGCAGGGTTTGAACGCCCCGGTGATTGAAGGGGTAGAGGTCATGGACGACCTGGTAAACCCGGATGGCGAGGCGGAGAACGGCGGACAGAACATCAATGCCAACCCCATCTTTGAGGCGCTGGAGGAGATGGTCGGGGAAAACAGCGAGGAAGTGATCCCCGTGACGGTGGAGCACAACTTCCGCCAGAACCACAACTTCTTCGACCAGGGGGCCAACGACTTCCGCAACGCCGTTTCCCAGGCAAAGCAGGAGATGGACTTCATGTCCTCCACCCAGAATCTGGGCAAAGACCAGAAGCGGGTCGAGGTTGATGTGGAAAAACTCCAGAGCGAGGTGGATTCCGGCAAGTTCTACACGGTGAATACGCCGCCGGAGGCCGACGAGCTCCCCGAAGAGCCTGTTACCCCCGCCGAGGTGGCGCAGCAGGTGAAGGAAGGTATCATCCAGGAACTGGGTTCCGGCAAGGACGAATTTGTCGTCAAGCTGAAACCAGAGGGCTTGGGTGAGATTACTGTGCGTTTAATGCAGGATGGCGACAGAATCGCCATGAGCATTTCCGCCTCCAACTCCCATGTGGCGCGGCTGCTGGGCAGCGAGCTGGAGCAGCTCCGCGAGGCACTGCGGCCTTACAACACCGTGGTGCAGGAGGTAGTGGACCAGCAGGCCTACGCTTCCAACCAGGACTTTGGCCAAAGCTTCAGCAGCAGCCAGTACCAGCAGCGGCAGTACGACGGCCAACAGCGCCGTTCCGGCAGTTCCTTCCAGGCGTTTATCAACGGGGAGGAGCCGGTAACGGTTGAGGAGATTCCGGCAGGGACCCGCCGCATTATCTCCACCGGCCTGAACACCTATTATGTGTAAGGGCGGCAGATGAAAACGGAAAGGAGGAAAAAAGAGGATGTCTGACTATCTGACAGACTACAGCAATTCCTATGTCAACGAGCTGTTGAACAAGGCCAACTACAAGCCCTCCCAGACCAAGAACCTGTACGGCGACACCAAGTTCACCGACAAGCAGACCAACGACCTGACCTCCCAGGACTTCTTAAACCTGATGATGGAGCAGCTGAAGAACCAGGACTTCATGAACCCCATGGACGACACCCAGTTCCTTTCTCAGCTGGCCCAGTTCTCCAGTATGCAGTATATGCAGGAGCTGGCCAACTACTCCAAGCAGAACTATGTTTCCTCCCTGGTGGGGCAGACCATCACCGCCTCCAAGTTTACCAATGCAGGCGGGCTGGATACCACCACCGGCGTGGTGACCAAAATCTCCCTGGTGGACGACGAATACCTGGTTTACATCGGGGATAAATCCTACACCCTGGACCAGATTATGGAGATTGGGGTGTCCAGCGGCGGCAGCTCCGGCAGCACAACGCCGGGGGACGGCACCGACGAGGAAACCCAGTACTTCTACCTGACCCTTCTGGGGCAGCCGGTAACGGTAAAGGACGCTGACGGCAACGAGGTAAGCGGCACGGTGGACCGTGTTTCCATGACCGACGGCATTAAGCTGATGGTAAATGGGGAGTGGTACAAAGCGGCGGACCTGGTCTCGGTGGACGCGGCGACCGACGGAACCGGCGGCACAGACACCGATGAGACAGTGGAACGCGACCCCGAAGAGGAGGCTGCCCTGGCGATGTTCGCGGCAATGCGGGGCATCGATATCAACGGTGAGGAATCCGAGGAGGACGACGGCGTTGACCTGGGCTTTTTCCGGTAAGAGGCCGGATTCCGCAGTGCTTTTGAAATTTGAGAACACTGCCATGACAGTATAGGACGAATTGAGCATGGACGCTAAAAATAGGGTGATATAAATGAGTATGAATGAGCTGTTTCTCAACCGAATCTCTGTAACAACAGGGATATCCACCGGGAAACCCCAGGGTGCGGCGCCATTGGCCCAGGACCACAACCAAGGCCAGGGGACCAAGGCGGGCAGCGGCGTTACCTTCCGGGAAGCGCTGGAGGCTGTAGCAACCCAGCAGAGGCAGATCGCCTTTTCCAAGCACGCGGCCCAACGGGTGGCACAGCGGGGCATTGCCCTGACCGAGAGCAGCCTTTCCCGTCTGGAAGAGGGGGTACGCCTGGCGGAGTCCAAGGGACTGGACGACACGCTGATACTGGTGGACAGCACCGCTTTCCTGGTCAGCGTAAAGAACAACAAGGTGATTACCACCGTAAACCACGACGAACTCAAAGGAAATGTATTCACAAACATCGACGGGACCGTTATCGTCTGATTATTACCACAGAACAAGCCGGACCTGAGGAATGTTCAAAATGACTTTGAACAACGAAGGAGGCTGTCAGGCCCCGAACGCTTGACGGGCCTGCGGGCCGCCGCCCCCAGGGAACTGTTATTGAAATGTTCCAAAGCGGCGGCCGACGGTTCCCCAAGACAAGAACCAAAAGGAGATTTAGCGCTATGGTAAGATCGCTCTATTCCGGCGTTACAGGCATGAAGGGCCACCAGACCCGCCTGGACGTTATCGGCAACAATATCGCAAACGTAAACACAATGGGCTTTAAGAGCAGTGTCGTCACCTTCCGTGACGTTTACTACCAGAGCCTGCGGGGCGCGGCCGGAGGCAACGGTACCCGCGGCGGTGTAAACCCCTCCATGGTCGGTTACGGCTCCAAGGTTTCCAGCATTGACCTGAACATGACCCAGTCCATCTCCTCCACCACCGGCAACCCCTGGGACGTCTCCATTGGCGGAGAGGGCTTTTTCCAGGTTCAGGATTCCAACGGCAACATCTTCTACACCCGTTCCGGCAAGCTGGGGTACGACAACATGGGTTACCTGGTGGACTCCAACGGTAACTATGTGCTGGGTACCGCGGCGCAGGGCAACAAGGTGGTTGGCTTGAAGCCGGGAAGCAGCCGGATTCAGATGAATATTCCGGCGTTGAATCCTACCCAGGCCAATGCCACCAATACCATTAATAACATTCAGTATACCTTTACCGCAACCAATACAACTACAGATGGTAACATTTCACTTCTGCTCCTTTCCGATAATCTGCCTGCCGGCGTTATGGCAGAGGCTACCGTTACTTCTACTGGCATTACTGTTAAGTTAAACAGAAATGCAACCTTTGCCAGCCTTACAGAGCTGAATACCGCGATAAATACCGCTATAACAGAGGCAAATAACGGTACGCCCCATCCGGCTGGCAACTTTAACCTAACAACTAACCCAGCCGACATATTCCCGGCAGGAGGGTTGACCGGCGCACAAATCTGCGAAACAGCCGGCGCTAATGTTGCGGGAACTGTTACTGGTGATAGAAAGCCATTGCAAGATGTTGGCTTTGACCTTGCAAATCCGCCAACGGGTGATGAATTCTATAACGGCGGAGCTATTACAGACCTTGAAGTGACCTATGATAGCACGAACAAGCAATGGACAATTTCCGCAAAAGTTACGCCGGAAGGCGGGGGAGGTTCTGTAACCTATTCCAAGACCGTTTCTGGAAGCGAGCTTTCCAGCGGAAAGATTCGTCTTACTCCAGCAGGCGGTTCTAGGGGAGATTACCTTACTCTCGTGTGCCCCACAGAAGAAGGACTTCTTCGACTGAGTAATGAATATAAGACATTGAACCCAGCAGATAAAAATGGGCCTGAGGAGTTACCGCCTCTTGACCAGGCAATAACATTTCCAGCTGATAAACTTCCAGTTACGGGAATAACCGGATTAAATGTTAGCTCTGCCGCCAAGTCCGACAACCTCGGCCTTGCCAGCCAGCCCTTCGTTCTCCAGCATGGCACTGAGGGCGGCCCTCAGACCCTGGCGGATATCAGCAACTTTAAGATTAACGCCAACGGCGTTATTGAGGCCACCCAGGGGGATACCATCCTGGAGCTGGGCCGTATCGACCTGGCAACCTTTGACAACCCCTCCGGTCTGGAGCAGGTGGGAAGCACCTACTTTGCCAACACCGGCAACACCGGCAACATCAAGATAGTGGAGCCAGGCACGGGCGGCAGCGGCGCGCTGGCCTCCAGTACCCTGGAGATGTCCAACGTGGACCTGGGCCAGGAGTTCGCAGATGTTATCACCACCCAGCGCGGCTACCAGGCCAACGCCCGTATGATAACTGTCTCTGATACCCTCCTGGAGGAGCTCATCAACCTGAAACGGTAATCCCTGACTCATAACCCTGTAATGCGATAAAGCGCGGCGGCTATGGGCGGCGGACGGAGGGGGAATTTTTAAAACGGCGGGAACAAGCTTCGCGGCAGCCGTCGCCGGAACCCCACATCCCCAACGTCTCCAACGCTTTTCCATAGCCGCTGCCACAAACAGCCGAACATATCGTTTTCTTAAATTTATTTGAAAATAAATTTAGAATCATATCTTTTTTAAATTTATTTAAAAAATAAATTTACATCACTTCGGCTGCTTGTGGCAGCGTGCGCGATGCCTGCATCTGCATGGATTGGTTTATTTTCAGCGGACAGGGAGGAAATAAAAGGAAATATGATTGTATTGACACGAATGAACGGGGATCCCTTTGTCCTCAACTGCGACCTCATCGAAGCAGTTACCGAGCAGCCGGACACGAGGATTTCCCTGACCAACGGCAACATGTACATGGTGCGGGAGCCGATGGAAGAGGTAGTAAAAAAGGCGATAGAGTATCATCGCCAGACATTCCGCGATATCATTTATGGTCGCTTTGATAAAGGTGGTTTAGAAGATGGCGAAAGGTGAAAAGTCCGGCGGGGCCGGTTCTTCCTTTGACCTGGCGACAACGCTGGGACTTGTTCTGGGCGTGGTGTTTATTGTTCTGGCGATTATCGTCACATTCCCCAAGGGAGATCAGAAATTTGAAGTTACTCCGGGAAATCTGGAAAACTTCTTTGACCCCAGCAGTATTATGATTGTTTTGGGCGGCACAGTTTCGGCCCTTCTCGTCTCCTATCCTCTGAGCTTTTTCGGGCAGATTCCCAAACATATTAAGGTCGCCTTTATGCCCACCAAGTTCGACGCCAAGGAATATATCCAGACCATTGTGGAAATCGCCAAGCCTGCCCGCGTGGACGGCATCCTCTCCATCCAGGACAAGGTGGACGCCATACCGGACACCTTTTTCCGCAACAGCCTCCACCTGGTCATCGACGGCATTGACGCCGAAAAGGTAAAGGCCATGATGGAAAGCGAGCTGGACTACATGGACGAGCGCCACGCCCAGGCCCGCGGCTTCTACGCAAAGGGTTCCTCCTACGCGCCGGCCTTTGGTATGATTGGTACCCTGGTCGGTCTTATCAACCTGCTGAAATCCCTGGACAACGCCGACGCCATTGCCCCGGCCATGTCCGTCGCCTTGATTACAACCCTGTACGGCAGCTTTTTGGCCAACCTTATCTTCGCCCCCATGTCCAACAAGCTGAAGGTCCGCCACGACGAGGAGATGCTCTGCAAGATGATTGTCTGCGAGGGCGTACAGGGTATCCAGGCGGGGGACAACCCCCGCTTTATTGAGGAAAAGCTCATCCAGATGCTCCCCGCCAAGATAGCCGCCACTATGGGTGAGGACGGCGAAGGCGGAGGCGGAAAGAAAAAGGGCAAAAAATAACGCCTTTTCCCGGTGAATCATCAAAAACATGTGGACAAACGCACAATTTAGAGGTATACTATTTTTAATCGGCTGTGAAGCGGCAGCGGCCGTCTATCAGCTTCAGCAAGACTGATCTAAGGAGGTGGCGAGATGGCCAAGAAGAAGGCCGAAGAAGAACAGTGCGGTAACTGGATGGATACATACGGCGACATGGTCACGCTGCTGATGACCTTCTTTATCATGCTGTTCAGTATGAGCAGCGTCAACGAGGAAAAGTTCGCCATTCTGGTAAAGGCCTTTACTTCAAAGGACCCGGATACCATCAACCTGATTCTCAACCAGGTGGGCAGCGAGGAGGGGATGGATTACCCTGAAAACCGCACCGACATCCCGCCCCAGGGGAATGACCCCGCCGACGCTACCCTGGAGGAGCTGCAAAATATGGTCCCCCAGGACTTTGACGACCTCTATGACTATTTGCAGAGCTACGTGGAAAAGGCGGAGCTTTCCGAGTCGGTGGAGGTAAGCGAGGTGGGAGAGGGCTGCGTGTTCATCCGCTTTAAGGACAATATCTTTTTTAAGCCCAACAGCGCCAGCCTACAGATTTCCGCCGAACCCCTCCTGCAATTTCTGGGCGGCTGCCTGAAGGGCGTGGAGGAACAGATTATGACCGTGAACATCAACGGCCACACCGCCGATCCCAAGGGCTACAATCAGGACATCTCCGACTGGAAACTTTCCGGTGAGCGCGCCTCCAACGTGGCCACCTATTTTGAACTGCAAAGCAAATTTGATTCCAAAAAGCTGCTCCCCATCGGATACGGGAAAAATCATCCCATTGCCGATAACGACACCGAGGAGGGGATGCAGCGCAACCGGCGTGTGGATATGGTTATCCTCGGCAACGATACGGAGCTGACCGATAAGGAGATACTGGACTCCATCCTTATGGGCACCTTTGATCCCACCCAATACCCGGAATCCGGCAGCGCGGAGGATATTCTGGTTCCCTCTGTCCTGGACGGTTCGGTGGATTTGAGCCAGCCGGAGGAACCCGGAACAGAGGATACACAGACATCCTCCGCTGCGCCGGAGACCTCGGAACCGGCCCAGTCCTCTCAGCCCCCCCAGGCCTCCTCCGGCTCCACGGGCTTTACGGCGCAGCCACCTGCCTCCGGCCAGGCGAGCCTTCCGCCTTCCCCATCGTCTGCCCAGACCCAACCAAGCAATTCCAGTGCCGAATCGCCGCCGGTACCTGAGGGCGCCCAGGTGGTTTCCCCTTATGGTGGGTAATAACGATACATCCGCTGCCCCGCGCAAAGGGGCGGGAAGACCGGCAAACAAGGATGTTAGAGAGGAAGTGAAGGCGGAAGATGGCTGATAAACAGCTTTCCCAAGCTGAAATAGACGCATTGCTAAACTCCCTTACCTCCGGAGCGCCCGCCGCCAAGGAGGATGAGGGACCCAAAATACGCAAGTACGATTTCAAGTCCCCTAAAAAGTTTACCAAGGAACAACTGAGAACCCTGGACGGACTGTATGAAAATTTTTCCCGCATGCTTTCCTCCTTCCTTTCCGGTATTCTGCGGCAGTTCTGCGAGGTGACGGTGCTTTCCATTGAGGAGCAGCGCTTTTTTGAGTACAACAACGCGCTGCCTGATTCCGCGCTGATTGGCAAAATCGACCTGAAACCGGCCGACAAGCACTACAGCGATGGGATGCTCCTGATGGATATGAGCACCTCTCTGGGCTTTTATATGATAGAACGGCTTTTAGGCGGTCTGGGCACCAATTACATGCTGACCCGCGACTACACCGACATTGAGCTGGCGATACTGGACAACGTTTTCACCAAGATTCTTTCCCGGCTCCAGAACGCATGGTGCTCCTATGTTGACGTGGTCTTTTCCCTGACCAGCATCGAGACCAACGCCCGCCTGCTCCAGGCCCTGGGCGCGGAGGAGATTGTGGTCATCGTCATGCTCAACGTGAAGATAGCCGGTGTGACCGGTACGCTCAACATCTGTATCCCCGCGGAGAACCTGGAGGAGCTTATCGGGAACTTCAACATCAAATACTCCCGTTCCTCCAAGCGCCGGGAGGTGGGCGACGCAGCCACCCGCCGCAAGTTCCTCTTTAATGAGCTGTTGGATACCAGCCTGGAGGTAAAAGCGGTATTGGATGAATCCAATTTGTCCCTGAGCGATATTCTCCAGCTCCAGGTAGACGACGTAATTCCGCTGAACAAAAATATCCAGGGCGATATAACAGTTGTAGTGGACGGAATGCCGTGGTATACTGGTAAAATGGGAGAAACAAAAACAAAGAAGGCGGTTCGGCTCAACGAGCTGATTAGCGAATCGAGGGAGAGGTCTTAATGGCAGAAAATTTATTGACCAACGAGGAGATCGATGCGATAGGCGAGGTACTTAATATCAGCATGGGCTCCGCAGCTACTGCAATTTCGACCCTGCTTGACAAGCAGGTGATTATTACGACCCCCAAGGTGGAGATTCAGAAGTTCGAGGCCGTAAACTACACGGACCTGGAACCTGCGATTCTTGTAAAAATCGAATATGTGGAAGGGATTTCCGGCAGCAACGTCATGATTTTCCGCCAGTCGGATATGCAGGTGATTCTGAACCTGCTGATGGGCAACGAGGACCCGCCCTCCGACGACTTCGTCTTTGACGAGATGAGCATGAGCGCGGCCTGTGAGGTCATGAACCAGATGATGGGCGCCTCCGCGACAGCCCTTTCCACCTTCCTGGGCAAGACCATCAACATCTCCACCCCCACCGCCACGGTGATGGACCCGGTGGAAAATACCTTTGAAAAAGCCCTTGGTGTGGACGGTGACAAAGATGTCGTCTCCATCGGCTTTGAAATTGACATCACCGGCGTGATGAAGACCGACTTTGCCAGTATCCTGACCTGTGAGCTGGCAAAGGAGATGGTGGGACAGCTTTTCCCGGAGGACGAACCGGAACCCGCCCCGGCCCCTGCGCCCCAGCCAGCTGCACCGGCGCAGTCCCAGCAGGCGCCCCAGGCACCTCAGGGGTATCCACAGCAGCCCCAAACACCGCCGCAAGCGTCCCAGGGGTATCCGCAGCAGCCCCAGCAAATGCCGCCTCAACAGTCCGCGCAGGCGCCCCAAGGATATCCCCAACAGCCCCAGCAGCCAATGGGGCAGCAGCCCGGTATGCCTCCCATGGGAGGCCAGGACTGGGGACAGCAGCAGGGGTACCCGCCCTATGGCTACCCGCCATACGGCTATCCCCAGCAGCAGGGCTATCCCCCCTACGGTTACCCGCCCTATGGGTACCCACCCCAGGAGCAGGAACGGCAGACCAGCAGCAATATCATCCGGCAGGACCAGCAGGTCCCGGTTCAGATGCCCAAGTTCCCCAGCTTCGCAGGCCCTCAGCCGCCCGCGGCCCCGCCGCCCAGCGGCAACCTGGATCTGATGATGAACGTCCCCCTGAATGTGGCCGTGGAAATCGGCAAGACCAAAAAGAAGATACGGGAGATCATGGACTTCTCCCAGGGCACGGTCATCGAGCTGGAGAAGCAGGCAGGCGCGCCGGTGGATATTATCGTCAACGGCCAGCTGATTGCCCGCGGCGACGTAGTGGTGGTTGCGGACAACTTTGGCGTACGCATTACCGAGATTGTGGGTACGAAGGACCTTATGGACACCCTGGAGCACAGCAAGTGACGTCCCACACCGCTTGAAATGCTTTGACGGGGACTTGTAAGCCCCAGCCCCCCCAGAGTGACAAAACTGACGGCGGGAAACCGCCGTTGGCCCGGCGCAGGGTACTCCCTAATGCCGGATTAGATAGATTTCCACATTCTGTTATTCAACAACACTACACGGAAATGAAGGAGAATTTCAATGAGTAAGAAAATCATGCTGGTGGATGACGCTGCGTTCATGAGGATGACCATTAAAAATGCCCTGACCAAGGCGGGGTATGACAACATTATTGAAGCCTCTGACGGGCAGATCGCCGTAGAAACCTACCAGAAGGAGCACCCCGACCTGGTAATCATGGACATCACAATGCCCAACATGGACGGAATTCAGGCGCTCCAGGCTATCAAAACCGCCGACCCGGAGGCCCGCGTGGTGATGTGCTCCGCCATGGGCCAGGAGGGCATGGTGGTGGAGGCCATCAAGCTGGGCGCCAAGGACTTTATTGTAAAGCCCTTCAAGCAGGACCGCATTTTGCAGACGGTGGAAAAGATCATTGGATAAGCTTTGGTTTTTTCTTCCGTCCGCCGCTCCCGGCGGGCTGTACGCCGGTACCGCACTGGAGCTGACGGGAACGTTAGGGGCGATAGCCTCCGTCCTGGGGCTCCTTTTGGGTTTTGCGGCCATCCTGGCTGCCGCCTACTGGGCGGCGCGGCTGGCCGGTACCAGGTATGGCGGCATGTCCCGGAACAGCCGGAGAACCGGCGGGACAGGGCTGGCAGGGCTGGCAGGGCTGGAAATACTGGAGCGCACCGCAGTGGGCCAGGACCGGTTTCTGCTGATTGCGCGGGCTGGAGGGAAGGTGCTCCTTTTGGGCAGCACCCCCCAGAGCATCCGGCTGCTGTGCGAGCTGGATCCGGAGCTGTTTCCCCAACCAACGGAGGAACCGTCCGCAGGATATCCCCAGCGGGTCAGCTTTGCCGACACCCTAGAGGAGATTAAGAAAAGATACACCGGTTTTACCGGACGGGGGGAATCCCCCGCCCAAAAGGAGGAACGCGATGGAAAAGACTGAATCCGCCCTGGCTTCCCGCCGGAAGCTGAAAAAGGAGACGGCGCGTTTTTTTATCTCCTTTGCCGCAGTCGCGCTTCTTCTGGCGGTGTGCGGAACCTTGACGGTCCACGCCGCCACCTTTTCGGTAGATCTGGGCAGTGGCGTGGCCGAGGAGGGAAGCGGGATATTGGACGTCCTGCTGCTGTTCGCCATACTGGCGTTGCTCCCCTCTCTGCTGGTGATGATGACCAGCTTTACCAGGATTATCATTGTCCTTTCCTTCCTGCGCAACGCCCTGGGCACCCAGCAGTCCCCGCCCAACCAGGTGCTGGTGGGCATCGCCCTGGTGCTTACGCTGTTTATCATGACCCCCACCCTGGAACGGGTGAATACCGAGGCTTACGAGCCGTACCGGCAGGGGCAGGTGGACGGGCGAGAGGCGCTGGAGCTTGCCAGTGTCCCCATCAAGGAGTTTATGGTCAAGCAGATTAAAACCGAGGACCTGAACCTGTTCCTCTCCATCTCCGGGGAGGAGCTGGACCAGAGCCAGGGGGAGAGCCTGGAGGCGCTGGTGGCGCTGGACATGAAGGTGATAATGCCCGCCTTTATCACAAGCGAGCTGAAAAAGGCGTTTTTTATCGGGTTTTATATCTTCCTGCCGTTCCTCATCATCGACATTGTGGTGTCCAGTACCCTGATGTCCATGGGTATGATGATGCTGCCTCCTTCCATGATATCCCTGCCCTTTAAGATTATGACCTTTGTCCTGGTGGACGGCTGGGAGCGGCTGTTCAGCACCCTGGTTTCCGGGTTTAATTAGCCTAAAAGGCAAGGAAGCGCGGCCGCCAGTCAGCCAGTGCTGACGGGAACCGCAGGAAAGAAAGGATGAACCACGGATGTCCCAAGACGGCGTATTAAGCGTATTCCGGGAGGCGTTGCTCCTTGCTTTAAAGCTGGCGGGGCCGCTTCTGATTGTCAGCATCATCATTGGCCTGGTCATCGCCATCTTCCAGGCGGCTACCCAGATTCATGAGCAAACCCTCACCTTTGTGCCGAAGGTACTGGTGATTGCGCTCATGCTGCTGGCCATGGGCTCCTGGATGATGTCCCTGATGAGGGACTTTTTCGACTATCTATTTCAGCTCATCGCTGCGCTGTAAAGGGCGGACGCTATGTTGGAGATAAGTAATCTGACTGTCTATATCCTGGTTTTTTGCAGGATGACCGGTGTCTTTGCCTTTAACCCGGTATTCAACCGGCGCAATGTGCCCGCCCAAGTGCGGGTAGGATTGATCCTCTGCCTGACCGTTATGCTTTCCCCAAACGTGAGCTATGTTTCCGCCGCAGTTAATGGCCCCACTGTACAGGTGGTGGTTTCCATGGTGGTGGAGCTGCTGATAGGGGCGGCGTGCGGGCTGATATTTCTCTTCTTTTACTATCTTCTCTTCTTTGTGGGGGATATGATGGATATGCAGTTCGGTATGTCCATGGCCAGGGTATTTGACCCAGGCACCAACATCCAGGCCTCCATGTCCGGGAACCTGTTCAATGTGATGTTTATCCTCTACTTTTTTGCTACGGACAGCCACCTTCTGCTGATACGTATCTTCGCCTCCTCCTTTGAACTGATTCCGGCGGGGGGCGCGATTCAATGGCAGATGATTTCCCCGTTCCTGATGGAGGCGTTTTTCTCCGCCTTCCAGATTGTAATTCATCTGGCGCTGCCGTTTATTGCCGCGGAATTTGTGGTGGAGATATCCATGGGCATCCTGATGAAGCTGATACCGCAGATTCATGTCTTTGTCATCAACATTCAGACAAAGGTACTGCTGGGGCTGTTTATGCTTCTGGTGTTTACCAAGCCCATCACCGATCTGCTCAATAAGTATATGGATGCCATGATGCGTACCATTCAGCAGGCGCTCACAGTTCTTTCCGCCTGACATGGCCGGGAACCCCGGCCCAGCAAATATCTTCTGAAAACAAGGGGGGATGAGAATGGCCGGTGAGAAAACCGAAAAAGCAACACCTAAACGAAAACAGGACGAACGAAAGAAAGGAAATATCTTCCAGAGCCAGGAGGTCGTCACCGTTTTCTCCCTGCTGATTGTCTTCTACTCCTTTAAGTTTTTGGCCCCCTACATTATGGGGACGCTGGAAAAATGTGTGACCGACTTCTTTACCGTCGCCGCGGTGGTGGACGAGGTGTCCCCCTCCAACATCCGGGTGAACTTCTGGAACGCCGCGCTGATTTTTGCCATCACAGCCCTGCCGCTGCTGGTGATAAGCTCGGCGACAGGCATCATCTTTTCCGGCATACAAACCCGTTTTTTGGTTACGCCAAAGCTGATGGCGCCTAAGTTCAGCCGCCTCAGCCCCTTACAGGGGTTCAAAAAGATGTTTTCCATGCGCGGTGTGGTAGAGCTTTTGAAGTCTATCTTAAAAATTGTGGTGCTGGGCATAGTGATTTACAACGTCCTCTCGGAGGAGCTTCCCCTATTTCCCCGTATGATGGATATGTCGGTAAAGCAGGTGATGGCCTCTACGGGGAATATTGTCATCAACATTGTTCAGAATGCCGCAATTATCTTTGTGTTCCTAGCTGTGGCCGATTACGGCTACCAGTGGTGGGAATACGAAAAGAATCTGCGGATGAGCAAGCAGGACATCAAGGACGAATACAAGGAAACAGAAGGCGATCCCCAGATTAAAGGAAAAATCAAGGAACGCCAGCAGCAAATGGCACGGCAGCGCATGATGCAGAGTGTGCCAAGCGCCGACGTGGTTATCCGTAACCCCACCCACTTTGCTGTAGCGGTTAAATATGAATCCGGCGTCAACAGCGCTCCGGTGGTCATTGCCAAGGGAGCGGATTTTCTGGCCCGGAAGATTGTGGAAATTGCGGAACAAAACCAGATTACCATCGTGGAAAACAAGCCCCTGGCAAGGGGATTGTACGCGGCGGTGGACCTTGACCAGGAGATTCCCCAGGAGTTTTTCAAACCCGTGGCGGAGGTTCTGGCATATGTCTATAATCTGAAGGAAAAGGAAAGGAGAAGGAGGCTGGTTTGAGTTTTGAAGCTATTTAACAATGCGGTTTCAGCCCTGGTGGTAGCGATTATCTTCCTGCTTATCATTCCGCTGCCTACCTTTGTGCTGGACCTGATGTTTATCATCAACCTGGCGCTGTCTTTCGTCATCCTTCTCACCACGCTGAACATCAAGGAACCCCTGGAATTTTCCATCTTTCCATCCCTGCTTTTGATGACGACTCTGTTCCGTATTGCATTAAACGTATCCTCTACCCGTAAAATTCTCACCAACCACGGCGACGCCGGCGCGGTTATCAAGACTTTCGGTGAATTTGTGGTACAGGGAAATGTAATCGTCGGCTTTATCATCTTCCTCATTTTGGTTTTGGTACAGTTTATCGTCATCACCAAGGGTTCCGAACGTGTGGCTGAGGTTTCTGCCCGCTTCACCTTGGACGCTATGCCCGGTAAACAGATGGCCATTGACGCAGACCTCAACTCCGGCGTCATCGACGAGGAACAGGCCCGGAAACGCCGCCTGGATATTCAGAGAAGCTCCGACTTCTTCGGCTCCATGGACGGTGCTACCAAGTTTGTAAAGGGCGACTCCATCCTCTCCATCATAACCACCTTTGTCAACCTCATCGGGGGCTTCCTGGTGGGTATGATCAACGGAGAGGGGTCCATGACGGAACTCCTGCAAATTTACGCTATCTCCACTGTGGGCGACGGACTGATGTCCCAGATTCCCTCCCTGATTATCTCGGTGGCAACCGGTATGATTGTTACCCATTCCTCCTCCGACTTCAGCCTCAACGACGATGTGACCAAGCAGTTCCTCTCCCAGCCCCGCGTTCTGATGCTGGCGTCCGGAGCCATGGCCTGCCTGAGCCTGCTGCCGGGATTCCCGGTGGTCCAGGTGCTCACCGTTTCGGTGTTCCTGTTCTCCATGGGACTGCTGCTCTCCCGCAGGGTAATGCCCAGAGTGGCCGCCGAGGAGACCCCCCAGCTCACCCCCAGCACCGAGCTCACCAGTGAAGCGGAGTTTTACCGAAATATCGACAACGTGTACGGCCTTCTGAACATTGAACAGGTGGAAATGCAGTTCGGCTACAGCCTGCTGCCCCTTGTGGACGCGGGCAACGGCGGAAGCTTTTTGGACCGCGTGGTCATGTTCCGAAAGCAGTTTGCCATAGAAATGGGCATGGTGGTTCCCACCGTCAAGCTCACCGACAGCGGCCAGCTCAACCCCAACCAGTACGCGATACGGCTGAAGGGGGAGGAGGTCGCCAGGGGGGATATCCTGGTGGACCACTTTTTGGCCTTGGCCCCTTCGGAATCGGAGGACGTCATCGACGGCATTGAGACGGTGGATCCCGCCTTCGGCATTCCCGCCAAGTGGATCAGCGAGGACAAGAAAATCAAGGCGGAAATGTCCGGCTACACCCTGATAGACCCTGTTTCGGTCATCATTACCCACCTTTCCGAGATTATCCGGCGGTATGCCTACGAGCTGCTCAACCGCCAGGAGGTCAACAACATGATTGCCAACCTGCGCAAGACCAACGAGGCGATGGTCAACGACACCATCCCCAACCTGGTTTCGGTGGGGGACCTGCAAAAGGTGCTGTGCAACCTTCTGCGGGAAAACGTGCCGGTGCGGGACCTGGAGACCATCCTGGAGACCATGGCGGATTACGCTCCTACCATCAAGGACATCGACATGCTCACCGAGTATGTCCGGCAAGCCCTTAAGCGCACCATCTCCCGCCGCTTTGCGGAGGCCGGGCAGATTAAGGTCATCACCCTGGACGCCAACGTGGAAAACCTAATCATGGGCGCGGTCAAGCGCACCGAGAGCGGTTCCTATCTGGCGCTGGATACCAAGACCATACAGAGGATCATCGCCTCCGCCAACCAGGAGCTTTCCAAAATCAAGGACCTGGTACAGAATCCGATTGTGCTGACCTCCCCCATTGTGCGGGTTTACTTTAAAAAGCTGGTGGACCAGTTCTATCCCGATACCGTCGTTCTCTCCTTCAACGAGGTGGACGGCAATACCCAGATACAGGCCCTTGGCGCCATCGCCATTGACTGATAGATGTGAAATTGTACCGCTCCCAGACCCTTTATCCCCCAGCCCCCTGACTCCCCTGGGGTCCTCCCGCGGCGTGCCGTGGGGAGCCCTGGGAAACCTGGAATGAAAGGAGGAATCCGCTTGATAACGGAGGACGCTGCACCTAAAAAGCAGGAGCATTCCCCGGAAGAGCTTCAGGAGCTCATGATGGAATACAAGCGCACCGGAGATATCCACCTGCGCAACCAACTGGTGCTCCATTACAGCTACATTGCCCAGATGGTTGCGGCCCAGACCTATACTCTTTCCTCCAACTACGCCCAGGTGGAGGATATCGTCAACGAGGGGATACTGGCTATCATCGACTGCATTGAAAAGTATGACCCGGCCAAGGGCGCAAGCTTCAAGGCCTACGCCTACAAGCGGGTACAGGGGGCGGTCATTGACTTTGTGCGCAAGCAGGACTGGTTTCCGCGGCGGGTGCGGGTCAACGCCAAAAACATCATGGAAGCCCATGACCAGCTCTGCGGAGAGCTCTTCCGCGAACCCACTGACCAGGAAATTGCCGACCGCCTGGGAATGTCCCTGGAGACCTACCAGAAGAACAGCGCGGAGGCGGCCAATTCCCTGATCTTCTCCTTTGAGGGTGTGCTGGAGAATATGCTCTCCTCCGATAACCAAACGGATATTTTCTCCGGTCAGTCCAGCTCTCCGGAGGGGGAGCTGGCCAAAAAGGAGATGCTCCACGTCCTGCGGGAAGCTATCCAGTCCCTCTCGGAGCGGGAACGGCTGGTGGTTACTCTTTACTACTATGAACATATGAAGCTTTCCAGCATTGCAAAGATTATGGGAATTTCCGATCAGCGGGTTTCCCAGATCAGCTCCAGGGCCATCCTGAAGCTGCGCACTGTCATGGAACACTATATGAAAGGAGACTGATTCCCTATGCTTTCAGGCTTTTATACTGCGGCCTCTGGCATTCTCAACCAGCAGCGGACCTTGAATGTGCTGACCAACAACATCTCCAACGCCAAAACGCCGGGTTTCCGGGCGGAACGGGTGGTCACTGAGACCTTTGACTTTGAGCTGATGACTCGAATCGAAAAGGGCAATACCCAGCGCATTGGATTGGATTCTCCCATTCAGCTGGTTCGAGATGTTCCAACTATTTTCGATACCAACTCCCTGGTGGAGACCGGCTTCCCCATGGATATGGCCATCAACGGCGAGGGGTTTTTTAATATCCAGTCCGATATCCCAGCGGAGGAGGACAACGGCGGCCCCCAGGTGGAGGGCGGCTCCGGCCCCATTCTTCTCACCCGGTACGGCAGCTTTGCCCTGGACGAGGAGGGATATCTGATTCTCCCCGGCGTGGGGAAGGTGCTGGGACAAGAGGGACCCATCCAGGTGGACGGCTCCAACTTTGTTGTGGACGGAGAGGGAAAGGTCTTTAACTCTGACGGCACCCAGGTGGGCATCCTCCAGATCACAGAGCCCAGCGAGGACGCCGAGCTTGACAAGACCAGCAACGGCTTGTACACAATCGCCAACGAAGCCGACAATCCCCCCGCGACGGGCTTCCAGATTGAGCAGGGGGTCTTGGAGCGGAACAACATTAACGTCAACCAGGAGTACACCCTGGCGATGCAGGCACAGAGGGCGTTCCAGGCGTGCAGCCAGGCGCTGAAGATTGTGGATCAGATGAACCAGAAGGCATCTACTTCAATAGCATCCCTGTAAGCGGCTTCCGGAGACCTCCGGAGGGCACGCAAACAGGAGAAAGGATGATGAAGGATTATGAATATTGCGTTTCATAACGGCGTATCCGGTCTGATTGGCTACCAGCAGGACCTGGATGTTCTGGCGCACAATATGGCCAATGTCAATACCAACGGCTTTAAGGAGTCCAGCAGCGTCTTTGAAGACCTCCTGTACACCGAGATGGACACCAACGCGGAAGATAAGCACCCTACCGGCCACGGAATGCGGATACGCAACTTGAATCTGTCGATGGAACAGGGGTCTCCCCGCCAGACCAACAGTCCGCTGGATTTTGCCATCATGGGCGAGGGATTTTTCGCGGTGGAGCGCAACGGCCGGGTGGAGTATACCCGCAACGGTTCCTTGAGGATCGGCATGGAGGGCAACGACGGTTATCTTGTGGCCTCCGACGGAGGGTACATGCTGGACAGCAAGGGACAGCGCATTAAGCTGGACCGGGACAAGGAGACCAATCTGTTTGCCACCGACAACATAGTGGATAAGCTGGGAGTTTATCTTTTTTCCAATCCATATGGACTGGAGCAGACCACCCAGAGCAGCTTTGTGCAGACAGCGATTTCCGGCGAGCCCTATATCTATGCGGGCAACGTTAACAAGCGCGGCGAGGATGGGCAGAATAAAAGTCCCTACACGGTGCTGCAGATGGCGGTAGAGACCTCCAACGTTCACCTGGCTGACCAGATGGTGGGGATGATTGTCACCCAAAGGGCGTATCAGATGAACGCCAAGATGGTCCAGACGGCTGACCAGCTTGAGGAAATCGTGAACAATCTGCGGTAATATTGAGGATGAGTTTGAAGTAAGAAGTAAGAGGTAAGAAGATGGGCATTAAAGATTACAGCGATTTAAACGACATCCATATGGATGTCCTGCGTGAATTGGGCAATATCGGCTCCGGAAATGCCGCGACCTCCCTCTCCAGTATGCTTGCGAAGACGGTGGATATCTCCGTACCTAAGATAAGCGTTTTAGACTACGGGCAGGTTGCGGAACAGCTTGGCGGCCCTGAAATGATGTGTGTTGGCCTGATGCTCTCCCTGAGCGGGGATGTGGAGGGAATGCTGATGTTCCTCCTCCAAAAGGATTTTACCCATCTGGTTTTGAACGCGCTTTTAGGTGAGAGCCTGCAGGACTTTTCGGAAATCAACGAAATGGGCCTTTCCGCCATCAAGGAGATTGCCAATATCATGGCAGCCTCCTATGTCAACGCAATCTCCTCTATGACAGGCTTGGCGATTAACATTACAGTTCCAGACATCTGCATCGACATGGTTGGTGCTATCCTGAGTGTCCCTGCTATTCATTATGCAAATATCAGTGACCAGATTATCTACATTGAGGATGAATTCCACAGTATGGAGGAAAACCTCACCAGCCATATTCTGATGATTCCGGATGTCAATTCTCTTGGAAAGATCATGACGAATCTGGGGATAGAAATATGAGCAATATTGTTGTCGGTATTTCTGATTTGAATATCGGTAAAGGTTCTGACGTTCTGGTTACTTACGCATTAGGCTCCTGTATTGGCATCTGTATCGTTGACCCGGTAACAAAGGTGGGGGGATTGTCACACATCATGCTTCCCTCCAGCACCTTGAACCCACAGGGCAATATCAACCCCATGCGTTTTGCCGACACAGCGATCCCCATGCTGCTGCGCAAGATGGAAGCGGCCGGGGCACTTAGGATACGTATGAAGGCGAAAATTGCCGGAGGGGCGCAAATGTTCTCCGCCATTGGCAACGGCTCCCTGGCAAATATCGGGGCCAGGAACGTTGAGGCGGTCAAAAGCGCGCTGGCAAAGGAAAGAATCCCAATCATAGCAGAGGATACAGGAAAAAATTATGGGCGTACAGTACATTTTTCTCCTGGAGACGGAGTGATGCACATTGTCTCCGCCAACAAGGGAAAATGGGACTGGTGAAAAGCGCCTGTGACAAAAGCCCACAGCATGGAAAGGTCATGCTGTGGGCTTTTTGCGCTGGAAAACAAATGGGGACGAAAGAATATCTTTCATCCCCATAATGCTGCTCATATTTTCGTGTTCAAATACCGGATGATTTCTCCGCCAATCTGGTTGAGCGGAAGCTGCTTGGAGATTCCGCCCAGCTTAAAGGCCTCCATGGGCATGCCATATACAATACAACTGTCTTTATCCTGCCCGATGGTGTACGCTCCTGTGCTGTGCAGCTTGGTAATCCCCTTGGCCCCATCCGCGCCCATACCAGTGAGGATAACGCCCACCGCGTTTCTTCCGGCGGTTGTAGCCACCGAGTCAAACATCACATCCACCGAAGGACAGTGACCGCTGACCTTGGGACCGGGCTCGCTGCGGATGAAGTATCCGTTCATGTCCTTGAGCAGCCGCAGATGGTATTCTCCGGCCGCGATGATAATCTTTCCCTGTTCCACCCGGTCCCCGTTTTCCGCCTCCTTGACATGCATTTTGCAGATGCGGTCCAGGCGCTGGGCGTACATATTGGTGAAAACAGGGGGCATGTGCTGTACGATAATAATACCGGGGGTGGTTGCGGGAAGATTCTGCACTACTTCCAGGATGGCCTCAGTCCCTCCTGTGGACGCACCAATGGCGACAATGGTGTTCCGGGCCGAAAGGGTATTGTTGAAGTTCATCGTCCCCCCCAGAGGGGTGATGGGACGAATCGGCGTGGAGGAAGGGCGGGGTTTGGAGATGTGGGCTTTGGAGGCAATCTTCACCTTGACTGTCAGGTCGCCGATGAAGTTGTTCATGTCAAAAGCGCCCTTGACCACCGGCTTGCGGACAAAGTCCACCGCGCCCGCCGAAAGGGCATCCAGCGCGTTGATGGGCAGGGAGCTGACCACCACCACCGGCAGGGGATATTGAGGCATCAGCTTTTTCAGGAACTCAATGCCGTTCATTTTGGGCATCTCCACGTCCAAGGTGACAACATCCGGTTTGAGCTGCTTTATCTTCTCCATGGCATCCATAGCGTCCATGGCAGTGCCGATAATCTCAATATTCATGTCCTGGGACAGCCCCAGCTCCAGGGCACGGCGGAAAGTAATGGAATCATCTACAATTAAAACCCTGATTTTGGAAAGCGGCATCTCTATTTGCCTCCCCTTTGATAAATCGCAGGCTTGACATAGCGGAATCTGGAAGCGCTGCGGTCAATGGTCTCCGAGTGGCCGATAAGCAAATATCCGCCGTCTGCCAGGCAGTCGTAGTACTTTTCCACCAAACGGTTCTTGGTGGGCGCGTCAAAGTAAATCATGACATTGCGGCAGAAAATAAGGTCCATGGGCTTCCGGAAGCTGAAGGGCTCCATCAGGTTCAGTGTCCGGAAGATTACCTGGCTGCGTATCTTGCTGTTGACCTGGTACAGGTCCGGACCTGTTTTGGTAAAGTATTTGGACTTCCAGGCCGGGGGGATATCCTTCAGGTTTTCCCCCTCGTAGATGCCCTGGGTCGCTTTGTCCAGCACATTCTGGGAAATATCCGTCGCCAGGATGGTGGCGTCCCACTGGGCCTTCTGGGGGCCGAAGAACTCATCAATCACCATCGCGGTAGTGTACGCCTCCTGCCCTGCGGAGCAGCCCGCGCTCCAGATGCGCAGGTCGTGGTCATGGGAATGGGTCTGCACCAACTGGGGAAGAATGATCTTTTTCAGAAAATCATAATGCTCCGGCTCCCGCATAAAGTAGGAATAGTTGGTGGTGAGGCGGTTGATCAGGTTGGTCGCCTCTTCCCCCGAACGGTCTCTGCGCAGAACGTCCAGATACTGGTTAAAGCTGGTTATCCCTTTGTCGCGCAGATAGTTGGTCATACGCCCTTCAATCAGGGTCTGCTTATTCTCCAGGTTTACGCCGTAATGGGTCTTTACATAGGTGTAAAGGTCCTGGAATTCCTTTTGGGTAATGCGGATAAGCCCGCTTGCGTTATTGCCTAATGCCATGTGCTGACTCTCCTTTACATCTGATACCGTGGCACCTTCCTCCCCAAGCCATAGGGAAAGGGAACGCTTCCGGGACACCAGAAAGTTTAAAACCGATGCAAAAGCTGCGGCCTGTAACAGGCGGCAACAACTGCCCCATACCGGTCCCCCGGCAAAGGCGGAAGGACCGGTATGGAAGGCAGAAGAAATCAAATGGCCGTTACATATTACATGCCGCCGATGGAAAACATATCCAGATCATTGGCGAAGAATTTTTCGCAGTCGATATTGAGGACAATGTGACCGTCGGTGTGGGCGATGGTGGAAAGGTATTTGTTGGATTCGTTTCCGCCGAATTCAGGGGGATTGGTGAACTCATTGCTCTGAATGGTGACCACGTCGGAGACAGTGTCCACAATGAGGCCCACCTGCATATCATGGATGACAACAACAATGATACAGGTTTTATCGTTGTATTCGATTTCCGGCTGATTGAATTTGGTGCGCACATCAATGACCGGCACGATTTTGCCCCGCAGGTTGGTCACACCCTTTATGTAGGAGGGGATTCCCGGAACCGGCGTAATGGCCGGAATGGTCAGAATGTCCACCACCCGGAACAGCTCCAGGCCGTAAATGGTCTGTCCCAGGGTAAAGGTGAGGTAACGATTGCTTATATTATCCTCAACCGTCGCGCTGACGCTTGGAATATCACTCATGGGGTTTCACTACCTTTCGTTAAGATGTAACAGGCTGTTGGCGTCCATAATCAGGCTGATGTTGCCGTCGCCCAGTATGGTGCAGCCGGAAAGACCGTAGCCCTTGATATCGTATTTGCTCAGGAACTGGGGGAAGGGCTTGACGACAACCTGCTGTTCCCCAATCAGCTCGTCTGCAAAGATGCAGCACTCCTTTTCTCCGTACTCGATCAGAATCACGATGCCGTCGTAGATATCGGTGACAGGGGTGTCAATTCCGTAGAGCTCGTGGAGGCGGATCAGCGGATAGCACTGGCCGTACAGCATAATCATCTCGGTGCCGTCAGTGTTGTGGATGAGCTGGTCCTCGCTGGTAATCTTGATGGAACGTTCAATGGAGTTGATGGGCAGGGTGAAGATGGTCTTACCCACCGAAATCTCCATGCCGTCGATAATCGCCAGTGTCAGAGGAATCTTGATGGTAAAGGTGGTTCCCACGTTCTTCTTGCTGTCGATGGTGATGGTTCCGCCCACCTTTTCAATATTCTTGCGGACAACGTCCATGCCAACGCCGCGCCCGGAGAATTCTGTCACCTGGGTGTTGGTGGAGAAGCCCGCCATCATGATAAAGTTGAAGATTTCCTTCTCGGTGTACTCCGATTCCGGCTTGGTCAGCAGTCCCTGGCTTTTGGCCTTTGCCATCAGCTTGCTGGTATCCAGGCCGCAGCCGTCGTCCGCGATGGTGATGACAATTTCGCCGCCGATATTCTGTGCGGAAAGCGTCACCTTGCCGGTAACGGGCTTGCCCAGCGCCTGGCGCTCCTCCGGGGTTTCGATGGCGTGGTCCACCGAGTTGCGGATCATGTGCATGAAGGGGTCGGCCAGGGAGTCGTTGATGGTCTTATCCACCTCGGTGTCGCCGCCGAAGGTCTCCAGCTCCACATCCTTATCCAGCTTTTTGCACATATCCCGGATGATGCGGTTCATCTTCTGGAAGGTTCCGGACAGGGGAACCATCCGGATGGACATGACCACATCCTGAAGCTCATCGGTGAGCTTGCGCAGCTCCCGCATGGACTTGTTAAAGTTGTCCAGCGTCAGTCCCTTCAGGTCCGGGTTGCTGGCGACGATGGATTCCGCCGTGACGATTTCGCCCATCAGGTCCATCAGGTGGTCCAGTTTAATCTGGTTGACGCTGATGAGGTTCTGCTTGACCGCCTTGGGTGCGGCTGCCGCCGGAGCAGCCGGAGCAGAGGAGACAGGGGCAGGTGCCGCCGGAGCGGGAGCCGCGGGCTCAGGCCGGGCCTGGGCAGCGGGGGGCGCCTCCTGAACGGGGGCGGGTTCAGGCTCCGATTTGGGAAGGGGAGCGCCGCCCGCTGCCACATAGGCGGCCTCGTTGATCAGTTCCGCCGTCTTGACCTCTACGGTGTTGCGGATGACCTCCATCACGTCCTCCACGCTGGCGGAGCTCTTAAAGCGGATGAAGAAGCCGTTGCTGCTGATCTGGGCGGAGAGGCTGGAATCGGTTTCCGGGGCGTTGGGAATGGACTCCAGCGCGTCGCACCAGTCTTTCAGCTGGCTGAGGAGCATAAAGGCGCGAAGGTTTTCCATGCGGCTCTCCTCTTCAAAGAAAACCTGAACATGGTAATATCCATCAACGCTATGAGTGGGGTCGGCCTGGGAATCGACGCCTGACGCAACGGGAGCCGCTGCCGGGGTGGACGCGGAGGCTGCCGGGGCAGCGGCTGGGGCGCTGGCGGCGGTTCCGTTCATACGGGCCACCTGCTCCTCAATCTGCCGGATAAGGGGCTGGGGGTCCTGATGCTCCGCGCTGCCGCCCTGAAGGACATCCATCTCGTTTTTGATAAAGTCGGACGCCTGGAACAGCAAATCAAAGATGCTGTCCTGGACAATGCTCAGCTTGGAGGGATCCTCGCGGAAGATGAAGAAGACATCCTCCACCGCATGGGCCATATTCGCCAGGGTCTCAAACCCCATCATGCCGGAGTTGCCTTTGATGGTGTGCATGATGCGGAAGATTTCGCTGATATTTTTTTCGCTGATGTTTTTGGATTTTTCGGATTCGATCATGATCTCGTCCAATGTATCCAGAAGGAGGGTGTTTTCTTCGATAAAACCTGCCATCAGTTCCATGTTGGGATCGATCGTACTCATAGCATTTCACCTACTGTTTCTAAAATTTAAGATTCCTTACCCTATTATAACTTATCGACACTTTTTTGTAAATCTCAACTTTCAACCTTTATTTTTAAAAAAAAATAACGATATATATTTATGAAGGGTATTTTTGCGTGTAATTTTCGCTCTAAAATGATTACGTCCGCAATATATGTTATAAATTAAAAATCTATAAATGAAAAATTCAAAATAAAACATTAATTTGGAGAGAAAAAAAGTTTTTTTCTCCGCCAAATATTTTAGCCTTTCAAAAAAGAGGGGTGGAAGAAGCCTGTTTTATATATTTTTCATAAGGATTTACAAAAAACTCTGTGAAAAAGCGCTAAAAACTTTTTTCGGAAAAAATTTCGCCAAAGACGCCCTACAGAAAAAATTCGATGCTGCAAGGTGATAAACCATGGCTGACCTTTTAAAAATTACAACCCCGTTTATCAACAACAATAAAAACAACCAGATGCCTGTGGCCAGACAGGTGTCCGACCCCTCCGCGCCCTTTAACCTCCAGGACGTTCCAACGGTGGTCCGCCCCGCCACGGAGGAGGAAATCCTCAAGCAGAACAACGGCATGATTCAGAAGGAAAATTCCTCCAACGCCATGGCGAGCCTCCTCAAGGACCCTGCCTCGGCGGTGAATTTCCTCAAGAATATCTATGTTCTCCAGGAGATTGTGCAGCTGCTCCCCATCAAGAACACCGCCATCACCAAGGAGATTGAGCAGATGTTCCACTCCCTGCTGATCAAGCCGGAGGACATTGCCTCCGAGATGCTCAGCCAGGAAACCTCCGCCACCACCTTCAAGGGGGAGATGTTCGACTACCTGCGGGACCTGCTGGCGGATAATCCCTCCGACGAGATGCAGGCGGCGGTGGCCAACATGCTCAAGTCCATCAACAACCTGGAGGGGCAGAGGGACGCCCTGGGGGCGGTGGCCAACAGCCTGAAGTTCCTCTCCCAGAGTCTGGAGCCCAGCCGGAGCATTTCCCAGCGGCTGGCGGAGCTGTCCGCCCGTTTCCGCCAGGCGGACGCGCCGGAAAACTTTGTCCAGCTCAAGACCGAGGCCATGGACCTGCTCAAGGAGATGGAGGGAAACCTGCTGTACAACTCCAAAATGGCGAAGATCGGCTCCATGACCCTTTACAACCTCTCCCGCTTCAACGACAATCCGGACTTTTTCCAGGAATCCGCCTCCACTCTGTTCCTGCTGCTGGGCGGGGAGGAACGGAAGCAGTTTGTCTCCCTGGTGCGGGATTTCCGCAGCGGAATGGGCCAGCGGAGCGAATCCCAGGAGATAGACGAGGCGGAGAAATCCAAAATTATGGATGTGCTGACCAAAATACTGGGCAAACAGGCCAGCGACGAGGAGATGTCCGCCGCTACGTCGGAAAAGATAGAAAAGATTATCACCAGCCTGCTCTCCTCTCCCTGCCACTTTACGCCACTGCTCCACTTTGTGGTGCCGGTGGAATACAACATGCTCCAGTCCTTTGCCGAGATATGGATTAACCCCAACGGCGGGGAGGACCGGAATGACCAGGACAGGGGGGAGCGGGGAGAATGTATCCACATGCTGCTGGTGTTCGACATTGAGGGCATGGGCAAATTTGAGGCGGAGCTCTATACCATGGGAAAGAAGCTGGAGCTGGCCCTTCGGTGTCCCCCGGCCTACTGCCGGGTGTTCCGCGGCGCCATGGGCCGCATTGAAAGGTGCGTCAGCTCCACCTCCTACCGCTTCGACAAAATCCGGGTGGACCCTTTGGAACGTCCCAACTCCCTGATGGACGTTTTCAAATCCCTCCCCTACAAAAGGACGGGTGTAAATGTCAAAGTCTAAACAGAAGGCCGTAGCGCTTAAATACAACGCCGAACGGGACGAGGCGCCGGTGGTCATCGCCTCCGGCTACGGCAGCGTGGCGGAAAAGATTATAGATATCGCGGAGCAGAAGGGAATCCCCGTCTTCCGGGACGACAGCGCGGCCTCGCTGCTGTGTATGCTGGAGGTGGGCAACAGCGTCCCGTCGGAGCTCTATGAGGTTATCGCGGCAATCTACTGCCAGCTGCTTCAGGTTTCATCGGAAATCAAGGGCAACACCAGCGCCGCCAACCAGGCCCAGCGCCAGCGGAAAAGGTCCCTGGGGGACAGGGCCAAGCGGCTTAACAGCCGCCGTCCCGTCACCTCCACCGTCACCCGGAACGCCCAGAACGCGCCCCAGACGCCGGGGGACTCTCCGGAGGAGGAGAGCGGGGAGGGCTGATTTTTACATAGTGCAGAGGTGAGATATCTTGAACTTGATACAGAAAGCCGGTCCCCTTGGCACGCTGCTGCTGGCGGCCATGGTCCTTGTGGTTCCCCAGGGGATTGAAAAGGCGGTTGACTCTATTTCCGCGGTGACAGAGAGCTCCTCACAGCTTTCCAGCAGCTCCACCCAGCCGGTGGAGCCCCGGAAAATACCCGCCGCAGCGCTGCCCGGCCAGATGGATGAGGCGAGGATTTCCTCCAGCCAGCAGCCCCTGGAGGAGCCAAAGCTGTCCGAGGAGGATTGGAAGCTGCTGCTGGTCAACGACTGGAATCCCCTGCCGGAGGACTTTACCGTTGCCCTGGCAACGGTTGCAGGCGGGGAGAGGGTGGACTACCGGATACAGGAGCCGTTGGAGCAGATGATCGCCGGGGCGAAGGCCGAGGGGATCAGCCTGATAGTGTGCTCCGGCTACCGGGATGTGGCCTATCAGGAGACGCTTTACAGCAGAAAAACCGCCGCCTACCAGGCCCAGGGTCTTTCCCTGGAAAGGGCCCAGGAGGAGGCGAAGCGCTGGGTTGCCCGCCCCGGAAACAGCGAGCACCACACCGGGCTTGCGGTGGATATTGTCACCCCCTCTTATCAGGTGCTGGACAGCGGTTTTGCCGGCACTCCCGCCGCCCAGTGGATGGCGGAGCACAGCGCGGAGTACGGGTTTATTCTCCGGTACCCCCAGGGGAAGGAGGAGCTCACCGGGGTTGCCTGGGAGCCGTGGCACTTCCGGTATGTGGGAATTGAGAGCGCGAAGGAGATTTATAAAGAAGAAATCTGTTTAGAGGAATTTTTAGCGCCGGAAGACTTTAAGACCGGCGAATAATCTGCTATAATAGGGAAGAGGCGATTTGCCTGTCCCCGTTTTGGCCCGCAAGGGACCAGGACACCGTAAAGGACGTGAAACGTTGCGTTTGATAGAGACAGGATTATACCGTTTGCGGGCAGGCCTCGTAAAACGACTGAATTGTCAGGAGAGGCGGATGATGGATGGAACATGAAAACACGACCCAGCAGATAAACGAGCCAATCTTCGCCCTTGATATCGGCACCCACAACGTGATTGGCGTTGTGGGCTACAGCGAAGGGAACCAGCTGCGCATTGCCGGAATCCGGCAGCTGGAGTATTCCCGCCGTGCCATGAAGGACGGACAGATTGAGGATATCGAGGAGGTGGCGGACACTGCCGGCAAGGTACGCCGCCAACTAGAGAAGGACCTGGGAATGGAGCTCGGCGAGGTGTATGTGGCCGCCGCCGGACGCGCCCTGCGCACCCAAAAGGCCACCTATGAGCTCCAGCTGGAGGGCAGCGAGCCCATCAACAGCCAGCAGGTGGCGGAGCTGGAGATGTGCGCCATACAGCAGGCGGAGGAGGAGCTGCTGGCCGGAGAAGAGCCGGGCGTCCCCCTGTGTTATGTCGGCCATTCGGTCATTCGGTACTACCTGGATGATTACCCCATGTCCCCCCTCCAGGGGCACCGGGGGAAAAAGATACGGGCGGACATCATCGCCACCTTCCTGCCCGGAGAGGTTGTGGACAGCCTCTATGCCTCCATGGGCCACTGCGGCCTGAAGGTGGCCAACATTACACTGGAGCCCATCGCCGCCATGAACGCCATCATCCCCAACGAGCTGCGGATGCTCAACCTGGTGCTGGTGGATATTGGGGCGGGGACCTCGGATATCGCCATATCCGACGGGGGGAGCGTGGTCGCCTATACCATGGCCACCGTCGCCGGAGACGAGATCACCGAGGCCATTGTGCAGGGTTGTCTGGTGGATTTCCGCATGGCCGAAAGGATGAAGTTCGCCCTTTCCGAAAAGGCGGACACCATCCCCTATGAGGATATCCTGGGCTTTTCCTATGAGATTGCCCCGGAGGAGCTGAGGGAAAAGGTGCGCCCCGCGGTGGAGAACCTCTGTTCCGAAATCTGCGGGCGTATCATGGACATCAACGGCAAGGCCCCCGCCGCCGTCTTTATGGTGGGGGGAGGCAGCAGGATGGAGGGGCTGTGCGGCCTGGTGGCCAAGGGCCTTTCTATGATGGACAACAAGGTTGCCGTAGGCGGCAACAACTATATGAAGCGGATGGTGATATCCGAGGAGGATGTGAGCGGGCCGGAGTTCGCCACGCCGGTGGGCATTGCCATCACCGCCATGAACAACCGCAACAACCGCAAGTATTCGGTCACGCTCAACGGGCGGATGATCCAGATTGTGGCCAGGGAACCGGCCAATATCATGGAACTGCTGCTGCTCAACGGCTACGAGCGCAACCAGCTTTTGGGGCGTTCGGGAAAAAGCCTTACCTTTGAGGTGGACGGGGAGCGCAGGGTAATCCGCGGGGGACGCCCCACGGCGGCAACCGTCACAGTCAACGGCCAGGCGGCCAGCATCACCACCGCGGTCCACCCCAACGACGAGATCAGCATGGAGCCTGCCGTCACAGGACAGGACGCGGCCATGACGGTGGAGCAGGCGGTGGAGGATTACCGGGAGATTCCCTTCCGGCTCAACGGCCAGGAGCTGAAGGCCGGGACCATTGTGACGGTCAACGGGAACCTTGTCCCCAGCGGCCAGGCGATTCATGAGCTGGACGTGCTGCGGACCCGACAGCTTTCCACCCTGGAGGACCTTTGCCGGGAGCGGCGGATCGACATTACCTGCCACAGGTTCACCGTCAACCAGACCCCCAGGGGGCTCGATTATGTCATCGCCCCGGAGGACGACGTCCGCTACGAATGGGTGGCGGCCAGGGAAGCCTCCCCCGCCCCGGAGACTCCGCCCGTCCCGGCGGAGCAGAGCGGCAAAGGGGAAAAAAAGGCCGTTGTCCGGATACGGCTCAATGGGGATATCCTGGAGCTGCCCGCCAAGGCGGACAATGCCCCCTATTTGTTTGTGGATATGCTCAATTATGTGGATATCGACCCGACCAAGCCCCAGGGCGACATTGTTCTGCGGATTAACGGACGCACGGCATCCTATGTGGAAGAGGTCGGCAGCGGAGATGAAATTGAAATCCATTGGGCATCCAAGCCCGTTTGAGGCGCGGCCCAAAACACCAATATTCTGTTTTGGGCGGGCCTGAACCCGGATTTGGAGAAACCATCGAATAAAGGAGTGTTTGATTTTGGAAAAATATGTAGTCCGGCAGCCTATTCTGGACAACAAAAAAGAGGTCTACGCCTACGAAATTCTGTGGAGGGATGACAGCGAGCACATGGAGCGGGCGGATATCACCGCCGCCAACGCCATCGACGATTTCTTCTACGAGCTGAACAATCAGAAGTTTCTGGACGGGAAGACCACCTTTATCACCTTCACCCCCAACCTTCTGCTGAAAAACATCCCCAAAATGTTTACCAGCAGCAGCCTGGTGATTCAGATTGACGACAGCGTCCTGGTCCATCCCCTGGCCCGCAAAATCATTTACCGCTTTAAAAAGCAGGGGTATCAGGTGGCCATCTGCGACTTTGAGTTTGCGCCCCGGTATTTCAGCATCCTGGATATTGTGGACTATATCAAGGTGAATTTTGCCAACCAAAGTGAAACCTCCATCCGCAATATCGTCAACATGGGCGCGAACATGAAAAAATCCATCATCGCCTACAATGTCAACACCCCTGAAACCTATGACCTTGCGGTGGAGCTGGGCTGTGACTTCCTGGAAGGCGCCAATGTGGCACAGCAATTCTCCTCCAAGGTACACCGGATGGATCATCTCCAAAGCAACTTCTTCCAGCTGATGATCGCCATTACCAGGGACGAGCCGAACATCGACGAAATCACCGAGATTATCTCCCGCGACGTCACCTTGGCTTTCCCGCTGATTAAGCTGGTCAACTCGGCCTATTTTGCCCTGCGCAACCGGGTACAATCGGTCAAGCAGGCCCTGATCATCTTGGGCCTGGGGCAGCTGAAGGAATGGGTATACCTGCTCAGCTTCAAGGAGGGCAGCAGCGATTATCCGGAGGAGCTGATTCGTATGTCCTTCCTGCGGGCTCACTTCTGCTCCGAGCTGACGCCCTACATACAGGACCTGGAAATTTCCAAGTCGGAAGCTTACCTGATGGGTATGTTCTCCACCCTGGGCTCCCTGATGGAGGTGCCCCTGGAGGATGCCATCTCCGAGCTGCACCTTTCCGAGGCGGTGAAAAACGCGCTGCTCCACCAGGAGGGCCGCTGCGGCACGCTGTATAAGCTGGTTCAGTGCTATGAGAATGCGGACTGGAAGGGCCTTATCCTCTGCGCCCAGGAGCTCCAGATTCCCGAAAGCATCCTGACCCAGAAATACTTTGGCTGTGTGGAATACGTCAACAACATCTGGCGGCAGCTGATGAACCCCTATGAAAAGATGAGTGAGGAATCCGAGGGGACCGAGGAATAACGGAGACCGTGCATTTGCCGCCGGCAGACGGCACTTTTGCAGATGTGGCTTCAGGCCGTCTCTTCTGAAGGGGAGACGGCTTTCGCCCTGTGAAAGACCCATCCAATCCGTAAGAAGGAGGGGCATCTATTTTCTATGAATATGAGTGCAGAGTATGTCATTCAGCGGATACAGTGCAGCCGTATGGACAAGCAGGATTGTCTTTACATTGTGCAGCAGCTTATGGATATTGCCTTTTACGTCAGAGACCGGGGATTTATCGCCCTGGACAATTATGTCCAGCAGGATACCCGCTTCAATGATCCGTTTTTGAAAAAGGCGGTCGCCTGTTTGGTTGACATCGGCGATGATTCCCTGGTGGAGAGGGTTCTGGACTACTATATCATTTCCGGCAACTACACCGGAGGACAGTTTTTCAAAAACCTTGTGATTGAGGAGACAATCCTGGCGATCCACCGCAGGATAGACGCGACACAGATTTTTTCCTTTTTGGTGCCGTCCCTCTTTGGACTGGAATGCGATTCGGCGGTGCTGGATATGTTTCATTTGTATATGAACCAGCGCAGGAGAGGCGGGAGGAAATAGTAAATATAGAGAAAAACTCTCCGAACTCAGGGAAACAGCCCAAACGATTGACAAAAAACTGACCATAAAACCGAGTTAAAAAAGCAGCGAAAGGACTTCTGCGGCGTACCGGCTCCAAAAGAAAGGGCCGGTGGATAGTAGAAACGGATTAAAAGTGCGCGTTTGGGTTCTCCATAGGCATCAAAAAGAGGCCGTGAAAAAGAGTGAGTGATTCACTGTTTTTCACGGCTTTTTTCTGTAAAATCTTCTTTCTTTAAAAGGGTGACGGAAGGCTCCGGTGCGTTTATATACATTTCCTCACATTTTTGTTGGACCTCAATTAAAATTTGAATCGCATTCTCTGTTTTTCTGGCCATTTCCAGGTACATTTTTTTATAATCTGGCATACATTTCACCTCACCTGTTATTATAATACAAGTTGCTCTTTTTTACAATAGAAATTTCTAATGTATTATTATATTTATTTTTACATTAGAATAGTAAAAGAGGTGATTTGAGTGCCGTTTACACCGAAGAAAACCAAGAACAAAGTAGAGGCAGGATACAAAACGATCTATCTGCCTAAAAGTTTGATTGAAAAACTGGAGAAGATGGCCAATGATAATTCTACCAGCTTTAATAATGTGGTGGTGAGTATGATAGAGCACTGCCTGGAAGAAAACGATGAAACATCGTAAGTTTATACTGAAAGAGACATTAAAATGATATTTTTTAAAGATGTTTCAACTTTATATCTTAAAAAGTTAGCTCTGTGGAGTGCCATCAGCATCTGGCATCCACAGAGCTATTTCATTTCTTGGTCGAATTCACATGATATTGTTAAACATGAAACCTCTTCTTCATCTCATGCTTTGTCTTGCGGCTGGCGAACAGGAACGTCCCAATCATCACCGCCGCCGATAAAAATCCCGCTGCCGTGGAAGGCCACGGAACCGTTGCCAGTCCAAGGACCAGCAGTACCACCGGTGCAAGGCCCAAAGCGGCTATCACAAACAGGTAGACAATAAAGTCCCGCAGCATAACCGGTTTGCAGAGAATCAGCACTGTCAGCAGCAGCACG
Source organism: Oscillospiraceae bacterium (assembly GCA_022800935.1). Lineage (GTDB taxonomy): Bacteria > Bacillota > Clostridia > Oscillospirales > Ruminococcaceae > UBA1405. Next base: position 100,431 of record JAAWRH010000007.1, read on the forward strand.
CTGAAGGACAGCAGAAGGGGGATTACATAGTTCAGCGACCATCTGCGGAAGCCGAAGGAGGAGTCAATTTCCAAGGTCAGCAGGGAGATGCCTATGGTCTGTACCAGGATCATCAGCCCGATGTTGCGGCTGGAGCGGATGGCAAAAACCGCGGTGACAGCCAAATACCACAGGCTGCATATGCCGGTCAGTACCCACAGCCACCGCACCTGGGTCAGAAAATTGACGATGATCAGAACACCGCTGATTAGTAGGGCGGAAAACCAGATGATTTTAATGGCTGTCTTATACCGGCGGAGGGAATGGGTGAGGGGGTATTCCATCACATAATCCCCGCTTTTTTCCGAAAGACCTTTCCCGCACAGGGGACAGCGGGGGATGTTGTTCTCAATTTCCATCTGACATTTTTCACAGTATTTCAAGCCGGCGGTGTGCCTCCCTTCTGTTTTTTGGGTTCAGTCGTGGATGGAGTCCCTTATGCCTGAGTCCGGCGTTCAGGATGGTTCGTTGCAGCCCAGCCGGATGTCCAGGCCCTGTTCCCGCAGAAACCGAAAGAAAAACCGCTGAACGTCCGTTTCCTCAATGCGAGAGGTGAAGGAGCAGGCCAGAACGTCCCCGCAGGACACCAGCCCCAGCTTGATGTTCTGGCTGTAGGTGGCCGGAACCAGTACCTCCAGCCGCCGGACAAAGGGCTGAAGCTCCTCCGGCAGAGTGATGCGGCCCATATTGGATACAGTGCTGGTCTGACCCTTTTCGTTGCGCAGAAACATATAGTTGAGGACAGGGTTTTTTAAAAACAGGGGAACGGCCCGCATGGCGGGATTCCGCTCCGCAGTGACGTTGCGGGCCATCTGCTCCGAAAGCCTTTCGGTTTTCTGCCCCTCCTGGAGCTGCCGCACCGCCTCCTCCAAAAAGCTGCGAAAGGGAATGTTTTCCGCTGCGGGGCGAAACTCCAGGTTGACACAGGCGAAAAAATTACGCATAGTAGACGATTCGTACAGGTTGCGCAGGTTGATGGGCACGTTGATGATAAGCGGCTTGTCTCTGCGGCTGTACTGATAGCTTTGGGCATAAACGGAAAAGGCGAACAGCGCCGTCAGATAGGCGGTGAGGGTGGCGCCCTCCGCCCTGGCAAGCTTTACCGCTTTACTGGCGCTGCAAAAGCCCTGGATGACCTTCATCCCTCCCCGGAAGGTGCGCACACCGTCGATGTGGAAGGCTTTGACTACCTTGGCGGGGATTCCGGAGCCCTTGGGTTCGGAAGTATGATGGGCAAAGCTGTTTTCCTCCATCGCCTTGAGGGAGGGGCTGTCCTGGCGTATGGACAGGCCGGAGGGCACTGCCTGGGGATAAAGGGCGTGGAGGTACCGGCAGAGAAGGGTTTGAAGAAAGATGATGGCACCGTTGCCGTCTGCCAGAGCATGGAAGACTTCAAAGTGAATGTGCCGGTCCAGGTAGGAGAGGCGGAAAAGATACCCCCGGTTGGAGGAGCGGTCCATAGGCGTACAGGGGAGGGAATTGTCCTCCCGAAGCAGAGGCTTGCTGAAATTGGACTCAAAGTAGTACCAGAAAAAACCCTTGCGCATCTTGACCCGGAAAAAGGGAATTTCCTCCAGGGTTTCTTCCAGGGCCTGATAGAGAATTTCCGGCTGAACGGGCTCGGAGAGCATGGCCGAGATGCGGAAGACATTGGAGATGTTTTCCGTTGAGACGCAGGAATACAGCTTGGCGGCATTGTCCAGCGTATGCCAATAATACTCGCGGTAGTTTTCATTCATCATTTTACGCGCCTCCTTCCCCGGCCAACCAGTGTGTTCTCCTTATTATTATAAACCCTTAGGCGGCTTCCGGCAACAACGCGGTAAAATTTTACAGCTATTTCACATTCTGCTTTTAGTAATATAATCCCTTTGCCTGACATGGGCAAACCCATCTTAAAAGAAAAACGCCGGAAAAGGTCGTTGTCTGACCCTTTCCGGCGTGTATAACATATGGGGAAAATTACTGTTTAGTGATTTTAAGCTTTTTGGCCTCGTAACGGCTTACGGCGGAGCTGTTGAAGCTGACGCCCAGCTCCTTGCCCCATTCAATCAGCCGCTGCTCAAATTCCTCCGACTTCATGTCCGAAAGGAGATAGTCAACGTTTTGCAGGAAAATCTCGCTTTCCTCAGTGACCTCGTTGACAATCACCAGGCAGACGCTGCTGTCATCCTCAAAGACGATTGGCTTGCCGGGGGTGGCGGAGGTTACGTTTTCCATAAAGGTGGCGGAATAGCTGGAACCCTCCCGCGGAAGAACCAAGGCTGTGTTGACATTTTCGACAGGGGTGGTGGTTCCGGAGGCGGAATCCTCTGCCTTTTCCTCCTCCTGCTCCTTCTGGTATTCCTCGGCGATGGCCTGTATCTCCTCACCCTTTTCGATGCGCTGCTGGTAGCCCTTGGCCTTTTCCATCAGCTTGTCGATATCCTCCTGGGGAAGGGTTCCATCGGTGGTGAGGAAGGATAGGCTTACCCGGTCCATGCTGATATACTCCTGGTTGAATTTCTCCAAAAGCTCCTCCTGGGATACTTCCTCTGAGCCGCCTTCGCCGTAAATGGCCTCAAAGACCGCCGAACGCTTGTAGGTGTTCTCAATGGCCTTGCGGAAGGATTCCTTCCCGATGCCGTTTTCCTCGTAGGTGGACTGGTAGTAGGCCCACTGGGCCTCCACCGAGTAGTCAATCTGCGCCTGGGTGAGCTCGTCCAGGGAAAGGCCCATTTCCTCGAATTTCTTCTCAGCAGCAAAATAGCTGTACACGTTGTCCTGTGTCCTGGTGCGGACCCATGCTGTAAAGTCCTCGCCGTTTACAGTGTTTTTCCAGGGATTGGTCTCCTCGCTGTTGTCCAGCTCCCCCAGACCGGAGGAGTAGGCGGAGAGAACCTGATTGATGTATACTCCTGCTGGCATACGCACTCCGCCGCATTCCGCGCCCCATGAGGTGTCGCTGCATCCCGTTACGGTCAGCGACAGGGCCAGAGCCGCTGCGCTGAGCGCCTTAACCGCTTTGCTGTGTTGTGACATTTTGTATTACTCCTTTTTCAGTGGCCCCGCCCCCAGAGGGACAGAGCTGATTCCTGTTTTTTACGGTGCCATGGTAACAGACCGATTATACACCAATCCATGGGAAAAGTCAAAGAAATTTGAGAGAAGGGACGGGAAGCCTAGAGGCCTGCGTCCCCGCCGCCGGGGAGACAGCGGGGACGCAGGCAAACACGGAGCCGTTCAGGGATTTACAGGAGCTTTTCCAGCTCGCTCAGAGTGTCGCGGAAAATTTTCACCGTATCCAGAACGGGCTGGGGCGAAGCCATATCGACGCCCGCGATTTTCAGCAGCTCAATGGGGTGGTTGCTGCCGCCGGTGGTCAGAAATTTTCTGTAGTCCCGGACACCCTCCTCTCCCAGGCGGAAGATGCGCTCCGCAATGCTCAGGGAGGCGGAAATCCCGGTGGCGTACTGGTACACATAAAACGCCCGGTAGAAATGGGGAATTCTGGCCCATTCGTAGGAGAGGAACTCGTCCACATCCAGGTCGGGGCCGTAATACAGCTCGTTAAGCTCCTTATGCAGGCCGCAGAGGGTATTGGGGAGCAGCGGCTTGCCCTCCTCCACCATCTGATGGGTCTGCATCTCAAAGTCGGCGAACATGGTCTGGCGGTAGAAGGTGGAGCGGATGTCATCCAGCTTTTTGCAGAGCAGAAGGGCCTTTTCGTCGTTGGACTGGGAGTGGCTGAACAGGTACCGGGAAAGCAGCTCCTCGTTAAGGGTGGAGGCTACCTCCGCGCAGAAGATGCTGTAATCCGCGTAGATCAGGGGCTGGGTCTGGTTGCTGAAATAGGTGTGCAGGGAGTGTCCCAGCTCGTGGGCCAGGGTAAACACGCTGTCCAGCGTGCCGTTAAAGTTCAGCAGAACATAGGGGTGGTGGGGGAGATACGCCCCGGTGCTGTATGCCCCGGACCGCTTGTTGGGGCCGGGATAGACGTCGATCCAGCGGTTTTCCATGGCCTGTTTGAGCACGTTGGTATAGTCCTCGCCCAAAATCGCCGTGGCCTTCAGGACCAGCTCGCAGGCCTCCTCATAGGTGTATTTTTTATCCCCAGCCTTGACCAGGGGAACCATCATATCCGAGAAGTGGTAATCCTCCAGCCCCAGGACCCTTTTCCGCAGGGAGATATACCGGTGCATCGGTTCGGTGTTTTCCCGGACGGTGGAGACCAGGTTGTCGTAGACCTTTTCGGGAATGTGGTTGTTGTGGAGGGCGTGGCTGCGGGCGTTGGCATAGCGGTGGCTTTTCGCGTCGAACACATCGTGCTTTACTGAACCGTAGTAGGTGGAGGTAATGGTGTTGATGTGGTTGCCGTAGCCGCCCAGCAGGGCTTTGTAAAACTCATGGCGGTAGTCTGCGTCGGGGTTATCCAGAGCGCGGCCATATTCCGCTTCGCACACCTTGACCTTTTCCCCTTCGGGGGTGGTCAGCTCCGGAAACTGGATGTCGTTGACCGCCAGGTCGTTGAATATCTTCTGGAAGGAACCGCCCAGGTCCCCCATGCGCACCATCAGGTTTTCCATTTCGGCGGAGAGGACATGCTCCTTTTTCTCAAAGAAGTCCTCGGCGAACCTTTCATAGAGCTTCAGCTCCGGCTGCTCCCCACAGAATTTCCGGAATTCCTCCATGGAATGGGCCATCAGCTCCGGGGCCATGAAGGAGAGCTTTTCCCCTATCTGCGTCCCCGCGCTGGAGGCGGATTCAAAAAGCCCCTTGGCGGTGCTGTCGGACATATCCTGGTCAAAGTTGGAATGGGCAAATACAAAGAGGGCGGCGAGATTTTGCTGAATGGATTCATACTGCTTGGCAGTTTCCCACAGGGCGGCGGCGGATTCGGCCAGCTTTCCCTTGCGGGCGGCCAGGGCGTCCACCATGGTCATGGTTTTGGAGAGAACCTCCCTCCACTCGTCATCTGTCGCGAACATTTCCCGCAGGTTCCAGCGGGTGTTTACATTGGACATAACAATCTGCTCCTTTCCGTTTTAGGCGTATACCTTCATTTTAAGAGAAAAATATGTAAAATGCAAGCCCGGTTATTTAAAAATACGTAAATTTGATGACATTTAAGATGGAAACAGCGGGCGGCGGCAGTGTGCAGCCGTTTTCACCGTTTTTTGCCTCAACCCGCTGCCCGTCCCAAACCGCACCAAAACCCAAAAACAGGCATATATTATAGCGAAGGAGGTCGTTTTATGCCTGCTAAATCTGTATTTACCGTCATAGGCGGCGATAAACGCCTGTATTTTCTGGCCCAGGAGCTTTTGAAAACCGGCCCTGTCATCTGCTGCGCCGCGGTGGAGGTCCCCCAGGGAGCGGTCCGCGCAGACAGCCTCCGGGAGGCTTTCCAGGCCGGGGACATTCTGCTCTTTCCAGTCCCTTTTACGCGGGACGGAGAGACCATCCCCGCGGCTGCCCCCATCTCTATTCAGGAGGCGGTAAAGGAAATACGAAAGGAGCATCGGTATGTTTTCGGCGGCAAGCTGCCGGAACAGCTCAAAGCCCGCTGCCGGGAGCTGAACGTTCCCTTTTTCGATTGGCTGGAGCTGGAAAGTGTTGCCCTTCCCAACGCCATCCTGACAGCGGAGGGGGCAATCCTTGAGGCGCTCCAGGCCCATGCCAGCCTCTGCCGGACCCGTGCCGCTGTTCTGGGCTATGGCCGCTGCGGAAAGGCCCTTGCGGCCCGTCTCAGGGGGCTGTGCACAGAGACAGTGGTGTTTGCCCGAAATCCCCTCCAGCGGGCGGAGGCGGAAATGCAGTGCATCCCGGCGGAGCCCTTGGAAGCGCTTTCGGGGAGTATGAGTATGGGACAATACGGCCTCCTGTTCAATACAATTCCGTCGATGGTGATGAGCGGGGAGATGTGTTCCAGACTTTCCCCCGGCGCGGTGATCCTCGACCTGGCCAGCGGAGCGCTGGAGCAGCATATGGACACTGCGGCCATCCGTTCGGCGGGGGCGCGGGCGGCGCTGTGTCCCGGCCTTCCTGGAAAATATTTTCCGGAAGAGGCAGGGCGCATCCTGGCCCGCGCTGTTCTGACAGAGTTGAACGCATCCGCATAAGGAGTTGATTGATATGAATATCTCCGGCTGCAATGTAGGCGTTGCGGTCACAGGGTCGTTTTGTACCCTGGCAAAGATACACAAGGCAATTCAGGAGCTGGTGGAAAGGGGAGCGCGGATCACCCCCATCTTTTCCGACAGCGTCCAATCCATAGACAGCCGTTTTGGAAAGGCCGAGGACTGGATGAAAGCGTTTTCAGAGCTTTCGGACAATCCGGCGGTGCGCACCATCCAGGAGGCGGAGCCTCTGGGACCGAAAAACCTGTTGGACATTCTGCTGATCGCCCCCTGCACCGGCAACACCCTGGCAAAGCTGACGAACGGCGTCACCGATACGCCGGTTCTGATGGCGGCAAAGGGGCATCTGCGCAACAACAAGCCGGTTGTCATCTTTCTGTCCAGCAACGATTCCCTGGGGAGCAACCTGAAAAACATCGGCCTGCTGATGAACACCAAGCACATCTTTTTTGTCCCCTTTGGACAGGACAGCCCTGCGGGGAAGCCAAATTCCATGGTTTCCCACACGGAGCAGATCATCCCCGCCCTGGAGGCGGCGCTGGAGGGAAAGCAGGTACAGCCTGTGATACAGACCTGTTAAAAATCCCCGGTCCGGCGCTTGACAGGGGAGGGAGATTTAGGTATAATAAAAATATAAAGAGTGGAGTCACCTACAGACGGTTGGCCCCCGGCTAAATTCTACGAGAAATAATCGCCGAACTTTCCAGGGTGCCGGCGATTATTTCTTTATAATATGAACGAAAATGTCGCATATTGCAACAATTAAAAGCAGAAGCTGTAATACTTCGCTCAGCGTCATATGGCAGTCCCACTTTCTTATGTAAGGGGACCGATAAAGAAAGACCTCATTCGAGGACCAGTCCCCTGCCGGGGACCAACCGCCTGCCGTTATAGGTGACTCTACGATTTGATAGTATAGCACAACATGCAGGATTTGACAAGAATCGATTTGGAGAAAAACATGTTACGGTATAGGTTTATATAACCGCAAAACAGAGGAGGGTATGCGCGCATACCC
>JAAWRH010000040.1 GCA_022800935.1 Oscillospiraceae bacterium
ACGCTCGTTCGGCTACCGGATTCTCTTTGCGTCCGAGCATACAAGCTTATGCAAAGAAAGGAAGAATATGATGAAAAACACAAGCAAACGCAAATCCCTATTTAAGCGCATTCTTTCCGCGCTGGTTGCCACTGCAATGTGCGCGGGAATGCTTCCCTCTGTTGTTTTTGCTGAAGAACCTGTTGCGGATAACGACAGCAGCACGGCCATAGTGACAAACATCACAGAGGAAGTCTACGGTGCTATCGCTGAAGATGGTGTTGACACAGAAGTTTCTGTAACATCCGTAACAACAGAGGCAGAAGAAAAAGTCCTTACGGAAAGCGAAAAGGAGACCGACTCTGAGACTTCTACCAGCAATCCTATTGCTCCTTTGGCCGAAGAACCTGTTATTGTGGATAACGGGGACGGCACCACCACAGAAACGAACACAACAAAGGAAGTCTATGGTCCCACTACGGAAGATGATGTTACCACAGAAGGTGAAATCACCACAGAAACTTCCGTAACAACAGATGCTGAAGGAAATGTTCTTACGGAAAGCGAAAAGGAGACCGGCTCCGAGACCTCTACTACCGGTCCTATCACCAACGAATCCACTGAAATTATCTTCGGTGAAGGCGGTGCAGAGATTGTTACAAAGGCCCCCGGCGAAGGTGAAGATGAGACCGTTGGAAAAAATACCATTGATGACATCTCTGCAAGTTTGGTACCGGATACCAGCGGTGAAGAATGGGTTGAAAACGAGGAAGATGGTTCCAAGAGCAAAACCGAAACAAACGAGGATGGTTCTAAAACAACCACCACCGTAAGCAAAACAAAGGATGAAGACGGAAACGACGTTTACACAACAAGTACTGTCACTACCACCGAAAGAACGGAACCCGTTCCTTTTGATGTGCCGGAAGAAAGTGAAACCACCAATGCTGATGGCAGTGTAACCACAGTTACCCTGGTAAGGGAAGGAGACAATGTTATTGGCTACACAGAAGTCACCGAACTAAGGGACGGAAATGGAACTCTGCTTTCCAGCACCACCATGCAAGTAATCTACTCCGGCGAATCCACCACGACCACTACCACCACGAACACCAAGACCCAGATCGTTGACCCTAACGCGACCACTGAAATCAAGGTGACTATGGGCGAGGTGACCGCTGGTGATGGGCACGGCAATATCAATACCCATGGCCCGGACGTGCCGATGGAGGGATTCACGCCCAACGACAAGATCGACTTGGATCAGTTGGGCGACGATGATTTAGTGTTTGTCTCCGGACTGGGCGTGAAGTCCAAGCACGAGTTGGCGGTCATATGGGGTACGAATGTCAATTCCATGAACAGTAAGGCATCCTTGTACGCTACCCAGTATGTTGTGACGGATAAGTCCGGCAATACTCATGTGGTCTATTGCGCAGACATGTCCACGCCCATTGATGCGGATATCGAATACTATCTGACCAATACAGAGGACGCGGCCTATTACACCAACAGCGCGAACCATGGCCCCGGTAAAAACGACCTTTTGGATCCCGATGGCGGCGCTCATATCCGCGAGATTGCCACCAATGGCTATTGGGGCACTGAGAGCGGCACCGGCAGCCTGAGCAAGATGATTGACGACCTTCTGGCAGCTAAGGCGGCTGGCAACTCTGCCTTGGAGAACCTGACCGAGGACGAGATCCGGGCTTTGACGCCTGATCTGGCCCTGTCCGCCACCCAGGCCGCTATCTGGCGCTACGGCAACAGCATGAATTCGACTGAACTGTGGTGGAGCAATATACAGAAGTTAGTCACGGACAGCAGCGGGCTGACTTACGATGAGGAGACTCATACGTTTACCAAAGTCACCGAGACCATCGACCCGGAGACGGGCGACAAGGTTACTAAGACCGATACGTGGACGATGACCGTGCCTCCAGGACTGGACCTGTCTGAGATGATTTCTGTCAAACGCGACGAGAACGGAAGCATTACCATGGTAACCTATCCCAATTTCATCAAGGCATATATGAAGTTGATCCCCGACGGGTGGCTTAACGGACCCAGTTCGCTCCACACGTTGATTAACGGAGAGAGAAAGGACAGCTACGAGAACCAGATGGCCACAGCCATCTACAACTACCTGTGCGGCCTTGATATCAACAAGGAGGATACGACCACCGACCTGATCCAGCCCTCCGACATTGTAGAGGCTGTGACCAACGTCAAGAACGCCATTGAGGAGAAAGATCCGAACAGCAACGAAACAGTAACGAAGTATGAGGCTGATGTAAGCTTTGTTCTGACCGTTGAACCTGACCGTCTGAATGGTGATCTGGTTGTAAACGTTTATGACTCCGAAACCGGTGAAGTTCTTACGACCCGCCGTTTGGAAGGTGATGGCTCCAATGATGCAGAAGGTGTCACTGCTGCTGGCAAAAAAGTAGGCGAAAATGGAATCACTTATACCATTGATGGTCTTGTGCTCGCAAATGGGCAGAAAATCAACATCAAGCTCAGCGGTTCTCAGGAAGTAAAAAAAGGCGCTTACCTGATTACCGCACAGACAGGAACAGGTGAATCACAGACTTTCGTGGGCATAGAAGAAGGCTCTCGTGATGTAGACTTGAGCTTCGATCTACAGCTGAATGTCAACGGCGTTGAGGTAAAAACGACTGAAACCGAGGAGACAACAGAACAGAGGGATTGGACAAGAGAAACCAACATCACTTATAGCTCCTATGAACTGGAACTCCCCGATCCCGAAACCCCGACCCCTGAATACCCCGCCCCTGAAGATCCTACCCCCGATGATCCCGACCCTGACCCCGACCCCGAAGACCCCACAGTAGAAATCCCCGACGAACCCACGCCCCTGGTTGACATTCCCGATGCCCCTGTTCCCCTGATGGAACAGCCCCAGGACGATCTTATCGACATCTTTGATGACGACGTTCCCCTGGCGGGAGGTCTGCCCACCGGCAATGAGGATGCTGTCTGGTATCTGCTGGCGGCGTTTTCTCTGATGGGCCTGGGACTCCTCAAGCTTCTGCAAAAGAAGTCTGAAGCCAAATAATCCCCCGCGGCACAGGCTGCCGCAATCATAAAAAATAAGACCGCGCCTGGGGAACAGACGCGGCCTTATTTTTGCTGCCGAGACGATAGAACGGGGACGGAAGGGTACTCATCCCCGCGAACCGGAGGAGGACGGCTGGGAGAAGCCAAACTCCGATTCGCTATTATATTACCGCCCCTGCGTGACGGTTCTATGAACACAGGCTGTAGATTCTCTGAAAACTAATCCTACTGGGAATCCCGATTTACCAGGTCCTTCAGCTTGTCGAAAAAGCTCTTGCGCTTTTCGTAGTTCTTCTCGGAACCCAGGGAGTCAAAGTGCTTCAGCGCTTCCTTCTGCTTGCTGTTCAGGTTTTTGGGGATTTCCACCACAACCTTTACATACTGGTCTCCCCTGCCCCTGCCGTTGACGTAGTTGATTCCCTTGCCCCGCAGCCGGAAGGTCGTCCCCGGCTGGGTGCCCTCCGGGATGCTGTATTTTACCTTACCGTCTATGGTTGGCACCGTCAGCTCGTCGCCAAGGGCCGCCTGGGCAAAGGTCACAGGGATTTCGCACCACACGTCGTAGCCGTCCCGCTCAAAGATGGGGTCCGGACGGATGGACACTGTGATGTTCAGGTCCCCGGAGGGGCCCCCGTTGACGCCGTTGTCCCCCTGGCCGGAAAGGACAAAGGTTTGCCCGTCGTCGATGCCCGCCGGAACGTTGACGGTGGTCTTTACCGAGCGGCGCACCCGGCCAAGGCCGCGGCAGGCGCTGCACGGGGTTTTGATAATCTTACCCTTGCCGCCGCAGCGGTCACAGGGCCTGGAGGACTGAATCACCCCGAAGGGGGTGCGCTGCTGAACCCGCACCTGTCCTGCGCCGTTACAGGCGGAGCAGGTTTCGGTGGTGGTGCCGGGGGCGGCCCCGGAGCCGTTGCAGGAGGCGCAGCGCTCCAACCGCTGGATGTTGATCTCCTTGGCGCAGCCCTTGGCGGCCTCCATAAAGCTGAGGTTGAGCTGAGCGGAGATGTTGTTGCCCTTGATGGGGGCATTGGGGTTGCGGGTGCGGGCGGAGCCGCCGAAGCCGCCCCCGAAGAAGCTCTCAAATATGTCCCCCACATCAAAGCCGCCGAAGCCGCCGCCTCCAAAGCCTCCGCCGAAGCCGCCCGCTCCCGCGCCGTAGGAGGGGTCTACCCCCGCATGGCCGAACTGGTCGTACTTGGACCGCTTTTCTTTATCGGAGAGGACCTCATAGGCCTCCCCCACCTCTTTGAATTTCTCCTCCGCGTCCTTATCGTCGGGGTTCAGGTCGGGGTGATATTGCTTTGCCAGTTTGCGGTACGCCTTTTTCAGTTCTTCCTCCGTACAGCCCTTGTTTACCCCAAGCACCTCATAATAATCTCTTTTTTCTGCCAAGCTTATCACCTATGCCCTTCCGCCAACAACACCATAGGGAAACTGCGCCGTAGTTGCGGACAGCTTCCCCTGGTGAAATACGGCTCGTTATGGTTGACCCGTTTCAATTGTCAATTTTTTACCGTTTTGCTGGCTTATTGCTGCTGGCCGTTGTTGTCGTCGGCGTCCACATAGTCGGCGTCTACATAATCGCCGTTGGCCGCGCCGCCGTTGTCGGCGCTGGGCTGGCCGCCCGCCTGCTGCTGGGCAGCCTGGGCCGCTTCATACAGCTTGGTGGACATGGCGTAGAAGCTCTTCTGCAGGTCCTCCATCTTGGCCTTGATCTGGTCGTTGTCGGTGCCCTTCAGGGCTTCCTTCAGGGCCTCCAGCTTGCCCCGGACCTCTTCCTTGTCGGCTTCGGGGACCTTGTCGCCCGCGTCGGTCAGGCCCTTTTCACACTGGTAAACCAGCTGATCGGCGTTGTTGCGCATGTCGATGCCTTCCCGGCGCTTTTTATCCTCAGCGGCGTACTGCTCCGCGTCCCGGACCGCCTTGTCGATGTCCTCCTTGGACATGTTGGTGGAGGCGGTGATGGTGATGTTCTGCTCCTTGCCGGTGCCCAGGTCCTTGGCGGAAACATGGACGATGCCGTTGGCGTCGATATCGAAGGTGACTTCAATCTGGGGCACGCCTCTGGGTGCGGCGGGGATGCCCTCCAGGCGGAACATGCCCAGGGTCTTGTTGTCCGCGGCCATCTCGCGCTCGCCCTGGAGCACATGGACCTCAACGGAGGTCTGGCCGTCGGCGGCGGTGGAGAACACCTGGGACTTTCTGGCGGGAATCTTGGTGTTTCTATCTATAATCTTGGTGGAGACGCCGCCCAGGGTCTCAATGCCTAGGGACAGGGGGGTGACGTCTACCAGCAGGATGCTGCGGTCATCCATCTCCCGGTTGAGGATAGCGCCCTCAATGGCCGCGCCGATGGCGACGCATTCGTCGGGATTGATGCCCTTGAAGGGCTCCTTGCCGGTGATGTTCTTAACTGCTTCCTGTACGGCGGGGATTCTGGTGGAACCGCCTACCAGAAGGATTTTGTCCAGGTCAGAGGGCTTGAGGCCGGAATCGCTCAGTGCCTGACGCACCGGGCCCATGGTGGCCTCCACCAGGTCGCTGGTCAGCTCGTTGAACTTGGCGCGGGTCAGGGTGACATCCAGGTGTTTGGGGCCGGTGGCATCGGCGGTGATAAAGGGCAGGTTGACGTTGGCGGTGGTCATGCCGGAAAGCTCTATCTTGGCCTTTTCCGCCGCCTCCTTCAGGCGCTGCATGGCCATCTTGTCCCCGGACAGGTCAATGCCGCTGTCTTTTTTGAATTCACTGGCCAGGTACTGGATGATTCTCTCGTCAAAGTCGTCGCCGCCCAGGCGGTTGTTGCCGGCGGTGGCGCGGACTTCCTGAACGCCGTCGCCCATCTCGATGATGGAGACGTCGAAGGTGCCGCCGCCCAGGTCGTATACCATAATCTTCTGGTCGTTTTCCTTGTCGATGCCGTAGGCCAAAGCAGCGGCGGTGGGCTCGTTAATAATTCTCTTTACCTCCAGCCCCGCGATGCGGCCCGCGTCCTTGGTGGCCTGGCGCTGGGCGTCGCTGAAGTAGGCGGGAACAGTGATAACCGCCTCGGTGACAGGCTGGCCAAGATAGGCCTCCGCCTCGCTCTTCATCTTTTGCAGCACCATGGCGGAAATCTGCTGGGGGGTGTAGGTGTCGCTGTCAATGTGTACCTTGAAATCGCTGCCCATATGGCGTTTGATGGACATAACGGTGCGGTCCGGGTTGGTAATGGACTGACGCTTCGCGACCTGTCCCACAATTCTCTCGTTGGTTTTGGAGAAAGCCACCACCGAAGGGGTGGTTCTGGAGCCCTCGGCGTTGGCGATTACAACGGGCTCGCCGCCTTCCATAACGGCTACGCAGGAGTTAGTAGTTCCCAGGTCAATACCAATAATCTTTCCCATAATATTTACCCTCCAATTTTTCTCAATCGGTTTGTGTGTTTGTTTTTATATAAAGGCCGTCAGTTGGCCACTTGAACCATGGCGTGGCGGATAACCCGTTCGCCTATTTTATAACCCTTCTGGAAAACAGCGGAGATTACATTTTCTCCAAAGTTCTCATCCTCAACGTGCATCACGGCGTTGTGCAGCTCCGGCTCAAAGGAATCACCCACCTGGGCGTAAGCCTCCACCTGGAGCTTTTGGAGTGTATCCAGAAGGGAGGAATAGATGAGGTCTACCCCCTTCTTATACTCCTTATCCTGGGTTTCACAGGCCATGGCCCTTTCAAAGTTGTCCACTACCTGAAGGAATTTCTCCACGGTTGCGGCCACCGCGTCGGGGTAGACGGCCTCCTTTTCCCTTTGGGAGCGCTTGCGGAAGTTCTCGTACTCAACGGTCAGGCGGAGGTATTTGTCGGTCAGGGTGTCGTAGGTGGTCCGGAGCGTATTGTAATCGGCCTGAAGCTGCTCCAGCTTTTCCCCGTCGGAGAACTCCTCAGGCTGTTCCTCTGTACTCTCTGTACCCTCGGCATCCTCCGGCTGTCCGGTCTCCCCGCCAATCGTGGTCTCCTCGCCGGGGAGCTCCTTTTCAGTCTCCTCCCCCATGTCCTCCGGCCGTTTTGCTTCCTCCTTGACAGAGTCCATATTCTGTTCCACAGAACGACCCTCCTTTCTTCTTTTTCGTCTTAACATAATCTATCTGCATCATCCCTTATTCAAACGGGTTATTTTTTACATGGTCAGCCCGCTTTCGTCCAGCGGGGCCTGCTCGATGGTCTCGGTGAGAAGTTTTCCCATGGTTTGGGCAAAGTATTCCAGGTGGGGAATCAGCCTGGCGTAATTGATCCGCACCGGCCCTACCAGGGCGATCATCCCACTGTTCTTCTCCCGCCCGATGTCGTACCGGGACACCAGCACCGAGGCGCTTGTCAGCTCCTGATTGGGGTTTTCCCTGCCCACCGTCACATTGGTCCGCTGGGTAATCATTGCCAGCATCCGCCGGGTCTGGTCGCGGTTTTCCAGGAAGGTGAACAGCTCGTGGGCGCCCTCCCGCAGTTCGGGGTAGGCCAGCAGGTTGCTCAGGCCGTTGACATAATAGGCGCCGTCGTGGATTTCCTTGCACAGCTCATAGATGGCCCCCAGCACCGGGGTAAAGACCCTGGAGTACTCCCCCAGCGCCACGGCGGCGGAGCCGATATAGGCGTTGGTGATCTCCTCAATGGAGCGGTTGGACAGCCACCCGGAGGCAAACTGGTTGAAGAACCGGACAATTTCCGGGGTGACGGCGAAATCCACCCGGCACACCTTGTTGCGTATCTCTCCGCTGGAGGTCACCAGCAGGATTACCATCGTCCGCACGCCCACCGCAATCAGCTGAATCTTCCGCACAGACACATCCGAGCGGGTGATGGTGGTGGAGATGGTTGCGCAGCCTGTGTAGGCCGCCAGGGACTTTGCCGCGTCCGCCAGCAGGCGGTTGGGGTCGGGGTACTTGATGTTGAAGAGTGCGTCGATTTCTGAGCGTTCGGCGGGGGTAAGGGGTTCGCATTCCATAAGCTGGTCGATATAAACCCGATATCCCAGGTGAGAGGGAACGCGTCCGGCGGAGGTGTGGGGCTGCTCCAGCAGTCCCTGGTCAAATAGGATTGCCATATCGTTGCGGATGGTTGCCGGGGATACCTGGATGTTGGGATAATACGACAACAGCTTGGAACCAACCGGCTCGCCTGTGCGGATATAGGTTTCTGTAATGGCGGTAAGGATTCTTCTTTTCCGCTGGTCCAAATCCATTCTTGACAACACCCAACACCCTCTTTTAAGGCTTTTGTTCTGTTAGCACTCATTATCCTTGAGTGCTAACGAAAGTTTACCATGGTTAAATGGATTTGTCAAGGGGTTTCACAATTTATTTACAAAAAAGAAAGGACAGCGAAAAAGGGGGACCGCCGAAGCCCGGCAGTCCCCCCTGAGAACCCTTATGTTTACGACTTATAATAGGTATTATCCCAAATTGTATTAAACTGGCTCTGCATGATGGCGACGGCGATGATAGACAGCCCGAAGATGGCGAGGACAAGGTAGACAACGCTGTTGTCCGTGACCACCATCTGTGCCCGCTGGCACATTTCAGCCTGGAGCTTGCCGTACTTATAGAACCAGTAAATCAGGTAGATGCCGCAGGTGATAACGCTCAGCAGTACCTCCATGCCGGGGTTGATCTGGTCGTTTCCCAGGAATTCCTTTGTCTCTTTGGAGACGCAGTAGATCCAGTAATAGAGGTAGATGCCGCAGGTGACGATGCTTAAAAGGATCACCACGCCAGGTGAACGTTTTTCAGGTCCCATAAACTTTTCCTCCTAAAACAGATAAGGGATACAGGGGATGAGTCCCCTTCATCCATTATAGCATGAATTACTGGAAAGACAATAAGTAATCCGGGATTTTATAGCTGGGCTGAATCAGGACCGGGGAGTCAGGGGTTTGTCGGTGATCACCAGATCCCCGCCCATGCTGGTGGTAAAGTGGAGGAAACCGTTTTCGTCCATATAAGCGTCTGCGTTGGTGATGGGAGTGTAACGGTTGGTTTTGGGGTTGTAGGAGTAGAAGAGGAGGTTTTTGGTGTTCATCCCCGTCAGATCCACCTTTACGGCGGCGTCAATGTTCATGCCAAAGGCCCCTTCGTGGTCAAAGTGGACGACAGAGACCTTGTTGTCAAAGTACCGCTCAAAGGTAGACTGGGTTTTTTGGGTGTCCTTCTGCTCCATAGAAACCCCCAGCTTGATCTCCTTATCTACATAGAAGGATTTCTCTGGGTCGATATAGAGGCGGGCGGCTATTTTTCCGTCGGGGGAGGTGGAGTCTGCCAGAAGCTTCGCCTTGCCCTTGGCGGCCTCGGTGGTCAGGCGCATGGACCGCAGTGCCTCTGGGGTAATGGAACCGGCATTTTTGACCTTGACCTCTGCGGAAGCGGTTTTGCCTGCAGCCGCTGCTGCACGGATGCCCTGCTGAATCTGGCGGTTGACCTCAGAGGCTACCACCTGGTTTTTAGAGTTGACCTTCGCCCCGTTTTCAGAGCTGCTGCCGCCAATGGTGACAGAGCCGGAGCCGCCGGAGCTGGAAGAAGAGCTGTCGTTATCGTCGTCATCGTCATCGCTGTCGTCCTCTATGGAACGGACACGTTCCAGGGTAACGGTGAACTCAGAATTGGACTCGCTCACCCTGACCCTTCTCTCATAGGTTTCAAAACCTGCCTTGGAGACGGTCAGAATATAATCGTTGGCGCGGATGGAGATCCACTCGGAGGTTTTGCCCTGGCTGTTGGTTTTGGAACGGCCCACGTCGTTATCAGTGGGGCAGGTATAGTAGACCTCAGCGCCGCTGACCGGACGGTCGTTTTCGTCTACGACAGTTGTCATAACGCTGCACATAAAGCGCTGCTCCAGGGTGATCTCCAGCGATTCCTCTTTGTTGGCAACGGACAGGACCTTGCTGCCAGAGGGGAAGTGGCCGCTCTTGGTCACGGTAATTTCGTAGTTATTGGCAGTCAGGTGGAAGGTGGCCACACCCTGGGCATTGGTCTGGGCGGCGCCTTTGCCGTTGTTGGCAGCGCAGAAAAACTGAACTGTCGCATCCTTCACCGGTTCGCCGTACTGGTTTTTTACAATAATCTGAATATTGGATGCCTCGCCCTCCCCCAGGTCGCCGGGGCGGGCGAGATTTACGACTACCTCAGGGGCGCTTAAATCCATTTCCTGCATAGCAACGTCCCCATAGCCCGCCGCACGGACGGAAATAGAATATATGCCGGGCTGAAGCTTGCTGAACCGGGCATAGCCCTGGCTGTCTGTTGTAGCAGTAATAGCCTTGGAACCGGCGCAGAGCAATTCGACGGACGCGCCGGACACAGGTTGCTTCGTTTCATTGTCCACAACCTTAATGACAACATTTCCGCTTTCTGGGATGTTGCTTTCCGAACTGTTTCCCTCTACGTCAAACTGCGCTGTCTTGGCGGCTGTGTCGTCTTTATGCTTGACAGATACAGTGATTGTTTTTGAGGTTTCAGACTGAATATCGCTGAATACAAACACCACAGAATTTTGGCTTACATCATAGGATTCTATTCTCAGCCCCTGAAGATCAACCGTTTCTCCGTCTTCGTCTGTAGCTGTAATCTCAAAGTCTTCAGGCCTAATCGCCCTTAACGCTTCATCCGTTGCGTAGATCGTTTCGCTCATATCTGCGTAAAGGTGTCCGTTGATGGCGCGGAGGTCTGTAAGATGTGTCTGAGAGGCGTCTTCTGAAATTTTTATAACAGCCGTAAATTCTACTGAATATTCCTTTCCGTCAGAACCCTGGAAAACCATCTGGAATCTATCCTCATAAGGCTCTTCTCGGGGTATAATAACACTTGCCAAGCGGATTGGCTCCAATATATAGGACACTGTCTGGAGATACTCTGTGTCAAGATATTTAGAACCATATACGCCAAAGGTATTTCCATTATATACATTTCCTTCAATAGTTATTTCTTTGTATTCTGACGAAGCGGCATCCCAAAGAGAGACCCTTACAAGATCAACCCGATTGCCCGTCAGATTAGTGAGAGTCACTTCTTGATGTTGACCCGCAAGAACTTCTTCAGGAGTAAGCTCCCCAAAATCAAATGTTGAGCCATCCGGACCGGTGCCATTGGTAATCTCCACTCCCCCGGCGGAAGGAGGCATTTCACTGTCCGCTGCGCTGACCGGCAGAACAAGAATACTTAGCATAAGTAATAGAAACCCGATAAAAGCCGCCGTAAACCGGCATGATTTTTTTGACTGCATAAAGCTAATCTCCTTTCAAACGAATAAGAGTCTGCCAAAAGCTTCCTCTTCTTTCTCTCTAATATAATAAACAAAAATCCACAGTCCGTCAATAGGGTATTTTCTTGAATTTCCGCAGAAAAGTTCAAAGGGCGCAGCAGGGAGCAAAAAAGATATGGAAAAATGAAAAAATCTGATTGAACGGCAAATATAGGCAGGGCCGTGGGAGGCGCCCAATCATCAAAAGGGGCCTTCCTCCGCAGCCTTCAGCCGCGCAGGAAAGCCTCTTTTTAAAATATCCCCGAACCGCATCAATATGCGCCCTTATGTGTGAAGACAACAACCACCGTCTTGAGAATGAGCTTGATATCCAGCCACAGGGACTGGTTCCTGATGTACTCCAGGTCCATCTCAATCAGTTCGTCAAAGGAGGTGTCGCTGCGCCCCGATACCTGCCAGATACAGGTGAGCCCCGGCTTTACCAGCAGCCGCTGGGCCTGATATTCGGTGCACTGGTTCTGTTCGTATGTAACCAATGGCCTGGGCCCGACAATGCTCATCTCCCCCTTGAGAATATTCACAAGCTGGGGAAGCTCATCAATGCTGGTTCTGCGGATAAAACGTCCCACCTTGGTGACACGGGGATCGTCCGCTATCTTGAACAGAGGGCCGTCGGCCTCGTTCCGCGCCAGCAGCTCGCTGCGCCGTTTTTCCGCGTCTACATACATACTGCGGAATTTATACATCCGGAAAACCTTTCCGTCCTTTCCGGTGCGGTTCTGGGTGAAGATAACCGGCCCCTTATCCTCCAGCTTGATTGCGACAGCCACCGCCAAAAAGATAGGGGACAGCACTGCCAGCGCCGCCGCCGAACACACAACATCCATAATCCGCTTACAGATATGATAAAAAAGCCTGCTTTCCGCTTGTACCGCACAATTGGCAATTTCCGCCATTTTCCCATTCTCCCTTGCCACTTGTTTTCTTGTCCGTACAGTGCGCCGGAAATCCGCCTTTGAAGGAAATTTCCCTTTTGCATTTCGGCGCGGCCTGTAGTTTTCCTTTTCTCAAAATCAAAATTTCGTTCCTTTATTATACCCTGAATTTCATAAATGCACAAGCCCCAAATCCATAAAAACGCAATATCGGTAAAATGGATTATTTGTACAAGTTATCCAAAGTTCATTTGGAGAAAATTGATATATTTCCTATTTTTCGGTGTTTATAAAGGAGAATATGGCGAATATTACATAAAAGCAGAAACGCCTTTTGCCTTTTGCGCCTCCCTATTGTATTCGGACTTTACATCAAATTGCCTGCGGTTCCGCCGCTTGGGGACAGCCCCTTTCATTTCGACCACCCCAGCACCTGGATCAGCCGGTGGGAGGTATACGGGTAAGCCGCCGCCGGATAGTTGAGCCTGTCCGCCGTATTGGAATGGATTAGGTAATCCACAAATTCGCCCTCCTGGTCCCTGATTACCTGGGAAATGACAACCGTGTGCTTCCAGTCTCCCAGCGCCCCTAACTGGAGCAGGTCCCCTGGTTTTCCGTCAAAGTAGCTGCCTGTCAGGTCGCAGACCAGCCCGAATCCCTGGTTTTCCTCCACGTACTGGTAGAACTCGTTGACCCCCGTCCAGGACGCTGACCGTCCCCAGGTCCCTCCCCCCTCGTTTGGGGCCTCTCCAAACCATTTCCACTGGGCATTCCCCGCCGTGTCCATGGGGATCCCCCCTGCCAGCAGCACCTGGGAGGCAAAGTTGTTGCAGTTTCCCCCATAAATGTCATAGGCGGGCCAATCGGGGCTGCGGACCCCGATCCATTTTTCCGCGTACTCCAGGGCCGATTGCCGGTCATAGTCCCGGTCCCAGCTGCGGACGTTCTCCGTTTCGCCGCGATAGTCCAGCCTTTCCCCCTCCCTTTGGGCCAGGTTCGTCCTGGACTCCCTGAGAATCCGGTCTACAATCCCCCTCAAAAGCTCCTTGGAGGCCTCCACATCCGTCTCCAGGTTTTCATCCCGCACCCCCCACCGGAACAGGTCGGACACCAGCAGATGGAAGTCCTCGTTCTGCCAGTGCTTGGTCAGCCGCCAGCCGTCCTCTGTCTCCCGCATATAAAAGGCATGGCCCATGGCCAGGGTTTTGGAATCCACCCCCGGCAGGCAGGCGAAATTTTGGGTGTTGCTTTCGGTGGCGTATACCATCAGGTCGCCGTTCTCCCGCAGGCGCTGTTCCCCGATGACGATTTCATATGTACATCCGGTCAGCCGCAGGTCTGTCCTCTGCATCTTCCGGGTTTCGGTCAGCACCTCAAAGGTGGCGGTGTGCATGGCGGCCTGGGCCTGGGACGCCCCGTCCTCCGCAAACAGCAGCGACACATCCTGGGGCTCCAGCAGGGCCAGGGATGCAAAGTAGTAGAAAAAATAGTCTTCAATCAGCGCGATCTGCTCCGCGTTCAGGGCATCCGCGGAGTTCTCCCCCAGGGAGACAGAGCCGGTTACCGGCGCAAGGGGCTGGGGTTGATATGTGGCGGTGGTTTCCGCTGCCTCCTTTGGCTCCATCGGCTCCTCTTTTTGGGAGGCCGGAAGGGTCCGCAGGACCGGAGGCCCCAGAGGAGCGGGAATCCCAGTATCCCCAGCGTAAACCGGAGAGAATGCTGACAGGGACAGTGTCAGAATGGCAACAAGGGTGCGGATATGTAACTTTCGATTAGGCATTGGCGTTTCCTCCATTAGCAAATTATGTCACTTTACGGCATATTCTTTAATAAAATTATACCTTATGGCATAAAAGCCCGTCAACCCGGAGAAAAAATTGGCAAATTTCTTGGCAGAGCACCACCTATCCGAAAAGAACCCATAAATCCGTATTTTTCACAGGAAGCTATGGACATTTTACCCGGTCCGCTTTAAAATATTGGTAACAAACTAATCAAGGTCATTCTGCTTTAAGGAGGTATTCGTCAGATGAAAATAGAAATGCATGCCCACACCTCGGAGGTCAGCCCCTGCGCCTGTGTTCCGGCGGCAAATGTGGTAGACGCTTATGTAAAGGCGGGGTATCAGGCCGTTACCATTACCGACCATTTCAACAGCTATGTGTTAGAGGCCTTTTCTGGTTCCCCGCGGGAGCGGGTGACGCAGTATCTGGAGGGCTTTCGTCGGGCGCAGGAGGCGGGGGAAAAGGCTGGACTCAGGATCATCCTGGGGATGGAAAGCTGTATTGCCGGAGGCCGGGAGGATTTCCTAGTTTATGGGATTGACACAGAGTTCATTTACGCGAATCCCACCTTTTACCGATACACCCAGGAGGAGGCATACCGCGTCTGCCATGAGTACGGCGCGCTGCTGTTCCAGGCCCATCCCTGCCGTCCGGGGCTTTCTCCCCGCGACCCCAAATTCCTGGACGGGATAGAGGTTTACAACGGAAACCCCCGCCACGAAAGCAACAATCCCCGCGCCCGCGCCTGGGCGGAGGAGCACCATCTGCTCTTTTCCTCCGGCAGCGACTACCACGAAACAGAAGACGTAGCGCGGGGCGGAATGATTTTTCCGGGGGAGATACACAACAGCAAAGAGCTGGCGGCGGCCCTGGCAAAGGGCGTCGGAGAACTGATAGAGACCTAATTCCAAAGACCCAGGCAGCGCAGGAGACGCCGGACAAAATGCCCAGCGTCTCCCGCTGTTTTTTATTGGGAACAGACATCCTCCTCCGGAAGCGCGATGCGAAGGTACAGCCGCCCCTTCCAGTACTGTGCGGCAATTGTGCCGCACATCCGTTCCATCAGCACCCTGGCGATGGAAAGCCCCAGGCCTGTGGATTTCCTGGCGCTCTCCAGTGTGTAGAACCGGTCAAACAGCCGCTCTGTCTGCACCTCGTCCAGGCCGGGGGCCGTGTTGGAAAAGGTGATTTCCCCGTTTTCGGTCATTTCCACCCAAAGGTCCCCGTCGCTGTACTTGAGGGCATTGCTCAGCAGGTTGGCGAACACGCGGGAAAGCGCGGAGGGGTCCAGCCTCCGCGTTACCTTTTTCTCTGTTATGTGTATCTCCGGCGTGATTTCCCGCTCCTCCAGCGCCGCGTAAAATCCAAGGATGCTTTCCTCCAGGACGCGGTTTATCACAACGGTTTCTGTCTTGTCCCGCTCCCCTTCCCCCTGGGCCACGGTCACGGAATAGCTGAACAGCTCACCGGTGAGCTGGGTCATAGCCTCGGTGCGGTTTCGGATGACCTGGATGTACCGCTGTACCGTTTCGCTTTTCTCCTCCCCGTCCAAAAGGTCCAGGTAGCCGCTGATGGCGGTCAGGGGGGTGCGCAGGTCATGGGAGATGTTGGTGACGGCGTTTTTCAGCTCCAGGTCTCCCTGGATATACTGCCGCCGCCGCCTCTGGAGCTCCTTCAGATGTGTGTTCAGCTCCCCGGCAAGGCGGCGCATGGCCCTGTCCCTGCCGGAGATGGAAATCAGGGTGTTGGTGTCGGCGTTCAGCTTTTCCTCCAGCCCCGCCGCAATTTCCCTGGCCGCGCCGCGGGTCAGGGCAAGGCGCACGCCCAGAAATACTGCGGCAAGGGTAATGATGATGCCGTACAGCAAAAGCCAAAATATAATACCCTCTCCTTTTACTTTAAATTACCCGGTCAATTGTCATTTCAAGTCTTTTTTCCTGAAAACCGCTATGCCGCACAGCACCGACACAGCGGTAAAAACCAGGGAAAACACCGGTGCCCGGACGGGGTGAAGTATTTTGCCCATAACCTGTATCACCTGTCCCACAGGGATAAAGTCATATATAAACTCCAATACCGTCTGGGAAAGAAGACCGGTTGTCACCATCGAGGCCTTTCCCACCGAACGGGCAAAAAGAATCCTCTGCACGGAGGTTTCTACAGAATAAAGGACAAAAAAGAGCAGTATACTGCACACAGTGGAAATTACATGGTTGTGAATCAGCATAGCCGGAAGCGTAAAAAGTCCGGCAAGGGCGATTATCGCCAGCAGCCCGCTGAAATATTGCAGAAGGAACTGAAGCGGATATACCATATGCCAGCCAAACAGCAGCGTCCCCAAAACAGCCGTGACCGCAGTTGTAACAACAACCCAAAACAGGTTGACCGCTGATGCGGTTATGAAATTGGCCAGATAGATATTGTTTCGGGTGTGTCCAGCAATTACCTTGTTCCTGACAGTGCCCTCGCTATAATCGGTTCCAATAAAAAAGCTGCAAAAGACCGGGCAGAAATAGCCCACCGTCGAAAAGGACGACAGCAGATACCAGTTGATGGCCACAATGGAATTTCCAATGTGATTGACCAGCTCTATATAATTCATCACCAGCAGGAGAATATTGTAACCCAGCGAAACGCCAAGGCCAATCCAAAGCAGCTTTCCCCTTTTTAAGCGCAGCTTGTTGGCATACAGCAGCTTAAAGATTTCCATGGCCGGTCCCTCCCACCAGATTGATATAGTAATTCTCCAGGCTTTCATCCCGCCCGAACATGGACTTGACCTCACAGCCCTCCGCGGACAGCCTGGAGACCAGCTCCGTCGCGCTGATTTCCCCGAACAGGTCGGCCTCATGGGCGGACAGGACGGTATATTCCATCCCCAGTCCTTCCATGACCCGGCTCAGAGCCTTTACATCCGATACCGTCACATGGATACACTTCCGGCAGGCCGCCTCCAGCTCCTCGGCGCTGATTTCCTTTATCATCTGTCCGCCCTCAATAAAACCGAAATGGGTGGCAAGGCGGGCAAGCTCGTCCAGGATGTGGCTGGAAATCAGTACAGTGATCCCGAATTCCCGGTTCAGCCGCAGGATGATTTCCCGTATCTCCACAATGCCCTGGGGGTCCAGACCGTTGGCGGGCTCGTCCAGCACCAGAAAGTCCGGACTGCCCGCCAGCGCCACCGCGATTCCCAGCCGCTGGCGCATCCCCAGGGAAAAGTGTTTGGCCCTTTTCCGCCCCGTGTGCTGAAGTCCCACCAGCTCCAGAATGTTGCCAATTCCGGCAAAGGCGGGCAGGCCGAGGACGCAGTACTGCTCCTTTAGGTTTTCCTCCGCCGTCATGTTCAGGTAGATGGACGGTGTTTCCACCACTGCCCCCATCCGGCGGCGCGCCTTGACGATTTCTTTGCTTCTGCCGGAGATTCCGTAAATTGAATATTCCCCCGCCGTCTGCTCCTGCAAACCGCAGATCAACCGGATCAGCGTTGTCTTTCCAGCGCCGTTTTTCCCGACAAATCCGTAAATTGCCCCTTTCGGAACATTCATGGTCAGGCCGTTCAGCGCCCTGTACTGACCATAGGATTTCTTCAGCGCGGTGGTCTGGAGAACATACTCCATAGGATTACCCCCTTATAGCGGGTTATTGCCCGCCTTAATTTCATGTTGCTATTTTACCGCGCAAACTTTAAGAAACCGGGCAGAAAAGGGTTGAGATATTGTTGAGATTTGGACGGGGCGCTATCCCTTCTTCATCCGAAATCCTATCCCCCATACTGTTTCGATGGAATCCCGTCCGCCCGCTTCGGCCAGCTTGGCCCGCAGGTGGCTGATATGGGTTTTCAGGGAGCTTTCGGTGCAGTCGGGGGTCTGCTCGCTGATTTTGTCCAGGAGCGCGCTCCGGGGGACAATGCGGCTTTGGTTCTGTACCAGGATTTTCAGGATTGCGTACTCGGTGGGGGTCAGATGAAGCTCCTGCCCATTTACATACGCTGTATGGACGTCGTCGGAGAGCCGGATATCCCCAAAGGAGAGGATGTCCCTGTTTGCCGCCGTCTCGTAGGTTCTGAGCTGTGCCGCGATGCGCGCCAGCAGCTCCTGGGTGTGGAAGGGCTTGGTGACATAGTCCGCCGCGCCCCCCTGTAAGAGCTGGACCTTGTTTTCCAGCTCCCCCTTTGCGCTGAGCACAATGACCGGCCTGCCCTGGATGAGCGGGAGAACCTCTTCGCCGTTCAGGCCGGGGAGCATCAGGTCCAGGAGGACCAAATCCGGCTTTGACCGGTCCAGAACCATGATGGCCTCCGTGCCGGAGTAGGCCCGCAGCACCCCGTACCCCTCCTGCCGGAGGGCCTCCTCCAGGGCGTTTCCGATGTGGATGTCGTCGTCTACAATCAGAATGGTTTTCAAGGGGGTACCTCCTTTGTGGGATGAATATAATACAGAAATATCAAAAGTGAGCAACATAAAAGGGAGCCACAGAGTGACTCCCCCAGTGCAGTCCGAAAACATACACCTCTTTCAATAACTATAGTATACAATACAAGCCCAAAAAATGCAAGACAAATTTTGAATTTCAAAGCCTCTCCAAGCCAGTCATATGTCATATATTGAGATAGGTTTCCAAAGCAGATAACTTCTGGGTAACATTTTGTTGTATAATTTGTGCGTAAATACTAGGTGCAACATTGTTTTGAAGAAGCTGATTCTGGTCTTTATAGGTATTGACCAGTTTCTTTGCCCTTGCAGAACTAAAATCAACACGTTTGAGCAGACAACATACAATGATTATGTAGTCAATCAGTGAATATAGGGTAATATTTTGTATACTGGTTTCTTTTTCAACCCATTTTTTAGTACCGGACTGATATTTCTGTCTTTGAATCTAGTATCAAAAATTATATTATTATGGGCAACGGAATTGCGGAGTGATTTGATGGTGTAAAGTATGCTGCTGAGTAGATTTCTGTTTGTATCAATGGAAATATCAAACATATTTAGCTGCATCATGATGCGCTCTCTCATTGATTCGTTTAAACACTCAAAAAAGCTGGCGAGATCGCTCAGATACAATATTTCAAAAACGACCCATAAAGGGGCATCTTCTCCTCGATTGTAAAAATGTCGAACCATCTGGTTATCGTTACCTTCTTCATCATGGTAACGTGCGGACAATTTTGAATATACAGAGTTTCTTAACTTGAGCCGTTTGGACTGTAATTTTGTATTGGTAGGATTGTCGCGCATACGCTCTTTATAGATATGCTCAAAGGTGCCGAGTTTTAAACCATCTACGGACTCATTACAGACAATATTTTTTATAGCAGTTTCAATAAACATCAAATCAGAATATAATGCGGCTTTTAAATTATTATCATATTCAATTACAGCAACTACTTCACTGAAATCTGTATATAAAATTTGATTATGACTGTTTTTTACAAAACGATAGCCTTTATATCCATGGTAGTAACCATAACTGATTAATTGTTGTTTTTGGTAACTACCGCTGATTTGAATATGGCAGTCATTTCTTAAATGCCGCATTAAACCGTTTATTGTCTGTGGAGTACTCATCTGAGAACCTTCTTTCTTTAATATATTTAAAAGTATAGCAGTAAATAGAACGAAGTGCAATATGAATTTAACAGAATATCAAATTCCAGAAAAAAGGGAGACCGCCCACGGCAGTCCCCCTCTTTTGCTGTCACAAATGAAATTCCGATTAATCCAAGTGCCAGATATCCCGCGCGTAATCAGCAATGGCACGGTCAGCGCAGAATATGCCGGATTGGGCGATGTTGTGCAGGGACATCTTGTTCCAGACATGGGGCTGACGGTACAGCTCCTCTACCTTCTGCTGCGCTTCCCGGTAGGAATTGAAGTCCGCCAGTACCATATAGGGATCGTTGTATACCAAGGAATTGAATATCTCCGCGAACTGCTTGCCGCCAAAGCCGTCCCGCACCTCATTGAGCGCCTTGCGGACAATGGCGTTGTTCTCGTAAATGTCCTTGGGGTAGTACCCTCTGGCGCGGCGGTCGGAGACCTCTTCTGTGCGCATACCAAAGATGATGATGTTCTCGTCCCCGACCTGCTCCTTGATTTCCACATTGGCGCCGTCAAGGGTGCCCAGGGTGATGGCGCCGTTGAGCATCAGCTTCATGTTGCCCGTGCCGGAGGCCTCGGTGCCCGCCAAGGAAATCTGCTCGGATACATCCGCGGAGGGCATCAGCAGCTCGGAGAGGGTGACGCGGTAATCCTCCAGATAGACAATACGCAGCTTGTCGCGGATAATAGGGTCCTTCTCGATTTCCTTGGACAGGGTGCAGAGCATACTGATAATCTGCTTTGCCATAAAGTATCCGGGGGCCGCCTTGGCCCCGAAGATGAAGGTCCGGGGGACGATATCCATATTGGGGTTTTCCCGCAGGGCCTGGTAAAGGCTGAGAATATGCAGGCCGTTGAGGTGCTGGCGCTTGTATTCATGCAGGCGCTTGACCTGTACGTCGAAGATGGAGTCGGTGTTGATGGTCTGGCCGGTGGTCTTTTTGATGTACCGGGCAAACCGCTCCTTGTTCTCCTTTTTGATGACCGCCAGCTGGTCCAGCACCGCGCTGTCATCGGAAAAGTCGTTGAACTGAGAGAGCTGGGAGAGGTCGCGGAGCCAGCCGCTTCCGATTTTCTCCTTCAGCAGCTTGGTAAGGCCGGGGTTGGACTGGTACAGCCATCGGCGGGAGGCGATGCCGTTGGTGACATTTTTGAACTTTTCCGGGGTAATGGCGTAAAAGTCCTTGAAGATGGACTGCTTGATAATTTCGGAGTGGAGCTTGGAGACGCCGTTGACGCTGTGGCAGGCGGCCACGCACAGGTTGGCCATGCGGATGTTGTGGTCGCAGCAGATGGCCATGCGGGAGATGGTGTCCATTCCCAGGTGGTATTTCTCAAACAGCTCCTGACAGAAGCGCTCGTTGATTTCCCTAATGATTTGATAGATGCGGGGCAGCAGCTCCCGGAACATATCCTCGTTCCACTGCTCCAGCGCCTCCGCCATGACGGTGTGGTTGGTATAGGCAAAGGTCTTGGTGACAATGTCCCAGGCGTGGTCCCAGCTGTAGCCACAGTCGTCCAGCAGGACGCGCATCAGCTCCGGGATTACCAGGGTGGGATGGGTGTCGTTGATATGGATGGCGTTCTTTTCGGCAAAGTTATCCAGCGTGCCGTAAAGGGCCATGTGCCGGCGGATAATGTCGGACAGGGAGGCGGACACCAGGAAATACTGCTGCTTCAGGCGCAGTATTTTGCCCTCAGTGTGGTTGTCGTTGGGATAGAGCACCTTGCTGATCAGCTCCGACATGGTGCTGCCCAGGGCGCTCTGGTAATCACCCCGGTTAAAGGAGGCCATGTCGATGGCCGGGCTCTGGGCCTTCCACAGGCGCAGAACGCTTACCGCCCTGGAATCATAGCCGGTGACATACATATCATAGGGCACCGCATTGACAGTGGAATAATTTTTGTGGGAGATGAAGTGGTAGTCATCGTTCCAATACTCCTCCACATTGCCGCCGAAGTGGATGGGCACGGTCAGCTCCGGACGCTCCACCAGCCAGGCGCTGCCTCCGGGCAGCCAGCTGTCCGGCTGTTCCGTCTGCCAGCCGTCCTCAATCTTCTGCTTAAAGATTCCGAATTCATAGAGGATGGAGTACCCGATGGCGGGGTGCTCTGTGGTGGCCAAAGCGTCCAGGAAGCAGGCCGCCAGCCGTCCCAGGCCGCCGTTGCCCAGTCCCGCGTCCGGCTCGCACTCATACAGGTTTTCCAGCTTGACCCCCAGCTCCGAAAGGGCCTGGGTAAAGGGCTGCACCAACTCCAGGTTGTAGATGCTGTTCTTGAGGGAGCGGCCCATCAGGAATTCAATGCACAGATAATAGGCGTTTTTCCGGGCGGCCGCGTTGCAGGAGGCCTTAAACTGGCGGCGCTTGCCCCGGAGAATCTCCCGGATGACCATAACGCACGCCTTGTAATACAGGTCGTCCGGCGCGCTCTGCGGGTCTACCGCCAGGTTTTCCGAAAGGGTCTGACAGATCATGGCCTTGATTTGTTCGCTTGTAAAGTTTGTTCGCATTTTTGTAACCCACCTTAACAATTCATTCTTCTGGTCCGCCGCAGGGAGAGGGCCTTTGCGGGGTGTTATCCGCTTTTCGGCCCCGGCCCCCGGCGGGTATTGGTACAGACTGCCGGCCCAGGGCAGGGCCATCTCCCGCCCTGTACGCCGGCTTCGCTTTATGCGGTTTGATATATTACGGTAAATTATATTATAATCGGGATTTCTCCGAATTGCAATGTATTTTAATGATAAATCTTGACCGGCTCTCGGTTTTTGCCAAAAATCCATAAATACAGTCCCATAAAATTGTACAGTTTCTAAAACGATTGCGGAAAATTTTCACCTGGTCCCCGCTTTTTTTTGCGCAAACGCTTTCTTCCACAGCGAAAATGTATTATAATATTTAGAATAGATGTAAGCGGAAGCAGAATCTCCAAAAGCTGCGGCACAAGAAAAAGGAAAGGAATGGGTCGGCTTATGCAGGCAGGCAATCGGGTAAGGATCGAAGTAGCGGGGTCCTGGTATGTCATATCCACAACAGAGGAATCATCATATGTAGAGGAGCTGGCGCGGGAGCTGGACGAGCAGCTGACCAAGCTCCTGGGCAAAAACGATTCCCTTTCCATAAACGACGCACTGATTCTTTGTTCACTCCAGTTTTTGCTGGACAAGCGGCAGTCAGAGCGGTCGGCGGATCGGCTGCGGCAGCAGTTTTCCGGATATATGGAGGAGATCAAGCGCGCCAAGGACGACACGGCGGCAAAGCAGAAGGAAAACGAAGAGCTGCGCCGGGAGGTATTGCAGCTTCGGGTGGAGCTTCAGCAAAAGCAGGGCGGCAAGCAGGCGGAAAAGTAATAAAGGAATGCAGCAATGAATTGGGAGAATGGTGTGAAATTGGAAATATTAGCCCCGGCGGGGGGAAGAGATTCGGTTGAGGCGGCGGTGCGGTGCGGCGCGGATGCAGTATACCTTGGAACCAAGGTGCTGAACGCCCGGCGAAACGCGGCCAATTTTGACGGCGAGGACCTGAGGGAAACGGTCCGGTACTGTCACGAGCGCGGCGTAAAGGTCCACCTGACCGTCAATACGCTGGTGTATGACAGCGAAATCCCTCAGGCGGTATCGGTGATAGAGGAGGCGTGCCGCGCCGGTGTGGACGCGGTGATTGTGCAGGACATGGGGGTGGCTGTCCTCTGCCGGAAAATCTGTCCGGAACTGCCCATGCACGCCTCTACCCAGATGGCGGTCCACAACCTGGAGGGGGCGCTCCAGGCCAAGGAGCTGGGATTTTCAAGGGTGGTGCTGGCGCGGGAGATGTCTTGCGGGGAAATCCGCCGGGTGGCGGAACAATCCGGGATGGAGACAGAGGTTTTTGTCCACGGAGCCCTCTGTATGTGTGTGTCCGGGCAGTGCTATCTCAGCGCCATGGTGGGGGAAAGAAGCGGGAACCGGGGCCTCTGCGCCCAGCCCTGCCGCCTTCCCCACAGGGCAGGGGGAAGCGGCGGGAGCGAATACGCCCTGTCCCTGAAGGATATGTGCCTGATTCCCCATATGCGGGAACTGGAGGAGATGGGCGTGACCTCCCTGAAGATTGAGGGGCGGATGAAGCGGCCGGAATATGTGGCCGCCGCCGTTACCGCCTGTGTCACCGCCCGCGGCGGCGGAAGGCCGGAGCTGGAGCAGCTTCAGGCGGTTTTTTCCCGCAGCGGGTTTACCGACGGCTACTTTACCGGAAAGCTCGGCCCCCAGATGTTCGGCATCCGCCAGAAGGAGGACGTCACTGCTGCTCAGGGCGTTCTGGGAGACCTTGCCGCCCTGTACCGGAAGGAAGTACAGCGGGTTCCGGTCAGCTTCTCCTTTGAGATGAAACGGGGCAGTCCCACCGTCCTCTCCTGCCGGGATAACCAAGGGCGGCCTGCGGTTGTGACCGGCGCAGTCCCGGAGGAGGCGGTTTCCAGGCCCACTACCGGCGAGGCGGTGGAGAAGAGCCTGAACAAAACCGGTTCCACCCCCTACCGGGTGGTGAAAACAGAGCTCAGCATGGACGATGGCCTGATGCTTCCGGTCTCCGCCCTCAACGCCATGCGCCGGGAGGCTTTGGAAAAGCTGTCGGAGCTGAGGCGGAATTCCGTCTCCTATACTGTCCGGAATGTGGAAATCGGGCAGAAGTCCCCCGGCATCGGTCCGGCGGCCTCACCTGTCCCCCAATGGAGAGGGCGTTTTCACACCCTGGAGGGGCTGACACAAGATATAGTGGATTCCCTGGACCGAGTAGTCCTACCCCTTGTGGATGTTTTCAACGCTTTCAACAATCTGATGTTGAAAATTATCCCCCCGGAGAAGATAGAGGTCGAAATCCCCAGGATTCTGTTTCAAAATACCGAAGCAGTGGGGGAAATGTTACGAAAAGTCAAGAATTTCGGGATTTGCCGGGCGGTTGTCTCCAATATCGGTGCGGTTCGCCTGGCCAAGGAGGCGGGGATGGAGCTCACCGGGGGATGGGCGCTGAATGTCTTCAACTCCCTTGCCCTGGAGGAGTACCGGGCCATGGGCCTTTCCGGAGCGGAGGTTTCCATTGAGCTTTCCGCCGCCAAAATCCGCCGCCTTGGAGGGACCGGCGGGCATGAGAGCCTGCCCTATGGGGTGGTTTCCTACGGTTATCTCCCTCTGATGATCTTCCGGAACTGTCCGGTGAAGAACGCCATGGGGTGCAAAAAGTGCGGAAAACAATTCCGGCCGGTGACAGACCGCACCGGAGCGGAGTTCTTTGTGGACTGCGAGTCGGGGGGACAGTGCAGCTGCCTTTTCAACGGGACGCCGCTGTACCTGGCGGACCGCCTGGAGGACTTTGCCGGGGTGAGCTGGCACGCCTTGTATTTTACACGGGAATCGCCGGAGGAAATCCGGCGGGTGATACGGGCGTACCGGAAGGGGCTCCCCTGGGGGGAGGCCGGGCTGACCGGCGGCAAAAACGCCCATGGAGCGTTTACCAGGGGGCTGTATTACCGAAATGTGATGTAAAGCACAGCAACAGGCTTTACAACAGCAAAATATGAAAGGAAGAAGCGTCATGCAGCACAGGATCATTCTGGCCTCTGGTTCTCCCAGGAGAAAGGAACTGCTGCGGGAAATCTGTCCGGAGTTTACGGTGATCACCGCGGATATCGACGAGCGGCCATTTCCTGGGGAATCACCGGAAGAACTGGTGGGGCGGCTTTCCCTGGGAAAGGCGGCGGAGGTCTGGAGGCAGACCGAAAACTTAGGGGAGCGGGTTGTCATTGGGGCGGACACCGTGGTGGCCCTGGACAGGGAGATCATGGGCAAGCCCCATGGAGCGGAGGACGCGCGGCGAATGCTGAGGCGGCTCTCCGGAAGCGTCCATCAGGTCTTTACCGGCACGGCGGTTCTGTGGGAAGGCGGCAGGGACTGCTTTACCACCGCGTCCCAGGTGGAATTCTACCCCCTTTCCGATGGGGAGATCGAGGGCTATATCGCCGGAGGGGAGCCCTTCGGAAAGGCCGGGGCATACGCCATTCAGCTGGGGGGAAAGCTGTTTGTCAAGGAAGTTCACGGGGATTATTCCAACATTGTGGGGCTGCCCGTGGCCCGGCTCTGCCGCAGAATGATCGCTCACGGGCTGATTTCCCCGCCCTTTGGGGAAAAACTTTAAATTTTTTATGAAATCCCCATATTTCTTATTGAGAAAACGCCGGGGCGAGGGTATAATAAAAAGAGGATTTTTTGAAACCGGATTTATGCGGCGTTAGGTTTATCGGGAATCACTGCGGACTGTCCCTTGCCCATCGGAACGGGCAGCCGCTGCAATATCATCGGACAGATGGAATTTTACCGGCGCGGGACCGACGCGCTGGAAAGGGGTAAAAACGTGGGTATTTTTTCAAAAGACATTGGAATTGATCTGGGTACGGCCAATACCCTGGTTTTCATGAAGGGCAAGGGAATCATTATGCGGGAGCCGTCGGTTGTGGCGGTGGACACCAGGACCGATACTGTCCGCTATGTGGGGCAGGACGCCAAGGATGTCATTGGCCGTACACCTGGTTCCATTGTGGCGGTGCGTCCCCTGAAGGACGGGGTTATCGCCGACTTCGACATCACCGCCAGTATGCTTCAGATTTTTATCAAAAAGGCGTGCAGCAATACGTTTATCAAGCCCAGGGTGGTCATCTGCATCCCCTCCGGTGTCACGGAGGTGGAACGGCGCGCCGTCAAGGAAGCCGCCCAGAAGGCGGGGTCCAAGAGTGTGGCCATCATTGAGGAGCCCATGGCGGCGGCCATCGGCGCGGGGCTTCCCGTGGCCGAGGCAACCGGCAACATGGTGGTGGATATCGGCGGCGGCACCAGCGAGGTGGCGGTTATCTCCCTGGGCGGTATCGTTGCCGCCAAGTCGGTCCGGGTGGCTGGGGACGAGTTCGATGTGGCCATCATCAACTATGTGAAAAAGAAATACAACCTCCTCATCGGTGAGCGCACCGCAGAGGATGTGAAGATCAAGATCGGCTCTGCCTACCGGTACGACGGGGAGGAGCCCATGGAAATCAAGGGCCGCAACCTGGTGGACGGCCTGCCGAAAAACCTGTTTATCACCCCCGCTGAAATCCGGGAGGCCCTGGCGGAGCCCATTTCCTCTGTCCTGGAGGCTATCCGCATTACCCTGGAAAACACCCCGCCGGAGCTGTCCGCCGACATCATTGACCACGGCATTATCCTCACCGGCGGCGGCGCGCTGCTCAAGGGGCTGGATGTGTTGATTTCCCAGGAAACGGGTATGCCCGCCTATATTGCGGAGAATCCCCTGGACTGTGTGGCCGCCGGAACCGGAAAGGTGCTGGAGGACTTGGACCGCCTCCGGGAGGTGCTTTCGGAGGACAGCCAGAAATACTGATTCAACGGACTGCTTTGGTGTGTACGTTTTGGCCGTATGCGCCGGTAAATCGGGAAGCAAGGGCCGCCGTAACCGCCGAGCAGGCGTTTACCGGCGGCCCTCTTTGGGATACCGGGGAGGAATTCTCCCCCGCCGCCTACAACTGGACGAAACAAGGAGGGAGCGCCAATGGGCGATTTCTTTAAAAGCCTCCGCTTTAAAATCCTGCTGGCCCTGCTGGTGGTACTGCTGGCATTTATGCTCCGTGCTGCCTATATGGGTGGGCTGGGCACCATGGCCGACTATGTGCTGGGAGTGGTTGCCACGCCCTTTCAAAGGCTCTCCGCCAGCATCTCCTACTCGGTGACGGATATTCTGGACACCCTGTTCCGCGCCGGAGAATATAAAAGCGAAAATGAAGCCCTTCGGGAGGAAATCCGCAGCCTGCGCCAGCAGCTGGTGGATTACGATGCCGCTATACAGGAGAACAAGCAGTATAAGCAATTTCTGGAGATTAAAGAAAATAACCAGGATTTCCAGGTGGAGCTGGCGGCGGTGATCGGGCGGTCCCCGGACGCGCGCTTTGGCTCCGTGACCATCGATAAGGGCACCATTGACGGGATAGAGCTGCGGGATCCGGTGATTACCGCCGACGGGCTTGTGGGGTACATCTCCGAGGTGGGCCCCACCTATTCCCAGATTATCACGATTCTGGACCCCACCCTCCATGTGGGGGTTTCCGATGCCCGCACCCGCGATACCGGCATCGTGGCCGGGACCATCGCCCTTTCCCAGCAGGGAAGGTGTAAAATGTCCTACATTGACCGGGGCAGCGCGGTGGCCAAGGGGGATATTGTCGTCACCTCCGGCGTCGGCGGGGTGTTCCCCAAGGGGCTGATGATCGGCGTTGTCAGCGAGGTGCAGGTGGAGTCCCACGGTACCTCCCTCTATGCGGTGCTGGAGCCCGCCGTGGATATTTACGGAATCAAGGATGTGGTGGTCATCACCGGCTTTGAGGGGCAGACCCGCGAGCGCTCCTCCGCTCCCGGTCAGAATCGGGCCCAGGAGAAAATGGATGCCTCCTCTCAATCTGAATCTGAATCCCCCCAGTCCGGGGCAGACCCCCAGGAGGAAGAGCCATGACCGCCATTGAGAGAAAAAAGTTTTTTTCCTTTTTCCGGTATGTGGTCTACGCCATTCTCTTTCTCACCCTCTATGTATTGCAGAATACGCCCAGCCTCTTTTCGGTTTACGGGGTAAAGCCCATTCTGCTGATTCCCGCCGCGGTGGTCTTCGCCATGTACGAGGGGGAATTTGTGGGAGGGGTTTTCGGTGCGCTGGCGGGAATGCTGTGCGACCTGGGCGGATTTTTCCTCTTTGGGTTTGACGCCATCCTGACGCTGGTTTTTTCCGCCGTCAGCGGTCTGCTGACCATCTATCTGCTGCGGAGGAATCTGCGCAACGCCTTTATGATGGTGTTTGTCTCCATGCTGATTCGCTGCTGCCTCACCTATTTTTTCATGTACCACATATGGCAGTATGAGGATGTTGCCTCAATCTTCTGGGACAGCACCCTGTGGGTGATTCTGTATTCCACCCTGCTGACGCCGGTGTACTTTTGGATGTGGAGAAAGCTATGCGGGTTTTTCCACAAGAGAATGGAGTAAGCCCTGAGAATCTGTATTGTCTCGCTCATGCAAGCGGAAAGGGAAGTATATGAACCGTTCCTCATTTAAAATCCGGGCCTGGATTCTCGCCCTGCTGATTCTGCTGGCCTTCTGCATGTTCTCCCTGCGCCTGATGAATATGCAGGTGGTGGACGGGGCCAGCTACGCTCAGGAGGCCAAGGTCCGCAACAGCCTGGTCCAGACCCTCCAGGCGGCGCGTGGGGAGCTCGTGGACCGGTATGGACGCCCCCTGGTGGTAAACGAAAGCTGCTTTGATATCGTCTTCGATAAAACCGCCATGATAAAGGGCCAGGACAACGAGATTATCCTGAAAATGTTCCAGCTGTTCGACGAGGCGGGGGAAAGCTGGATCGACAACCTGCCTATCAGCAAAAATCAGCCCTTCCGGTTTGTGGAGGGGGCGGACAGCTCGGTCAGCCGCCTGAAAACGTTCCTGGAGCTCCAGGAATACGCCACAGTGGAGGATGTGATGCTCAGCCTGGTGGAGCGCTACGAGCTGGAGGAATATCCTCCCCTCACCCAGCGCCTGGTGGCCGGGGTCCGGTACGAGATGGAGCAGCGGGGCTATTCCATCAACCTGCCCTACACCTTTGCCTCCAATGTCTCCAAGCAGCTGGTCACTACCATCAGCGAGCGCAGCGACGAGCTCCCCGGTGTCCGGGAAAGTGAAAGCACCACCCGCAGCTATGTGTCGGGGGACATTGCGCCGTGGATCATCGGCCTTATCGGGCCCATCTACCAGGAGGAGTACCAGCAGCTGAAGGAGACCGGGGAATACCAGCTCAATGACCAGATTGGAAAGTTCGGCATTGAACGCGCCTTTGAATCCCAGCTTCGGGGGAAAAATGGTCAGCGCCGCATTGAAATTCTAAACGGAATGGTGGAGAATGTGATCGACGAGGTGGAACCCATGCCGGGGCATACCATTGCGCTGACCATTGATAAAAACCTCCAGGCTGTGACTCAGCAGGCCTTGGCCGACCATGTGAAGATGCTCAATGAAACCGCCGAGGAGTTCAAGGGCAGGGAAGCGGAGGGCGCGGCGGCCGTAATCATAGATGTAAAAACCGGGGATATTTTGACCGCTGCCAACTACCCCACCTTTAACCTCCAGACATACAACCAGGACTATGCCCAGCTCAGCCAGGACCCTCTCTCTCCCTTGATGAACCGGGCCCTCAACGGGGCGTATACGCCGGGTTCTATCTACAAGCCGGGGATGGCGGTTTCCGCCTTGGCGGAGGGGGTGCTGGAGGACCGGTACTCCACCGTCACCTGCAACCACATTTACACTTATTATCAGGACTATCAGCCCCAGTGCCTGGGCTTCCACGGAAATATCAATGTAATGGATGCACTAAAGTACAGCTGCAACATATTTTTTTATGACGTTGGGCGCCGACTGGGGGTGGAGGCGATTAACCATTACAGCTCCATGCTGGGCTTCGGCCAGCCGGTGGAGCTGGAGATTTCCGCCCAGAGCGGTCAGTTGGCCAGTCCAGAGCTGTCCGCCTCCCACGGCAGCGAATGGGTTCCCGGCGACGTTCTCCAGGCCTCTATCGGCCAGTCCGAGACCATGGCCACCCCCCTTCAGCTTGCCAGCTATGCGGCGACCATTGCCAACAAAGGGGTGCGCATGAAGCCACATCTGGTCAAATCCATCCATTCCTATAGCTTTGAGGAGGTTCTACAGCAGACCCAGCCGGAGGTGGCCTGTGATATGAAGTTGGAGCCAGAGATATTTGATATCGTCACCGAGGGAATGGAGCGGATGGCGGAATACGGTTTTGCCGGTTATCCCATCCGGGTGGCGACCAAAACCGGCACTCCCCAGACCTATGGGAATTTTACCAACTCCACCTATATTTCTTTTGCTCCCGCCGATGATCCCCAGATCGCTGTCGCTGTAGTGGTGGAAAAGGGGGGCGGTGAGGTCTGCACCCCCATTGTCCGCAAAATATATGACTTTTATTTTGGCCTGGATCAGACCGACAGCACAGGAACAGAGCAGCAGCTATTGTTGCAGTGAGCAAAAAAGCTATGCGGGCTCCACGCAGGTAGTGCGGCGGTGCGGATTCAAACAGAAAAGTCTAAAAAATGTAAAAAAGCAGTTGACAAAAGGAGAAAGAAGTGCTAATATAATCAAGCGCCTTGAGCGGGGGCCGAAAAGTCCGGCTCAGGGGGAGCAGCACAAAGGGCGCAGGGAAGCCGTGAAAGCGGTGGAGAGCGAAAAAACCTTAGAAAAAACTTTGAAAAAAGTGTTGACAAAGGGAACCGGATGTGCTAAAATAAATAAGCTGTCCGAAGGGCAGCGCTGGACCTTGAAAATTGAACAACATGAAGCTTACCGGTTTCTGTAGAGATATGGAAACCAATCTGTGAAAACAGAAGAAAGCCCTTGAACTTATTTGAGCGAAGACAAAAGCGATAAGCTGGTGTATTCGTAAATTTACAGCTAAGATTATATCTTAGGGAATCGATTGGAAGCGGAAACGCTTTTAATAGAATTATCTAAGAGTTTGATCCTGGCTCAGGACGAACGCTGGCGGCACGCCTAACACATGCAAGTCGAACGGAGTGAAGATGCTCGCATCTGAACTTAGTGGCGGACGGGTGAGTAACACGTGAGCAACCTGCCTTTCAGAGGGGGATAACGTTTGGAAACGAACGCTAATACCGCATAAAATATCGGAGTCGCATGGCACTGATATCAAAGGAGCAATCCGCTGAAAGATGGGCTCGCGTCCGATTAGGCAGTTGGCGGGGTAACGGCCCACCAAACCGACAATCGGTAGCCGGACTGAGAGGTTGAACGGCCACATTGGGACTGAGACACGGCCCAGACTCCTACGGGAGGCAGCAGTGGGGGATATTGCACAATGGGGG
>JAAWRH010000041.1 GCA_022800935.1 Oscillospiraceae bacterium
AGCGTGCCCGGAGATGCGGGCACGGCTGAGGATGGTGGACAGGGCGCAGCTGCGTACCGGGTAAAGGGCGTCCTCCGCCCGGAGGAGCAGCCTGGTATTGGCCATGGTGTCCTGGAGGATGCCCTCCTTGCCCATCAGCCGGTACCAGTCGCAAAGGACCTTGCCGGAGGTGGAGTTTTCGTCAATGGCCTCAAACCGCACCTCCCTGGTGGGGATGGAGCGCCAGGAGGCGTTCTCCTCCCGTTCCCGCAAAAATTGCAGGCACTCCTGCTGTTCTCCAAAGCTCCTGGAAAAGTTGTCCGCATAGCACATGGTTTCGCTCATTCTGTTTTCCGCCTTTCTGAAAATTATTTGAGGCTCCGGCCGGATGGCCAGCGCGTTCAGACACAAAAAAAGAGCGGAACCGCCCGGAGGTTTCCTCCTGGGTCAATTCCGCTCGCTTGCCGGCTCTTTAGGCCGGGAATAAATGAAAAAAGCGCCAACAGGGTACAAAGACCCCACTGGCGCTGCTTTACAAAAACTTCTACCTGGGTACCGCCCTCAGATGAGGGGGATAGCCTAACAACAATTTGCTCTTTTAGTTTACCATATACTATATCTTGTTGTCAATAAAAATAATCGACTATATATAGTGAAAATTGGATATTGACCTGTCAGAACAGCCTTTTCACCCGGTGCAATCCCTGTTTCAAACAAACCGCATAATAAGCAACCGTCGCCTCCGGGTCGAGGATAGGGACGACCTTCCGATTCTCCGGCGGGCCGTAGAGCCGCATGGCGGCATCGGTCACAAAGGAGGGCAGCACCGAGGACTGGACCAGCTCGGTAAAGGCAAAACGGTCGCTTTGGACCAGGAACCGGGAATGGGGCATCTTTTGGGCGGGAAGCTCATGCCAGAAGCCTATATCCGCATAAAGAAGCATATTTTCCCCGTCCAGCTCCCGCATATAGAGGCCGTCCCGGTTTGCCAGCGGATGCCCCGGAGGAAGGGCGAAGGCCAGCGTTTCGGTCCCGTATTCCTTCCAGCACAGGTCCTGCCTTTCCGGCTGGTAGGGCAGGATAATGGCCTGATATTCCCCATTTCTCAGCCCTGCAAGAAGTGTTTCGTTATCCTTCGACTCGGTGGAGACCGCCATGTTAGGGTACGCCTGAGCCGCGTTCTGAAGCAGGATGAGCGCCGGCACCGGGGCGCAGGTGCCAAAGGACAGGGTGTGGCTGGCCCGGTCTTTGGCCCGGACCAGCTCCAGCATATCCCTCGTCTGGTTCAAAATACGGACTGCATATTCGGCGGCCAGTTCCCCGTTTTCATTGAACTCCAGCTTGTTCTTTGCATGGCGGAACAGGGATACCCCAAATTCAGCTTCTAATTTCTGCATGGAACGGGTCAGGGTTGGCTGGGACAGATGCAGGGCCTCGGCAGCTTTGGACAGCGTCCCGTACTTTCCAAAAGCCGCAAGCTGTTCCAGCTGGAATAGCTCGATCATCGGCTCTTCCTCCTTTCAGTATTCATTTACAGTATAGCACAATGCAGAATCCATATTGTACATTTTCTGAAAAGTTTTTTATAATAAAGGCAGAAAAGCAGGATGGAGGGAAACAAGGGATGGTTTTTTATTTTACCGGGACTGGCAACAGCCTGTATGTGGCAAAGCAGCTGGACGAGACCCGCATCAGCATCCCCCAGGTGATCCATCTGGAGGAGTTGACCTTCGAGGAGGAGTCCATCGGCGTGGTCTGCCCCGTCTATGGACACGAAATGCCGGGGATGGTCAAGGAGTTTCTGCAAAAGGCGCGATTTAAGACCGATTATTTCTATCTGGTCCTCACCTACGGCAACATCCACGGCGGGGCGGCGGAGTTGGCAGAACAGTTTCTGGCCTCCTGCGGTAAGAAAGCCGACTATATCAACACTGTCCTCATGGTGGACAATTTCCTGCCCGCCTTTGATATGGAGGAGCAGCTGGCTTCGGAGCCGGGAAAAAAGGCGGAGGAACACATCGCAGCCATTAAGGCGGACATCGACAGCCGCCGGAAATACCGCCAGCCGGTTACAGAAAAGGACAGAAGCTGGCACCGGGTCTTTCTGGAGCGGTCGGCAGGGGCATCGGAAGGCCGGCGACGCTCCCTCTACCGGATCACCGAGGAGTGCATCGGCTGCGGCGTCTGCACCAGGGTCTGTCCGGCGGGGTGTATCCGTCTGGAAAACCAAATGGCGGTGAACACCGGGGAAAACTGCCAGGTCTGTATGGCCTGTATCCACCACTGTCCCGAAAACGCGATCCGGCTTACGATACCGGAGAAAAATCCGGACGCTCGGTATCACAACGGGCATATCCGGCTGACAGAAATCGTGGCGGCCAACGACCAGGGAATCACGGTCAGCGCAGCGCACTTACTGATGAAAAATTTAGGAGGTACTCTCGTTCACAAACATTTTACTTGACTTGGAGTTCACTTTATCCTGTATCTTATAAACATTTCAGAAAATGGAGGTATCCCCCATGAACGCGAAAAGAGTCCTTTCCCTTCTCCTTTGCGGAGCAATGGCTGCCCTGACTTTGGCGGGGTGTAGCGGAAATCCAACCTCTGCTCCCTCGTCCCAGGCTCCCGCAAGCCCATCCTCTCAAAGTGAGCCGGCCAGCTCCTCTGAGCCTTCCTCTTCCCAAAATGAATCTACCGTTACCTCCTCTGACGGTACCCCGGCATCCTCTTCCTCCGAGGATGGGGACAGCATCGTCACCAACGGCGGAGAAACCATCGCCCTTTCCGCTCTGGAGCATCAGAATGATGGGGCGTCCTCCACCGTCTACTATACCAAGGAAATCAGCCCGGAGGCTATGACCTCCATCTACGCCGCCCTTGGCCAGGAAGTCACCGGGGAAAAGATCGCGGTGAAGCTCTCCACCGGGGAGCCTCCGGCCAGCAACTACCTGGACCCGAATCTCATCAAGGACCTGGTGCAGCAGGTAAACGGCACCATTGTGGAATGCAACACCGCCTATGGCGGTCAGCGGGCCAATACCGCCATGCACTACCAGGTGGCCAAAGACCACGGCTTTACCGATATTGCGGACTTTGTGGTGCTGGACGAGGACGGTTCGGTAAGCCTGCCGGTAAACGGCGGGGAGCAGCTCACCGAAAATCTGGTGGGCGCCCACTTCCCGGAGTATGACGGATACCTGGTCCTTTCCCACTTCAAG
Source organism: Oscillospiraceae bacterium (assembly GCA_022800935.1). Taxonomy (GTDB): domain Bacteria; phylum Bacillota; class Clostridia; order Oscillospirales; family Ruminococcaceae; genus UBA1405. Next base: position 3,201 of record JAAWRH010000041.1, read on the forward strand.
GGCCACGCTATGGCGGGAATGGGCGGGGCCATCAAGAACATCTCCATCGGCCTGGGAAGCCAGGAGGGCAAGTGCCTCATCCACACCGCCGGAAAGAGCCACGACAGCCCCTGGGGCGGGGAACAGGATCCCTTCACCGAGAGCATGGCGGAGGCCGGGAAGTCCGTCGTAGACAGCCTGGACGGAAACATCCTCTTTATCAGCGTGATGAACCATCTTTCGGTGGACTGTGACTGCAACGGCAATCCCGCCCAGCCGGATATGCACGACATCGGCATTCTGGCCTCCGCCGACCCGGTAGCCCTGGACCAAGCCTGCGTCGATCTGGTCTATGCCTCCCAGGATGACACCGCCTCCCTCATCCAGCGGATGGAATCCCGTAACGCCATCCATGTGGTGGAGCATGGGGAGAGGATTGGCCTGGGGAGCCGCAGCTACCGGCTGGAGAATCTGGATGCTTGAGGTGACCCGCCGGGAGGCGGTGTATCTGTGGTATTATTTCGACATCCAGTTCCGTCAGATCTTCTGGTACTGGGTATTGGGAATGGTACTGGGCTCCGCCATCTCGGTGTTCGCCAAGGACCGCATCCACAACACCTTCCGCACCCTGGGAAAGCGGAAGGTGGGGGTGCTGGGCATTGTGGCGGCAAGCGTCCTGGGAATCGCCTCGCCCCTGTGTATGTACGGCACCATCCCCATCGCCGCCTCCTTCTCCCGCAGCGGGATACGGGACGACTGGCTGGCCGCCTTTATGATGAGTTCCATCCTTCTCAATCCCCAGCTGATCATTTACAGCGCCGCCCTGGGGACTACCGCCCTCACGGTACGCATCCTGTCCTGTTTTCTCTGCGGGATCTTGGCGGGCCTGTTGGTACGGGTATTCTACCGGGAAAAGTCTTTCTTCAACTTCACCGGCTTTGATGAGCCGAAAAGCCGGGATACCGACCCCAATATTCTGCTTCGCTTCCTCAAAAATCTGGGACGGAACATCAAAGCTACCGGGATTTATTTCCTGTTTGGCATCATTCTTTCCGCTCTGTTCCAGCGGTATGTTCCCCAGGAGCTGATGACCTCCCTCTTTGGGGGAAACGAGGCCTTTGGGGTGCTGATGGCGGCCACCATTGGTGTTCCCCTCTACGCCTGCGGCGGAGGAACCATTCCGCTTTTGCAGGCATGGCTGCTGGACGGGATGTCTATGGGCAGCGCGGCAGCCTTTATGATCACCGGCCCGGCCACCAAGATCACCAACCTGGGGGCGGTAAAGATCGTGCTGGGGATAAAGCGGTTTTTGCTGTACCTCGCCTTTGTGATGGCCTTTGCCCTCCTTTGCGGACTGGCGGTAAATGGAGTGATCGGGCTCACGGGATAAAGGCGGGGCTTGACGCCAGCCCCTTTGTCTCCTATCATAATATCATCTAACCGGAAAAGGACGGTGACGCCCTATGTACAATCCCCAGCTGGAGACCTTTCTCAAGGTGGCCGATGCCGGCAGCTTCAACAAGGCGGCGGAGGAAGCCTTCATCACCCCCACGGCGGTCATCAAGCAGGTAAATCTCCTGGAGGATTCCCTTGGGGTAAAACTGTTTGTCCGCTCCCACCGGGGGCTTACCCTCACCAAAGCAGGGCATTCCCTTTATAAGGACGCCCGGTACATCATCCAGTATTGCCGGGATTCGGTGACACGGGCCAAAAACGCCATGCAGGAGGATGTGGGGGTGATCCGCATTGGAACCTCTCCCATGACCCCCGCCCAGGTGCTGGTGGAGCTTTGGCCTAAGATCCACGCCCTCTGCCCGGAGATCAAGTTCCAGCTGATCCCCTTTGAGAACACCCCGGAAAACGCCAGGGAAATTCTGAAAAACCTGGGGCAGAACATTGATGTGGTGGCGGGCATCTTCGATGAAACCATGCTGGAGCTGCGCCAGTGCGCCGGCTTTGAACTTTTCCGCCAGCCCCTGTGCTGCGCCGTTTCCATCCACCATCCCCTGGCGGCGAAAAACAGCCTTACCGTCCAGGAGCTCTACGGCGAAAAGCTGATGCTCATGCGCCGGGACTGGAGCCGCTATGTGGACGAGCTTCGGGACGACATCTGGCAGAACCATCCCCAGATCCGCATTGAGGACTTCGATTTTTACAGCGTGGAGGTCTTTAACCGGTGCGAAAACGGCGGCAGTATCCTCATGGCGGTGCAGGCCTGGGAGAACGTCCACCCGCTGTTAAAGGTCATCCCGGTGGAGTGGAACCACGCCATTCCCTACGGGCTGCTCCATTCCCCCCAGCCGTCGGAAACGGTGCAAAAATTCCTTTCTGCCACCCAGACCGTGCTGCAGGGATGAAGGGGTAATAACCTTTGGGTATCAACCTATAAACCAAACGGGACTTCCCCAGGGAGTCCTGTTTTCTTTATAATAAAAGCAAAGACTGAAAAAGAAAGGGGAAGCGTATGGAAAACCGCCGGATGCTCCAAAAGGTTCTGGAACAGGTCAATCAGGTGATTTTGGGGAAGGAGCGGGAGAATCGGGAGATCCTGCTGGCTTTTCTGGCAGGGGGAAATGTTCTGCTGGAGGATATTCCCGGCGTGGGAAAGACCACCCTGGCCCTGGCCTTTTCCCGCGCCATGGGGCTGGAGCACCGCCGCGTCCAATTCACCCCGGATGTTCTACCCTCTGACCTTACCGGCTTTTCCATCTACCGGAGGGAAACCGAAACCTTTGTCTACCAGCCGGGGAGCGTGTTCTGCAATCTTCTGTTGGCGGACGAGCTGAACCGCACCTCTCCCAAAACACAGTCCGCGCTGTTGGAGGTGATGGAAGAGGGGCAGGTAACGGTGGAAGGGGTCACCAGAGCGGTTCCAAAGCCCTTTTTGGTGATTGCTACCCAAAATCCGGCCGGAACTGCCGGGACCCAGCCGCTGCCGGAGGCCCAGGTGGACCGTTTCCTCATCAGCCTCTCCCTTGGCTATCCGGACCCGCAAAGCGAGCTTTCCCTTGCGCTCTCCCCTATGGGAAAAGAACGGCTGGCACAGGTCGTTTCGGTGATGGAGGGAAAGGAGCTGCTGGCCCTCCAAAGGGAGGTCGTCGGGGTGTTTATGAAGGACAGCGTGGGGGAATACCTTACAGGGCTTGTTCGGGCCACGCGGGAACATCCTATGATAGCGCGGGGGTGCAGCCCTCGCGGGACCATCGCCCTCGCCCGGATTGCCAGGGCGTCGGCCTGGATGGCGGGCCGGAATTTTGTCACCCCCCAGGATATTCGGGAGCAGTTTCCCTTTGTGGCCGCTCATCGGCTCATTCTTTCTTCTTCCGCCAGAATGGAAGGGATCCCTGTCAAGGAGATCGTTGACGAGATAGTAAAGCAGGTCCCTCCGCCCCTGATGGAGGCTGACCGATGAAGCGCGTCCTATTCTGGATCCTCTTTGCGGCGGCTTATTACCTGGCGGCCATGTACCGCAGCCAGCCGCTGATGGCCTTCTGCCTGGGGATGCTGCTTCTGGCCATGGCCTCCTTTGTGCAGTCCCGGCTGCTTCGGAAAGGGCTCTCCGTCACCTTTCCCCACAGGCTGCAAACTGTGGTTTTAGGGGACCCGCAGCGGTTCTCGGTGCAAATCGCCAACGCCTGCCCCTTTGGGGCGGGGCACTGCAGCCTTACGATAAGGGCCGCCTACGCCGGACAGGCAGGCCCCGGCGATACCATCCGCCTGAAAGGGATAGCGGAACCGGGCGAAAGGCAGCTGTACTTTTCCCTTTCGGCTCCCTATTGCGGGCTGCTTCTTTTCCGGCTTGACCGGCTGGCGGTGTGGGATGGCCTTTCCCTCTTCTGTGCCAAAAAGGCTTTGGCGGCAGAGGCGAAGGCGGCGGTTTTTCCTCCTTGGGAGAGCCTTTCCATCACGCTCCCCTGCCCGGCGGAAGATGCCAACCTTTCCATGCCGGAGCGGGCCGGGACTCCGCTGTCGGAGGATCACCACGAGATCCGGCAGCTGCGGGAATACCGCATGGGGGACCGGAACCGCTTTATCCACTGGAACCTCAGCGCCAGAACCGACAGGCTGTGGATGAAGGAATTTGAAGAGGAACGCGACCGCTCCTTAGTCCTTCTCCTTGTCTGGAAAGAGGAAATGCTCCTTCTTCCGCAGCAGAGCAGCTTTTTCCGGCTTTTGTCCGCATTGATTCACGGGCTTTTGCAAATCCTTCCCCGCCTGACCGTTTTTTGGTGGGAGGGGGAGGGAGACCCTCTTCGGGACGAGGCCGCCGACGAAGACGGATGCAGGCAGCTGCTGGTAAAGCTGTACCGGCTGGCGGCAAGGGAGAACCTTCCCCGGTACCTTCCCGCCCCGGAGGAACGGCAGGACGCCTTTCTTCTGGATACCGGTTTGGGACTGTATTGGGAGGATCGCCTGCTCCATCGCTTTTCACCGGATGGATTGGAACAGGAGATCCGGGAGAAGCGCTTTCTGCTGTGATAACGGGAAGGAGGAAAAACGGATGGCAAAGCGCCGGGAAATCGTTTTACAAAAGCGAAGCGGCAAAATGGCCCTCTGGTCGGAGCTGTTGCTGCTCCTTTTGGGGGCGCTGGGCCTCCTCCTTCTGCTTTTGGAGGTTCCGGCGCTTTCCTTTGCCGGGTGGGTGGTTTATCCTGCCTCGGCCCTGCTTTGCGTAGGGCTGTGGTACTCCCGCCGCAAAGGCAAAGGAGTGTTTTGGGCAGCATGGGGCGTAAGCGTGCTGCTTACCGCCATCGGGGGCTTTTTCTTCCGGGAAGAGCTGGCGGGTCAGTTCCGGCATATCGGGGGGCTTTTTCTTTCTCAATCGGCCCCCGCCCCCGCCGATACCACCAGCGCGGTCCTGCTCCTGCTTGCCGTCTTCCTCCTGCTGCTGTTTTTGATAGAGCACCGCTGGTTCTCCGCTCTTTTGGCCATGGCCCTGCCAGTTCTGGCAGTGTTGGCGGGCATCCCGGTGAGGCCTTTGCCCCTGGCCCTCCTTTTCCTCTGGTTCATCGGTTCGTGGGCCCTCTGGGGGCTGGGCGATTTTCCTTGCCCGAAAGGCTTTTCCTTTACCACAGTTGTAATCGCTGCCGCCCTGCTTTTGGCCTGGCCCATTTCCACCGGCTTTTTTGCCCAGCTGGGACAGCCTGCCTATTGGGCCGAGGAGGCGGCCTACCGCGCCTGGCGGGGGCTTTCCGGCACCGCCTCGGACCCTTATACCGACGGCAGCGTGAGCCGTGGGAACCGGTATCTGACCGGGGCTGTCCAAATGGAGATTGCCACTTCCCGCCGGCCCTCGGAGACGATCTATCTTCGGGGCTTCAGCGGCGGAGAGTATCAGAAGGGAGAGTGGGCCCCGGCGGATGACGCGGCGCTGCTGCAAGAGGTGAAGGAAATCCTGGACTGGGGCAACTGGAGCAATATGGTGGACGGAATGTACCACACCATGTACTATGTCGTCAACCGGGAGATGATCTGGGAAACGCCACCAGTCCCCATAAGCATCACCATCCGCTACAACGGGAATCAATATCCAAACCATTTTGCCCCCTATTACAGCCGCCTGACCAGCGACTGGCTCACCGTGGAGGACGGGTACACCTGCGAGTTTTACGAATCCAAGGATATGCAGTTGGACTGGGAGAATGTCCCCGACCATTTCGCCATGCAGCGGGACTGGAACCGCCGCGTACACGAAACCTACGCGCAGCTGGCCCCTGCCGCTTATACCGGGGTCCCAAGGGAAAGCCTTCCGAGGCTTGCGCGGCTGGCGGAAGAACATCCCCTCCGGGATATGGATGAGATCACCGCTTTTATTTTGGACACCCTGCATAACGGGGCGGCTTACAGCCAGACCCCCGGCTGGACCCCTATGGGAGAAGATGTGGTGGAGGATTTCCTCTTTGAAAAGCACAGCGGCTACTGCGTGCACTATGCCTCTGCGGCAGTTCTGTTGTATCGTTTATACGGTATCCCCGCGCGGTATGCCGCCGGGTATCTTGTTCCACCGGAGGAATTTTCCCCTGGGGAGGACGGAAACTGGACGGCAGCCGTTACCGATGAAGCCGCCCATGCCTGGGCGGAGATCTTCCTGCCGGATCACGGCTGGACCCCGGTAGAGGTCACTCCAAATTCTCAAGGGGAGATGGAGGTCCATTATCCCGGATTTACCTGGTCCTCCTCTCATCTCCCCCAATGGGAGCCTGCGCCTGCCTTTGAGGGCGGGGAAAGGCAGGAGGCCCCTGTGGCTTTCGATAGTCCCTCCCGCGGCCCTGCCCGGCCAGAGCCGCAGCAGTGGGGGGTGCTGTGGGGGTATCTCGGTTTTTGTGCGGTTCTTCTTCTCCTTTTGGCCGCCGATGCCCGGCGTGTCGAAAAACTCCGCAGGCTGGACCTGGCAGACTGCCGGGAACTCTTTGGACACCTGCTGGCGGCTTTCCGCTTTTGCGGGATACTGACCGATCTGAATGGAACGGAGGCCGATTTTCCTCAAAGAGCGTCAGAAGCGATTCCTGCCGTTTCCCTGGCAGACTGGAACGAGGCTGTCCGAATCATCTCCGCCGCAGCCTATGGCCAGGGGGAACTGGAGCCTGGCGGGGACGCTTTTGTCCGTGAGGTCTACCGGCGGGCGGTTCGGGAGATGTTCCGGCGGCTCCCCTGGTCCAGGAAATTGATTTTCCGCTTTGGAAAGGGATTCCTATGAGCCGTTCACCATTCCCCCGGCAAGACTTATAACCCAAAGGTAACAGCATCCGAACCAAACGAGACTTCTCCGGGGGTCTCGTTTTCTTTATAATGGGGATAGAAACGAAAAAGGCAGTGGTGGATTTTGAGAAGGAACCGATTGCCCGCTCTGTTGCTCTGCGCCCTCCTTTGCCTGGCGGGATGCGGGAATCAGGGCCGGCAGATCAGCGATGCAGCAAGCCCTCCGCCCTCCGGGGCGGAGATAACGCCTGCGGAGGTGACAGAAACGGCGGCACAAACCGAAAGCTACGCCAGAAGCACCCCCATTTCCACGGTGATGTCCGACCCCGCTTTCGGGGACTACGGAAGGCTCATCTTCCCGGCCGACACCGGATATTGGAGCGGGAACACCCTGGAGGAACTGCACCTCACCTGGTACAGCCATATCGACCCGGACAAGACGGTGGAAATCGTAAACTACATGAAAGCCCGTGCCGAAGCGGGGGAGACCATCTTCTACGACATCTACACCGAGGAGGAAAAGGCGGCGGACCCGGCCAAACGGGACACCGGGCTGTTCTTCTTCCGGGGAGAACCGGGAGCAAAGTTCGCCGTCTGCAACGCCGGGGGCGGCTTTGCTTATGTGGGGGCGATGCACGATAGCTTTCCCCACGCCCTGGAGCTTTCCAAAAAGGGCTATAACGCCTTTGCCCTGATCTACCGTCCGGGGGCCCAGACCGCCTGCGAGGACCTGGCAAGGGCCATCAGCTTTATCTTTGCTTACGCAGAAGAATTACAGGTGGACACCGACTGTTACTCCCTCTGGGGCGGCTCGGCGGGAGGGCGGATGGCCGCCTACCTGGGTACCTACGGCCCGGCGGGCTTTGGCGGGGATGACCTTCCCCGGCCCGGCGCGGCAGTCATCCAGTACACCGGCCACAGCGAATATTCCCGGAACGACCCGCCCACCTACTCCTGTGTGGGGGAAAGCGACGGCATCGCCAGCTGGCGCGTGATGGAGCAGCGGCTGGCGCAGCTGTCAGCCCTGGGGATCGATACCGAGTTTCACCACTACCCTGGTCTGGGCCACGGCTTCGGCCTGGGGACCGGGACGACGGCGGAGGGCTGGCTGGAGGATGCCGTTGCCTTCTGGGAAAAGCAGATGGAGGTATAACAAGAAATGATGGTACGAAAGCTCCTGCCCCTTGCCCTTTGCGCGGCCCTGCTCACCGCACTGGCCGCCTGTGGAGGAAACAGCAGCGGACCTGTTGCCCACAAAACGCCGGAGCCCCAGGAAACGCTGACCGAGATCACCCTTACCGCCGGGGAGACGGTTCTCTCCGGGGTGCTGTTCGACAACGAGACCGCCAGGGCTTTTGCGGAACTGCTGCCCCTGGATGCCCCTCTCTGGGACCCGGCTCCCGGCTATGCCAGAGCCTTTGACCTGCCCCGGCGGATCACAGACGCCCCGGTCCGCACCCGCGCCTACGAGTTGGGAAGCCTCGCTTATTGGGATGAGGGGCCTTCCATCGCGATCATCTACAACGACAACCGGGAGGAAACGGTGGTCCCGGTGACCGCTATCGGACGGCTGGATGGGGATGTGAGCATCTTTTTTGGCTACGACCAGCCGGTCCATATCGAAGAGGTAAAGGCAGAGGAGGAGGCCCCGCCTCCTGCCGGGGGCGGAGACACCGTTCTCACCGCCCTGCCGGATCCCCGTATCCGTCAGACCTTTTATCTGTGGGAAGAGGGGAACGCTCCGGCAGTGACCGAGTACACGGTGAACAGCGGCGGTTACTTTGACGAGCCGGATTTTCGTCCCACTATCACCAGCTTCCCCGTCCCGGAGGAGACCTCTGTCAAAGGGGCTGTCCTGGTCTGCGCCGGAGGGGCCTTTCAGTTCCGCAGCGATGAGAATGAAGGGACCCCGGTGGCGGAGGCTCTGGCAAAGTTAGGGTATCAGGCGTTTGTTGTAGATTACCGCCTGCGCCCCTATACCCAGCAGGAGGGAGCGCTGGACCTGGCCAGAGCGGTGCGTTTCGTCCGCAAAAACGCGGATCTTTACGGCATCGATCCGAAAGATATTGCGGTGATGGGCTTTTCCGCTGGAGGCATTCTGGCCGGGGAGATGCTTCTGCATTGGGACGGTACGGTCAGTCCCGCCGCCTTGGACAGCAGCTATCTCCCCGATGAGCTGGACGCTGTTTCCGCCGATGCGGCTGCGGATGGGATGATCTATTCCTTCTACGGGCGGCTCAGCGTGGGGACCACCGATGTGGAGTTTCTCCGCTCTGGGGAACTGCCGCCCACCTTCTACTGCTATGGAACAGAGGATCCCTTTTACCGCCAGTTTCTGGCCAACGCCAGTGCCGCCGAGGAGGCAGGCGTCATGGTACAGCGGCTGCAGCTGGACGGAATGCCCCACGGCTTCGGCAGCCGGGGCGACTGGCTGGAGGAGTACGACCGTTTTCTGACGGATGTGTTTTCAGAGAAGTAAGGAGGAAAGTGTGGAAAAACCGTTTGTCGTCTGTCATATGTTTGTATCTATGGACGGGAAGATCGACGGGGCCTTTATGGGCCATCCCGCCGCTGTCCCCGCCCGCACCGAGTACGGAAACCTGCGGAGCTTCTATCGCTGTGACGCCACCCTTTACGGCGCTGTCACCATGGCGGGAGGCTTTGCCGACGGCTGGGAACCCCATATTCCCCACAGCCCTACCCGTTATCCCAAGGAGGACTGGCTGGCTCCCAACGAGGTGAAAAACTATATCCTTTCGGTGGACCCCAAGGGGGAGCTGGCATGGAGCGGTGCCTATATCGAGAGAAAGGGCCGGCCCAAGGCCCACGCGGTGGAGGTGCTGACCGAGCAGGTATCGGAGGACTACCTCGCCTATCTCCGGGGCTTTGGCGTCTCTTATCTTTTTGCCGGAAAGGAGCGGCTGGACTGCGCCCTGCTGCTTCACAAGGCAAAAACGCTGCTGGGGATCCACCGGCTGATGCTGGCCGGTGGCGGGTACAGCAACGGCTCCTTTCTGGCAGGGGGGCTTATCGACGAGGTGAGCCTGGTGGTCGCCCCGGTAGCGGACGGGAATACCAGATCCGTCTCCAGCTTTGAGCGGTTTGATTTTCTGCCGAACCAGCAGCCCGCCGTCTTCTCTCTGCTGGAGGCAAAACGGCTGGACGGGGATGGGCTGTGGCTGCGGTATCAACTCAAGAAAGGGGAGGAGTAAACGCTATGCGTCAAAGAATCCTTGGGAAAGATTTGATGGTTTCGGCGGTGGGCCTTGGGTGCATGGGCTTTTCCCACGCCTACGGTGCCTCCACAAAGGAGCAGGAGGCGGTGGGGCTCATCCGCCAGGCGGCGGAGACAGGCTATACCTTCTTTGACACCGCCGAAGTTTACGGCACCCCGGACGACCCCCACCAAAACGAGACCCTGGTGGGCAAGGCCCTCCGGGACTGCCGGAATCGAGTGGTCATCGCCACAAAATTCGGCATTCGCTTTGACCAGACCAGCTCGGAGGTCAACAAACCCCTGGTACCGGATTCCCGCCCGGAGGTGATCCGGGCGTCGGTGGAAGCCTCTCTCCGGCGGCTGGGGACCGACTACATCGACCTCTATTACCAGCACCGGCCCGACCCCAATGTCCCCATTGAGGAGGTGGCCGGGGTGATGGCTGACCTCATCCGGGAGGGGAAGATCACCCACTGGGGCCTTTCCGAAGCCGGCGAGGAGACCATTCGCAGGGCCCATGCCGTCTGCCCGGTTACTGCCATCCAGAACCGTTACTCCATGATGGCCCGGTGGCACGAGACCCTTTTCCCCACGCTGGAGGAATTGGGCATCGGCTATGTGGCCTTTTCCCCCTTGGCCAACGGTTTTCTCACCGCCCGGTATGACGCCGGCTCCCGGTTTGAACAGGGGAGCGATTACCGCAGCGTCATGCCCCAATTTACCGCCGAGGGAACCGAAAAAAACCGCCCCCTGCTGGAGTTGCTGCATAATATCGCAGCGGAGAAGAACGCCACCCCCGGTCAGCTTTCCATGGCCTGGATGCTCTGCAAAAAGCCCTGGATCGTCCCCATCCCCGGAACCAGAAAGCTCCAGCGGATGGTGGAGAACGCCGGGGCGGCGGAGGTGATCCTTACCCCAGAGGAGGTGGGGGCCATCGACCGGGCCCTGGACAGGATGGAGATGTCCGAGGTGTTCGGCGGAAGCCGGATCGCCAAGCGATGATAAAAGAAAAGGAGTATTGTTATGAGAAAGAATTTTGGAGCGAACCCCTGGTTTTATCCCCTGCCGGTGCTCATCATCGGCACCTATGGCGAGGACGGTACTGCCGACGCCATGAACGCCGCCTGGGGCGGGCTGTATGACCGGGACAAGGTGGAGCTCTGCCTCAGCGCGGGGCATAAGACCACCCGGAATATCAAGGCCAGAGGAGCCTTTACCGTCAGCTTTGCCGATGCCGTCCATGTGGCGGAGGCGGACTATGTGGGGCTGGTTTCCGCCAACCAGGAGCCGAGAAAGCTGGAAAAGGCGGGGCTGCACACCACAAAGAGCGAATTTGTGGACGCTCCCCTCATCGACGAATTTCCCCTGGCCCTGGAGTGCAGGCTCCTGAAGGTCACCGAGGACGGGAATATCATCGGGCAGATCGTGAATGTCAGCGCCGACCAGCGCATTTTGGGGGAGGACGGAAAGCCCGACCCCGCCAAGCTCCGGGCTATCGCCTTCGACCCGGTGGGAAACGGCTATCTGGTGCTGGGGGAAAGAGTTGGGAATGCCTTCAGCGATGGGGCGAAACTGCAATAAGGAAAGGAAGGCTTTATGATGGAAAAAGTGACCGCAGGCAGAGACGCCATGAGCGAATTTGCCCCTAAATTTGCCGAACTCAACGATGATGTCCTCTTTGGGGAGGTCTGGTCCAGGGAGGAGCAGCTCTCCCCCAGGGACCGCAGCCTCATCACCGTTTGTGCCCTGATGGCCAGCGGTATCCTGGATTCCTCCCTGCTGCACCATATCCAGCGGGCAAAGGCCAACGGCGTCACCGCCGTGGAGATGGCGGAGGCGCTGACCCAGCTGGCCTTCTATGCCGGCTGGCCCAAGGCCTGGGCGGCTCTGCGGATGGCGAAGGAAGTTTATGGGGAGCAGAAATGAACCGGGAGGTGTTTGAGAATGGATTTTGTTACACTGAATAACGGCATAAAGATGCCGCTGGAGGGTTTTGGTGTTTTTCAGGTACGGGATAAGGATAATCACCATATCGGATAAATTCTGGAAAGCGATGGAAACCGCCGATGAGGCCGGTATGCGTGCTCTTGCGGCGCCGGACTGTACCTTTGTCCACATCGGCGTTACCTGTGGGCTTGATAAGGAAATTGAGTGCTATACAAGCGGCCTTTTCAAGCCTGTGGAACTGGTATTTCATAGCAAGAGCGCCCGCGTCTACGGTGATACGGCCGTTGTGATTACCGACTGCGATTACGGCTTGCTGCTTGACGGCAAGCCCACAACGCACCATTTTGCCGTAACCGAGGTTTACAGCCTTATTGAGGGACAATGGAGGCTTGTACAGTTTAGCTTTACCGCTCTTGTTTATCCATCATCAAAATAAAGGAGGAATTATATGGATTTTGTCACACTGAATAACGGCATAAAAATGCCCCAACTGGGCTATGGGGTCTATCAGGTAAAAAACAGCGAATGCGAACGGTGCGTTCTGGATGCCATAGAGGTGGGATACCGCTCCATTGATACCGCCCAGGCCTATGGCAACGAGGAAGCGGTGGGCCGGGCCTTGAAGAAAAGCGGCGTTCCCCGCAGCGAGCTGTTTCTCACCACCAAGGTTTGGATTTCCAATACCGGTTACAAAAAGGCAAAGGCATCGATTGAGCAGTCGCTCAAGAAGCTGGGAACCGATTATATCGACCTGCTGCTCATCCATCAGCCCTTTGGCGACTACTACGGCACCTGGCGGGCGATGGAGGAGGCCTATAAGATAGGCTACCTTCGGGCCATTGGCGTCTCCAATTTTTATCCTGACCGGCTTATTGACCTGTGCAGATTCGTGGAGGTCACCACGGCGGTGAACCAGGTGGAAACCCATGTGTTCCAGCAGCAGAAAAAGGCCCATGAGTATATGCTGAAATATGAGGTCCAGCACGAAAGCTGGGGCCCCTTTGCCGAAGGGCGCAAGGATTTCTTTACCAATCCCACCCTGACAGCAATCGGGGCAAAGCACGGAAAAACCGCTGCCCAGGCCGCTTTGCGGTTCCTGCTCCAAAGCGGCGTGGTGGTGATCCCCAAGTCCACCCATAAGGAACGGATGGTCCAGAACTTCGATGTGTTCGACTTCCAGCTCCCGCCGGAGGATATGGCTGCCATTGCCACTTTGGACGAGGGGGAAAGCCTGTTTTTCTCCCATTATGACCCCGCCACTGTGGAAATGATCACCGGGCTGAAAAGATAGCCGACTACAAACCCAAAGGTATAAACCCACTAACCAATCGAGACTTCTCCGGGAGTCTCGATTTTTTTATAATAGAGATATGGAAAAAACATTTTCCGTCTGAAAGGAGAACAAACGATGTCCCAGTTCAAGAGATTTTTTACCTTTGTTTTAGCGGGAATGACCGCTCTTTCCCTGTTGGCGGGATGTAGCCAGCAATCCTCCTCCGGCAGTCCGTCCCAGAGCCAGCCTTCTTCGGCGGCCCCCTCCGGCAGCCTGGCTTCTTCATCTTCGGAAAACCCTGCTTCTAAAACGGACGCTGCATCTTCGGAAAGCCAGCCGGCTTCGACATCCTCCGAATCCGCCCCGGCTGAACCGGAGACTGGCAAGACCCTGGTCCTCTACTTTTCTGCCAGCGGCAACACCAAGGCGGTGGCGGAAACCATTGCCCAGGCTGCCGGAGCTGAGCTTTACGAGCTGACTCCTGCCGAGCCTTACACCGATGCCGACCTCAACTGGACAGTACCCGACAGCCGGGTAAACACCGAACACAACGACCCCAGTCACCGCACCGCTATCGCCGGGGAGCTTCCCGACCTTGCCGCCTACGACACCATCTTCCTGGGCTATCCCCTGTGGTGGCGGGAGGCCCCCAGCATCGTCTGGAATTTTATGGAGAACGCCGACCTTTCCGGCAAGACCATGATCCCCTTCTGCACCTCCACCTCGGACGGCATTGAGGGCAGCGTGGAGACCCTCCGGGGCATGGCTCCCGCCGCCAACTGGACGCAGGGACGCCGGTTCGGGGAAAACCTGAACGAGTCCGCCGTCACCGAATGGGTGAACAGCCTGGAGCTGGAAGCCAGTGGATCCAGCCAGCCCGCTGCCCCGGAGGACACTCCGGCTGAACCCGCATCGGCGGGAGCGAACGCCCTTGTGGTGTACTTCTCCGTCCCGGAAGATGTGGACACCACCGGTGTGGACGCCATCGCTGGGGCCAGCGTACTGGTCTCAAATGGTACGGCCCTGGGCAACATGGAGTACATGGCGGGGATCATTCAGCGGGAGACCGGGGCGGACAGCTACCGCATCGTGGAGCAGAACGCCTACCCCCGCGACCATCAGCCCCTCATCGACCAGGCCCAGCAGGAGCAGAGAAACAACGACCGCCCTGCCATCGCCGGGGAACTGCCCGACCTTTCCGGCTATGAGGTCATCTACCTGGGTTACCCCAACTGGTGGGGCGATATGCCCATGATCCTCTACACCTTCCTGGACGCTGTGGACCTCTCCGGCAGGACCGTCGTCCCCTTCTGCGTCCACGGCGGCAGCGGCTTCTCCGGCACTGTCCGCACCCTTCGCCAGCTGGAGCCGGGGGCCGAGGTCTTGGACGGCCTCACCATTTCCCGGAACAGCATTGGGGGCGCGGAGCAGGAGATCGTCACCTGGGTAAACGGATTACCGGTCAATCAGTAAGCGAATGAGCAAACGAGGAGGAGCGGTTATGAATAACTTCATCTTTGAAAATGCCACCAAGACCTTTTTCGGCAAGGGCTGCGTCGGGGAATATCTCTGCTGCCTTGCCAAGCACTACGGAAAAAATGTCCTGCTCTGCTATGGCGGAGGCTCCATCAAGAAGAACGGCGTCTATGACGAGGTGATGGAAAGCCTCCGCAAAGCCGGGAAGAATGTCACCGAGTTTTCCGGCATCATGTCCAACCCCACCTACCAAAAGGTTCTGGAGGGAGCGCGGCTGGCCCGTGAAAATCAGATCGACCTGATCCTCGGCGTGGGCGGCGGTAGCGTCATGGACTGCTGCAAGGCCATCTCTCTGGCGGCGGTCTACGAGGGGGATGTCTGGGCGGACTTCTGGGCCCGCCCCGGCATCATCGACTTTGAGCCTCTTCCCCTGGGCGTCATCGTCACCGCCGCCGGAACTGGCAGCGAAATGAACGGCGGCGCGGTCATCACCAACGAGGAGCTGAAAATCAAGACCGGCAGGGATTATCCCAGATGCAACCCCAAATTTGCCCTGCTGGATCCCTCCTACACCTTCAGCGTCCCCAAGCGGCAGATGGTTTCCGGCGGCTTTGACACCCTTTCCCATATCATGGAGATCTACTTTAGCCGCCCGGATGAGGAGAATGTCTCCGACGACATCGCCGAGGGGCTGATGCGGGGGGTGATCCGGGACCTGCGGGCCGCCGTCAAAGACCCCCTGGACTACACCGCCCGCTCGAACCTGATGTGGGAGGCCACCATGGCGGAGAACCGCATCATCAAGCTGGGCAAGCAGACCGACTTTCAGTGTCACATGATGGAGCATTCCCTGGGGGCCTACACCGACTGCAACCACGGCGAAGGGCTGGCGGTGCTGCACCCCGCCTACTACCGCCGTATCTGCGAAGCCGGGGCGGAGAAGTTCGCCCGGTTCGCTGTCCGGGTCTGGGGCGTTTCCCCGGAGGGAAAGACCCAGGAGGAGCTGGCAAGGGCCGGGGTGGAGGCGCTGGCGGACTTCATCCGGGAGATCGGGATGCCTGCCACCCTGAAGGAGCTGGGCATCACCCCGGAGAACACCGACCTTCTGGCGGTGGCCAACTCCTGCGCCATCGTCTCCGGCAGCTACAGGAAACTGAGCCATGAGGAGATCTATGAGATCTTCCGGGAGTGTCTGTAACATTTAATTCTTTCAAAAGGAGAGCCACCATGAAAAGAATAAAAAAAATTCTGACTTCTCTATTAGCGGGCGTCACCGCCCTCTCCATGCTGGCAGGATGCCAGACGGCACCCTCATCCTCCAGCCAACCATCTTCTTCCTCACAGCCTTCCTCCGCACCGGAGGTTTCCCAGCCGGAGGAGGACGGCGTTCTCCGCATCCGGGAACAGGGCCTTTTCTCCGCCGGGGGCATCACCGTCACCTCGGAGGGAACCTTTGACCCGGAGAACCAGTGGGAGGACACCGGAGCCGGGCAGACCGCTCATGTGGACCACGCCAATGTCTTTTATCAGATCCCTGCCGATGAAACCGGCCTGCCTATGGTGTTCCTCCACGGCTACGGCCAGTCCCGGATGGGATGGATGACCACCCCCGACGGGCCGGGAGGGCTGGTCCGATCTGTTTCTCAAAAAAGGCCACAGCGTTTTCCTCATCGACGAGCCCCGGCGGGGAGAGGCTGGCGGCACTTCGGTAGCGGGAACCATCAGTACCAAGACCCTGGATCAGCGGTGGTACACCCAGTTCCGCATCGGGCGCTGGGTGGACGGGAAATCGGTGGCCAACGAGGGGAGCCAGTTCCCCAACGACGACGCCTCGGTGGACCAGTTCTTCCGCCAGATGACCCCGGACACCGGCATGAGCAGCGACATGGGCGGGGATTTTGACAACGAAACCGTTTCCAAGGCTGTCGCCGCCACCATCGACGAGGTCTATGCCCGCACCGGCAAAAATTCCATCCTGGTGACCCATTCCCAGGGCGGCGGTCCCGGCTGGACAGCGGCAAATTACACCGACCATATCGCGGCTATCATCGCCATCGAGCCCGGCGGCGCCCCCGGAGCGGACAGCCCTGACTTTGCGGCGGTGCTTTCCAAAAATATCCCCGTCACCATGTACTTTGGCGATTACATTGACAACGGCGATCCCGCCATCCAGGCGACCGGGATGTGGCAGATGATGCGCGGGGCCTGCTACGCCTTCCGGGATGCCTATAACGCCCAGGGCGGAAACTGCACCGTCGTTGATCTTCCCCAGGAGGG
This sequence comes from Oscillospiraceae bacterium, assembly GCA_022800935.1. Taxonomy (GTDB): domain Bacteria; phylum Bacillota; class Clostridia; order Oscillospirales; family Ruminococcaceae; genus UBA1405. The sequence continues at coordinate 20,069 of JAAWRH010000041.1, forward strand.
CATCACCGGCAACGACCACTTCCTGTTCCAGGACCTGAACAACGATGTCATCGCAGACCATGTGGAAAACTGGATCGGGGCCAATGTCAGCGCCGACGGGACCTATGAGCCCATCCAGGTATCTGCTCCTGTACCGGAGGAGCAGCCCTCCGGCAGCGAACCCGAACCGGAAACAGCGGCCCCGGCTTCTTCCAGCGAGCCTGCCCCTGAAGCCCCCGTGGAGCCTGAGAGCGGAAAAACGCTGGTGGTCTACTTCTCCGCCAGCGGCAACACCAAGGCGGTGGCGGAAGTGATCGCCAAAACCGTCGGAGCGGACACCTATGAGCTTACCCCGGCGGAGCCCTATACCAGCGCCGACCTCAACTGGACCGATGAAAACAGCCGGGTCAACCGGGAGCACAATGACCCCAGTCACCGCACCGCCCTGGCCGGCACTCCGGACCTCTCCGGCTATGATACGATTTTCCTGGGCTACCCCCTGTGGTGGCGGGAGGCTCCCAGCATCGTCTGGAACTTTGTGGAGAACGCCGATCTTTCCGGCAAGACCATGATCCCCTTCTGCACCTCCACCTCCAGCCCCTTCGGCAGCAGCGGCGACACCTTAAAGGGAATGGCTCCCAACGCCAACTGGCTTGCCGGTGAACGCTTTGGCGAAAACCTGAATGAAAGCGCTGTTACCCAGTGGGTGAACAGCTTAAACCTTGCCGGTTAAGAAAATTTGTGATGAGGGGGAGCCGGGAAGATAAAAACCCGGTTCCCCCATTTCGGAAAGTGAGGCACAACATGAAGAAGCTCCTTCTCTTGCTTATGGCTGCGGCAATCGTCCTTTCCCTTGCCGCCTGTGGCGGGAATGCTCCCTCATCCCAATCACCGTCTTCTGCGGCAGATGCCGCTTCTCCGGCTACGGATACGCCCTCTTCCTCTGCGGGATCTTCGGGATACACAGAACCCTCCCTGTCCTCCAAAGGGGAGGAAGACGCAGAGGGAGAAGAGGGCGGCTCCAGCAGCAATATCCTTATCGCCTACTTTACGGCAGCGGAAAACAGCGGTGTGGACGCTATCGCTTCCGCCAGCTTTACCACCATAAACGGAACGGCGGTGGGCCGTCTGCGGGCGGTGGCGGATATGATCCAGGCAGAAACTGGCGGCGACCTGTTCTCCATTCAGACCTCTGTTGTTTATCCTGCCGATGGCGGCGAACTCATCAACTACGCTTCCCAGGAGCAGGCTGACAACGCCCGCCCGGAGCTGACCAGCCATATTGAAAACTTGGACCAATACGATGTGATCTTCGTCGGCTTTCCCACATGGTGGTACGATCTGCCCCAGGTGCTGTACAGCTTTTTTGACGAGTACGATTTTTCCGGAAAGACCATCGTCCCCTTTAATGTCCACAACGGCAGCCGCTTTTCCGGCACCATTGGCACCATTAAAGAATTAGAACCGGGGGCCACCGTGGTCGAGGACGGATTTACCGTCAGCGAACAAACGGTGGCGGCGGCACAGGCCGATGTTGCCCAGTGGGTAGAAGGGCTGGGATACAAATGAGCTGGAAGGAAAAAGGAACGGCTCTTGCGCTGGCGTTGCTTCTGACTGGGTGCGGGGCACCGGAAAGTACAAGCGGCCTTCCTGCCGAAGCCGCGCCCTCTATGGCATCCTCTTCCCAGGTCCGGCCGGAGAGCAGCCTCTCACCGGTATCGGAAGTTTCTGTCGGGGAAAGCAGTTTCTCCGCTCCAGCAGAAACCGACCTGCCGGCCATGCAGACCGGCCTTGTCCGGGAGCAGCTTTTGGACAGCGAGGAAAGCCCCATCCATTACAGCTATTTCCTGCCGGAGAACTACGACGGCCAAAAAGCATACCCTCTCGTAATGACCATGCCCGGCTATGACCGGATGTGGTTCGGGGAAGATTCCTCCGGCAGCAACCTCACCTGGAACGGTTTTACCGCCTGGACAGAGTACCCGGAAGAGATGATCGTGGTATCCGCCCAGCTTACCGATTGGGGAGAGACCTCCGCCAAGCAGGCTGTTTGCCTGACAGAGCATTTTATCGAGAATTTTGCGGTGGACAAAAGCCGTGTCTACGCCGCCGGGTATTCGGCGGGCGGGGAAACCATGTCCAGAGCGGTGGCGATGCGGCCCGACCTGTATGCCGCCTACCTCCACGGCGGCTCCCAGTGGGATGGGGACTACACGCCGGTGGCGGAAAACGGTGTGGCGGTTTATATCTTTATGGCGGAGAACGACGAATATTATGGCTCCCAGAAGGCCCGCGACGCTTACAACAATCTATATGGGGCATACCAAAAGGCCGGATACACAGAGGAGCAGACCGCGGCGGTTTTGCAGGCGGAGATACCGGACAACGCCTATTTCAATGCCTTGGGCATTTATAATTATCACGGCGGCGGGTCGGTCGTGTTTGACGATGAAAAAGTCCTCCGCTGGATCCTTTCCCACCAAAAATCCTAGCAGAAAGGAACATCTACATGAAACGGACAAAGCAAATTTTATCCGTCCTGATGGCAGGAGCGATGATCCTGTCCCTGGCCGCCTGCGGACAGCATCCGGCCCCCTCTTCCCAGCAAAGCTCTCAATCGGAACCTCCCGCTTCCTCCTCCGCACCGGAGGAGGTTTTGGAAGATGGCGTGGTACGAACCACCGCCGGACTGGTCCGCGGCACCAATACGGACAGCATCCTCCGGTATCTGGGTATCCCCTATGCTCAGGCAAAGGAGCGCTTTGTCCCTGCCAGCGCAGCAGACCCTTGGGAAGGGGTCCGGGAAGCGGACAGCTACGGTCCCATCTCGCCCCAGGGCGCCATCCCCGGACTGGGCGGAGGAGACGGCCAGGAGGGCACCGACAACAACTGCCAGAATCTGAACCTCTGGACGCCGGGCATCCGGGACGGGAAAAAGCGCCCCGTGATGGTCTGGCTCCATGGCGGCGGCTTTTCCTCCGGCTCCGGCAACGAGGCGGGATATGACGGAGAGGCGCTCAGCCGCAGCGGGGATGTGGTAGTGGTGGCAGTCAACCACCGGCTCAATGTCTTCGGCCATCTGGACCTGTCCGCCTATGGGGAAAAATATCAGGATTCCGCCAATGTGGGAATCACCGATATTGTGGCGGCGCTCCAGTGGGTCCAGGAGAACATCGAAGCCTTTGGTGGCGACCCGGAAAATGTCACCGTCTTTGGACAGTCTGGCGGCGGGGCCAAGGTGCTGACGCTGATGACCGCTCCCTCCGCCAAGGGATTGTTCCATAAGGGTATCGTACAGAGCGGCGCCACCGAGACGATGGGGGTACGCTTCAATACCCAGGCTTCCAGCACAAGGCTGGCAGAAAACCTCCTCTCCATCCTGGAGATCTCCCCTGAGAATGTGGAGGAATTGCAAACTGTTGCCACAGACAGGCTGGAAGAGGCAGCCGCCCAGGCTCTTCAGCAGACGGGGGAGGAGCTTCAGATCCCTGCCGCTCTGGGTGGAGGATATTCGATGGATTGGGAGCCGGTGGTGGATGGTATCTTCCTGCCCACTGACCCGGTTACCGAGACCTCTTTTGCCGAGGCGGGGCGGGATGTCCCCCTGCTGATTGGCAGTAATCTCAATGAATGGAGCGGCTTTCTTCCTGCCGACCCCATTCAGCACACGACAGAGTTAGATGCTGCTGTTCGAGCGGCCTATCCCAATAAAGAGGGATTGACCGCAGAGCAGGTGGACAGCACAGTGATCCGCCTGCCCCTTCTCAAAATCATGACCCACAAGGCGGCACAAAACGGCGCGCCAGTCTACGCTTATCTTTTTACCTATGGAAACTCTTACCATGGAGCGGAGATCCCCTATGTTTTTGCCAATGTGTCCGGCACACCGGAGGAGACCGCTCTGGCCGAACAGATGAGCCAGGCCTGGGTAACCTTTGCCCGCAGCGGTGTTCCTGCTGCCCAAGGCCTGCCGGAGTGGGAGCCCTACACCTATGACGGCGGGGCCACCATGCTGCTGGATACCGTTTCCGAGCTGGTCCATGGCCACGATCGGGAATTGATGGCCCTTCTGGCCCCGGACTACGATTATACTGCCAGCGGGGAAACCGGCATTCTTACCACCCAAGCGGAAGTGACCTTCCCCATCGGGATGGAGCTGGGGGCCAGTTTCACCGGCAGCGCTTACCTTGCCCCTATGATCCAGAACGATGACACCTATAATTTCCCCGCCACCAACAACATCGTCTTTGCCCCCGGCTCACGGAGCAGTTGGCACAGCCACGGCGGTATGGTCATCATTGGTACCGGCGGCGTGGGATACTACCAGGAGGAGGGAAAGCCCGCCCGGATCATCCGCAAGGGGGATGTGGTGGAATGCCCGGCAGGGGTTCGCCATTGGCACGGGGCCGCCCCAGACAGCTGGTTTTCCCAGATCGTAATTTTTGACTCCCATTACACCCCCTCCGCAGACGCCGCCCCGGATGCTCCTGTCACCGATGAGGAGTACGCAAGCCTCGCCGCCGAAGAGGTGGAAAGCGGCACCCAGGGAGACCGCCTCATGTTCCGCCAGGGGGAACAGCCCTTTCAGAGCCCCACCTTCAGCGGCACGGCTTATCTTTCCTCCGTTCTGGAGGAAGGAAACGCGGCGGCAGCGCCGGGACTGCACTATGTGGTGTTTGAACCGGGGGTTATCAACAACTGGCATACCCATGAAGGGGGACAGATCCTCATCGCCACCGACGGCATCGGCTATCACCAGATCGAGGGCCAGCCGGTGGAGGTACTGCATCCCGGTGATGTTGCCCTCTGTCCCCCCGGCGTAAAGCACTGGCACGGCGGCAGCGCCGGAACCACCTTTGCTCATATCGCGGTCAATACCAATCCGGATAAACCGGGAGTGGAATGGTTCGACCGCATTTCTGACGAAGAATACGCAAAACTTCCCACAGAATGAAAAGGAGAGTGTCTGAGATGAAAGTATTACTGGTCAACGGAGGCCCCCACAAGAACGGCTGCACCTTTACCGCCCTTACCCAGATCGCCGACACCTTAAAGGAAGAAGGGGTGGAAAGCGAGATCTACTGGATCGGCAACAAGCCCATTTCCGGCTGTTTGGGCTGTCGTGGCTGTGCCAAGAAAAAGGCCTGCGTTATCGACGACAAGGTCAACGAGTTTTTGGACCTGGCGGCGGACTTTGACGGCTTTATCTTTGGTTCCCCCGTCCACTGGGCAGGGGCCACCGGAGCCATCACCTCCTTTTTGGACCGGGTGTTTTACACCGATTTTTGCAGCGGCAGAAATAACTTCTTCTTAAAGCCCGCAGCCGCCGTCATGTCCGCCCGGCGGGCCGGCACTACCGCCACCTGGGATCAGCTGAACAAATATTTCGGCCTGATGCAGATGCCCATTGTCACCTCCCGGTACTGGAACATGGTCCACGGGGCCACCCCGGAGCAGGTAAGGGAGGACCTGGAGGGGATGCAGTGTATGCGCTTTTTGGCCCGGAACATGGCCTGGTTCCTCCGGTGCAAGGAGGCCGGGGAGAAGGCCGGCGTCCCCCTTCCCCGGCAGGAGCAGATCACCTTTACCAACTTTATCCGATAAGGGAAAGGAGGCCCCCGATGGGCAGGAAACAAACCCTGAAAATAACGGTAGACGCCCTGATGACCCTGGCCCTTCTGATGCTTATGGCCTATGAGCTGATCGGCCAGACTACCCATGAGATCACTGGTACCGCAATGCTGCTGCTGTTTGTGGCCCACCATCTTCTGAACCGGAGCTGGCATAAAAATCTGTTCCGGGGGCGGTACAGCCCCTACCGCGTGTTCCAGACGGCGCTGGTGGCGGCCATCTTCCTTTTGATGGTGGGCCAGGGAGTAAGCGGCGTGATGCTTTCCCGGCATCTATTCACCTTCCTGCCCATCCAGGGAGGGGCCTACTGGGCCCGCAGCCTCCATATGCTGGGGGCTTATTGGAACCTTGTTCTGATGAGCCTGCATCTGGGGCTCCACTGGTCGATGGCGCTGGTCCCGCTGCGAAAGGCTTTCCGGGGAAAAGCTGTCCTTCTCCCGGTGGCGGGAGCCGTGGTGGTACTCTTTGGCGTTACCGCCTTCCTCCGCCGGGAGGTGGGGGCCTACCTTCTGGGGCAGATCCAGTTTGCCTTCTTCGACTTTGAAGAACCGCTGGTCCTTTTCTTCCTGGATTATTTGGCTATTATGGGCCTGTTCGTTTGGACGGGGCATTATTTGGGACTGCTGCTTCGGAAACTTTCCCAGCCCCGGAAGGGAGGACAAAAATGACGCCGGTGAAACGGCTTCTTGCCGCTCTGGCAGCAGTCGTGATACTGCTTTCCTTTGCCGCCTGTGACAACGGCAAAGCATCTCCTGTTTCCTCCGAACCATCGGAGCCTCCTTCCTCACAAACGGTCTCTTCCGCTTTGCCGGAAAGCGAAAGCGCGCCTCCCGATGCTGGCAGCGATGCGCCGGAAGAATCAGAGGGGCCTGACGACCATGTCGTTTACATGACCACCGAGATCACACCCCAAGGGCTGGAAAAGGCGTTCCAAGCCCTGGGGCGTGTCCCTTCCGGTAAAGTGGCGGTCAAGGTCCATTTTGGAGAACCGGGAGGAAACTTCTACCTGGACCCGCAGCTCATCGGCGGCCTGGTGCAGTCGCTGGGTGGGACGCTGGTGGAAACCAACACTGTCAGCGGCGGCTCTCCCCGCGCCAACACCGCCCTGCATTTGCAGATCGCGGCAGACCACGGATTTACGGACATCGCCCCGGTGGAGATATTAGACGCCGGCGGGGAGATGGCGCTGCCGGTGGAGGGCGGAAAACACCTTACCGAAAACCTGGTGGGGGCGGGGCTGGCAGACTACGATTTCTGCGTGGTGCTTTCCCACTTCAAGGGCCAGTCCACCGGCGGGTTCAGCGGCGTGATCCGCAACGCCTCCATTGGCCTTGCCTCCGTCCCCGGCAAATGCCGTATCCATACGGCGGGGGCGGACGATACCACCTGGCGGGGCGGGGATCCGATGGCCTTTCTGGAATCCACCGCCGAAGCCGCCAAGTCCGTTTCGGACTACTTTGAAAACGGGGAAAACATCGTCTATCTTCATGTGCTGAATCACCTTTCGTTGGATTGCGACTGCCGCAGCCATCCCAGAGAGCCGGATATGCACGACATCGGGATACTGGCCTCCACCGATCCGGTGGCTTTGGAGCAGGCCAGCGTTGACCTGGTGTTTGCCGCTCCGGACGGAGAGACTCTCAGCCGGCGCATTGAGGAGGGCGGCGGGCTTCGTTCCCTGGAGTATGGGGAGGAGATCGGCCTGGGAAGCCGCAGCTATCAGATGATCTCCTTAGACAAAACAGGCGCGGATACCAAAGCCCATCCCTACCTGCGGGAGTTGGCCGCCTCTATCGCCAAAGAGCTTGTTTCCCCTGAAATGAACGAATATGAGAGGGCCAAGGCTGCCTTCGACTATATCATCACCCATGTGTCCATGGGGGAGCCTATCGGCCCGGAGCTGTGGCGGATACACGGCGGTGGGGATGCTCCTATTCCTTTTGTTGAGCAGCGGGCGCTGAGTCCCCTGCGCTTCGGCGTGGGGATGTGCGAGGACTATGCCGCCGCCCTCACCCTGCTGCTGCGGGAGATGGGCCTTTCGGCGGAGTATGTCCTCGGCCTCACCTTTTCGGCGGAAGGCCATCTGGTGGATCACGCCTGGACGATGGTGCAGATCGACGGGGTATGGTACCACCTGGACAGCCAGCTGGAGGACAACATCTCCCGCCGCGGGTCGGTGCGGTACAAATATTTCCTTCGGGGGGATGCCACTCTATCCGGTTCCCACCGCTGGGGGCAAAACCTCATGGATTCCCGTCTGTTGACCGGAGAGCAAAACCGGGAGATTGAGGAGAATTTCCTTTTCCCCGCCGCGCCAGAGGACTACCCCACGCCGGAGCGGCTGACCATAGCGGAAACGCCCGCGCCGGATCTGGAGGCCCTGCGAAAAGAGGCGGAGGCGGAAATTGCCGCCTGGGAGGCCGAAAACGGCCCCTTGCCGGAAATGAATCTGAACACTGTTCCGCCGGTCTTTGGCCTGGAAGGCTATGGCCCGGCGGAGGAAGGATAGAAAGGGGAAATAACAGAATGAAAAAGTTGGCTATCTGTCTTACCGTTCTCTGCGTGGCCCTTTCGGGCTGCGGGGGCCAACCGGCCGCCGGATTTTCCGAAAGCGACCTGGCCCTCACCGTTGCCGGGAAGGAATATCACACCAGGGACAACATCGAAACGGTAATCGAAGCCCTGGGGGACGGCTATGAATACGCCGAGGGAAAATCCTGCGATTACGACGGCCTGGACAAAACCTATACCTACGAGGCCGCCACCTTCTACACCAACCCTCTGGCGGCGGGGGACCTGCTGGCGGAGATTTATTCCTCCAGCCCGGATACTGTCACCTCCAAGGGGATCAAGGCCGGTTCCTCCAAGGCCGATGTGCTGGCCGCCTATGGCGACCCCACGGAGCAGGACGACTACCTGCTCATCTACCGGGTCTTGGAGGAGATCGGCTCCCCGGCCCTCTGCTTTGAACTGGAGGGGGATGCTGTCACCGCCGTTTTCCTCACCGTAGACCCCGTGTAAAGGAGGGCAGCTATGACCGTACTGGAACAGCTGAAAAACTACGCCAGAACCGACCGGATGGCCCTGGTCAACCGGGACAAACAACTCTCCTACCGGGAATTGGATGTCCGTTCCGACGCCTTTGCCGCCTGGCTGCTGGATACCTTCGAGGAGGACCGTTCCCCGGTGGTGATCTGCGGGGACAAGGAGACAGATTTTCTCCCCTGCATCTTCGGCGCGCTGAAATCCGGGCGGGCCTATGTCCCCATCGACAGCGTTGTGCCGGAGGAACGGGCCGCTCAAATTATAGCGGATGTAAAGCCAAAGGTGATGGTGGACTTCACCGGCAATAAATGGAGGAACGATGCACAGCTACTTACCCCCTCTGACCTTTCCGAAATTCTCAAGAGGCCGGGGACGGTTTCCCCGGAAAGCTGGGGCAGGGAGGCTGATACCGCCTACATCCTTTTCACCTCCGGCAGCACCGGACGGCCCAAGGGGGTGCCTGTCACCGCTGGGAATCTCATGGCCTTCTTGCCGGGGGCTGCTGCCCTTCTATCCCCAGGAGGGCGGCGTTATTCTCCACCAGGTTTCCTATTCCTTCGATGTTTCCGGCTGTGCGGTCTATGCCGGGATCAGCCGGGGGATGACCCTTTTTACCATAGACCACGCTATGGCCGCAAATTTGCAGGAATGCTTTGCCGCCCTGGAAAAGTCAGGGCTGACATTGTGGGTCTCCACCCCCTCCTTTGCCGAGTTGTGTGTCCAGTCGGAACGCTTCTCCCAGGCGCTTCTGCCCTGCCTGGGGCAGTTCCTTTTCTGCGGGGAGGTACTGACCCATACCCTCTGCGACACCTTGGCCCAGCGGTTCCCGTCGGCCCGTATTCTCAACACCTACGGCCCCACCGAGGCCACCGTTTTGGTGACTGCCGCCGAGATCACCGAGGAAATGCGAAAGGACAGCTGCCCCATCCCCATTGGCAGGCCCATCGACGGGGTAACGCTGCGGCTGGAACGGAACGGCCAGGTTGTTACCGGGGAGGAGGAGACCGGGGAATTGCAAATTCTCGGTCCCACCGTGGGCCCCGGATATTGGGGCCGGCCTGACCTCACCGAAAAGTCCTTCTTCACCGACCGTGAAACCGGACTGCGGGGCTACCGCACCGGCGATCTGTGCTATCAAAAGGGCAGCCGGTATTACTACTGCGGCCGGGCGGATAACCAGCTGAAGCTAAACGGCTACCGCATCGAGATAGAAGATGTGGAGGCGAACCTGCAAAGGCTGCCCGGCGTCCGGCGGGCGGCGGTGCTTCCCGTCCGGGACGGGGAGGGGAAGGCCCAGTATCTGGCGGCCTTCCTGCTGCTGGAAGAGCCGGACGGTCTCACCCCCCTAAAGCGCTCCATTGCCCTCAAACGGCAGGCGGCGGCTTATCTGCCCGCCTACATGATCCCCCGGAAGTTTTTTGCGGTGGACGCCTTCCCCCTCAATGTGAACGGCAAAATCGACAAAAAGGCGCTGGCCGCCCGATTGGAGGGAACGCCATGACCCCCTATTCCGGCCTGCTGTTTTTCTACCTGCTGGCGCTGCTGCTCCTGCCTGCCGTTGTGCTGGGGCTGCTGGGAAAATCCCTGAAAACCTATGGGCTGATTTTCTCCGTCC
>JAAWRH010000042.1 GCA_022800935.1 Oscillospiraceae bacterium
TCCCTTTCTTATCTCTTCCTTAGTCTACTGCACTCTTGCATAAAAATAAAGTGCATAAGCTGTCCCTCAGACTACTTACACACTTTATTTTACACTCTCCGACTGGGAGCTTTTTTTGTCTACTCTTTGGGGAGCGGCCCATTTTTTACAGCCCCGTTTTTTTCCTTATTTTGAGATTGCCCCTTATAATTGCATAAAAAGGAAGAATTTGATATAATAAAAGCTGTAAAATATTTTAAACGGTGGAAATGCCACCCGTTTGCCACCGCTTTGCCTATGTTCAGGGCTTCTTTGAATGTCTTGGATTTTGAAAGTTTTACAAGAAGTTGAAATTATAAGGTTATATAGCTTTTTAAAGTGTGTGAATTTTGAATTTTTGGTGTGTTAGACAAACTAAGCATGTGGAGACTATTGTGTTGCTGCAAAGAGAAACCTTGTAGAAATCCTGAGACTGAGGCGCTTTTCCCGTCATGTGGCGATAGGAATTATGGCGTTTTACCATACTACAGGAGGTGCAAAATGATATCCTGTGAAGAAGCATTGGAAATAACCCGCAAATTTTCTGCTGAAATAACAAATACGCTTACCGGGAAAATAAGGGCAATTTTTGCGATTGGCTCTCTTGGCGGCGACTACTACCGACCGGGACAAAGTGATATTGATACTGTGGTTATTACAAGTGTTTCAAGAAATGAAATCCAGCAGATTACTTCTATCGTTGAAACGATAGCTGACCGGTACTGGCGTGAATATCAGGTACCGAAGGGATTCGGAGCGATTGTTTTTGCCGAAGAGCAGCTGCATCCTCCATATATCTAAAGCGAAGAACTGGTGCAGGAAATCATGAGACTAAAAACGCAGGGTAAATTAATCTATGGTGAATATGATATAAACAATATCGAGTTTCCGGACTGGCAGGCAATCAAGAATGATATATTAAATTTTCAGGAATGGAGCGATGAGCAGCCGTATTTTGAACACAGCGCACAAAGCTTTGTGAATTCGACATTGATGGGATTAAAGCGTTATTTGTTGTTGAAACATCACATTGTTGAATTTAACAAATTTAAAGTAATAGGTTTATACTTAGCCAACAATCCGCCTGTTATTAATGAAGAGATATTTACGTTTATCACCAATTATATATCGGGAAAACCATATATTTGGAACGACGAGATCCGCTCAAACTATACGAATTGGCATGATCATCTATTTGTGGTTATCAATAATCTGGTGCTCTATAATGAATAGAGATATATTTTTACGGCATTACTCACAAGCGGGTATATTGAGGACGAGCTGTGGTGTGGCAAACAGTCCACGTACAATACATTTTTAGTTTTTTTGGACAGAGAAAATTATTTCTCTGCCGGTATTTTGTTTCCCTGATTAAAATAGGACTGAACCGATGAAATTCGGCTCAGTCCTATAGAATTTTACGGATTGCATTTCCCACAAGGAGTATACCCTGATTTCATCGCATTGGACCGGGAACCATAAAATTCAAAATAGTTCTCGTGCTTGATTTTTCTTACCTCGCTGCACCAGGGATAGTGAACCTTTTTGGTGTTGGTGTTCAGGACATAATCTGCGTCGGTGTTCTGCTGCTCTGGATTGTCATAGACAACAAAGTTATTGCTGTTCCTCTGGCTGCTGCTCGACGATGACACCGCAGGTCTGGAGCTGCTGGACCGTGCTGGGGCGCTGGAGCTTCGGACCTCTTTCAGACGGCGGGTGATGCCTGTGTAGTCCCGGATTTTCAGATTGCCGATAATGGTGTAGCTTATCACCCCTGAGGAACCGTTCCCCTGGTCGGATGTTCCATCCGGGGACTGCACGATAACAGGGATTACATCAGGGTCGGAGCCGGCGTTATCTGTCTGGGCATCTTCAATTTCCGGCTCTATGTCGGGAGAATCGGGAATTTCGATGAGAAAAACCGCGGATTGACGTTCTCCCTCCCCGTCATATCTTGAGACAGTGACGGTGAAATCTCCGGGATTGTCAACGCCAATGCAGGCCTGGGCGTTACAGGAGGCGCCAACCGGAGCCTGCTGGGTGTGGTCCGAAATGTGGCCGGGATAATCGTACCCCATAACCCCTTCCGCGTCCACAATGGCGTCCGACATACTGATGAAAAGGCCGTCCATCAGCCCGGTTTCGTCTATATAACCGAGATTGGTATATGTATAATCCACAATGTATACAGCCGCGGGATTTTTATCGGAGGATTCGTTGCGGCCCTGACTTTCCCTTACGCCTGTGACGGTGAGAGCCCACTGTCCGTCCACCGTCCAGGTTTCATCGATTCTGTATTCCTCCGGCTGCTGCGGCGCCGCAAAGACAGGCCCGGCATCAGATACGCCCGCTCCTTGAGAAGCTGAGGAAGGACTGAACGCTGCCGGACTGCTGTCCGCGCCGAAAAATACAAAAAACAGCGCCGCCCCTATCAAAAGGAGCAGAAGAAGCAGAATCAATAATAAAGGCAATAATGATTTCTTTTTCATTTTCACACGGTCCTTTTTGCCATATTCATAAAAAGCTGAAGCGGCTTTCAGGCAAATTCAGAGGTTTTCTGTGGAACATTATAACTATACCATATTTTAAAGATGTGGTCAACGCCTGAAAGAAGGGTTCTGAACAGGTGTTCCACATTTAGCACAAAATTCCCTATAACCGCTGCCCCGCAATTTGTACAGAACCTTTTCACAGATGTTGGTTGCACCGATGCCACAGATTGCGCAAAACGGTATCCACAACTGCATACAACATTATTTGTTTCACGACCACAATTTGGACATTTCATATTTTTCCCCCTTTTCCTCATAGGGTATTTACACTATACCATATTATGACAAAATTGTTAAGATCCATTCTGCTACATTAACAAAAAATTTAAATATATCGCTAAAATAAGGGTTATAAAAAAGAGGTGTGAAAATCTATTCAATTTTTAATTGCTAAAGCACAGTAAATTTGCTATAATCAAAGAAACCGGAAAATGCCTCCGTAAATATCAGTAAAAGACAGCGGCATCCGCCGCCTGATCTTCCGCCATTTATCTGTAAAGGAGAGATATCCCGTATGAAAAAAAGAATCGCCGCCCTTCTTCTGGCCATGCTTTTTGTCTTTTCCCTGACAGGCTGTCAGGTAGTGGAGAATATGCGCCTGAAGCGCCTGCTGAAAAATGACTTTTATGAATACATTAACGAGGAGCTCCTGGCCCAGATTAACCTGGGACCCACCGACGCCCATTGGGATTGGTTCGGTGAGCTCAGCGCCGGACTGCGCAACGACATGAACGAGATCATCGCGGAGCTGGTCCAAAGCGGGGAAACCTATGAGAAGGGGAGCTCCGAACAGAAGATAATGGACCTCTATGAATGCGTCTCCAATATGGAAAACCGCAATCAGGTGGGTCTCGGCCCCCTTCAGCCCCATCTGGACAGTATCCGCGCCGCCTCCAATATACCGGAATATTTGGATGCCCTGGCGGAGCTCTCTTCGGAGTTTGGGTTCAGCAGCATTGTCGGCGGCTATATGATCATGCAGGACAAGGCGGATTCCAGTGAGTATTCCGTCTACATGATGTATGCGGATACCCTCATCGGCAAGGAGTATGTAGAGGGCGAAAATACCCAGGAATATATGGAAATGTACCTGAACTACATCCATGATATGCTCATGGAATCCGGCATGACCGACAGCCAGGCCCAGGAGAGCACCGATTCCATTGAGAAGCTACTGCGGGATATCTGTGCCAGCACCCTGACCACGGAACAGAGGTATGACCCCGGACTCACCTACAACGTCTACACGGAGGAGGAGCTCCAGCAGCTCTATACCAATGTTGATATACCCAAAATGCTGAAGATACTGCGGGTGGAGGGACAGGATAAATATATTGTCATGGATGTGGAGCAGGCGAAGAAAATAAACACTTTGCTGGTGGAGGAGAATTTGCAGGCCCTCAAGGATTACTCCACCTTTGTCATGCTCAACGATACCGCCGAATATGCCACCGCCGCCTGTGCCAAGCTCTATGAAAATATGGAGAATTATCTGTACGGCATCACCGAAAGCCGTGGAGATGAGTTCACCTGGAACGTCCTGACCCAGCAGATGCTCCCCTGGGAATTCGGGGCCATTTATGTGGAGGAAAACTTCTCTGCCGAGGACAAAGAAGCGGTGGAGGGGATGATAGGCCAGATATTGGACGAATATGAAAAAATTCTTTCCCGCCAGGAATGGATGAGCGAGGAGACGAGAGAAAAGGCAATCCGCAAGCTGGAGACCATGCAGATCAAAATAGGCTATCCGGACCAGTGGCCTGCGGCCCGCGACATGATGCAGGTGACCCCCATTTCCGAGGGGGGAAGCCTGCTCTCCAATCTGCTGGTGAGTATGCAGGTATCCATTGAGGACAGCCTGAACCGGCTGGGCACCAAGGTGGACCGCTCTGAATGGGATGTGTCCCCCCAGACCATCAACGCCATGTACGATCCCCTGAACAATGAAATTATCTTTCCGGCCGGTATTTTACAGCCGCCCTTCTACAGTCGGGAAAACAGCTATGGGGCGAACCTGGGGGGAATCGGCTTTGTCATTGCCCACGAGGTAAGCCACGCCTTTGATTCCACCGGCTCCCTTTACGACGAGTACGGAAATTATGACGTATGGTGGTCAGAGGAGGAGCTGGCGGAATATTACCAAATGGCCCAAAAAATTGTGGAATACTACGACCAATATGAGATGGGGGGGAGCCATGTAAACGGCCAGCTGACCTTGATGGAGAACATTGCGGATCTGGGCGCGATGGCCTGCGTCGCCTCCATTCTGGAAGGGGACGAACGGGCCCTGGACGAGGCATTTTGCCAGATGGCATTCAACTGGGCCTCCAAGGATACTGACAGCTTTATGGTCTACCAGCTGAGCACAGACACCCATTCCCCTAACAAGGTGAGGGTAAACGCCGTACTCAGCTCCTGCGACGCGTTTTATGAGGTGTATGATATCAAGAAATCGGACGGAATGTATGTCGCGCCTGAAAACCGTGTGGGAATTTGGAAGTAATCAGCAACGGCCTGGGAAGGAGATTGCCCGCCGTGTAAAAAATCACCGGCCTGTTATCAGACAGACCGGTGAATTTTTTTACAGGCTTTGTATCTGGATGCTTTTATTTGCTCAAATCAAACCAGAAGGGACGGATATTTTCATATTCCACCGTCCAGCTCCCATCCTGGGGGAAACCAGGGTTATTCTTTTTGCAGCCCTCATAACCGGCCGCCATCATGGCGGTGGCCAGCAGAAGGCTTCCGTTTCCGGGCAGGTACAGCGGCAGGTCCTTTCGGGTATCCTGGCGGTTGTTGCCGCTCACCACATAGCGGTTCTTCTCTGTGTCTTTCAGGAGGATATCCACGGCAACCTCCGGCCTGCCCAGCACAGTGGCGGTCATGGCCATCACGCCGAAGTCCCAGCCCCACATGGAGGGGAAGTCCCATTCGTTGAGCACACGAGTCAGGGTGTTGTCCATGACGTTGCTGTCAATCCTTCCGCTGTTGATAAGCCCGTAGGCGCACAGCATGGAGGGATGGTCGGTGTTTACCTTTTCAAAGGTTTCCGGACAGTTTTCCTGGGCCATATAGGTGTTGTTGACCACCAGCGGATGGGCCATCTTTTCCATCACATCCACCCATTTCCGGTCCGGCGTCTCTCCCAGGCGTTCCTTCCAGCGGCAGGCGATTTTCAGGCCGAATACCCAGTACTCCACCTCATAGGTGGGGTTGAGGCAGGTGGCCGCGTCGTGGCGCTCCTGGGCCGGGATGCAGGGCGGCCCCAGGACATAACGTCCGTTTTTGCCGTCCCACACCGCAAAGTCCGCCATGAACTCCGCTGTCTCAAACATGACCTCCGCGTATTTTTTCAGGGTGGCGGAGTTGGGGTGGTCCTGATAGCAGCTCTCCAGATACCAGATGATGTGGGGCTGCTGCCAGATCAGCAGCGGCGCGATGGAGGAGGGGCTGTCTACCCCGTTGATGCCCACCATCTTCATCCAGCGGGCCCCCTTGTAGCCCTGGCTGGCGGCCAGCGCCTTTGCGTCGGACAGGTGGTCGATGTACCACTGCATGCTCCGCTCCAGCAGGGAGGTGCGGTTCCAGAAGTGGAAGTGGGCCGCGTGCCAGAAGTGCATCTCCAGATGGGCCTTGCCGTACCAGCTGTTGCAGGTCAGGCCGGTCTCCTGAGGGGGGACCGTGCCGCAGCACTGGCAGGCGGTGAGGTACTGGGAGAGGATGATGCGCCGCTCCAGCTCCCGTCCTCTGGGGTCGCTGCTGTTGCGCAGGCGGATGACGCCGCCCTCCTCCCAATAGTTGTTCCAGTATGTCTCGCATTCCCGGAAAACGCGGGAGGTGGGGATGTTGGAGCGCTTTTCTATGGGGGAGAACTCAATGCAGGTTTTGATGGAATTCCCTGTTTTGGAGTTGACCGAGATAATATGTCGGCCTTTTTTTTCGGTGATGTTGTCGGAGGTCTCCCGGATGGTGACATAGTATTCGTCCCGGTCCAGGGTCCGTCTAAACTGGACGATTCCGTCGTCCTCGAATACCGCCTCAGTGGAGTGGCCGTCGGTGTTCTCCCAGTCGGAGGCACCCTTGTCCGGGGAGCCATAGGGGAACCGGAGCTCAATCCAAAGCTGCCGGGCGGGAATCAGCTCCGAGTGGACCTCCACGGCTATCATATCCCTGGTGGGGTGTACGCAGGTGCGCACCGCCACTGGGATTCCCTCTACCTTGAAGCGGCTGTACAGCGCGCCGTCGTAGAGGTCGAGCTCCTGATAAACGTTGGTGATATCCTCCGGGCCCGCCTTACTACCGTCCCGCTTGCGCAGGGCAAAGCCGATGCGGCCCAGATTCAGACGATGGGGATTTTTCCGGAGCCAGTCGTAAACCTCCTCGTTGCCGGAGACCTTCTGCTTGGCGTATCCCACCTGGCGGCCATAGGTGTCAAAGGGGTTGAGCTTTAGGTCTTCCCGCGTGTAGCTGTAGCGATCCTCCGAAACGGGGGTGGTGTGCCATCCCCATTGGGATTGGGTGCACAGGGGCAGATTATCCTCATACTGCTCATAAAAGGTCTGCAAGCCTGTGATGTCGGCGTTAAACGCAAATTCCCCGTTCCCGATGGTCATAGGGGAATCGTAGTCAAAGCCGAACAGCTCCGGATTGTGTCCCTGGACCAGTTCCTTGCGTTCGATTGCCATTTGTGAAACCTCCTCTGTTTGTAAGGAGCACCGTTCCCGCCGCCCTTGCCGGGCCGCTGGCGGAGCCCGCGCTCCCCTGTGTTTCTCATCATGTCAACGGATGTGCAGCTGTGCCCATACCGGCCCGGCGGAATGCGGCCGGTATTACTGTGTTCAGGCACATAGAGTCCAGCCGGAAAAGTTTTCCGGCTGTGGTCTATATGTCTGCTCAGCGTCCAAAGGCGCTGGAATCATATGCCTGCTGAACCATCTCCAGATACTCGGACAGGCCGATGGCTTCCAACTGCCGGAGATATGTGTCCCAGTCTCTGTCAAGGCTCCTGGTTCCGGTGACAAATGCTTCCACGGATTGTGCGGTATACTTCGCCACCGTGGCTTTCAGCATAGAGAACCGCTCCGCTTGCTCCTGGGGATAGAACAGCTCCGGCAGAACCGACTCAAAGGGCTGCGCTGCCTGCTGATGCTCCAGAGAGGCCTGATATAAAACCATGTTCCGGCCCACCAGGGGACGGACATCCTCCCCATAAGGGTCCTGGGGGGCGGTGTATCCCGCGGCCAGCTCAGGAGACCGCACAACGCCGCAGAGCTGACCCCACCCGGAGTTTTCCGGATTGGTGTCCGGCAGCTGGGTGATGAGGGCCTGTTCGCCGCCCAGGCCCAGCTCGCCCTCCTCCGCGTACCGCCAGCCGATTCCCTCCGGTCCCTCCATGGTGCGCAGGGTACCCTCCTCGGTGGCCAGCCAGTCCACCAGCCGGAAGGCGGCCTCCGGATAGGCGCAGGCGCTGGTGATTGCCAGTACACCGGTTTGGTACATGGCATAGGGGTTCCAGGCGGACCGGGCGGTGCCGTCCGGCCCGGTCAGGGGAGGAACGGACCGGTACTGTTCCCAGATACGGCTGTTGTCCGGGTAAACGGTCAGGTCGCAGGCGTAACCGGGCCGCTGGGCCAGAAAGGACCCGATCACCGGAACGTCTCCGCCCTCGTTGCGCTTTACCTGGGCGGCCATATCCTGGGTAAAGGCGTCGGGGGTAATCAGGCCCTGTTCATACAGCCTGCGCAGATACCGGAGCCCTTCCCGGTATCCCTCGGTGGAGGGGGAAAAGATCACCTTCCCGCCCTCCAGGTACAGCTTGCTTTCGGGGGTGAGCTGAAAGGGGTTCATCAGGAAGCCGTCTATCTCCACCCCTGTTCCCGTTTTGCAGGTGGACAAGGGGATTTCGTCCTCCGTGTCTCCGTTGCCGTTGGGGTCCCCGTCCCGGAAAGCCAGGAGGACCTCATACAGCTCCTCGGTCGTGGCGGGCATCTCCAGCTTCAGGGCGTCCAGCCACCGGACGTTGAGCCAGAGCTTGTTGTTGAACTGGATGTGGAGAGAACCGTCCACATTGGGCAGGGTGTAGATGTGTCCTTCCGGCGTGGTGATATATTCCCGCAGGCCGGGAAGCTGCTCAAAGGCTTCCTGATACCCCTGGGAGAGGGTGTCCAGCAGATTTTCCAGGGGAATAATCAGCCCCTGAACCCCCAGGTTCTGCTCCTCCGCCCTGGAGATGCAGTTTCCGGCGCTGGGGCCTGTGGCCACAACGTCGGCGGGCTCGCCGGAGGCAAACATGAGCTTCAGCTTTTCCTGAAAGGCCCCGTTGGAGGCAATCTGCCAGACAATATCAATATTGCTGCGCTCCTCCAGCTCCTTGGTCAGGTCGTTTTCATCCCGTGAAAGATCCCCGTCTGCCGGGGCGAAAAAGGTCAGAGAAATCCGTTTGGCAACAATGGGGAATTCTCCAGCCGGGGTGTACAGGTCCGCATCGTTTGCCGCTGCATTCCTTTGGGAGGCGGCAGGTTCGGAGGAAGACTCCGGAGTGTGGGATGTGCTTGGAGATGACGGGTCGGAACAGCCTGTCCAGGCGGCGAGCAGCAGCGCCAGCGCGGCTGTGGATATTTTATGCCTTTTCAATATGCGTTTCCTTTCCAAAAGGCCGTGTCAAGCAGTGAAATACGGCCAAAAACAAATTCATACCAATTATATTATATCCTATCACAGATAAACTGCAACCGTTTTTTTACATGATTATTCCCGCGCCTCCTAAAAAATTTCTATGCGCCTTTTAAGAAAAGCTTTTTCCAATCCACCTCCATCCATATTTGCGAAAAAGTTATTTTAGCTTCAGGCGGCTTGTGTAATTTGTCTTCCTATGCTATAATAGTCGCCGCGGGTTCCAAAATCCGCCAAAATAAGGTGCCAAACCGCAGGCTCTCCGCCCATCCGGAGAACCGCGCCGGCACACACAAGGAGGTTTATATGCGCTCTCTCTTCCGACAGATTACAACGATTACCTCAAAAGCCAAGAAAATCTTCCACGCATATTCTCCTTGTGCCAGTCCATGATACTCATCCTCAGACGCCCGTAAGCAAAGAAATCTATATTTTTGAAAAAAGGATGAGTCATAAACTATGTGGTTTTTGTTTTCGCTTTTCTCGATATTGGCCTGGAGCGGATCCGACCTGTTCTCCAAAATGGGTTCCAAAAAGGACGATAAGTACAGCCATTGGAAGATGGTCATTGCGGTGGGCATCGTTATGGGCCTCCACGCCATTTATGAAATGACCCTGGGCGGGGTTGTTGTCACCTGGAACACAATTCTCACCTATCTGCCGGTTTCCCTGCTGTACATCTCCTCCATGGTGCTGGGATACGCGGGGCTCCGGTACATAGAGCTTTCCATCTCCTCGCCCATCTGCAATTCCTCCGGCGCGGTGGCCTCACTGCTCTGCTTTATCTTTTTGCACCAGACCATGAACGGCCTTCAGTTTGTGGGGGTTGCGCTGCTCTGCCTGGGCATTATCGCCTTTGCGGTGCTGGAGCGCCAGCGCGCCGCGGATGAAATCCAGGCGGAGATTGCCGCCCACGGAAAAAAATACAGCGACAGCTTTTTAGCCATTCTGTTCCCGATCCTGTACTGCATCCTGGACGGCCTGGGGACCTTCGCCGACGCCCTGGTGCTGGACAGCGGCATGCTGGAGGAGCGCCCAGCCAATGTGGCCTATGAACTCACCTTCCTGTTTATGGCGGCTGTGGCCTTTATCTATGTCCAGATAATCAAAAAGGAAAAGATTATGCTCAGCAGGGAAAAACCCAAATTCTTGGCGGCTGTATGTGAGACGGCAGGGCAGTTTACCTATGTGTTCGCCATTGCCGCCAACGCCATCCTCGCCGCCCCGATGATCGCCTCCTACTGCATCTTTTCGGTACTGTGGTCCCATCTGTTCCTGAAGGAGCGGCTTTCCAAAAAACACTATGTGGTAATTGCGGCGGTTATGGTGGGGATTTTTATTCTGGGTATGGAGTAAGAAGCCTATTTTTCGGATTTCAGCCCTGCTCCGCAGATGGGAATCAGCACATCCTCCAACCGAACGTTTTCTCCAACGTATTTTAAATACGCCGCATAGGTGGCGGCTGTGGTGTGCTCGCAGAAGATTCCCTTTCTGGCCAGCTCGGCCCTTGCCGGGAGGATGCCCTCCTCTGGGACAGGGATGATATGCCCGCCGAACCGATAGAGATAACTTAGGATTTCTTCCCCCCTCATGGGCTTGCCGATGGCAATTCCCTCCGCCAATGTGGTGGAGGGAATTACGGCGGCCGGATGGGGGGATTTTTTTGCCGCCGCCTCTAGGAGAGGGGCGCAGCGTTCGCTCTGCACCGCAAAGATATGAGGCAGGGTGGAGGGTGAGAGTATCCCGCTGGCCAGGAAATGCTCCAGCGCCTTCATGACGCCCAGAAGGAGGGTGCCGTTTCCCACCGGAATAAAGAGGTTTTGAGGGATACGGCCCAACTGCTCGTACACCTCGTAAAGGTAGGTTTTAGTCCCCTCATAAAAGAGGGGGTTGTAGACATGGCTGGCATAATACGTGCCCGATTCCCGCACCATCTCCCGGCAGACATCGGCACAACGGTCCCGCGAGCCGGGAACGATCTCTACCTTTGCGCCGTGGGCGGCGATCATGGAGATTTTCCTTGGGGAGGTCCCCTCCGGGACGAATATCCGGCACTTAATCCCGGCTCTGGCGCAGTAGGCGGCGACGCTGTTTCCGGCGTTGCCGCTGCTGTCCTGGACCACCTCCTTCACCCCGATGGCCTTACAGTGGGCGATAAGTACGGCAGCGCCCCGGTCCTTGAAGGAGAGGGTGGGCATATAATCGTCCATTTTCAGCAGGACATCCCGGTTCAGGCGGATGACAGGGGTCATCCCCTCCCCCATAGTAACAGCCCGCCACTCCTCTGACTCTGCCGGAAAGGGAAGGTATTCCCGGTATCGGAAAAGGCTCCACTCGCCGGTGTCAATCCGCTCCGGAGAGAAGGAGGGCGGGGTAAAGTTCAGCTCCCACAGTCCGCCGCAGGGGCAGCAGGTGTCAGACGTGGAGGTTTCGGTGGTTTTGCCGCATTTGGTACAGCGGAAAGCAGCTTGCATCGTCATCATCTCACAATCTGAATTTTATAAGCAGAGGCCCGGCTGTCCTTTTGCGGGGCCAGCCGGGTCTTGATAGATTGGATCAATCCAAGGTGAATACCTTTTTCAGCAGGGGCTGAGCGCCGGTCACCGGGTCCATCTCCATCACCATGACGTCCTTCATATACTCGTTCCACTTGTCCACAATGGGGCTTTCAGCCTGAACCTTTGCGGCATATTCCACGCCCTTTTCGCACTCATAATAGCCGAACAGCTCGTTGCCGGTATTCCAGATGGTATAGTTGCAGATTCCGGCGGATTTCAGCAGCTCCTTCAGCTCCGGCCAGATGTTGTCGTGACGGCGGGTGTACTCCTCCAGCATACCCTCCTTGACTGTGGCTTTCCACGCGTATTTTTCCATTTTGTTTTCCTCCGTTGTTGTTATTTTGATTCAGAAATGCAGTCTGACTTTCTGTCAGGGATGTTTGATGTCACTGAACGGCTTCCGCGCGTTTTTTCTTTTGATTTTCCAGGGCTCCTTTTAAAACGCCTTTTTCAAAACCCTCTTCAAAACCCTCTGCCCTTTGTTCATACCCATACTGCTCCATGGCCTTTGCCTGGTCGAATAATGACATCATGCTATAGCCCCCTTTTGCGGCAGGGTCCGAAAAATTTACGATGGAAGCGTTTCTGCACCAGAGAGCCATTGTTGAACAGTATTTGCGCTGATCTTCAGGATATCTGCAATTAAGTTCACAGAGAAGCCCTTTGCGTTCATATTCAAAGCAGTTTCCTTTTTTGAGTTGAGGGCTCCTTTTTCAATGCCCTCTTCAAAACCCTCTGCCCTTTGTTCATACCCATACTGCTCCATGGCCTTTGCTTGGTCGAATAAAGACATCATAATATGGACAACCTCCTTTTCGCGGCTTTCCAGATACTCCTTTAATACATTTTGGTCCTTGCAGAGGCGTATTGTCTCCTGTACTGCCTCCTGTGTCCTGCCGTACCGCTTTACCTGTTCGTTGTACACCCTTGTAAAGGCGACATATTGACTGATAATGTCTCCCTTGCCCTCTCCATAGAGAATTTCCGCCTTTACCTCCAGAAATTCGCTGTCCCCATCAAAAAATTGGTCAGAAAGGCGGAGGCTCCTGGGGCGTTCCCGCTGGCTTCCGGTGTATATCACATAGAGCTCCGGGCGGGGAAGGGCGAGCTTTTTGGTTCCGTACCGGTTTTGTCTTGTCGTTTCTATGATTTCGTTCCAGGTATGGGTGAGGTAGAACAAAATCCGTATCAGGATATTGATGCTCCAGGTGGACTGGGCCTCCAGCATCAGCAGCAGCTTTCCCCGTACCGTCATGCCTAGGTCATTGTACTCCTGATCAATAAATACGTTGTTGATGGTTACATTGTCGATATCCGCCTCCGTCGCGGCGGTGTCCTCTGGGTGGATTGCCTGATACAGTTGAAACGCATATTTTCGGTTTTCAAACAAATCGCGAAAGACAGAATCCTTTACAGTACTTTTGGCCGGCCGTACCGTATCCGACGCGGGCGGATACGCTTTTATCCCATCTATGATACAGCCCCCCTTTTTCTTTTCTGATTCTATTATAAATAAAAAGCCGCCGAATGACAAGAGCCGGGCTGCTTTTTTGCGGCCCGGCCCGGTTATTTTTTATGGGGATTATTTCTGTTCCTGGGTATTTTCCTGCCTGGGACTGGTCGCCTTGGAGAGGAGCAGCACCAGCAGAGAGATCAGTATCATGACCACAAAAATCCCCAGCATTCCCTTGCCTGCCAGCAGCAGGGCGTTCATTACGTCTGCACTCATTTCCTATTTCCTCCTTACCGAATCATCTGTGGAACCAGGTGAAGAATCATACCGCCTGCCAGTACCGACGCAATCTGTCCGGAGACGTTCGCACCAATGGCGTGCATCAGCAGATGGTTGGTGTTGTCCTCCTGAATCGCCATTTTCTGGATTACCCGCGCAGACATGGGGAACGCGGAAATACCGGCCGCACCCACCATAGGATTGACCTTTTCCTTCAGGAACAGGTTCAGAATCTTGGCAAAGAATACGCCTGCCACCGTGTCAACCACAAAGGCGGCCAGACCAAGGCACATGATCATCACTGTCTGCCAGGTGAGGAACTGCTCCGCCCGCATGCTGAAGGAGATGGTAATGCCCAGCAGCAGGGTGATCAGATTTGCCAGGGTTCCCTGTGCGGTTTCGGAGAGGCGCTCCAGACAGCCGCATTCCCGCAGCAGGTTGCCGAACATCAGGAAGCCCACCAGGGAAACGGACATGGGGGCGACGATGCCCGCAATGATGGTGACAATAATCGGGAACAGGATGCGGGTGGTGCGGGAAACAGACTTGGGGTTATAGGGCATACGGATGAGGCGCTCCTTTTTGGTGGTAGTTAGACGGATCGCCATAGGCTGGATGATGGGAACCAGCGCCATATAGGAGTAAGCGGCTACCGCAATCGCCCCCATATACTGGGATTTCAGCACCTGGGAGACCAAAATAGAGGTAGGGCCGTCCGCTGCGCCGATGATGCCGATTGCCGCCGCGTCCTTCAGGGGGAAGCCCAGCAGGCAGGCAATGATCACCGTGGCGAAGATACCGAACTGGGCCGCCGCTCCAAAGAGGAACATCTTGGGGTTGGAGAGCAGGGGGCCAAAGTCGATCATCGCCCCGATGCCGATAAACAGCAGCAGCGGCATGGCCTCGGAGGCCTCAATGCCTACCTCAAAGAGCCACTGAATTATGCCCTGGGTTTCGCCGATGCCATCCACCATCTGGTGGATGACTCCGGAATTGGGCAGGTTGACCAGGATTGCGCCGAAGCCCATGGGCATAAGCAAGGCGGGCTCAAAGTCCTTTTTAATGGCAAGATAGATCAGCAATCCGCCGATGACATACATCACCACCTGTTTCCAGGTGATTGCCATGATGCCTTCCAAGAGAAATTCCATTGCTTTGTATCCTCCTAAACTTCATGATATTTGCGGGGAGGTGCCTGCCGGAGCGGGAAAAGAAAAAGACCTATGTTCTATTATGCAATAGAACATAGGTCTTGTCTTTTTAAGTTAAACCAGATCCATCCCAAAGGATGTTCGGCTGTTGATTTAACTGCGTCTGCCCAGGCAGGACGCTGACTACTCCCCTATATACAACGGGTATGCTTTGTAAATATGATAAAGGATTCTCTGTAACTTGTCAAGGGCTTTTTCATATTTTCCCGAAAAAGGGGAAAAGTGAACCATAGAAGCGGCAAACTTTCAAAATATACTTTTCAATCCATCGGAGAGGGTGTATAATAAATATACAAAAAAACGACAAAAAGGAGGGCGCTCCCTATGGGCAGCAGCGCCGCACAAAGAAGGACGGCTATTGTAGAAATTTTATCGCAATCAACGGAAGCCCTGAGCGCTTCCGTGCTGGCCTCCAGGCTGAAGGTAAGCCGCCAGATTGTAGTGGGGGATGTTGCGCTCCTTCGGGCGTCCGGCGAGCGGATTATCGCGACGCCGCGGGGCTATCTGCTGGAAAAGTCCCAGCCCGCCCAGGGCGATTCCCGCTGTATCCGCACCATCGCCTGCGAGCACCACCTGGGAGACGGGTTGGCGCGGGAGCTGTACACCGTGGTGGACAACGGTGGGGAGCTGTTGGATGTGGTGGTGGAGCACCCCCTTTACGGACAGATTTCCGCGCCGCTGAAGCTGGCCTCCCGCTACGATGTGGACGCCTTTCTGGAAAAGGTGGAACACTTTAAGGCCCAACCCCTGGCGGCGCTCACCGACGGCATCCACCTTCACAACATCGCCTGCGCCAGCGAGGCAGTCTTTCAGCGGATTACCGCCGCGCTGGAGGAGCAGGGAATTCTGCTGAAAAGGGAATAGCCGCCGCGCCAGCGTGAAAGAGCGCGTCCTTATCCTGGCGGATGGGGACGCGCTCTCTGAGCGTCAGGTTATTTTTTCAGCTTTGCCATGGATTCATTGAATTCCGCTTTTACCTTTTTCAGGGTTTCCGGCTCCGAAATCAGCGTGGCCCCCAAACTTGCCAGGGAAGCCGCGGCCTTTAGAAGTCCCTCCCGCCCTTCGGGGGAGATGGTGGCGTCTGCCATCTCGCGGGAATGTCCCGCAACACATTCGTCCGCTATCTTGATGTAGCCGTGGAGCGCCGGGCATCGGTAACTGACGCTGCCGATATCGCTGGATCCGGAGGGCTGCTCCCGGACCTCCTCAATGTTTTCGACCTCAAGCGCTTTGTACTGCTCCCGCAGCAGTTCGGCCAGGGTGTAGTTGATGACAAAGTCGTCGTAAGGGCATTCATAAATGCTGTGCTTGAAGGTTGTCCCTGTGGCCAGACACGCACCCTCGGCGCATTGGATGGCCTTTTGGGTCAGTTCCTGGACATAGGGCATGGTGGTGCCCCGGAAGTAGTATTCCAGGGAGGCGTAGGCCGGTATGACGTTGGCGGCCTGTCCGCCGTCCCGGAAGATGCCGTGGATGAATGTGTTGGGCAGGCAGAACTGGCGTAGGAAGTTGATGTTGGTGAAGGTGAGGACCGCCGCGTCCAGGGCGCTTTTGCCCTCATGGGGTTTGCACCCGTGGGCGTTTTTCCCAAAGAATTCAAATTTTACCGGATTGAGGGCGTTGGTGCGCCCGCCAAGGCCGTTTTTGGAGCCAGGGTGGATCATCATGGCGGCGTCCACCTTGTCAAAGACGCCTGCCTCGGCCATGGACACCTTTCCGCCGAAGTTCTCCTCGGCAGGGGTTCCCACGACCCATACCCTTCCGCCCAGCTCGCCGATGACCGATTTCAGCGCCGTTCCGGCCCCCACGCCGATGGCCGCGATCAGGTTATGGCCGCAGCCATGGCCAACCTCCGGCAGGGCGTCGTATTCGCAGAGATAGGCGATGGTGGGGCCGGGCTTTCCGGAATCGTATCTGCCGATAAAGCCGGTCGGAACCACAAAAGCGGTCTCTACATCGAAGCCCTCCTTTTCCAGCATCCCAGCCAGCAGGGCCATGGATTTGAATTCCTGGTTGCCAATTTCGGGGTTGCGGTACATCTCCTCAACGGCGGACATATACCAGTCCAGGCGCTGGGAGATATTTTCTTTTACCGCTTCTAAATATTTATACATGTTTGCCGTCTCCTTGTTGATTGGTTTGAGATACGTACTATTATACATGGTTATGAAATAAAATGCAATATATACGGGGAAATTATTTATAAAAATTCAATTTATGCAATTGGATTTTGAAAGTATGGGGCAAAAGGAGAATATTTCATGGGGTTTGGGGAAAAACAGCAGTAAAATCCCGCCGCTGTGGCCGGGTCCGCAGGGGACGCCGCAGCGGCGGGATTTTCTGGCTGCATTGCAGCATGCGGGTACGGTTGTTACACCGAAAAACTGCCCCATTTCCCAAAAACGTTCTTCGCTTTCCAGAAATGCCGGGCCCTTCAAAAATACCTTTATCCTGTTATTCTTATTCCTGCCTGAGACGGGAATTTATTTGCGGCGGAAAGAGTTGCAGTCGGTGCATTCCACCATAGTGGGGTTGGCTTCGTGGGTGCCGACGTCAATGCGGTCCAGGGTGCAGTAGTTTTCGCCGCCGCTGTGGTGGGCGCATTGAGTGACGGTGCAGTGAATGCTGGAATTTGCTTTGCAGTTGCATTCGGCCATGTTTGCAGCCTCCTTTCCTTGAGGTTCGTTCATTAGTCTGTACGCCTCGGCGCGGATTATTACATCCCTGCCGCTGGAAAAATTTTTGATACTGGAAGAAAACTTCCCCTTTTCGACTTTTCCATGAATAAATCCTGAAACTTTCCCGAATATATGCGAAAACCCCTTGCAATTATTTCTTGCTAAGATATATTATTTATAGGACAAAAATATTTTGTCTCATAAATATTTGAATGTCGGGGCCTTGCCCTGACGTAAAAAACGGGAAGTGATAACAAGATGGATAACGTAAAACCCCCAAAAAAACCTTTGATCTTCTATTACATTCTGGCGATGGTGGCAATTCTTCTCTTGAATATGCTGGTTATGCCCATGGTTTCCAGGGCCAGTGTGCAGGAGGTGCCCTACAGCCAGTTCCTCCAGCAGCTCCAGGAGGGAGCAGTGGGGCAGATCGAGATACAGGAGGACAGAATCGTCTATGTCACCCTGAAGACCGAGGAAAAGCGGCCCATGTTCTTTGTCACCGGTATGATGGAGGACTCCAACCGGCTGGCGCAGCGGCTGGAGCAGTATCCTGACATCACCTATGGCAAGGTGATCCCCCAAAGGGAAAACACCTTTTTAAACGCTCTGCTTTCCTGGGTATTTCCCATTGTCCTAATGGTGGTGCTGGGGCAGGTCATCATGCGGAGCCTGAGTAAAAAGATGGGCGGTCCCAACGCCATGAGCTTCGGCAAGAGCAACGCCAAAGTCTATGTCGCGGCACAGTCCGGAAAGACCTTCCAGGATGTGGCGGGGCAGGACGAGGCCAAGGACGCACTGAAGGAGATTGTCGATTTCCTCCACAACCCCCAGAAGTATAAGGACATCGGCGCGAGACTGCCCAAGGGCGCTCTGCTGGTGGGACCTCCCGGAACTGGTAAGACCCTTTTGGCGCAGGCTGTGGCTGGGGAGGCGAACGTGCCCTTCTTCTCCATCTCCGGTTCGGAGTTTGTGGAGATGTTCGTGGGTATGGGTGCGGCGAGGGTGCGCGACCTGTTTAAACAGGCGTCGGACAAGGCCCCCTGTATCGTCTTCATCGATGAGATCGACGCCATCGGAAAAAAGCGGGACGGCAATATGGGCGGCAACGACGAGCGGGAGCAGACGCTGAACCAGCTCCTCACCGAGATGGACGGCTTTGACGGCGGAAAGGGCGTGGTGATTCTGGCGGCCACCAACCGTCCGGAAAGCCTGGACAAGGCGCTGCTCCGTCCGGGGCGCTTTGACCGCCGTGTCCCGGTGGAGCTGCCCGACCTGGCGGGGCGGGTGGCAATTCTCAAGGTCCACGCGGCCAAGGTCAAAACCGACGGGGAGATCGATTTTGACGCAGTGGCGCGGGCTACCTCCGGCGCGTCCGGGGCGGAGCTGGCGAACATCGTCAATGAAGGGGCACTGGCCGCGGTGCGCGCTGGGCGTCCAGCGGTGACGCAGCGGGACCTGGAAGAATCGGTGGAGACGGTTATAGCGGGGTATCAGCGCAAGGGGGCTGTGATCTCTCCGCGGGAAAAGCTGATTGTCTCCTATCATGAGATTGGTCACGCCCTTGTGGCGGCCATGCAGAAGCACTCCGCGCCGGTGCATAAAATCACCATCATCCCCAGGACCTCCGGGGCGCTGGGATACACCATGCAGGTGGAGGAAGGGGAAAAGGTGCTGATGAGCCGGGAGGAGGCGCTGGATAAGATAGCGACGCTGACCGGGGGGCGGGCAGCTGAGGAGTTGATATTCGATTCCATCACCACCGGGGCCTCAAACGACATTGAACAGGCGACGAAGATTGCCAGGGCGATGGTGACGCGGTACGGGATGAGCGACGACTTTGACATGATGGCGTTAGAGACGGTGAACAACCAATATCTCAGCGGGGATGCGGCGCTGATTTGCTCGGCGGAGACGGCGTCGCGGGTTGACGCGGAGGTGCTGCGGACCATCCGCGAGGCCCATGAAAAGGCCAGGGGGATTCTGCGGGAAAATATGGAGAAGCTCCACGAGCTGGCTAAGTTCCTGCTGGAGCGGGAGACGATTACTGGCGAGGAATTTATGGAGATACTGGGCGCCCGGTGAAGACTGGGGAGACCGGGGAAACAGAGACGCGGTAAGGATAAAAATCCGGGAAAGCCAGACGGTTTTCCCGGATTTTTTTGGAGGGGCTCTCTTCCAAATTTCCCTCAAAATTCCCGAAAATCCGGACAATTTTATCGTTTGGCAAAGAAAAATTTAAATGATTCCGGAAAAATGCATTTGAGATATTGCAGATTTCCTAAAAAAAGTATACAATGATATATGGACATTGGTGAAAATGAAAAGGGAGATTTTCTTCTTGAATCAAAAAGAAATTGTCAGATATTGGCCTGCCGCCGCGATTCTGCTGGTCTTTATTGCCAGCCTGCTGTGGGAATGGAAAAAAAACGTCCCTGAGGCCCCGCCTGTCACCAGAACGACCTTCGCAATGGATACGGTGATTCAGTATTGTCTTTACGGACCGTCCGCGGAGAAGACGGTCGCTGCGTGTGAAGAGCTTCTTTCCCGGCTGGAGGAACAGCTCACCTGCACGGACAGCCCCGATATATCGGAAAGCGGCGATGTGCGCCGCCTCAACCGCGGCGCGGGAAAGGAACCTGTGGAGGTTTCGGAAAGCGTCATGCAGCTCCTGCTCCGTTCTCAGGAGCTTTCCCGGTGGACGGGCGGGCTGTTTGATATCACCGTCGGTCCCCTCACCCGCCTCTGGAATGTCACCGGTGAAAACCCGACCGTCCCGCCCAGGGAGGAGGTGGAACAGGCCCTCTCCCTTGTGGGGGACGGACTGGTTCTGGAACCGGAGGGACAAACCGCCTTTTTGCAGCGGGAAGGACAGCGGATTGACCTGGGGGCTGTGGCAAAGGGCTATGCCTGCGGGTTCCTCCGGGAGATATGCGAGGAAAACGGTGTCACCAGGGGATATATCTCCCTTGGCGGCAATATGATGGTCCTGCCGGACAGCGCTGAAATGCGCTTTGGACTGCAAAATCCCCTCCGCGGGGGGGAGGCTTCTGTGATTGCCAGCCTTTCCCTGGAGGGACAGACAATGGCCACCGCCGGAGGATATGAACGATATTTTGAACAGGACGGAGTACGGTACTGCCACATTCTGGACCCCCGCACCGGTTGGCCGGCACAGACCGACCTGCTTAGCGCGTCGGTGATTTCAGAGGATGGCGCGCTGGCCGACGCCCTGTCCACCGCCCTGTTCCTCATGGGCAGGGAAGAAGCACTGGCCTTTTTGAAGGATTCCGACTGCCGGGCAGTTTTGGTAGATTCCGACTGCCGCGTCTGGCTGGCCGGGGACGTTGAAGAAAGCTTCCATTTCCAGCTCATGGAGCCGTCCGGGTTCCTGCTGGCTGGATCAGATTAGAGAAGGAGGGGATTAGATGCCGGAGGTCAAAAGGGATACGCTGTCCCGCTTTATCGCCCGTATGGGGATGTTTACAGCCCTTTCCGCCGCCCTTTCCTTTCTGGAATGGCTTTTGCCTCCCATACCGGGCCTGCCGCCGGGAATCAAGCTGGGGCTTGCCAACGTGGTGGTGATGTTCACCCTGTTCTGCTGCGGCGCAAGAGATGCCTTTGTGCTGTCGGCCCTGAAATCGGTCTTTGTATTTCTGTCCAGGGGATGGGTGGCTTTCATCCTCAGCCTGACAGGGAGCCTGTTTTCTGTCGCAGTGATGCTGTTGGTCTCCCGCTTCCTTTCTAAAAAGAAAAATTACAAGCTGATCAGCGTTTTTGGCGCGGTCAGCCATAATATAGGGCAGCTGTGCGCCGCTTATTTTGTTTTGGGAACCGGCGGCTTTTTGTGGTATTATCTTCCAGTGATGGCGGTATCCGGCGTAGTGATGGGACTGGCTACAGGGATTGTCCTCCATGCGGTTTCTCCGGCGCTGGAAAAAATCCCGGTTTTCCCAAAAACGCCGGACAGGGTTTGAAAATTTGACCAGCTGTATGAATATCCCTGGTTTCTGTGCCGCGAGGCTGGAAATATATGATTTTATTGTCCCGCCGCGTTTGCGGCAGCGGCATAGGATAGGAGGAACAAAAACGTGTCAAAAGATGTAATCAGGTCGCTGAAAGGCGTTGCGGTCCGTCACTATAAAAACACGGAGGATTATGTAACCGAGACAATGCCGGAACCTGACAAGGTGTATCTGCCCTGCGTCCAGCACATGGGCGCGCCCTGTACGCCGGTGGTCAAGCCGGGGGATCTGGTAAAGGTGGGGCAATTGGTGGCCGACTGCGAAAAGCCCTTTTCGTCCCCGGTCTATTCCAGTGTATCCGGAAAGGTGGCGGCGCTGGAAGATTTCATCAATCCCCAGGGGGTACGGACCCAGGCAATCGTGATTGAGGCCGACCATAAGCAGGAGCTGCTGGAGACCATCGCCCCGCCGGAGGTTACGGATACCGAAAGCTTCCTGAAGGCGGTGCGCAATTCCGGCCTGGTGGGCTTAGGCGGCGCGGGCTTCCCCACCCATATCAAGCTTTCCCTGCGGGACCCCGCCAAGGTGGATACCCTTGTAATCAACATCGCCGAGTGCGAGCCCTACATCACCTCCGACTACCGGAACGTGATGGAGGACGGCCCCGACATCGTTGACGGTATCGATTTGGTCCGCAAATATGTGGGCAAGATTGAGAACGTCTACATAGGGGTGGAGGACAACAAGCCCAAGGCCATCCAGAAGCTCCAGGTCCTCACCCAGAACAAATCTTATATCAAGGTGTTCCCCATGCGCTCCCAGTACCCCAAGGGGGCGGAAAAGGTTTTGATTTATGAGACCACGGGCCGCGTGGTGGGGGACGGGATGATTCCGGCGGATGTGGGGGTCATTGTGATGAACGGCACCTCCATCGCCTTCCTGGCCCAGTTCCTGCGGACAGGCATTCCGCTGATCTCCAAGCGCATTACCGTAGATGGTTCAGCGGTGACAACCCCCAAAAATATCCGGGCGCCTCTGGGCGCAAGGTTCGCGGATATCATCGCGTTCTGCGGCGGCTACAAGCGGGAGCCGAAGAAGATGCTTATGGGCGGACCCATGATGGGCATCACCATTTTTAACGACAACTACCCCCTGATTAAAAACAACAACGCTCTCCTCTGCTTTGGGGAAGCGGAGACAAAGGCCATACCGGAATCGGCGTGTATCCGGTGCGGGCGGTGTGTAAGGGCCTGTCCCTTCCAGCTGATGCCCGCCGCCATTGACAAGGCGTACCGGGCCAGGGACGCGGAAAAGCTGAAGGCCCTGTATGTGGGGCGGTGCATGGAATGCGGA
Organism: Oscillospiraceae bacterium; assembly: GCA_022800935.1. Classification (GTDB taxonomy): domain Bacteria; phylum Bacillota; class Clostridia; order Oscillospirales; family Ruminococcaceae; genus UBA1405. The sequence continues at coordinate 22,740 of JAAWRH010000042.1, forward strand.
TGCTGCTCCTACGTATGTCCCGCCAAGCGCAACCTGGTGCTTACAAACCGTTTGGCCAAGGGCTTCCTGCGGGAACAGGCGTCCAAACCAGCGGCTAAATGAGAATGAGGTGAATGAAGAGTGAGTCAAGTAAGCCAAACCAATCAGACACGGCAAAATTTGGTGGTCATGCCGTCGCCCCATATTAAGGACCGGGCCACCACCTCAAGCGTGATGCTGGATGTTTTAATCGCCCTTGCGCCGACCGTTATCGCGTCGGCTGTCCTGTTCGGGCCGCGGACGCTGCTGCTGACTGCGGTGTGCGCAGCCTGCTGTGTAGGCTTTGAATATCTGTTCTGTATGGTGACAAAGCGGGAAAATACCATCCGTGACCTCAGCGCCTGCGTCACTGGCGTGATTCTAGCGATGAACCTGCCCGCCTCCTTTCCCATCTGGATGGCGGTGATCGGCTGCTTTGCCGCCATTGTCATCACCAAGGAGCTGTTTGGGGGCATTGGCCAGAACTTTGCCAACCCGGCGCTGGTGGGACGCATTGTGCTGTTTGTGTCCTTTGCCAAGTACATGACCGACTGGAACACCAGCAGCGGCCTGGTGGTCGCCAGCGCAACTCCCCTGGGGATGCTGGCTGCCGGGAACGCCGAGCTTCCCACCTACCTCCAGCTTTTCCTGGGCCTCAAGGGCGGCGTGCTGGGTGAGACCTGCATTTTGACCCTGCTTATCGGCGGCATTTACCTGGTGTGGCGGAAGGTGATTACTCCCACCATACCGCTGGTGTACATCGGTACCGTGTTTGTGTTCTGCTTCCTGCTGGGGGCAGACCCGCTGTACCATATTCTGTCCGGCGGGCTTTTCCTGGGTGCCATCTTTATGGCCACCGACTACACCACCTCCCCGGTGACGGAAAAGGGCAAGGTAATCTTCGCCGTGGGCTGCGGCCTGATCACAGTGGTCATCCGGCTGTTCGGCTCCTATGCGGAGGGCGTGTCCTTCGCCATCCTGCTGATGAACATCATCACCCCCCATATCGACAACTTAACCAGACAGGTTCCCTTTGGAGGTGTACAGAAGAAATGAGCAGTATCGCGGAAAAAGGTAATCCCATAAAAGAGTTCGTTCTGCCCGCCGGAATCCTGACCCTGATCTGCACCATAGCGGCGGCGGCGCTGGTCTGCACCTATCAGGTGACCAATCCCATTATTGAGGAGAACACCAGAAAGGCCGCGGACGCCGCCCGCGCGGAGGTTTACACAGGGGTATCCGGCTTTGAGGAGCTTTCCGCCGACGGGCTGGAAAACGTCACTGAGGTTTACAAGACCTCCGGCGGCGAGGGTTATGTCTTTACCACTACCTCCAAGGGCTTCGGCGGTACCATCAAGGTGATGACCGCCATCTCCCAGGAGGGAAAGATTGTTGGGGTAAAGGTTTTGGAAAATTCCGAGACACCAGGCCTTGGCTCCCGCACCGCGCTGCCCGCCCACCTGGATCAGTACACGGGTAAGGACAGCGGCCTTTCCGGAATCGAATACATCACTGGCGCCACCATATCCTCAAGGAGCGTGAATACAGCGATTGAATCCGCCTTTGAAGCGTTCGGCGCGGTGAAGGGCCAATAAGAAGGAGGTAAAAGCTGTGGCTTCGTCAAATAAACTGAAAATACTGTTAAACGGCATCATCCGGGAAAACCCGGTGCTGGTTCTGGTGCTGGGGACCTGCCCCACTCTGGCGGTCACAACCCTGGCCTTCAACGGCCTGGGCATGGGGTTGGCGGCGACAGTGGTGCTGATGGGCTCCAATGTAGCCATCTCTCTGCTCAAGCGGGTCATCCCCGATAAGGTGAGAATTCCCGCCTATATTGTCATCATCGCCGCCTTTGTCACGGTGGTGGAATTTCTGGTCCACGCTTATTTCCCGGACCTTTACAATGCCCTGGGCGTGTTCCTGCCGCTGATTACGGTCAACTGCATCATTCTGGGCCGCGCCGAAATGTTTGCCAACAAGAACAAGGTGCTGGACTCCCTGCTGGACGGCATCGGCATGGGGCTGGGCTTTACCCTGGCCCTGGTGGTCATCGGTTCCATCCGCGAGATTATAGGTATGGGCACATGGTTTGGCATCACCTTGACCGCCAACCTGTTTGATTCCATGACCCTGTTCTCCCTGGCCCCCGGCGGCTTCTTTGTGTTCGGCTGCGTGGTGGCGCTGGCAAACAAGCTCACCAAGGGCCGCACCCTGCAAAACCACAAAGAGGGCGGCTGCGCTGGCTGTCCCGCGGCTGCGTCCTGCTCCGCGGTAAACGGCGGGAAAGGAGAGGAATAATCCATGAAAGGCTTTCTGATGATTCTGGTGGGCGCGGTTTTGGTTAACAACTTCGTCCTTTCCAAATTTATGGGCATCTGCCCCTTCCTAGGGGTTTCCAAAAAGCTGGACTCCGCCACAGGAATGAGTGTAGCCGTCATCTTTGTCATGACCATGGCCACAGCGGTGACATACCCCATTTACACCTTCCTGCTGTATCCCAATTATACCTATCTGCGGACGCTGGTCTTTATCCTGGTCATTGCGGCGCTGGTCCAGCTTGTAGAAATCGTTCTGAAAAAATTTATCCCCGCTCTCCACTCCACACTGGGGATTTATCTGCCGCTGATTACCACCAACTGCGCTGTGCTGGGGGTGACGGTGCTGAACATTGAGGAAAACTACAACTTCGCCGAATCCATTGTCAACTCCATCGGCGCGGGCATCGGCTTCCTGGTGGCGATGGTGCTGTTTAACGGCGTGCGCCAGAGGATAGAAGGCAATGACATTCCGAAAACCTTCCAGGGACTTCCCAGTATCCTGATTGCCGCCTCTATTGTCTCCCTTGCGTTTATGGGTTTTTCCGGGGTGGTAGAAGGTCTGTTCGCTTGATTTCATTTTTTGAGGTAGGAGATATGTCATGAATACAATCATTTTCCCGATTGTTGTTGTACTGATTATTGGGGGGATTTCAGGGGTTTGCCTGGCGGTGGCCTCGAAATTCTTTGCCGTCAAAACCGACGAGCGGGTGACTAAGGTGCGGGAGGTTCTTCCGGGGGCCAACTGCGGCGCCTGCGGATACTCCGGGTGTGACGGATACGCCGCCGCGGCCGTGGGAGGAGCCGCTGCCAATCTCTGCATCCCCGGCGGCGCGGAGGTTGCCAAAAAGGTGGGGGAGATACTGGGGGTTGAGAGCGGCGAGGTTATTCCGATGGTAGCCGTTGTCCACTGTTCCGGGAATTCCAATGTTACCGAATATGTTATGGATTACGAAGGGCCGAAAACCTGTCTAGCCTGTAACTCCTTTTACCAGGGGCGCAGAAGCTGCAGCCACGCCTGCCTTGGATATGGCGACTGTGTGTCGGTCTGTCAATACGGGGCCATTTCCATCAAGGACGATATCGCGGTGGTGGACCGGACGCTGTGCGTGGGGTGTGGGATGTGCGCCAAGCAGTGCCCCAACCATCTGATCGAGATCATACCAGCCACAGTCAGGGCCTTTGTGGCCTGCTCCAGCTGCGACAAGGGGGCGTATACCCGCAAGGTGTGCAAGGCCGGGTGCATCGGGTGCAAAAAGTGCGAGAAATCCTGTCCCAGCGGGGCGGCAAAGATTGTAAACAATCTGGCCACCATTGACCCGAAGCTCTGCACCAACTGCGGCGAATGTGCCAAGCAGTGTCCCACCGGAGCAATTCAGTTCTGTATGCCGAAGATAGGAACTAAGGCATAATTTACAAATTGTGCGGTTGAAACTGAGCCGAAAAACCAGACGCTTTTATTGATATTACTTGCAAAATAGACAATAAAGTGCTATAATTTTTACGACAAATAAGCAGGGGAGCTTGTGTGACAGGCTGAGAGGAAGGTAGACCTTCGACCCTTACACCTGATGCGGATAATGCCGCCGGAGGAAGTTGCAGAGGAACCTGTACTTTTTCAGGGAGCATCCTATTCGGGTGCTCCCTGTTTTTTGTGGCTTTTTGAGAGGAGTGTTGATTTTGTTTGCAGAAATTTTTGAAAATGTACGGCGGAAATCCCCGCTGGTCCACAATATCACCAACTATGTCACCGTCAATGACTGTGCCAATATGCTGCTGGCCTGCGGCGGTTCACCCATCATGGCGGACGAACTGGAGGATGCTGTGGAGATCACCGCTGTCTGCGGCGGGCTAACGATCAATATTGGAACACTGAACCAGCGTACCATTCCAGCCATGTTCGCCGCCGGGAAGCGGGCCAATGAGCTGGGCCATCCTGTGGTGCTGGACCCGGTGGGAGCGGGAGCCTCCGCGCTGCGGACAAAGACTGCCCTGGATCTGCTCAAAGAGGTAGAGTTTACTGTGATGCGCGGCAACATTTCGGAAATTAAAACCCTGGCTCTGGGCAATGGCACCACCAAGGGTGTGGACGCAGGCATAGAGGACAGGGTGACAGAGGAGAACTTGGACGAAGCAGTGTCCTTCGCCAAAGACTTTGCCCGGCGCACCGGAGCGGTGATTGCCGTTACCGGGGCTATTGACATTGTGGCGGATGGAGAGAGGGCTTTCTGCATCCGCAACGGCCGCCCGGAAATGGCATCCATCACTGGTACCGGCTGCCAGCTCTCCGCCCTGACAGCGGCTTTTGTCACCGCCAACCCGGATCGGACTCTGGAGGCCGCTGCCGCCGCTGTGTGCGCTATGGGCCTGTGCGGGGAAATTGCCAACAAGCGCATGACTGAATTGGACGGCAATTCTTCTTATCGAAATTACATCATTGACGCCATGTACCGTCTGACACCGGCGGCACTGGAGAAGGGGGCCAAGTATGAGATGCGATAAGCGGCACATGCTGCTCTATGCTGTCACTGATCGGGCCTGGGTGGGGAAACAGACACTCTATCAGCAGGTGGAGGCCGCGCTGAAGGGCGGCGTGACCTGTGTGCAGTTGCGGGAGAAGGAGCTGGGCGAGGCTGCCTTTCTCCAAGAGGCGAAGGACATCTGTGCCCTGTGCCGCCGGTATGGCGTACCCTTTATCGTGAATGACAATGTGGACATTGCCATCGCCTGCGGCGCGGACGGGATTCACGTGGGCCAGGAGGATATGGAGGCTGGGGCAGTCCGCCGCCAGGTGGGGGAGGATATGACCTTGGGCGTCTCCGTTCATACGGTGGAGGAGGCCCAGCAGGCCGTCCAAGACGGTGCAGACTATCTGGGGCTGGGGGCGGTGTTTCCCACCAGTACCAAGACCGATGCGGACCAAATGTCAGTCGATATGCTTCAAGCCATCTGCAAGGCGGTGGAGGTACCCGTTGTAGCAATCGGCGGCATCAACCGGAGCAACCTGCTTCGGCTGTCCGGCAGCGGGGTGAACGGTGTGGCCTTGGTGTCCGCCATCTTCTCCGCGCAGGACATTGAAGGAGCCTGCCGGGAGCTGCGTGCATTGTCAGAGGAAATGGTGAACCTATGAGAATACTCGGCGATATTTTTGATGTAGACGGTACGCTGCTGAACTCTATGTCCATCTGGGACACGATAGGAGCAGACTGCCTTCGTTCCATTGGGTATGGGATGCGGGAAAATCTGAACGAAGTGTTTAAGAACATAAGAGTTTGCATCAGGCGTCCTGCTGCTGCCAGACAGAATATGGTGTGGCGCTCAGTATCTAATGAGATTATGGCCGGGGATTTTAAGCGGCAAATGAGGGCACTATCTTTTGCCGCTTTATAAAAATAACGCGAAGGAGATACCGCTATGAAAACAGTATTATCAATCGCTGGAACTGACCCCAGCGGAGGCGCTGGGATTCAGGCCGACCTGAAGACAATGACCATGAATGGCGTTTTTGCCATGAGCGCCATCACGGCGCTGGTGGCTCAAAACACCACCGGCGTGCGGGAGATTGTAGAACTGACGCCTGCGTTTTTGGGAGCGCAGATCGACGCGGTATTCGAGGATATTCCGCCCGATGCGGTGAAAATCGGCATGGTGGCTTCCTGCGGGCTGATTGAAATAATTGCAGAAAGGCTGCGGTTCTATCGGGCGAAAAATATTGTAGTGGACCCGGTGATGGTGGCTACTAGCGGCGACCGGCTGATTTCTGAGGAGGCGGTGGACACACTGAAAAGCTGTCTGCTCCCCCTTTCCGCCGTGGCCACCCCCAATATCCCAGAGGCAGAGATTTTGTCCGGCATGACCATCCGGAACCAAGCGGACATTGAGGCCGCTGCAAAAGAGATCGGTGATGTTTACGGCTGCGCCGTTCTTCTGAAGGGTGGACACAACGTCAACGATGCCAACGATTTTCTCTATGCGGACGGTGTGGGGACATGGTTTTATGGAACCCGCATCGACAATCCCAACACCCATGGCACCGGCTGCACACTGTCCAGCGCCATTGCAGCCAATCTGGCAAAGGGATTTGACCTGTCTACGTCCATCCGGCGGTCAAAAGACTACCTCTCCGGTGCATTGGGGGCCATGCTGAACTTGGGGCATGGCCGGGGACCTATGCAGCACAATTTCAACCTGACCGGTGAATTTGCAGAGGAAGCAAAACGGTGAAAATGACCGAGCGGATTTTATCCACTCATCGTGAATTTCTTTTGCCGCAGCAAAATCAGAAAGGCTGATGAACACCGTTTTATGTCAGCGCCCAATTCTGGCTCTCAGTTTGCAGCTGAACCATCCGGGCAAAGGCTCCGTTCCGCTTCATCAGCTCTTCCGGGGTTCCCATCTCAGCCACCGTTCCCCCAGACAGTACCACAATCTTGTTGGCCTTTTCCACTGTCCTCATACGGTGGGCGATAATCAGCACCGTCTTTCGCTCCACCAGCCGGGAAATAGCCTGCTGTATCTCCGTCTCATTCTCCGCGTCCAAAGAGGCGGTGGCCTCGTCCACAATTAGAATTTTAGGGTTGCCTACAAGGGCTTGTGCAATCCCCACACGCCGCTTTCAATAGAAAATGATACTGCATCAAGGGCTTTCACATGATTTTTGTATTCTTTTGTTACAGAATGAAATTCAATATTAGTCATATCCTCTGACCTCCTTTGTTGTTAAAGTCCCATAAATTCACAGCTGATTAGGAAAAAAGAGTCGATAACACAAGGTGATATGATACCTCCTAACTATTCAAAAAAATCAAATTTCTTGCTTTGCAAAAATACGATAACTGATTTGATACATCACATAGCACCACGCTAATGCCAAAAGCG
>JAAWRH010000094.1 GCA_022800935.1 Oscillospiraceae bacterium
CAACAATTATTTGACCGAACAAGGCATTCGCTATTTTTGCGCCCGCTCAAAAGAATTTGTGTTGGTCACATCTAACGCAGGTCATCCGGCATTTCAGGTGAAGGAGGACAACCTTCATATTATCTGTCAGAGCAAGTTGTCTTTGCCTGATGCGCTTGCAAAACTCAAGTCAGAATATGGCTGTCAGAGAATCACCATACAAAGCGGTGGTACATTAAACGGACTGTTTCTTCGGGAAAAGCTGTTTGATTATATTGATATTGTTATTGCTCCCATTTTGATTGGCGGCAAGGACACATCCACACTAATTGACGGAAGGTCTTTGCTGTCAGAAAGCGAATTATTCCAATTAGGTGTGCTGAAATTGCAAGAATGTATTGTCTTGGAAAACTCATATCTCAGGTTGCGTTACCAGGTGATTCATTGACAACTTTCGTGTTTGCTGTTCTTCCCTTGAACACGTTCCCCGAAAGTGTCATAGTGGGCTATACAGAATAAAAGGGCAAAACAGACCATTGCGGACTGTTTTGCCCTTAACTTCTTTATAAAACTGTACCCTTATCTATTCTTTTTCCATCACATGGATACGAAACTGGGCGGTAATGGATAGAGAGTCCAGCTTTTCCAGCTGCTCTATTCCCTCCTTAGGGGTTTTCCAGTAGTAGGGAGTCATGCGGAACAGGTCAGCAATGGATTGGGAAGTGGGAAGGGTAAAGAGGGTCTCTGCCGGAACCACATTCAGGTAGTGAAAGCCGGGGTATTCCTCCTGCTTTTCCTCATTTTCATAGGGATGCTTGTACAAAACGGATTTTAGTTCCCAAAGATGCCGGGGGCCAGGAACAACATAGAGGAATTTTCCGCCGGATTTTAACACTCTGTGAAATTCCGCCGCTGCCAGGGGGGAGAAGCAATTGAGCAAAATGTCCACAGAACTGTCGGCCAGGGGCAGATGGTAGACCGAGGCCACCGCAAACTCTCCCTGCGGGCACCGCTTGGCCGCCTTTTTCACTGCGGGTTTGGACAGGTCGACCCCAGCAGTTCGGCCGCCGTTGGCAGCAACGGTTTCGGCCAAAGCGGCTGTATAGTAACCCTCACCGCAGCCCGCGTCCAGCAGGATAGGGGAGGAGATGGAGAAAGAAGCAAAGAGTTTACATAATATTTCCTGCAAGGGGCCATACCAATCGCCATCCAAAAACCGTGTGCGGGCAGCAGCCATCTCTTTATCATCTCCGGGGGTTTTGGAGTGCTGGCGGTTGGCCGGAAGTAAGTTTACATAACCTTCTTTAGCAATATCAAAGCTATGACCGCCGGGACAGAGATACCGTCCGTCGTCCTGAATGAGTGAAGCTGTACAGATGGGGCAGCAAAACAGACTTTCCATCCGGAATCCTCCTTTTTCTTAGTATACCACAGGGAAAATCCGGGGACAAGACTGAGCTGGTGGAATGGCTGCCTGCCTGGGTTCGGCTACCGGGGTATGCGCAGCCACATGTCCCGAACCAACAGGGTGGCCGAGAGGGTGAAAAACACCTCCAGGGCGGTGGACACCATCCGGGGGATCCAAAAGAGCAGGGCGGAGATTGCCACAATAGACCACCAGGCCCTCAGCGGGGCGCGCCAACGTACTGGCTCCTCCCGCCGCAGGGAGAGAAGGATGACCAGCAAAGCCAGCATGAGTAAAACGCAGGCCTGGGCCGCCAGTAGGACATGAAGGGCGGCATAGAAGGGGGAGCGGTCAGGGAGATAGGGTATGGCAAGGGCCCAGGAAAGGGAGAGGACGGCGCATACCGCAATACATTGACCGCCTATCCTTGCGGCCCTGCCGGGGAGGGAGCGGCACAGGAGCGTCAGCAAAACAAAGAAGTAACCCCCTCCCAATATCCCCCAGTAGACAAAGCCCCGGTAATGATCCTCTCCCATGACGGCGATGACGGAAAAGTTGGAGCGGAACCACGCCTTGCTCCCGGCAAAAAGCAGGGTGTACCCCGGGATGAGAAAGCGGGATATCAGGTTTAACCAAAAATGGTCTTTCTTCATGTGAATGATTCGGTTCCTCCCTGTTCCTCCGGGGCGGAGGGCATATTTTCCTTGCCTTTCCTGCCCCTTGCTGATACAATAAAAAGGCTGATATTCTTTCCAAAGGAGTTTGCCATGATTACCGTTACCGATCTGTCCCTCAACTATTCCGGAACCCCGCTTTTTTCCGGAAACACTCCCGAATCATCCGGTGAGGAAGAAGCATCTGCAGATTTTCTCCCCGAAGGCTCCCCTCCAAGCCGAACATGGAAGTAAAGGCCCGATTACAGAAAAGAATTTCCCCGGCAGAATCCGTGCAGACCACCCCGTCTTCCACGCATTCCAGCACCTGCTCCCGCTCCCTGTTTTCCCTTCTGACTGCTGCAAGTTCATCCCGCTCCCGGATTTGCTCTGCCAAAAGCCCCGCCATCCGCGCCGCGAAATCTGCCGCTTCCTCCAGATCCTGGCACACGCCAAATGTCCGGTGTCCCGGAAACAAAAGCGCAATCACCCCGATGACCCGCCCTTCATAATGCACGGGTATCCCCGCCGCCCCAAAAATTTGGCAGTCCTCATAGGCATAGCAGCTTCTGCAAATCTCCGACTGCCGTCTGTCCTCCGCCACGATCCGTTTCTGCCTCACAAGCGCCTGCCCAATCACGCAGCCCGGTTCCACAGGCGCAGAAAGGCGGTAATATAAAACGGCCTCCCCCACCACACTCAGATTATGATCCACGATACGGACATCCGCATCCACCGTCTTTGCGATCACCTCCGCAAACCGCTTCACCGAATCCGAAATCGTCTTTAAAAGTGTCTGACTGATCATCCGGGGATTTTCTGCCATTTTATACGCCCGCCTTTGTCATTCCATA
>JAAWRH010000043.1 GCA_022800935.1 Oscillospiraceae bacterium
ATTGCCAACTATCCACGCAAAATTTTAGGTTGGAAAACGTCTGAAATGCTCTTCCGTGAAGCCGTCGCCGCCCTCTGAAAAAAATATTTCAATTTTTTTTCGCATTTACTCTTGACATTTCCGGAAAATTTTTCCTTATTCCCCTTATTTCTTTCTAAAAAAAATTCTTCCGACACCGAGCCCCGCGAAAACAATGACTCCATAAACGGGGATGTAAACCCATGCTGTTACATTGTAATAGATAAAAACCGTCGGTGCAAACAATACCATAGCCACTAAGGGCAATAAAATCCCAAAGCCCTGCCTGACTCCGCATATCACTCCGCAAGCAAGGGCGGTCAGGGGCATCACGCACAGCATCAGCAACATCGACGTGCCGGTGTCCTTCATCAGGAGGGGGAGCAGATAAAATTCCGCCGCCAGCGCAATGGCATAGGGAAGCAATGCGGTCAATTTATTCTTCATCTTCGCACTCACAGTTCAGTCCTCCAATAAAAAAAGTTCTTCCACCGTTGTCCCCAGGCAGCGGGCCAGCTTCATGGCCAGCTCCAGGGACGGGTTGTACTTATCGTTTTCTACGGCAATGATGGTCTGCCGGGATACCTCCAGCTCCGCCGCTAAATCCTCCTGCCGGAGGCCCTTTGCCTTGCGGAATTCCCTGATCCGGTTCCTCATGTCCGCACACCCATCAGCAGCAAAGCGGCTCCCGCCGTCGCAATCGCGCTGGCCGTGACGCAGACCAGGACAATGATTTTTAAAAGGGGCGCGGTTTCAAAGGAATCCTCGTCGTCCTTCACCGCGTTCCGGGTCATGACGAGCTGGGAAAAGCTCTGGATGAGGGCCGCCCCTGCCAGCAGCAGGCAGGGAATCAAATTCAGCCGGGTGTGATAGATATACACCTTACAGCTTTCCCAGAAGGACCATATCAACAGGGCGGCCATCAGGAAAAAGTAAGAGTTCCTCTGCGCCCGAAAAATGATGTGCCGCTCCATTTCGTCTGGCTTGCGGAAGCCCAGATTTTTCAAAAATCTTTTCATGTCAATCAATACCTCACTGACAAGTATCTGCTCTCTATCTTTATTATAACCACAGGCGAGTAAAATGTCAATAGTTCTTTACATTTTCAGAATGAAGAAGAAAGCGGGTTGGAAGCCCTCTCTTTCCGGAGGTTTTCCAACCCGTCTTTGTGTGTTTGCGTTTAACGGTTACAGGGTAATCAGCTCATACTCTCTGGAGCCGACGCCGAGGGCGGCGGCGGATTCCACTGTCCGCAGGCCGTTTCTGGACTCAATCCGCTGGATCAGGTCCTTTTTGCCGGGGTCGTCGGAGCGGTACACCAGGTCCAGGCAAGCCTGGTCGAGGGCCACCGGGTCCAGGGAGGACAGAATGCCGATATCCGCCATTTTGGGGTCTTCTGCCACGGCGCAGCAGTCGCAGTCAACCGACATATTGCGCATGATATTGATATAGGCGATATTCCCCTTAAAGAAATCCTTAATGGACAGGCAGGCGTCCGCCATGGAATCCAGGAACTGGTTGTGGTCGGAGGACCAAATTTTCTTGACATTGCCCGCTCCGTGGATATAGGCTTTCCCGTGGGAGGAGGCAATGCCGATGGAGATATTCTTCAGCGCGCCGCCAAAGCCCCCCATGGGATGTCCCTTAAAGTGGCTTAGCACCAGGAGGGAGTCGTAATTTTTCAGGTGACTGCCCACAAAATTCTTTTGAATCTGCTTGCCGGTGGGGATGGGGAGCTCCAGGTCGCCCTCCTCATCCATAATATCCACGGGGGCAATTTCGGTCCAGCCGTGGAGCTTCATGGTGTTCCAGTGGTCCTTGGAGGAGTAGCGCTTGCCCTCGTAGGCAGTATTGCATTCAACAATGGTGCCGTGGATATAGTCCAGCATAGGCTTCATAAAATCGGGCCGGATGAAGTTCTGGTTGCCCACCTCGCCGGAATGGACCTTTGCGGCCACCTTTCCAGGGAGATTGATGTTCAGCGCCTGATACAGTTTAATGACAGCTTCTGGGGTCAGTTCTTTTGTAAAGTATACCTTTGCTTTTTCCACCATTTGGTTCAGCTCCTTTTTAGAAATGGAAGATGTTGTACTTATTATACTACATGGAGCGGACTTTAAGTCAAGGGGGAAGATTAGAAACTTCTTGCTTCCCGGTATGAGCAAAATTGATGATTTGTTAGAGTTTGTTCTAGCGGAGGAATAGATGAAGGTAAGACAGACAGGTCTTAGTGTTCATATCAATCTCCAAGAAATTGCAGACAAAACCGGACCGAAAAACGTTAAAGTTTTTCAGCCCGGTTTCTTTATGCCCTTGATGCTCTCTTATTTCTTCAGTTGGATTCCCTTTCCTTCCAGCTCCCCTATGATCTGGTCTGTCACCGCCTGTACCTCCTCACGGGTCAGGGTGCGGTCCATGCAGGAGAAGGTGAGACGTACTGTGATTGCCTTTCCGTCCACGCCGTTATAAATATCCGCGACCCTTACCTTCTTGATTAGCGGCGAATTCACCGAGGCTATTGTCTGCCGGATGGGTTCATAGCAATCGGACCGCAGCGTCAGGTCCACTTCCATCCCCGGATACTTCGACGCTTCCTCATAGTGGATGCCCTCATTGTCCAAGCGGCCAAATGCCTCCACGCTCAGCTCCGCATAGACAATAGAGGCTTTTTTGTCAATCTTCCTGGAGACGCTGGGATGAACTATGCCAATTTCACCCAGTTCAATCCCATCACAGCAGATGGCGTTTAGATTTTTGGGGTGCTGATAATTGTGGCTTGCCTCTATGGCGTGGAAGGTGAGGGGCTTGTGCTTGATTTCGTCCGCGGCGACGGCAATCATATCCCGCAGCCGGAAGTACAGCTCCTGTAAAGGAGCGGTCCTGCTGAACAGGGTGACGGCCAGCATTTTGCGTTCGTCGCACTTGCCGTCCGGCTTCAGGCCCTTGACCACCCGGCCAATCTCAAACAGGCCGAATTCGGGGGCATAGGCGGTGTTGCCCTTCACCTGGCAGAGCTGTGTGGGGACCATGGAGCGGCGCAGCGTCTCCAGGTTCGGATTGGTGGCGTTGAGCAGCTTGACGTTGTCCTCAATCTCCAGCCCCAGCCTTTTGTATTCATCGTAGTAGGCCCAAATATAGGAATGGACCTCGTGGAGGGAAAACCGTTTGACCAAAATGTCCTTCAGCTGGCCTTCCACGGATTTTTCCGTCTCCATCCGCACCGAATACAGCGGGGATTTTGCGGTGTGAGGGATAAAGTTGTCGTACCCATAGATTCTGGTAATCTCCTCAATCAAATCCGCCTTTATGGTGACATCTTTAGTGGCGCGCCAGGAGGGAACCTTTACCTGGAAAGTGTCTCCTTCAACGTTTACTTCAAAGCCCAGGGCCTTCAGGGTTTTTTCAATCTGTTCGTTGGTAATGGCACCGCCGATACCGGTATAGCGGTCTACATAGGCCTTGTCGATGCAGAGGGTTTTGCGCTCATAGCTCCGGAGATATTCGTCGGTCAGCCGGGAGATCACCGCCGCGCCGGGGTCGATTTCGCTCAGCAGCTTTACAAAGCGGGCGATGGCGGTCACCGTCATCTCCGGGTCCAGCGTCTTTTCATACCGCTGGGAGGCGTCAGTCCGGTGGGCCAGGCGGACGGCGGACTTGCGGATGGAGACAGGGTCAAAGCAGGCGGATTCCAGGGTCAGAGAGGTGGTGTCCTCCACAATTTCGGAATCCAGTCCACCCATGATTCCCGCGATGGCAACCGGGGTATCCCCGTTGCAGATCATCAGGGTATTCTGGTCGATGTGCCGCTCCACGCCGTCCAGGGTCTGGAACTGGAAGGGCTCGGCGAACTTTTTGATGCGGATTTTCTCCACCTTGCGGGAGTCAAAGGCGTGCATGGGCTGGCCCATCTCCAGCATCAGGTAGTTGGTCAGGTCCGCCAGAAAGTTGATGGCCCGCATTCCGCAGTAATACAGGCGGATACGCATATTTACCGGGCTGACGTTTACGCTCACCTTGTCGAATTGAATACCGGAGTAGCGCAGGCAGTCGTCGTTCTCTATTTTGATGTCCAGAGAGGGCAGGTTTTCATATTGTGCCAGATTGGCGGTATCCAGCGGCTCCAGGGGACGTCCGGACAGGGCGGCGAACTCGCGGGCAATCCCGTAATGTCCCCACAGGTCGGGACGGTTGGTCAGGGACTTGTTGTCCACCTCAAAGATGATATCGTCTATCTGATAAATCTCTTTCAGGTCTTTGCCGTTGGGCAGACTTTCATCCAGCTCCATAATGCCGGAGTTGTCGTCGCTGATGCCCAGCTCCTTTTCAGAGCAGCACATCCCGCAGGAGAGATATCCCGCCAGCTTCCGGGGCGCGATGGTGATCTCCCCCAGCTGCGCGCCCACCTTGGCAAAGGCGGTTTTCATCCCGACGCGCACATTGGGCGCGCCGCACACCACGTCCACCGGCGCTTCTTCCCCGATATCAACCTTCAGCAGGTGGAGCTTCTGGGAATCGGGATGGGGTTCCACGGATTGAATCTCCGCCACCACAACGCCGTGAAGATCCTTTCCCTTATAAAAGATCTCGTTCTCCACCTCTGCGGTGGAAAGGGAAAACTGACGAATCAGCCGATCAATATCCAGCCCGGAAAGGTCCACATGGTCGCGGATCCAGTTCATTGAAATAAACATTAGCTTTCACACCCCTCTTTCCTTACTTATCATCGGTAAACTGAGCCAGGGCGGCAAGGCTGCCGCTGTTCAGGTCCCGAATATCTTTAATACCGTATTTCATCATGGCTAAGCGGGTCAAACCCAGACCAAAGGCAAAGCCGCTGTACTTTTCGGGGTCGATACCGCCCTCCCGCAGTACATTGGGATGGATCATCCCGCAGGGGCAGAGCTCCAGCCAGCCGCTGTGCTTGCAGGAGGGGCAGCCCTTCCCGCCGCAGATCTGGCAGCTGATATCCAGTTCAAAGCCGGGTTCGACAAAGGGGAAAAAGCCGGGACGCAGGCGGACCTTCAGGCCGTAGTTGTCAAAAACCTCGCTGAGCATGGTTTTCATGAAATAGATTAGGTTGGCAATAGAGATATCCTCACCCACCATCACCCCTTCCATCTGAAAGAAGGTGTTCTCGTGGCAGGCGTCGGTGGCCTCGTTGCGGAAGCAGCGGCTGGGGAAAACAGCCTTGATGGGCTTGCCCTCGTTGATCAGGGCGTCCCGGTATTTTTTGTAGATGGCGTTCTGGGCGGCCGAGGTATGGGTTTTCAAAAGCTGGCCGTTGTCCAGATAATAGGTGTCCTGCATGTCCCGCGCCGGGTGGAAGGGCGGGATGTTCAGGGCTTCAAAGCATTCGTAGTCAGTGACAATTTCGCTGTAGTCCTCCACGGTAAAGCCCATGGAACGGAATACCTCCTCGCATTTGCGCTGGACCAGAGTGATGGGGTGGTAGGAGCCCCGGTCCAGCACAGGGGGAACGGACATATCAAAGGCCTCCACCGCATTCAGCTCCCGCTGGAGCTCCTGCTCCTGGAGAGCGGCGGTTTGCCTGGAAATGGCCTCCATAACGTAATCCTTCAGCTCATTGACCTCCCGGCCAAAGGATTTCTTCTCCTCGGCGGAAAGCTTGCCCATGTTCTTCAGCAGCGCGGTAACAGAGCCCTTTTTACCAAGGTATTCCACCTTCAGGTTTTCCAATCCTGCGGTGGAGGCCATATTCCGAAGGGCCTGATCCAGTTTTTCTCTCAGTTCGAGAATGGCTTGGTTCATAATACTCCTCCTAAACAAATAAATTTGACAACAAAAAAACCGCCTCAAATCCATGAGACGGAAATGATCCGCGGTACCACTCAAATTGCGGCAAACGCCGCCACTCTGATTGCTTTAATGCAGCAACTACATTCTGCTTTTCACAGAAAACTCCCAGGGCGAATTTCTGACTGCGGGTCTGTACGGTTATCCCACCTTCAACCGTTCTCTTGGACAGGGGGTCCGCGTCATACTGTGCCGGGCAAACGGCGCCTGATCATTGCTTTTTTCGCTATACAATTAAATATTGTAGCATATCGGTGAGGGAATTTCAAGGGGAAAATTCCCTGATTCACAGAATCATGCCGAAAAAGGCAGCGCGTATATTCTTATCCTCCAGACCTTGCTTGACAATTCATTTTTCGGCCATTACAATGAAAATAGAACATAGATGTCGAAAAAAGTCAAGCCATGGTTCGGGGTCGCATAGCGCCGTCCCTGAACACGATGAGAGACTTATTACCCGATATCCGATACCTAATACCTAATACCTGATACCTGATATCTTTGCTTTTTCAAAAGGAGGGCAGCAATGAACCCATATCTGAAAAATCTAAACCGCATCGAATTCCTGATTACCCTTGCATGTACCAGCCGCTGCAAGCACTGTTCCGAGGGGGAACACGCCTCCAGCGGCGAATACATAGACGGCAGCGCTGCAGTTCGGGCCATTGACAGAGTTTGCAGTGAATTCCAAATCGATTCTATCATGACCTTTGGCGGCGAACCGCTTCTGCATCTGGACGAGGTCTGCCTGATACACAGCGCCGCCCAGAGATGGCGCATTCCCAAAAGGCAGCTTATCACAAACGGTTTTTTCAGCAAAAATCCAGAGACGATAAGAAAAGCTGCGGCAAGGCTTATGCGCAACGGTGTCAACGACCTGCTCCTTTCGGTTGACGCGTTCCATCAGGAAACCATCCCTCTGGAGCCTGTAAAGTGTTTTGCGGAGGCGGCAAAGAACGTGGGCATATCCATCCGCACACAGCCCGCTTGGCTGGTCAGCCGGGAGGACGCCAACCCCTATAACCGAAAAACGGGCGCGATTTTGGAGGAATTTCGAGAAATGGGCATTGAGCCCTCCGAGGGAAATGTGATATTTCCCAGCGGAAACGCCCTTAAATTCCTGTCAGAATATTTTGAAGGAGACGCGGTTCCCCCAAACCCCTATGTTGAAAATCCGGAGGATATCCGCAGTATCAGCATTTCCCCCAATGGAGATGTTCTGGGCGGGAACATTTATCGGGACGATATCCTTGAGATTATGGAACGATACGCGCCCGTGTAAAGAATTTCCGGGCGAACATTACCCCCTCATCTCCCGCAGCCTTCTATAAAAAGTGGACTCACTCATCCCCGACCGCTTTACTGCCTGTGCAAAGGGAATCTTCCGCTTTTCCCACTCCCTGACAATTTCCTTGAAATCCTCCGGTACAGCCCGGCGAGGACGCCCGAATTCCACACCCCGTTCCCTGGCTGCGGCGATTCCCTGCTCCTGTCGTTTGCGGATGTTTTCCCGCTCGGTCTGGGCTACAAAGGACAAAATTTGCAGCACCAAGTCAGCGATAAAGTTTCCCATCAGGTCCTGTCCGTTGCGGGTGTCCAGCAGCGGCATATCCAATACCGATATGTCTATCCCGATTTCCTTGGTCAGTATCCGCCACTGGGCCAGAATCTCATCATAGTTACGTCCCAGCCGGTCAATGCTCATGATGTAGAGCAGATCCCCCGGCTGTAATTTCGTAATCATTTTCTGGTATTGAGGGCGGTTGAAATCCTTTCCGGACTGCTTGTCTATGTAGAGATGCGCCCATGTGATTCCCTTGTTTCGCATTGCCAATACCTGCCGGTCCTCGTTTTGGTCTGTGCTGGATACCCGAACATAGCCATATCGCTTGTACATGGGTTGTGTTTCCTCACTTTCTTTAAAATTGTTCATTTTTGGCCTGAATTCCCTAATATACGGCTTTTTTATTCGATTTTTTTCTACATTTTGCTCTTATAATCATAACGCCTATTTTCTGGAAAAAAAGAAAAATTTTTTGGTGTGTTTTATGGAATTCTATGATTTCCTTAGATTCTGTGTTATAATGCCGGTAGAGAATTCATTTAGAAAAGAGGTATCTCCCCCATGTTAAAGGAAATTGTCAGAAAAAACCGCAGCTACCGCAGCTTTGACGGGACCCATACCGTCAGTCGGGAAACCCTGTTGGACCTGGTGGACTGTGCCCGGCTCACCCCCTCCTCCGTAAACATTCAACCCTTCCAGTACTTCCTCTCCTGCACTCCCGAAACCAACGAGACCATTTTCCCCCTGACCGCCTGGGCGCGGCTGCTCCCCAACTATGACGGACCTGCCAAGGGTCATCATCCCACCGCCTATATCGTCGTCTGCACCGATAAAAATATCGGACCCAACGTGGACCGGTTTCGTACTGATGTGGGCATCGTTTCCCAGACCATTATGCTGGCGGCTGTGGAGAAGGGGCTGGGCGGCTGCATGATTGGCAATTACGACAAGGAAAAGCTGGCCGCCGCCCTAAAGCTTCCGGAAAATTTGGTTCCCTCCCTGGTGCTGGCTCTGGGCAAGCCCGACGAGGAAATTACCCTGCTGGAGCTGGAAAAGGGCGGGGATTCCAAGTATTTCCGCAAAGACGGGCAGCATTTTGTCCCCAAGCGCAGGCTGAAGGATATTGTGCTGGGGGATGAATGAACCGGCAAGCCATAAAAAGCAAAAAATGGATATGCTCCCTTCTAGGTAGACAGGTGAAATAACAAAAACTTGTCACTTAGGAGGGAGTATATTTTATGGCAGAAAAGCCAAGAGAATTATCGCCGGAAGAAAAGCTTTGGGCGGCAAAGGAATACCTTTCAGGGAAAGACAGTACCTATTCTATTTATAACGTCGGAGGAGATGCGGTCCTCCTTCCAAACCATACCAAAAAGCTTTATAGTAAGCCCTTTAAGCTGGATGTTTTACAAGCATAGCTGGCAGGCCAAGGAAGTTATTCAGAACCTTGTGCCCATTATAATATTCCTTCTTTTGATACTGTCAGAATATATTATTTAAAGACGGTCCATTCCTATGAGGATACGGCATGACACCTTTAGAATATCGGCACTACCTTCAATCCAAAACTATATAAAAATATCTCCAACCGTACAACTACGGCTGGAGATAGGGAGATAGATAACATTTTACTTTTTCGCTTCTCTACTTGTCAGGGAGCCGTTCATGCGGGGAGGGTGTGGATTGAAATAAAAGAGGCCTTATGCAGATATCAGATATCCGAGGAATATGCCGTTTGAAATCATGCAGCCATCCAGCCCAATTATAAAATTTACAATGGCAGCATGGTCGCTGATTTTAATACCTTTATCTGCTATCTGCCGCTTTGCCGCTGAACAATTCCTCCGAAAAAAGAGAGGATTCATAAGCGCTTTGTATAAAGCGCAGCCTGGGAAAAGCGCAATAAAGCCAGAAAATCATTGTATGTTTTTTATAGTTTCCCCCATAAAAAACTCTCTTTTTACCAGGACGCTTTGCTTTGCAGAGGGCTGCTCCCCTTCCAAATGGTGAAACAGGATTCGGACCGCAATCGCCGCCAAATCATCTAGGTGCATTCGGATGCTGGAAAGACGAATTGGATAATAGGGAACACTTTGGATATCATCCATGCAGATGAGTGAAAAATCCTCCGGAACCTTAAATCCAGCTTCATGTATCCTCTGAAGTACCCCTACCGCAATATGGCTGTACGCCGTATAGATAACGGTGGGCAGATCGTCTTTGCCCAGCAGGCTTTCCATTCCGTAATATCCCGCATCATAAAAGCGTTTGTCGCTGATTTCAATATATGTCTCGTTGACAGGCAGGCCGTTTCTCCGCATAGCGTTCAAAAAGTAATGGTATTCGTTATCCGCCAGTGTTTCGCCGATAAATCCGATTTTTTGATGCCCCATTTTTTGAAGGTATTCCAAAGAACAATCTATCGCATAGTTAATGTCTATATTTACATAATCGACGACCTGTTCCTCGTTTTTCATTCCAATGGCAACAATAGGGACAGAAGTATAGCTTTTGATTTTTCCCACAGGGTCAATTAGGATGATCCCATCGATATGCAGGTAATTCACATAATATTCAATCAGCTCATTTTGTGTTTTGGCTGAGAAATTGCTGATTGACAGCAGCATGGTCGCGCTGCGCTTGTGGAAGTTTTTTTCAATATCTGTAGCCAGTTTGGAATAGTGGATTCCCAAAAGTTCAGGACAGATAACCGCGATCTGCTTTTTAGAGTACTGGGGCTTAAAATATTTTTCAAAGCATCCTGCTTGCTTTGCAAGGGCAATCACCTTATTTCTGGTTTCCTCGCTGATCTCAGGGTTGCCGGAAAATACTTTCGACACCGTTGAAACCGATACCCCAGAAAGCTTTGCCAGCTTGGTCATCGTCATAACGCCGCCCCTCCTTTTAATGAAAAATTTCGTAAATTAACTATATCATATTTATTAAAACAAAGCAATAAAAAGTTTTATTTACGAAAATTTTTCGCAACGATATGTATTGACATAGAGAAATCAACAGAATATAATGGAAGTGAAAAAAGCATTGGGGGTGAAACAGATATGCTTGCAATAAAAAACGCAGTTATCGTCATGAAGGACCATATTATACCCGACGGGGTAATTCTTATAGACAATGGCGTGATTTTGGACTTCGGTAAAAAGACCGCCATCCCCCAGGGAGCGGAGGTCATGGACGCTCAGGGGCTTTTCGCAGGTCCTGGGTTGGTGGATATCCACACCCACGCCGACGGGGAAACCTATTTTCACGAGGATCCTGAAAAATGCTCCAGAACGCTTTTGGCCCATGGCGTTACCTCGGTTCTGCCGGCCTTATACAACAACTTCAACAAGGACGAATATCTTGCGCACATAGAGATCATAGACAAGGCGGTGAAAGCCGGAAAATGTCCCAATATTGCCGGCTATTACATGGAAGGTCCCTACTTGAACCCTAACTTTGGGTGCGAGCGGGAGACCAATCCCTGGCGGGGAGAAATCAAACGCGGGGATTACATGGAGATTGTGGAGCGGGTGAAACACACAGCAAGGGTGTGGTGCGTGGCTCCGGAGCGGGAAGGTATTCTGGAGTTTGTAAAGGACGTCAAAAGCGTGATGCCCGGCGCGGTGTTTTCGGTGGCCCACAGCGAGGCATCGCCCCAGCAGATAGAGGACCTGATGCCTTACGGGCTGAGAATTGCCACCCATCACACAAACGCCACCGGAACCGCCGAATATTTTCCGGAATGCCGGGGGGTTTGCGTGGACGAAACGGTCAATTACAACAGCGAAATTTACGCGGAGCTGATCTGTGACCGTATGGGAATTCACGTTCATCCATATATGCAGCGGCTGATACGCAAAATCAAGGGAAGGGACAGGCTGATCCTAATCTCCGACGCCTTTGTGGCCGACGGCAGCCCGATTCCCGGCTGTGAGGAAGCCTTTGATATCAATTTTGACCGGTCCGGAGAAATAGCAGGCTCCAAAATGACACTGGACATCGCCTGCCAAAATATTATGATACACACCGGCTGTTCTGTCTGCGACGCATTTCACTACGCCTCGTATAATCCGTCCAGGGCTGTCCAAATGACAGATATCGGCGAAATCAGAAAAGGAAATAAAGCGAACCTTATCCTTGTGGATGGGAGCTTTACTGTTAAAAAGGTCATATTAAAAGGAGAGATTTTTCAATGAACATTAAATTTGATCCGCCTACCGACTTTAACTTTATCCCCGGCGATTATGTGCCCTTTAAGGACAGAGAGGTCTGCGAACGGCTTCGCAAAATCAGCGGTAAGGACCTGGAAAAGCACCCCAACCCTGATTTTAAGATCAAAGTGATGATGAATCCCCACCCGGTTTTGATTGCAACCCTGTTTGCGCGGATTAAGGAGGCCTCGGAGAACAACAGAAAGATCACCCTGATTCTGGGCAACCCGGAGCCAGAAACCTACATCCCCCTGGCACAGCTTATCAACTATTTCCAGGTGGACTGCAAAAAGGTACATATCTTCGCTATGGATGAATGGGCCGACGACCAGGGCAATATCGCCCCCGAAACCTATAAGGCCGGCTTTGCCCATTCCATGCTAAAGTACCTCGTTTACCAGATTGACGAGAAGCTTCGTATGCCCTTGGAAAATGTACACTATCCCACCAACAAGAACATCAACAGCTATTCTGATATGATTACCGAATGCGGCGAGGGCGGCGCGGACATTTGCAGCTCCTCCCCCGGCTGGACGGGCCATATGGCGTTTATCGACCCGGTAAGCGACTTTATCAAGGATAATATGGAGGAATACCTGGAGCAGAGGGCCCGCATTGTAACCCTTCATCCCCTGACAGTCGCCCAGAATTCCCTCCACGGCGTGTTCGGGCAGTCCGGATACGTGGCGGATGTGCCGCCGAAAGCCGCGACCATCGGCCCGGTTGACGTCAAAAACGCCAGAGAAAGAATTGAGGTTCATGCGCTGCTCACCAACAACACCTTCTCCTCCTGGCAGAGAATGACCTCCCGCCTGGTGCTCCACGGGCCTGTAACGCCGCTGGTTCCCAGCTCCATGTTGCAGCTGATGAAAACCCAGGTGTATGTCAGCGAGGAAATCGCGGCCCCCTTTGAGTGCTGGGAAAAGGTTGGCTACTAATTCCTTTAGAAGAGCCCATTTAAATTTGAGATGCTGTATCCCCGGCAAAAAAGCTGGAAGGGGATACAGCATCTAAAAGGCATACAGGTGAATTACATGTACAGAGGTTACAAAATTAAGGAACCCTTTTTTGAATACGGCCCCAAATGCTATATGTACGGCGATACGCTGCTGGAAATTGCCAAAGGGCTTGACCGGCTTTCGGAAAAGTATGACGTTGACATTATTCTGGATGTCCCCGACACCGAGATAAAAAATATCGCGGACCACACCAAAAACATCCACGTTTACTCCCAGCACATGGACAGCCTTCCCGTGGGCAGGGGGATGGGGAGAACACTGCCTGAGGCCCTAAAGGCAGCGGGAGCTGTGGGCGTGATGCTCAACCACGCGGAACACAAGCTGACGCTGCCGGAAATCGCCGAGGCAATCAAAAGGGCGGACGAGGTTGGT
Organism: Oscillospiraceae bacterium; assembly: GCA_022800935.1. GTDB lineage: Bacteria > Bacillota > Clostridia > Oscillospirales > Ruminococcaceae > UBA1405. The sequence continues at coordinate 12,999 of JAAWRH010000043.1, forward strand.
TTAGCCACCATGGTCTGCGCGGACAGCGTGGAGGAGGTTGAAGCGGTTGCCAGGCTTTCCCCCAACATTTTGGTTGCCGAGCCCACCGAGCTTATCGGAACGGGCAGGCCTGCCGGAAGGGAATACGTGGACAGCGTCATCCGGTGCATCCGGGAGATTAACCCTGAGATTAAGCCGTTCCCCTCTGCCGGAATCAGTAAGGGGGAGGACTGCTACAACATCGTCAAGGCGGGTTCGCCTGCCTCCGGCTGCTCCAGCGCCATTGCCAAGGCGGAAAATCCCCTGCGCCTGGCCGAGGAAATGATTGCCAGCGTGCGCAGGGCATGGGACGAAATACACCAAGGGGCATGATGAAAATGAAACCAGAAGCAATCGCGGCCGCAAAAGCTGTCTATGAGATTGAGCGGGAATGTATCGCCCAGATGGAAAGCTTCTTTGATGAGGAGGCGTTCACAAAGGCGGTAGAGCTTTTGAAAAACGCCGAAAGAACCGGAACCTCCGGATGCGGGCATTCGGGGATTTTGTGCCAGCATTTTGCCCATCTCTTGTGCTGCATTGAGCGGCCCGCCAAGTTTATCTCACCGGCCGAGGCGGTTCACGGCGGTATGGGCTTTTTGCAGAAAAACGACGTGATGGTATTCGCCTCCCGTGGGGGCAAGACAAAGGAACTGCTGCCTATCCTTGCAATTTGTAAGGCGAAGGGGATACGGGTCATTGCCATCACCGAAAATATGGAGTCCCCGCTGGCGAAGGAAGCGGATGTGGCGATAAAGCAGCATGTAAACCGGGAAACCGATAAATATAACGCCCAGGGCACAACGTCCTCAACCGCGTTGGCGGTGATTTTCCATATTTTGCAGACCGCCCTGATTGAGGAAACCGATTACAAAAATGAACAGTTTGCGCTGATCCATCCCGGAGGCGCAGTTGGAGAACGATTGAACCGCTGAAAAGATTAAAAAATACTAGGAGGAGAATCCAAATGGAATTTAAGGTTTATCAGAAGGAATTGGAGCTGCAATCCAAGGGCTGGAGGCCCACCTTTCACGATGTGTCCAAGGAAATTATCGAGATTGTGGCGGCGTCCGGCATTAAAAACGGCACAGTGACCATCGCTTCCCACCACACTACATGCAGCGTCATGATTCAGGAGTGCTCCCACGACCTGGACAAGTATGACCTGGAATATTTGCAGCATGACATCCTGAAAATCATGCAGAAGCTGGTTCCGGATTATTCTGAGGAGAACGAGTATATGCACCCCGGCCCCATCCATACCCAGTTTGGCCGGTTTGTAAACGAGCCGGGAGACTTTACCAGCCTGAATACCGACGGCCACCTGCGCAGCGTCTTTTTCGGAAGGTCCGAGAGCATGACCATCAAGGACGGCGTTCTGGACGGCGGCGAATTTGCCCATATTTATTTTGTGGACTGGGACCAGGTCCGCGCCAGAAGGAGACAGCTGAACGTCACCGTGATGGGGACCACCGAGGACGTAGAGGACAGAAAGTGGAATAACGGCGAGGTAATCAACACCCTGCGGAAGTATACCCCGGAGGAGAAGGCGGACGACGTCCACTACACCCTCCAGCAGCAGCGGTAAGCTGAACTTTGGATTCTGGATTCTGATTGGGAAAGAGTGATTTTGAATGGAATACATTTTGGATACGGCCAATGTCAGCGATATCAAGTATATGAATGAGTATTTTCCCATTGCGGGCGTTACCACAAACCCGTCCATCATTGCCAAGGAAAAGACGGATTTTTACGGGCTTGTGGGGTCCATCCGCAATATCATCGGCAATGAGAAGATGCTGCATATCCAAACCACCCAGAAGACCGCGGAAAAAATCGTGGAGGAGGCCGAGGTGCTGGCGAAAAAGGTGGGCGGGAATCTCTACATTAAGATTCCCGTCTGCGACGAGGGATTAAAGGCTGCCTCCATGCTCAAGCGCAGCGGCCTGAATGTGGGCGTTACCATGACCGCCATCTTTACGCCGCAGCAGGCCCTGATTTCGGCAATGGCGGGGGCGGATTACGTCGCCCCCTACGTGAACCGGCTGGACAGCATCAGCGCCGACGGCGTGGGGGTTGTGGCGGATATCGTCACCCTGTTTCAAAATTTTGACGTCAAGTGCAAGGTTCTGGCGGCAAGCTTCAAGAATGTGCAGCAGATCAATGACGTTGCGCTGGTGGGCTGCCACAGTGTAACGGCCAATGCCGAGCTGCTGAAAGCGGCGATCTCCCATCCCATGACCGATAAAGCCATCCAGGGCTTTGACGCCGACTGGCAGAGCGTTTACGGCAGCAGTACAATCCTCGATTTTTAGGAGGAATGGCCGCGGTTCAAAAAAGCCTTGCTTTTTTGAACCGCGTTGACTTATAAGGGGGTAAGGGAGTTTGCTATGAAAAATTTACTGGGCGTAGATGTTGGCACGACATCTCTTAAAATGACCTTATTCGACGAATGCGGCGCCGTGCTTCAATCCGTAACCCAGGACTACCTGCTGGAGGCGTCCGGCGACCGGGTGGAATTTGAACCGGAGCGGTACTGGCAGATATTCTCGGAGGCGCTGGCCCAAATAGCCGGGGAGTTTGAAATCTCCGCCATGGCCATCGACACCCAATGCGAAACGCTGATTGTGGCGGATGAGAAGGGGAACCCGCTGCGCAAGGCCATTGTGTGGCTGGACAACCGGGCCACCCAGGAGGCGCAGGAGATAGAGGCCCATTTTGGCAGGCAGAGGATTTACGAGGTGACAGGGCAGCCGGAGGTCACGGCTACCTGGCCGGCCTGCAAGCTGCTGTGGCTTAGGAAAAATGAGCCTGAGGTTTTTGCAAAGGTCAAAAAGGTGTTCCTTCTGGAGGATTATTTGATTTACAGGCTGACAGGGGAGTTTGTTACCGAAAAAACACTCCAGTCCTCCACCATATACCTGGATATCAACAAGGGGATATGGTGGGAGGAGATGCTGAATTACATTGGTGTAGACAGCAAAGCCCTGCCCATGCTCCGGAACAGCGGCGAAAAAATCGGGGAATCCCAGGGCATCGCCGTTGTTTTAAGCGCTATGGACCAGGTTGCAGGCACCATAGGGGCGGGGGTGGTTTGTAACGGCGTTGTAAGCGAAATGACCGGTACCACCATGGTTATTTTTGTTCCCTGTGACCAGGTGCCCGCCTACCGCCCCGACAGTAAAATCCCCTGCCACCTGAACTATAACGGCCAATACTGCCTGCTTTCCTGGACGCCTACCGCCGGAATTGCGCTGAAGTGGTTTAAAAACAACTTTTGCGAGGGCTTTGATTTTAAGCAGCTGGACGCTATGGCGGAGAGGATTTCTCCCGGCTGCGACGGGTTGACCTTCCTGCCCTATTTATGCGGTTCCGTGATTCCCAGGTACAATCCGGACGCCAGGGGCGCGTTTCTGGGCCTGACCATGGAGCACACACGGGCACATGCGGTGCGGAGCATCCTGGAGGCCGTCGCCTGTATGCTAAAGGAGAACTTGGATTATATGGGCATTTCCTGCGGGGAGATACGGTCGATGGGCGGCGGGGCCACAAGCGATTTGTGGTGCCAGATTAAAGCGGATTTAACGGGCAAACGCATCGTGACGCTGAAAAACCCGGAGGCTGCGTGCCTTGGTTCCGCGATTCTCGCAGGGGCTGCAACCGGCGTTTATGACTCTGTGGAAAGTGCCTGCAAAGCGCTGGTGAAAACCGACAAGGCGTATTTCCCCCAGGATGTGGGCTATGAAAAGGTATACCAAAGATTCTGCGCCCTGGAAGATCAGTTCTTATAAAACGCCGCGCCGTGAAGGAGGGAGAGGAAAATGGAGGCTAACACCGTTCTAATCAAGAACAGCGAACTTAGGGTTGAAATATCCAGCCTTGGGGCCGAGCTCCGGTCAGTGAAAAGGCAGGGAGTGGAATACCTTTGGCAAGGGGACCCTGCGGTATGGGCCGACAGGGCGCCGGTGCTGTTCCCCATCTGCGGCAGCCTGAAAGAGGGAAAATATGAGTACCAAGGCAGAGAATATTTTCTAGCTCAGCATGGCTTTGCCAGCAAAAGTCATTTTGAAATAGCGTATTTATCGGAAGATAGGGCTGTGTTTTTACTGAAATCCACTGAAGAAACCAGGAAATCATATCCCTTTGATTTTGAACTGCGGGTTTGCTACACCCTTGTGGAAAATGCAATCGACGTTACCTATTCCGTCACCAATCAAACGGATGGGGAGATGTATTTCTCTATCGGGGCCCATGAGGGTTATCTGTGCCCTGAGGGGATCGAGGACTATACGCTGTACTTTGACCAAAAAGAGGATCTGCTCCATACTGAGGTTTGCGACGGTCTTCTTTCGCGAAATACCAAGCTTTATGGGAGGGCCGTTGACCATCTGCCGCTGAAATACAGCTACTTCAACGAGGACGCGCTGGTATTTCTGCAGTTAAAATCCAGAGCGGTAACGCTGAAAAATGGGTGCAGGCAGATACGGGTGGATTTTGAGGGCTTCGATTCTCTGCTCATCTGGACAGAGGCGAACAAATATGGAAAATACATCTGCATTGAACCCTGGCATGGAATGCCGGATTTTGTAGACGCTGCCTCTGACTTCACCCAAAACCCTGGTATCCACAGACTGGGCAAGGGCGAAAGCGCTGAACTAAAGCACAGGATTACACTGGAAAAGTAGAGGGACAAAAAACTCCTTTTGTTGTCGCTGCGGTTGCCGGACCGCAGCGGCAGCCAAAGGAGTTTTCTGCCTTTCTAATCGCCGGCTGCTTTGAAATATGGACATTCATTTCTGAGTATGTTATACTTGACTTACCGGCAGATAAGTCATACAGAAATGGAGGAGGCTTCAGAGATCAGATATGAGGACAGCTATTTCTATTGTGATTAGTATCATTGGCGCTGCGGCCGCCGCAATTGCCGTTCTGTGGGGGACCGAGGTTATCCCCAAAGGCATAGGAAGACATACCGCGACAGAATATGTGCAAGAGAATTATCAGGAGATGGGTTTGAGGTTTGAGAATATCGAGTTTTCGACAGCGTATGGGGATTATATTGCCAGTTTTATCGGTGAAGACAACGCAGTATATAATTTTAGGCTTTTCACAGGGAAGCTCCCGATTTCCGTCGCATATGACAGTGTAAAGCAAAGCGTTGTATATGATTAAAATCGGAATATGAATATTCATCATTTTTTGATATACCATAGGAGGAACCGGCTATGAACAGCAAATATTCTCAAAAACCGCAAACCAGTGAAAAGCTGAAGGCAAAACAGTACGGGGCCGCGGCCCTGATCAGTATTTTGGCCGCCGTCGTTATGACAGTTGCCCGCCTGATATGGGGAGGCGTTATGCTGGGGAACGGCAGGGACAGCATATCTTTGGGCTTTCTCCTTTTCTATATACGCAACGTTGTGCTGCTCTTTGGGGCCATAGACCTTGTCCCCGCAATCTATCATTTTGTGCTTTGGAACCGCAGCGGACGCCCGCCTATGGACGATGACAACATCAGCCTGTTTTCCGACTGGAAGAGCGGGGAGCGTTCCCCGGTCAAGGTTTCGCTGGTTTTGGCAGCGGGTATCATAGCGCTGGCGCTGGTGATTGTGATACAGGGGTAACGATGGGGCTGCTGTAGGCTGACAGCAAAAGGATTAGTTACGAGGTGATACAATATGAAAAAATGCACCATCGGATGGTTTTCAAAAATTGTTGCCTGTTTGGTCTTTCTGCTTTTCTTTGTCCCGCTGACAGGGTTCTCCCTCTATATGGCCTTCGTCCATCCCTCGGCGTCCCAGGAGGAGCGGCTGCTTTTTTTGGCCGGGGCGGCGATGTTCGGCGGACTTACGGCGTTTGCGGTTTACCGCACCCTTTATCTGGGGCTGGTCTGGGTGGAGTATGACCTGGAAACGGTGATCTTCCACTACTCCCGCAAGGAAGAATACCGGTTCCGATGGGAGAAGATACCGGAAAGCCGGGTACAGGTTGTGCGGGAAGGCAGTGGGTATGTCTTCTGTATCCAGGGGGAGGGGCAGCAGAGAAGAATCCCCTTAAACCGGCTCTCCAGGGGCTTTCAGGATTTTGAAAGGACGCTAACGGAAACCGGCGTCCTGGAAAGGGCCGCCATCCTCACAGACGAGCGGCTGAAACAGAACGCGGAACAGACATGGGAACAGTACAAAAGATACCGGGAGACTTACCCCAATTCCGTGCAGCCAAAACCTGAAGGCGATTGCACCGTATGCCCGGACTGCCAGGGAAGGGGACTGCTTCTGAAAAAGCTCCCGCTGCTGAAGGTGGATGTGGGAAAGGTCTGTAAGACCTGCGGCGGCTCTGGCTATCTGCCGAAATAATGTGGAACAAATTCACCCAAAAGGCCGGCCTTGAAGCGCTTGCTTTCAAGACCGCTCTTTTTTTGTAAGAATTTTCCTGCTCCAGGGGCAGATATGTCAAATCCACAAAAATTTTGCAATAAATTGCATTACATTTTTATTGAATTTGTAATAAATGCTGGTAAAATGGAAGTATAAGTTCAGAAATGCCTTCGGGCGGAAAGGCGGCAGCTCCATGAAAGAAACCCAAAAACCAGGTCTGTTGTTTTACCATTCCTGCTCCCAAAAGGACGCGGATTTTGCCAGAGGAAAGGCTTCCCCCACCTTCTGGGACAAGGTGTCCGTAATAGAGGACGGCGCCCATGGCCGTGCCATCCAGTGCGAGGACCCCCAAAAGCTGGCCTTCAAGGCGCCCCACAATATCTATGCCGAGCGGGGTACCCTGTCCTTCTTCTGGCGTTCCCGCTATCCGGTGGGGCCCACACAGTTTCCCGTTTTTCGGGTGTCCTTTGCCGACCATTCCAGCTGGGACGCCTGCTGGCTGCGGATTGACTACAGCGGCGGCGGCTTCGACGCCATGATCACCGACATCAACCTCTCCAAGGCGCGGGTCACGGCAAAGCTGGAGCCCTTCCCTTCGCCGGAAACCTGGACCCATCTGGCCCTGGCCTGGGACGAAAACTATGGAATTCAATTCTACATAAACGGCAAGCTGGCGGCAGAGGAATACCGCCCGGCGGTGTACTTTACCGGTCTGGACCAGTTCGGCCCCCACTCCCGCATCATCTCCAACTGGAATGTCATCAGCGACTACAACTTCATCCGCGGCGGCGATATCGACGAAATCGCCATCTATGACCGGATGCTGGAGGAGGAGCAGATATCCCTGCTGAGCCAGGGGAAGCTCCCGGAAAACCTTCCGGAGTACCGGCCGGATACCGCAAGCCGCCCGGTATGGGACGGCTGGAACCTGCGCTGCGGCTTTGCACCCGTGGAACCCCCCGCCATTCCCGACAGGGCCAGCGTCCGCAAGGTGGAGATACACGATGCCTACGACCTGAAGCGCTGGTGGTGGAAGGGCTGTGACGGCATCCGGGAAACCACCTGGCCGGGGGTATACAACCGCTCCCGTTTAAAGGGCCGCAACGACTACTTCCAGCTCCCAGACTGGGACTGCTATTCCCTTTCCGGCAAGGCCATCACCTTCCATATGCCCCAGGAAACCTATAACCACCTGGAAATTTCCGGCAGTGCATACGGCGCGCTGGAGCAGGTGGACGACAGGGGCAATGTGATAAAGGACGTGTTCCGCCGTCCCAAAGGGGCGGAGCGCACCGCTGTCCGCATCCAGGAGCGGGCAGGGGGACGGCTGCGCTTTACCAACGATATGCAGGAGGAGCCCATCGGGGATTTCTCCGCTTTCCGGGTAACGGAGGGAACGGCTCCTGAGGGAGTAAAGCGAGTCAGCTACCGCCTGGCGGAGGGCTGCGGAATTGCCGGGGACGGGGCGCAGAAGGAGCTGGAAGGCTTTATCTGCGGCAGGTACACCCCCTATGAGCGGCACATCATGACCGCCGTTCCGGAGGGGGAAAGCATTTCCCTGGAAAAGCGGGAAAACCAGCCCGGCGGCTATCCCTTTGTCAATGTCATTGTGCCCTATGAATTCGACGATACCCTGGGGCTGGACGGCGTGGAGCTGACCATCCCGTCCGGGGAGGAATGCTTTTATTCTGTACAGGTCAAGGACCCTCTGTGGTATTACCGCAACCTGGCTCACTTCTCCTTCAAGGCGGAAAAGGGCCATGCCAAGACCCTTTGGCTGGACCTGCGGGACCGGTGTCTGCCGGAGAACAAATGCCTGTATCTGACCGTCGCCTCCAGCAGCCGGGAATTCTGCCCCTCCTTTATGGAAGGGGCCTCCCTGACCCTGGTTTACAAGGCCGCCGAGGACGCGAAGGCGGAGCACTGCGCCGATCGCTTCACCCAGGTGCGGGATATTTACGGCCACCTGGTGGAGGAGCAGCCCGGCCTTCCGGAGTTTGACATGTACAACCGCTTTGTGGCGGATGTCACCGACCTGCTCCGCATCAACCCCAAGCACCAGCCGGGGCAGTTCTATTACTATGACAAGATGGTCCTCAGCCTGAAGTACAAGACCAAGGGTGCGGACTATACACCAGATTATTCCATCAAGGAGACTCCCGAAGGCGTACCGGAGTGGGCTTTCCAGCAGGTGGAATACCTGCGGCGCTTTAAATACCTGATCGAATGGTGGATTGACAACCGGCAGATTGAAAACGGCGAAATGGGCGGCGGCCTTTCGGACGATGGGGACTACACCTCCCTGTGGCCCGCGCTGGCGGAAATGGGATGTAACCCGGATAAGATACTGGAATCCCTGGACCGCTGCACCGAGGCGTTCTATGCCCAGGGGATGTTTACCAACGGCCTGCCCTCCATCCAGGCGGACGAGATGCACGCCGCCGAAGAGGGGCTGATCTCCCTGGGCCAGTGCCTGACCGCCATAGACGCAAGCCCCAAATATCTGGAACGGGCCATGGAGACTGCCCGAAGCCTGTTCTGGCTGACCGGTGTCAACCAGGCGGGACACCGGCACATCCGCTCTACCTATTACAACGGTTCCCGCATGGCCACCGAGATGCCCTGGGGCGCACAGCAGTCCATGAGTTATCTGCCCCTGACCGCCGCCTGGTTCCTGCCCCGGTACAACGGCAATCCAAAGGTCAAGGTGCTTCTGGAGGAGCTGGCCGCCGGTTTGGCCGCCCACTACCACCCCGATGAGCAGCGAACCCACAGCTATGTCCGGTTTGAGGACGACATGGAGATTCCCTACCACAACCGGCGGCAGGGCGGCGAGCGGATGATTCTCTACCCCGCCTACCGCATGACCGGCAACAGGCATTACCTGGACATCATCCCGGACAATCTGAAGGAAAAGGGCTCCTACGGCGTTCCCCTGCCCAAGGACGCCCAGGTTCCCAACGGCACAGCGGACAAGGAAAAGACCGCGGAAATCTACCAAAAGCTGAACTACACGGCGGGAATCCGGGAATACTACAACACCGAGGGACATCCCTGGATTGACCGGGTTTACTTTGAATACGCACAGCTTCAGAAGGATCGCCTGGCGGGCGTGGCCCACCAAAGGGGGAGCATCCTCTATCCCCAGAGCAAGCTGCGGTGGAGGTTCTTCAACCTGGGGGACGACGAAAAGCTGGCCATCCTCTCCCCCATCGCCCTGGACGACCAGGTGAAGCTTCTGGTGTATAATCTTTCCGACAAGGCAGTTACCGCCAGGGTATTTGCCAAGGAGCTGATTCCCGGCGTGTGGAGCTTCTCCGGCGGCGTGGATACCACCGGAAACGACAATGCCGATTCGGTCGAATGGGAGTCAGAGGCGGTCTTTGAGTGGTCTAAGGGTGTGGAGCTGTCCTTCCAGCCGGGAGTGGTCAATGTGGTGAACATGAAGCTGAAGGAAGCGGGCGTTCCCTATGCCCAGCGGTGCGACCTGGGGATCGGGAAAGAGGACATCCATCTCTGGCCCCATGGCCTGAACGTCACGGTACACAACCTGGGCTCCATAGAGTCCCCGGAGGTGGACGTGGTGCTCAAGGCTCCAGACGGGACGATTCTCAAGCGGGAGACCTTGCCGCCCCTGGAGGCCCCCACGGACCTGTGGCCCAAGTGGAGAGAGGTTTCCTTTAATCTCCACAATGTGCCGTCGCTGGAGGGGTGCACGGTGGAGATCGACCCGGAAAACAGGCTGAATGAGATTACCAGGGATAACAATGCAGTTGTTTTGTGGAATATGGGGAGATAAACTTTCTCTGTGATTTTCCGCATAGATCATCAGCCGCCGGAGGGTTCTCCGGCGGCTGACTGCGTTGCCGGCCCGACAGCCGGTACAAAGAAAAGCAGGTTCTTTTCCTCTAATTTAACAGGAATCTTTCATCCTTCTTAAACTTCCTCCGCCCCGGATTCCCCTCCGTGCGGTAGATACCCTTTCCGGATAAATCATAGACCACCGACCAGACGGTATCCGTTCCGTTCTGCCTGTCATACTGGCACAAAAAACCTTCCTTCCCGGCCAACAGGTTTTGGACAGCGGAGAGGTCCATTCGGCCACTGTGGGCGGTCAGGGAGCGGGAAAGGGTTTCGTACCGCTCCTCCGCCCGCCAGGTGTCAATGCCGGTTTTCTGAAAAGCGGACATCTCCTCCGAGGAGAAAATGTTTGTAGCACAGACAAAGGGTCTTTCTTTTGAAGGACGGATTACCTTAGTGCGCTGCGGACTGCGTTCAATCACCGCCGTTTCTCCTTTGGAATCCGCGACGGTAAAGGTCTGCGAAGAGCTTACCGGCAGGCGGTCAAGCTGCCGTATGACGTCTTCGGTATTTTCACACTTTTCCAGAAAGAACCGAAGAAGCATACCGGCATTGAGCCCCGGCTTGCGTACAGCGGGATACACCGACGTCAACCCGGCGGCAAGGCCGCGGCAGTTTACGCCGTCCTCCATCTCGATAAACGCAGTGGTGTTGCCGGTAAAGCTATGGGAACCGTTTGGGGAGAAGCGATAGATAACGTTCATATTCAGCTTTTCCAGGGCCGGGATAAAATCGCTGTTTCTGCCCAAAAGGATGTGGGACCCGTCCGATATGGCAAAGCAGGAGCAGCAGCAGGACGGCGGTATGGCATACATACTGAACAGGACGGCCTGAATTAACTCAACCCCGCACTGCTGGCCGTCTGCCAAGCCGGAGATTTCCTCCAGGATTTCCGGAAAGTATTCTCGGTAGAGCGGAACACAAGCGCAAGCAAACTCCTTTCGCTCCGCTGTAATGGGGAACGGCACATTGTCGAGCACAAAACGATTATTTTTTGCCAGAGAACTGCCAAAGCGGAACCCCATTTCATAATGGGTTCCCCTAAAATGGGCATGGTACATTTTTACACCTCATGGTTTTAGATTGAGGGCAGCCGGCAGCCTCTGCTATCAAGCGTAACCGAATAAAAATTTTATGTCAAGTATTTCGCTTATGTTTTTTTCAGATTTTTTAAGCGGAATACTTGACAAAAAAAACAAGTTTATATACAATGATAGAGTGATTATTATGCCGCCGTGACGAAATCGGCAAACGTAGCAGACTTAAAATCTTGTGTGGGTTTTTAAGGGCTGTTTCTGTGGATGCTGATTCTAAGCGGCTTCGCAAGGTTCTGTAAACTGAATACAAAAGTTGGTCTGCTGTTTTGTCAGTCGTTTCGCGGTTCAACTTTTGAAATTTGCCGCCGTGACGAAATCGGCACACGTAGCAGACTTAAAATCTGCCGGGAGAAATCCCTTACGGGTTCAAGTCCCGTCGGCGGCACCATTTTTTTGGCATTGGAGCACTCAGATCCGTTCTTTAGAGGGAAGGATCTGAGGCTCCTTTTTCCTTTTATTCCGGCGATGTGGAAGGCTCCAGAGCCAAGCAGCCCGCAATCGTAGCAGCGGAAGCCTGCTTGCTGCTCATATCCAGGTGAGCGTAGATATTCGCTGTGGTTGCAAAATTGCTATGCCCTAACCAAAGCTGGATCTCCTTGAGACTGATGCCATTAGCCAACAGCAGACTTGCACAGCTATGCCTGAGATCATGGAACCGGATATAGGGCAGGTCCAGCCTTTTGATTTTCTCGCTGAATCCGCGGCTTACTCTATCCGGAAAGAGAAGATTTCCCATATCATCCACACAGATGTATTCCAGAAAGTCCGTGTTGTACTGCTTTTTGCAAGCCTTCTGATTTTGCTTCTGTTTGTCTCGCGCCTGCAGCAGCATCCGTTTGACCTGGGGGATCAATGGAAGGGAGCGAAAACTGGATTTGTTTTTTGTCCGATTCTTCAGGATCAGCTGTGTCTTTCCATCGATCTTTGCTCTGGAAACGGTGTGGCTGACTGTAATGGTGTTGTTTTTGAAATCAATCGCGCTCCACTTCAGCCCCAGCACTTCACTGCGGCGAAAGCCGTAGAAAGCGGCAAGCGTGACAGGAAGTTCAATCGAGCTGCCTTTGAAAGCCTCCAGCATGATAGCCAACTGCTGTGCATCATAATAGTTGGACACAAAGTTGTCGATTTTGGGGCGAGTGACATCTGCCGCCGGATTGTAAGGGATCAGCTTGTACTTTTTTACTGCATCGGCCAGACTTTTTCGGATGTTTGCGTGGTAGTGCAGGATGGTGTTCCCGCTGTCCCCCTTCTGCTTTAAGCTGCTGTAAAAATTCTGGATGTCCATCGTTGTCAGCTTGTCCAGGGGGATCAGCCGCTCCTCAAAGTAAGGCGCTATTGCGTGTACGATTACCCCATAATAGGCAGCGTAGGTCGTTTCTTCCCAGGTCGTGCGGTTTGCCTGAAGCCAGTATAAAATATACTGGGAAAACAGCATACTGCTCCGCAAATCCCCAGCAGCAACGACCGGCAGATAATCCTGGTCGCTTTTACCTGCTTTTGGACGGGGCGGAAGGATCCCCTTCGTTGCCTCCCTTCTGGCCTTCTGCAGCATTTTGTTGGCCTGCGTCTTGTTCCCCTTCACTTTAAGACCGGTGGGAAACCAAACCGGCTTTTTCTTTCCTGTTACCGGATCGGGCAGAGACAAAACCATATAGTAAAGGTCGTGCTGTGTACATAAGTGGCCTGCGACTAACTTGTTAGCCATAAAATAACTCCTTTCTTTCCAGGCCGCTATGAAATTGACACTTCTATTTTATCGAAACGGCCCCCTGCTTTCAAGTGGAACACCCCCTTCTTTTTCCAGCATACCGCATTTTTGCAGGTACGCAATGATATGACATTTGGGGATCTTATAGGATCTCCCAACCTTCAAATGGGCGATCTCGTTATCTCGCATGAGCTTGTAGGCGGTTTTTCTGCTGATTCCCCCCAGCATTTCACAAAGCTGTGGTATATCTACCACATCTGGGTAATTAGGAAACAGCAGGCGGTAAGCCTCCCTGTCTTTCAAATCGCTATAAATCATAGGGTGAATATCACCTCCATTATTTTTTGTTGACATCCCTCATCAGAGCCATCCCCGTCCGGCCTGGCGTGACCATTAGGCGGGTTGTCACCGGTCTCCTGTCCGCTCGCTGAAAAGGTCCTGGCAGACAGAAAAACCGGGTAGGTCCCGAAGTAGATGGTATTCAGCTGTCAAGGTGCAGGAGGGGAAAATTACCCTCTCGCTAAGTAATCAACCAGGCGGGCTCTGAAAACTGACAGAAAAAAGGGGCAGCCGAAAAAATTTTTCTCGACCATCCCCACGCTTAGATGTGAAAATGCCGGATACAGGTCAGCAGGGTATCGTAAAGGTTCTGCATCAAGTCCTCGTCAAAGGTTCCCTCAATGCTGCTTTCCTTGACGATCAGCCCCCGGTAGAGCTCCAGGATCACCCGGAGCGCATCTTTATCCCCCAGCTGAGCCTTCATCAAAAGCCGCTTAAAGCCTTTCATCCTCTCCTTCCTCCTCCATATACCTTCTCAGTTTTTTGATGGTCCTGGCGTAGCATTGTTCCACCGTGTTCGTCCTAAGCCCCAAAATGGCTGCAATTTCAGCGTGCTTCATCTTGTGGACCAGGTGCAGGTTTAGGATCTTCCGTTCCCGGTCGCTCAGCTTCAAGACGGCGATCAGCAGCTGGTCGCTGCAAATCACTTCTTCCAAGGCCCCATCCCGAAGGATCCGTTCTACCTCGTCCTCATAAACAGCCAGGTTCTTATCCGAAGGGCCCCCCAGCATCTCCTCCTGCCGGTCCAGCAATTCGTCCAATGATGTCACCATCCTTCGATGCTCGTAATATTTCATCAGGTACTTACCCTTTCTGCGCCGGAGCGCAGTGAGAAAATACGCAGTAAACTGGTTGTGGAGCCGTTCGTCTTCGGCTTCTTCTGCCAGGATATTTCTGTTGTCCTCCATATACCGGACTCCTTTGCACAGTTTTTTGCGGGAATGTGCAAAGAGGGCGGGGCCCGGCTCCTGTACCCAGCTATGTTCTGTCACCTTCTTTGGACCAAGCTGGGCACAGGATAGGATTTTTTGACGAAATCTACTGTAAAAATTTGGATATGGAGAAGCGAAAAAAAAGAAACCTGTCCTCTGGTGACAGGTTTCGACAGGGAATATAGGATTTAACGACTATTTCTGGAACGCAGCGAGCCTAATCCGTTCGCCAGCAGATCACGCTCGGCTTCCGAAATTTCTACGGTCGCCGCAGGCTCCTTAACCACCGGTTGTGCCGACATCATGGGTCCCGGAGAGGGTCTGACAGTTACCTTTTCCAGCCCATCCAGGACTCTTTTGGCTGTTTGCTCAATGATCTGGTCGGCAAGGCTTTGGAGGGACTGGTGCTCACCGGTGGAGTCCACCGGCAGCTTATTGCAGTCGATGTAATGGAGAATGGCGGTGACGATGTACTGGCTTTTGCTCTTGCCCTGCTGGTTTAGGATCTCAACAACCCGGCGGTGACGCGGGTCGGTCTGGTTAAAGAGCAGGGTGAACCGGTAAGGATTGCCTTTCACATCCGGCATGAGGCATCACCTCACAACCCCAGCTGGTAAAGCCGCTGGTACCCGATGGCGTTGGATTTGATCTCCTCCACAAAGGTGCAGCGCCCCAGCTTGTCCGAGCTTTCGATCAGCGGCCGGAACAGGATGGAGCCGCCGCCAACAAACACCGTATAGTAGGTTTTGAGGTCAATGCCCTGTTCCCGCAGGCGGTTAAAAAAGTCCTCCACAAACTCCCTGGCCATTTTGGTGATCTGCATAGCCACAGGTTCCTCCAGCAGCGAATTGCCTCCCCGGAGGACGGTATCAATATCGTTTTCGTCCAAAAGGAGGTCGAAGGTGGAATTGATCCGCTTCATGGCCAGGTTGTAGAAATTGATGGTGCCATACTCCAGGGAGTCGCAGACAGAAAGGTCCAGCATCCCGCTGCTGATCTTCAGAATGTCCGCCGTATAGCCTCCAATGTCCACCACCAGGGCCTTGGAATACCCCTGCAGCTGGGAGATCATCGGGGCAATGGCAGCATAAGCCTGGGGATAGACCCGCACCTCGCTGATGAAAAGGGAAACCGGCTGGTCGTTGAACCGGAAGTCGATCTGGCTGTATTCGTGAAAATAGCTCCGGTACCGCTCCTCCTGGGTGCCAAAGTGGGCCGGAGGCAGCCCCAGGAGGAGGACGATATTGACGCACTCCTCGGTATCCAGCCCGGCATCCCGCAGCTCGCAGGCGATGCCGAACAGGCTGAGGATGAAGTACCGCTCGTCGGCGGTCTTGTCCCGCATATAGGGGACACGCTGATCGCTGAGGGTGTAGTATTTTCCCTTATACTGGATGACATCCTTCCCAAACGGCGGGTAACTATCGTGACAGGTCAGGCCGGCAGTGAAGATGTGGCGTGGGGTCTTGATCTGCTTGTTGCCGGTATCCACCGGGACCAGCAGGCTTTCGGTTACGGCAGTGCCGGACAGGCAGGGGCTTTGTATCATGGGATCTCCTCCTTCAGATGTTTGATGAAATCGCGTT
>JAAWRH010000008.1 GCA_022800935.1 Oscillospiraceae bacterium
GGAAAGCATATCCCATTCGGACGGTCATGCAATTTTCAAGGTTCAATAGTGCGTGTCAGCTACATTGTAGCGAAAAAATGCGCCCCTTCCCGTATATCCAAGAGGACGGAAAAGGGCGGCAAATCGGCGTGATTTCCACGCTTATGGAGAAATTGTAAATTGTTGCGTAAGCAGTTGTCTGGCATGTGACAAGGTGGTATAATAAAAGGAGAGGTACGACATGAACATAAAACTTACTATTCAAGAGCGATTAAAGGACTTGCGGACAGAACGAAAAATGACCTTGGAACAGCTTTCTGAAGCTACTGGTCTATCCCGTGCAGCTCTTGGCAAATACGAAACAGATGATTTCAAGGACATCAGCCCGCTCAGCATCACTACCCTTGCAAAATTTTATGGCGTATCTACAGATTACCTGTTGGGCCTGACAGAACAAAAAAATCACCCAGACACAACTCTTGCCGAGTTGCATCTGAGTGATGACGCGATTGATGTACTTAGAAATGCAAATTTCAATAAGCGACTGTTGTCGGAAATGCTTTGCCATTCTGATTTCCAGAGAATGATGCTGGATGCGGAGATTTTCGTTGACCGAATCGCCGATATGCGGATCAACGATATGAATGTCGTGCTGGAAGCCGTCCGGCAAATGCTCCTGGCGAAACAGGAAACAAAGAATGACTTGTATCTACGAACACTGGAGTTGGCACAAGTCCAGGAGGAAGAGTATTTTGGCCATGTAGTTGCTGGGGATTTGAACCGGATACTTCGTGGAATCCGGGATGCACATAAGATTGACCAAACCACCGCAGATCAATCTTCTGTGGCAGTTGAAACACAGACGCAACTACAAAAGGTCATGTCCTTTGAGGGTAGCACCGAAGAAAAGAAAGCCAGGTTTTTCCTTGCTAACTTGGGGATTGACTATGACACTATTACCAAAGAGCAGTTTGTGACTGTTATTGAGGTGCTGAAGCTGTCGAAGCATATGAATAGCCCGATTAGTAGGAGAGGCACTAGAAAACAGCACCAAAGAAAACAAGAACATTATTAATAAGTAGTAAGCCAATCAAAACCTGTAGATAATATAGAACATTATACTAAACGCTGGGGGGACTATTGAAAATATGCCTGAGCGTAAAATCGATCAGGGAACCATCATTTATGGTATAAAATCTGAAAAGTACCCATCAGTCCCGTGCTATGGAATTATTATAACAGCGCGATGCGACATTGCTCAGAAAAAGGTTCCAAAATATTACTATTTAGTTGCAGTTGATGCAACGGACTGGTTTTGCTCTGAACACGGATATCATCAAGCATACTTTGAAACTGTAAAAAATAAAAAACAAAATGTTTGTAACAAAGCAGTTGAACTTGAATTAAATGGCGAGACTCTTTTATCTTTGCCAAATGAATCAATTGAGAAAATATTTATAGATAAAAAGAGTCAAGTTCAAGGTGATCGAAAATTATCAGGAAAGATTGATAGTTTGGCTAAGGCGATCGACCAATACTATCAAGTGCTTCAAAAAAACTCAGATGATATAGGAAGAAGGTTAGCTATCCAAAACAACCCATCACCTGCGATTAAATGCTTGAAAGAAATTGATGCAGGGAAGCTTCATCATTATTATTTTTTGCCACAGGATGCGTATTTGAAAAACGGTACAAAAAGCAAAGGGCTAATTGTTGATTTGCTGGAAATAGGGACATTGTCGATTGCCGATGCAGAGGAAATCATTTCTCCTTTTAAGTCTGGAATTTACTTTGCAGGCTTGCCACAACTTCCTGAAATCGAGGATTTAAAAAGCTGTGAAGATGCAACTACGATGAAGGCTCTTATAATGCAGGTTGCTGAATATATGCGGTTAAAATCATCCTACTGGTTGGAGGAAGAGGGAGATTTTGTGGATATCGAAGGAATAATATTATCGCCATGGTGTGAACACTTGATGCAACGATTTTCAAATGCTTTTATACGAATTGGGCTGGACAACCCAACTGAACAAGATTTTGAAAGTGTAATAACTCATTGCTATAGGAAAGGAAACCAATGAAGTACTTACTATTTGACGAAAATGCAATCTCCACATATGTAAGCGAAAGTCGTCTTCAAAGCATAGAATATCCTGATGGCCTAAGTTTCATAAAGCATATATGCGGGAAGCAAAGCTCTGAAATGTTTTACAACACCAGGATTGAATATACAAAAGATGGAATTCTTTTTGTAGGACGACGTAAGAAGGAAAATCCGCCAAGCGAGATTGATAAACATATTTTTTGTATTGATTTAACCTCTTGTGCCCTGCTCAATGAGGAAACTAATCCTGCTAGATTACTTAACATTATTCAGAAAACCTTTAGATTAACATTAAAAATCTGGAACAGATATCCGTTCTCTGCCTCAGAGCGGATTAATGAAACAAAATCAATTTTATTCCCGTTTTCCATAACAGATCACCACAGATTAGTAATTGAGCGATCTAATCAAGTGCCAAGATTGGAAAGTAGAGGCATAATTTTTCCCCTTCTTGCCTATAAATATAATGCCGAGGAACCTGGACAGATATTAGATGTAGTTGAAACTGATGTTCTGCGGCAGGCAGGAGAAGAATATGCTGAGAAAAAATATTCACTACAAAATCAACTGGAGATTGCGCAGTCATCTGGTGAAAAAACTAATAATACAAGCCCTCTTGGATATATTGAGGCCAATATGTGTGTAGGGAGGGACGACTTTATCTACTGGGAGTATGATCGTCAGCTTGAAGCACTTACGGAATCACAGCGAAAAGTCGTTGAATATGGCGCTATCGACACACCTTTACGAGTGGATGGTGCTGCGGGAACAGGAAAAACAATTTCACTAATCATGCGTGCTTACAGGCTTTTGACGATAAATAGAGAAAAAAAACTCCCGTTCCATATTATTTTTTTCGCACATAATGAATCAACTGCACTACGCAATCAGGAAGTATTTAGCTTATATAAGGATAGTGACTACTTCTTATCTTTACAATCAGAACAATCAATATGCTTTACAACATTATTGGCATTTTGTTGCAAATTTGCACACATTGAAGAAACGGCAATTATCGAGTCAAATGCAGCAGATGCTAAAACTTATCAGTTGATGATGATTGATGAAGTTGTAAAACACGCACATAAGACAAATCGCATTAAAACCTATCGACCTCTTTTAAGCCCTGAAGTTTACAGTTTATTTGACACAGAGAAAACAGATTGCACAACCTTAGCAAATATGCTACAGCATGAGTTCAGCATACAGATAAAAGGACGGACAGATTGTTCGATAGAAAGTTACCTTGAATTGGAAACTATCCCAAACGGAATTCCATGTAAAACAAAACCTGAAAAAGAATTGATTTTTTCATTATTTGTAGACTATCAAAAAATGCTCCAAGTACAAGGGAATTTTGATGTTGATGATGTCACAATTGAAGCGATATCTCATCTTAATGCACCAATTTGGCGTAGAAAACGGCAGATTGAAGGATATGATTATATTCTCGCGGATGAGATGCATTTGTTTAATTTAAATGAACAAAGTGTATTTCATTTTCTGAGCAAAGATTTGTCGACTAGAAATATTCCTCTCTGCTTTGCCTTAGATTATAGCCAAGCTATTGGAGATCGAGGAAATGTTTCTCACGACTATATCTCAAGCGGTTCATTTGGAAATGTTAAAGAGGAGAAGCTTTGCACACTCTTCAGAAACAGCCCTCAAATTATTGATTTCTGTGCTTCAATTGCAGCATCAGGAACATTGATGTTTGGCACAACATTTTCAAATCCTTATGTTAATATGCAGTACCATTTCACTCATGCTGAAGAAATCAAAATGCAAATACCTGAACTTCACATGTATGTAAATGATGATGCAATGATTGCTGATCTTGCTAATCAACTTGGTGAGCTAATGAAGTCACTACAATGTAAACCAAGAGATATCGCAATTATTGCATTTGATAGCAAATGGCTATCAAACGAAGGCGTTCAATTGCTTGAGGTAATTACTGGGAAAAAGTATGCACTGCTAGATCAAACTGTGTCTGTTCCATCAGAGCAGTATATCTTGGCATCACCGTATGCGATTAACGGACTTGAATTTCACGCAGTCGTTTTACTTGGTGTAGATGAGGGGCGACTCCCTCAAACAACAGGAACTGGTGATATTTCACAACATTTCCTAAAGTATTCAGCATATAACATGCTATATCTGTCTGCTTCTAGGGCTAAATATCGAGTAACTATTATGGGGTCAGAGCTCAAAGGAGAATCGAGTTGTTTGGAACATGCTATCAAGGCAGAAACTATACATGTAAAAAGGCATTCAGATGTTATATCGCCTTGAACAAATGAGCGGAGTTGGTTCGGTTTTCAAAACTGAACCAACTCCGCTTTAACTTTTACCAATTCTGTCTGAGAGCCGGTCAATCCGGTACTCTGCCTGCTGGTAGTGTCAAGAGTTTTTCGCAAATTAGTTTGCAGGCTCTGCTTGCTGTGAAATTAGGAATTACCTTCGCTCCCGCTGTGTGGACCGGACACTCGTCTGAGATATTCCTCCAAATCACCACAGAGGACTAACTCCGCATAATCCAAAGGAGCATTGTAAACGAGCCAGTCCAGTTCGGAGCGGGCGTTGATGCTCATAGCGACTTCCTTCTCGACCTCGGTACAGTCAATGGAAATCATACTTCTGTCCGCATAACGCAGTTCGACATTGCCAGTGTCGATGTTAAACTCGCACGATAACATCTTACTCATAGTGGAACCTCCGTAAAACCTTGTATTTTGTAACCAAGCCTGACTGACAGCTGCCATTCATTTTTTGATTACTGTTTTACGGACACCCTTCTAAGCGGCAGCTTCCCTTTTTTATGCTGCGGTATTAATCCTGTCCCATCATCCCAACCAGCCTGCCTATCTCCTCATCCTTCAAACCGGCATTCCTTAAATATCCCCTGGCAGAGCCGTATTTCTCCCGCAGATGCCTCAGAAAAGCCTCCGCGTTCTCCGGAGCGGACTGAAAAAACGAAAGAGGCAGTATCCGCCTGTAGTCCCGTTCCAGCCTCCACTGAATTTTCAGCGGGTCCTCCAGCAGCTCCTGGGAGCGGGAGTAGTTTTCAACAATTACCCTGTCCTCTGCCCCGAACAGCTCCAGCAAAAGCATGGAGATAACCCCGGTCCGGTCCTTCCCCGCCGTGCAGTGGAAGAGGGCCCCGCCCTCCTCCAGCAGCTCCGGCAGTTTGCGGAACAGCTCCGCTATCATGGGCTGGCTGGTCAGGCCGTCCAGCATGGCGCAGTACATGCCGGGCAGTCCGTCTGTAACCTCCCCCTCCCCAGGGACAAACACGCCGTCCAGCAGCGGAAAGGGATAGACCAGCACATCCCGGAAGCCCTTCAGGCTGTCGGGGGCGCGGCGCGATTCCTCCTCTGTGCGCAGATCCACCACCGAGCGGATTCCAAGCCGGTAAAGATACTCGCAGTCCGCCGCTGAAAGGCCGTCCAGCGCCCCGCCGCGGTACAGCAGGCCGGGGCGTATCGCTGTCCCCTCCCGGTTCTGGATGCCTCCCAGCTCCCGCAGGTTCCGGTTGCCGGAAAGGGGGACAATGCCGCCCGGCAGCCTTCTTCCGTCGGGATAATAAGCCATCAGCCAGCAGTCTCGCATCATCCCCTCGTAGAGCTCATGGGCCGGGAGGAGCTTGATTGCCTGGAACCCCACGGCCAGGTAGGAGCGGATTGCCCTGGCGTTGTCGGTGTGGGGGTCCAACAGAACGACCTCTGCCCCCTTCTCCCTTTCCAGCCAGCGCAGAATCAGCCGCAGAAAGCTTCTGCCGATTCCCCTGCCCCACATCTCCGGCTCCCCGATAAACTGGTCTATGGCGTAGACAGCCTCCTCCGGCCCCTCAAAGCCATATTCCGTCCGCATCTCCCCCACCACGGGATAGGACTGCAAATAGCCCACTGGACCCCGGTTATATGTAACAATCCAGCGGCTCATCCACGGCTCGGAGGCATAGAAATGCTCCTGCACCGCCTCCATGGTACACTGGAAGTCCCGCCCCTCGTAAAACTCCAGCACAGCGGGATTGCTGAGCCATTTCAGCAGATAATCCGCGTCGGAGGGCGCCAGCGGACGGATGCTGACTTTATCCAGGTTTACTTCCATCAAACTCCGCCTCCTTCCGGCAGTTCACTCATCCTATCCCCTTGTAGATAAATCCAAGCAGCAGTACCAATATTGTCAGGGGGACATACACATATTTTGCCGCCGGTCTGAACAGTCTGGAGAGGGGCTTTCCCCTGCCCTGCTCCAACTCTCCCTTTATCTTGTCAAACCCCAGAATATAGTAAATAGAGACAGCCCCCAGCACTGCCCCAATGGGCACCACCACGATGGAGATGAAGTCCATCCAGTTGCCCACAGCGGCCTCCGATTCCAGGAACACCCCCACCAAAAAGGTCACGCCGCCGCAGAGCAGCACGGCAATTTTCCGGGAAAACTGAAACTTGTGCTGCCAGCTTTCAATGACCGCCTCAAACATATTGATCAACGAAGTGATTCCCGCAAAGGCCACCGAAAGGAAGAACAGCGCCGCAAATCCCCTGCCCAAAGGCATACGGTGGAAAATATCCGGCATGGTGATGAACATCAGGGAAGGGCCCCTGGTCACGTCGATGCCAAAGGCGAACACAGCCGGCATAATGGCAAGGGCGGAGAGCAGCGCGGCCAATGTGTCGAATACGGCAGTGTGAATGGAGGATTTGGGGATATCCTCCTTGCTTTCCAGGTAGGAACCATAGACAATCATCCCGGAGCCGGTGATGGAGAGGCTGAAAAACGCCTGTCCCATGGCCATCACCCAGGTATCCGCCTGGAGCAGCCGGTCCCATTTGGGGACGAACAGGAACCGGTACCCTTCCCCTGCGCCAGGCAGAAAGGCCACCCGCACCGCCAAAATCAAAAACAGCACAAAAAACAGGGGCATCAGTATCTTGCTGATTTTTTCTATTCCCTTGTTGACCCCTGTCAGCAGCACCACGCAGACCAGGGCCACGGTAATAAAATGCCAGGGCAGGCTTCCAAAGCTGCCGGTGGCCTGGGAAAAATACTCCGCCGGGTCGGTGGTCATCAGCGCCCCGGTGACGGCCCCCGCGCAGGAGCGGATCACCCATCCCAGAATGACGGAATAGCCTATGGCAATGCCCAGGGAGCCGAACAGGGGAATCCATCCGACAACCCGGCCAATCTTTCCCTTTCCTCTGCTTTCAAAGCAGTATTCATAGGAGCCCAGGGTTCCGGTGCGGACCCGCCGACCGATGGCGAACTCCGCCGAAAGGCCCACCCAGCCGAACAGAAAGATAAAAAACAGATAGGGGATTAGAAAAGCCGCGCCCCCGTACTGTCCCAGACGGTAGGGGAACATCCAGATATTCCCCAGCCCCACCGCTGAGCCGACACAGGCGATGATGAACCCCAGGGAAGAGGTAAAGCTGCCGTTTTTATGGGATGGACGCGGACTGTTTTGTGGACCGTTCATATGAAAGATTCTCCTTTTTTCTCCTCAATGTTTTACACCTTCGCCGCCTTCAAAGCAGCGGCGTAGAGCCTCAATCTCCTGCTCCGAAGGAAGCCAACCAAATTTTTTCAGATCAACCCGTTGGTTTTCGCTGACGCAGACTCCCTCCGATTCCAGAAGGAGCCTTTGGGAGTCCGCCGCCGGGAAGGCCTCTGCCCCCGACAGATATCCCTGGCTGTTGATAACGCGGTGGGCCGGAATATCCTCTCCTTTCTTCGGCTGAACGTGGCCTAAAACATATCCCACGCGGCGGGCCTGCCTGGGGCTGCCGCACAAAAGCGCAATCTGCCCATAAGAAACAACCTTTCCCCAGGGAATGGAGCGGCAGACGGTAAAAACCTTTTCGCTGAAATCCATATTAAGTCACCCTTTGCCCTTTTTACCGTTGAAGCTTTAAATTCATAAAGTGTTAGTGTAAAAAAATAACATAAATTTTAAATCTGTTATGTCAAATTTTATAATATTCTAACATATCCCGCGTTTTCTTTCAATCTTTTGGGAAAGTTTTTAATAAAAAGGCACAGGTCCCTGAAAGCAAAGGGAACCTGTGCCTCTCGGATACCGGTATTGTGGCTTTATTTGGCCCTCGCGCTGTCATAGAGGTCCATCATCAGGTTAAAGGTATTCTCTACCTGGGGAATGCCGATAGGGGCGGGCTTGCCCTCCTCCACGCACTCGTAGAAGTTGGAGATACAGGCGGAATGGCCGGTCCCCCAGTAGTCCTTGCCAAGGGCGACGCGTTCTTCACAGTCCACCGTCTCCCGCCTGCTGTCGGGATAGATGAGGGTCAGGGAATCCCCTTCAATCCGCAGAATCATATTCTCACAGTGAATCTCCAGGAGGATGGGGGCGTTGCTGCCAAAGGCTGTGGTGCAGTAGAACAGGCCTATCCCGCTTCCATATTTAATATAGGCTTCCATGGTGTCCTCCACCTCAATGACGCCCTTCAGGTGGTGGTTGGCGATAGAGGCCTCCGCCGAAACAGGCTGTCCCATAAACTGAGTCATCAGGTCCAGGGTGTGGATGGACTGGTTGATCATCGCGCCGCCGCCCTCCAGCTCCATAGTTCCCCGCCAGCCGCTGTCCACATAGTAAGACTCTCCCCTGCTCCAGGTGACAAAGGCCCTGGCAGAGATAATCTTTCCCGCCTTACCGCTGGAGATGAGCTCCCTTGCCTGGGTGACGCTGGTATTATAGCGGTTCTGGAAGCAGACGCCCAGCAGCTTTCCGCTTGCCTTTTCGGCGTCCTTCAGCTCCGCGAACTGTTTCCTGGAGATGGCCGGGGGCTTTTCCATAAACACGTTGCACCCGCTCTTCAGTGCCGCCACCGCCATGGGCACATGGAGGGCATGAGGGGTACAGATGTGCAGCACGTCAAAATCCACCTGCCGGAGCATCTCTTCCAGGGAGTCAAAGACAGGAGCCTTGCCGCCGGTATATTTTTGAGAGAAATTCTCCGCCCGCTCCCGGCGGATGTCGCAGAAGGCGACCAGCTCATGCTTGCTGTTCTTTATGGTTTCCGCGTGGACCCTTGCGATTCCTCCGCATCCCACGATTGCTGTTTTCATTTTGTCAACCTCTCCTTTCTTTTTTGCCTGGCCGCTGCTAAGGAGGCTCTCCCTGTCCGACCCGGCGCACTGGTAACATTATAAGACTTTCCCTTCCAATTGAAAAGTCTTTTTTTCACTTTGATAAAGATTTTTGTAAATTTCAAGGATTTTTTCAATGTTCCCTCTTCACCAAAGCGGGTTTCGTGCAATTCATCCATTCGGTCCCTGAAATTCCTTTCATTTCTTTATTGTTTATCCCTTGTCAAACAGATTGGAATGGGTTATAATATTAACAATGCGTATTTTGCCGCCCGCTGTCACCAACCGGCGGCATCAAACAGGCTACCTAAAAAGGGAGGAAAATAAGCCATGTATAAAATTGTCAAAAAACGGCAGTTAAACTCGGCTGTCACGCTGATGGAGGTCGAGGCCCCGCTGATCGCCAAGAAGGCGCTGGCCGGCCAGTTCATTATCTTCCGCGTGGACGAAAAGGGAGAGCGCATCCCCTTGACCATTGCGGACTATGACCGCGAAAAGGGTACAGTTACCATCATCTTCCAGATTGTCGGGCGCTCCACCATGCTGCTCAACCAGCTGGAGGAGGGCGACTCCATTATGGACTTTGTTGGCCCTCTGGGCAAGCCCACCGAGGTTGACGGCTTCAAGCGCGTCGCGGTCATCGGCGGCGGCGTGGGCTGTGCCATCGCGTACCCCTCCGCTAAAGCCCTGTTCAAAAACGGCACTGAGGTTGACATGATCGCCGGCTTCCGCAGCAAGGATATCGTCATCCTGGAGGATGAAATGAGAGCCGCCTGCACCAACCTGTACGTGATGACCGACGACGGCACCTACGGCGAAAAGGGCCTGGTGACGGACAAGCTGAAGGAGCTCATTGAAAGGGAAGGCCGCAAATACGACGCGGTCATCGCCATCGGCCCGGTTATCATGATGAAGTTTGTCGCGGCAACCACCAAACCCCACGGCATCAAGACTATCGTCAGCCTGAACCCCATTATGATTGACGGTACCGGCATGTGCGGCGGCTGCCGTGTCAAGGTTGACGGCGAAATCAAGTTCGCCTGTGTGGACGGCCCTGACTTTGACGGACACAAGGTTGACTTTGACGAGCTGATGAAGCGCAACTCTTCCTACAGAGAGCGCGAAGGACATGACCGGGAGAACTGCCGGTTGCTGAAAGGAGCTGCTGAAAATGCCTAAGAATATGTCGCCGAAAAAGGTTGCCATGCCGGAGCAGGACCCAAATGTGAGAAACAAAAACTTTAAAGAGGTCGCTCTGGGCTACACCCCTGAAATGGCTATGGAAGAGGCCACTCGTTGCCTCAACTGCAAAAACAAGCCCTGTGTTTCCGGCTGCCCGGTAAATGTGCGCATTCCGGAATTTATTGAGAAGGTTGCCGCCGGTGATTTTGCCGCGGCTTATGAGATTGTTGCCTCCACCAACGCCCTGCCCGCCATCAGCGGTCGTGTCTGCCCCCAGGAGAGCCAGTGCGAGGGCGTCTGCGTCAGGGGCATCAAGGGCGAGCCGGTGGCCATCGGCCGCCTGGAGCGCTTTGTAGCCGACTGGTACATGGCCAACGGCATTGCCTCCCCTGTCGCCCCTCCCAAGAACGGCAAGAAGGTCGCCATCATCGGTGCGGGCCCTGCGGGACTTTCCTGCGCGGGGGACCTGGCCAAGGCCGGTTACGACGTGACCATCTTTGAGGCCTTCCACACCGCTGGCGGTGTTCTGGTTTACGGTATTCCCGAATTCCGTCTGCCCAAGTCCATCGTACATAAGGAGATCGACAACCTGCGCGCCCTGGGCGTCAAGGTGATGACCAACATGGTCATCGGCAAGGTCCTCTCCCTGGACGAGGTGTTCGAGATGGGCTTTGACGCCGCTTTCATTGGTTCCGGCGCCGGCCTGCCCAGCTTTATGGGCATTGAGGGCGAGGCCCTCATCGGCGTATACTCCGCCAACGAATACCTGACCCGCACCAACCTGATGCGCGCTTACGACGAAAGCTACGACACCCCCATCATCAAGAGCAAGGCTGTCGCGGTTGTCGGCGGCGGCAACGTGGCAATGGACGCGGCCCGCTGCGCGCAGCGTCTGGGCGCGGAGAAGGTTTACATCGTCTACCGCCGCTCCGAGGAAGAGATGCCCGCCCGTAAGGAAGAGGTGCATCACGCCAAGGAAGAGGGCATTATCTTCAATCTGCTGACCAACCCGGTCAAGATCATCGGCGATGAAAACGGCAAGGTTTCCGGTATGGAATGCGTCAGAATGGAGCTGGGCGAGGCCGACGCTTCCGGGCGCCGCCGTCCCGTTGCCATCAAGGACTCCAACTTTGTGCTGGATGTTGACACCGTTATCATGGCCCTGGGCACCTCCCCCAACCCGCTGATCCGCTCCACCACCCACGGCATCGAGGCCAACAAGCACGGCTGCCTGGTGGTTGACGAATCCATGAAGACCACCCGCGACGGCGTATACGCGGGCGGCGACGCCGTCACCGGCGCTGCCACCGTCATCCTGGCCATGGGCGCGGGAAAGACCGCTGCGGCTTCCATCCGGGAGTATCTGGAGAAATAAGGGATTCTTCTTTGTAGAAACAAATTCTTTAAGGGCGGCCGAAATATCGGTCGCCTTTAATGTTAATGAAAACTTGTAAAAAAGGCATCTGTGAATATTAAATTATAATTCATTAAAAAAAATTATAATTTAATATTGACACAAGTAAAAAAATAGTGTATATTAAAATTACGGTTAAACTTCCTTAACAAAAGAAAGGTGTGTTAAAATCTCTTTTGTATGTTCCCTGCTTGCCACAGCTACTGTAGTTGTTATGCCGGTT
This sequence comes from Oscillospiraceae bacterium, assembly GCA_022800935.1. Taxonomy (GTDB): domain Bacteria; phylum Bacillota; class Clostridia; order Oscillospirales; family Ruminococcaceae; genus UBA1405. The sequence continues at coordinate 12,016 of JAAWRH010000008.1, forward strand.
GCCGCTGATGAAGATTCATCAGGCATTCAAATCAACGACGGTGCTGTTGCGGGGGAAAGAATGTCTCTGGAGGAACAATATCGGCTTATTATGGCGAATGGTTCTGTCAAACAAAAAGAGGAGGCACTATTATTATATCAACAAGCAAAATCGGGATTTAACGGTGCTCCGTATGCAATTGGTCATTGGGAATTAAGCGTTACCCATTGTGAGCAAGAAAAAGGTACATGGTGTGGTCCTGCTACATTACGGCAGACCTTACTATATATTAATGGTACAGCTCGCGATCAATCATATTTAGCTGGAAAATTAGAAACAGATAAAACCATTAAAGGTACTACTGATACAATGATGCTGAAACAAGTTAATGCCCTTCAAAATGAACACGCATATTATGAATTAGATATACCCGATAAAGACACTTATTTAACCACTGTTTATGCCTCTCTGTCAAGTGATAAACCTGTTATAGACATTGTTGATACTTCTGCCGCGAGGGAAATTTTTAGTTATGATGCGCTTCATTTTCTTTCCATAAGCGGCATCTCTACCAAAAATGACGAAGTGTTTATCGTTGATCCAGCCGTAGAAGACATAAGGGTTGATGGGCATTCCCGTGCGAAGCGTTGGGTAGAGGCAGAGGGAATGTTTAATGCAACATTTGCTCATGATTGTCAAGCGATTATAGGTTAAGAAAGAAAAAGGAACACATTTTACTGTGTTCCTTTTATATATCGAGGTGAAAGAGGTGAAAGCGGATGAAAAAAAAATTATTACTGTTACTTGTAATTTTTGTTGTTACAGGATGTGGCAGTTCTTCTGTTCCGGTCCGCAATTTTGAAGCAAACCTTCTCGGCTTACAGCCGGAGGACTATACAGAACTGCATTTTGACCTTGCCTATCCTGAAACACTGCAAATCGACGGTATGAAGGATGGAAAAATTTATTTTCAATATTTGGACAGCTTGGAAGTGCATACGGGACGGGAACGCTATAATTTTACTGCTGACAATGTATTGCGAAATGCAACCGGAATTTATGACATTGAAAAAAATTCCTATCAATCGGGAATATATGTAGAGGATGATTTAGCATCAAAAGGAATTTTTGATGTAATCAGTTCATATAAAAATCACCTGATTATGGACAATGAAACAGGATATTTTACTTCAGCACTAGGCACAGAAATATTTTCAGAGGAATATCGCTTATATACCTATGCTATCGACTACGTAAAACATACCAGAAAAATAAAAAAAGACTATGGAACCTATCGCTATGCCACTCCCTATCCCCTTCTATACGATAAAGAACATTTTTTTATCTATTTTGAAGACGAAGGAAAAACGCAGGCCACCATATACCATTACGACACAGTCTCTGACGAAGCTACCCCGGTAATCATCCAACCCGAAGGCGTTCAATTTGTCACGGCGATGGTTGAGAAGAAATGGATTTGGGTTTATGTGCTCGACCTTGAGCATAATAACGATAAAAACAGGCCTTATCATTATCTCTATCAATACCAGGTCGACGGAACTATTCAAAAGATATATCCGATTCCAGATGAGATTGTAAACAACCGGAACAGCTCTACAGACGTCTTTATGCCCAGTACGATGAAACGATTCTCAAACAATATTTTTTATTTGGAGGATTTTGGATTTTTAAACCATTTCTTTTTAAAGTTGGGAAAAGAGGGCTTTGAAGTTCTGCCCTCATTTTACAACAACAAAAGACTTCGGATGCTTCTTCAGACCGGAAATCTTTCAGCGGAAAAAAATTATTTCTATTCTCATTTCCGCGAGGTTACACATATTCTGGAATTTGATGAACGAAAAGAAGAACTCATGGAATTTACCCTGCCCAACCCATATGAAGGGTCAAACATTGACTATCTTTTTCAGTATTATACAGATGAAAAGGGAAATCTTCTTGCCGTTATCAAAAGGCCGCTCCTTTGGAAAGTAGAAGACCTTCCTTTGTCAGAGTATTTATCAGAATATTTAAAGGTCTATTTCATCCCCCAAAAGACAATGAAAAAATATTTTTCAGATTACTCTATTTAATTAAGCGAGGCTGGACGAACCATTCACCGTCATCCTGGCCATGGGCGCAGGAAAGACTGCTGCGGCTTCCATCCGGGAATATCTGGAGAAATAAGATGTTCAACAGGTCGGTTTTCTTTCACTGATTTTATCCTCGGCCCTCCCTGTCCCCATACGGACAAGGAGGGCTTTTAAATGGCGCAGTTTTTGGATATAATAAAATAACCGTTGAATCCGGGGAACAGATGGTATATAATAGAACCAGAACAACAGGAAAGGCAGTGTGACGCCGTGGCGGAGAAGGATATAGCCGAAAAGGTTCTGGAAGCCTATAATGATGTTTTTGCGGATATTGTAAACGGGCTGCTGTTCCAAGGGAAGAAAGTAGTTGCCGAAGAGGAGCTTGAGGAACAGGGTACCCATTCCCATTATAAAGCAGACGGCGCGCTGCGGGAGCAGGAAAGAGATGTTGCAAAAAAGTGGAAAAACGGTAAAATCAAAATCGCCCTGATTGGATTTGAAAATCAGACAGAGATTGACAGAGATATGCCCTTTAGGGTGATTGGATACGACGGGGCAGAATATCGGGCACAGCTGGGCGGCCGGGAAAGGTATCCGGTTATCACACTGGTACTTTATTTTGGATGCAAACGGCGCTGGAAAAGGCCAAGGAGCTTATTGGAGCAGCTAAATGTCCCAAAGGAATTTGAGCCATATGTGAGCGACTACAAAATAAATGTATTTGAAATTGCATTTTTGACAGAGGAACAGGTAAAACTGTTTCACAGTGATTTCCGAATCATAGCGGATTATTTTGTACAGAAGCGCAAAAGCGGAGAATACCATCCGGAGCCGCAGGAGCTGAAGCATGTTCAGGAAACCCTGCAAATACTCAGTGTCATGAGCGGCGACCACAGATTTGAAGAGGTATACAATAAAAATATAGAAAGGGGACCCCACACTATGTGTGAAATGCTGGACAGAATGATAAACAAGGGAAAAATGGAGGGCATTCAGGAAGGCAGACAAGAGGGCATCCGGGAAGGCAGACAGGAGGGCATCCGGGAAGGCAGACAGGAGGGCATCCGAGAAGGCAGGAAAGAAGGAAAAGCTCAAATGATTTTAAATATGTATCAACACAATTTCACGCTGGAACAGATTGCAACGGCAGCAGAAAAAACGGTAGAGGAAATCAAATTGATTGTCAAAGAGCAGAACTCTCTTCTTTCATAAGACGCACAAAATTGATACGAACACCTTTAAAAGGGCTGCCGAATCCCGGCGGCCCTTTTGCAGGGCATGGAACGCTTTTGTCAGCCGTCCTTTTGGGGCGGTTTTGATTTTGAACTTTTTCCCGCGGATGAACCGCTGTAAAAGTCCCCTTCCGGGATAAATTCTGCTTCGTTGGTTTTGGGATTATACTGATATACGCCGCTCACCGCGGAACCGGATGACGATTTACTGGAGGATCCAGAGCTGTTCTCTGTCTCTGGAATATCATAGACAAATTCAGCCACCAGGGTGTATTTCCCGACATCCTTCACAATGCGGTAACTCCCTTCTGAAACATCCCCTTTATTCCAATGCACATGAAATTCATCGGTATTCCCAGGGCCTTCGCTCAAAATCATCGCCATAGCAGGAACAGCCACCTTTATTTTCAATCGATACCATTGATCATCCTGTTTCACCTCCAGCCCATATTCACATCCGTATGTAAAAGTATCTGAAGTTTCATTGGTAATGAGCAGGATAAGCCCTGTATCGGTAATGCTTCCCTCTTTAACGGCAAGGGTAATATCGGATGTCGTGCTCAAGCTCGTATTGCTTTCAACAAGCTCTGGTTTCTCTTTTTCTTCCGCCGCCCGGCATCCGGCAAAAAGAAAGAGCAGCACGAGTACAAGAAAAATTTTTTTCATCACCGTCTCCCTCTTTTCAACATTTTATGATATCATTATAAACGATGAAAGGAAACTTGTAAATCAATTTTAAACAGGATGGTTTGATTGACATGAAGGAAAACAAGTACGACGATCCCCAGTTTTTTGAACAATACAGCAAAATGTCCCGCTCGGTCCAGGGGCTGGAGGGGGCGGGAGAATGGCACGAGCTGAAAAAACTCCTCCCGGACTTCACAGGAAAAACCGTCCTCGACCTGGGGTGCGGCTTTGGCTGGCACTGCCGGTACGCAGCGGAGCAGGGCGCGGCCCAAGTCACCGGCGTTGACCTGTCCGAAAAGATGCTGAAAAGGGCGAAGGAAATGACCCGTTCCCCCAACATTCAGTATATCCGCAATTCCATTGAGGACTTCCCCTATCCCGAAAATGCCTTTGATGTTGTGATAAGCTCTCTGGCCTTCCACTATGTGGAAAATTACGGCAAGGTGTGCCGGAGGGTTTACAACAGCCTGAAGGACGGCGGGTACTTTGTCTTTTCAGTGGAGCACCCCGTCTTTACCGCCCAGGGAAAGCAGGACTGGTACTATGGACCGGACGGGAAGCCGCTCCATTGGCCGGTGGACAATTACTTTACAGAGGGATGCCGGAATGCCGTCTTTTTAGGAAATAAAGTAAAAAAATACCATTGGACACTGACAACCTACCTTAACGTATTGACAGAAGCTGGATTTTCTCTGTGCCATGTCACAGAGCCCCAGCCCGATCCCTCTATGCTCGATCTCCCCGGAATGAGGGACGAGCTCCGCCGGCCCATGATGCTGATAATAAAGGCGCGGAAAACTTCGCGGTAAAAAAGGAGATTTTAAATGACAGAGCTTCTATGTAAAGGTACAGCAAACGACAGAGAGGATATCCTGGACTTTGCCAATTATGTCTTCAGCTTTGACCACGAGCCCCACAACTTCATAGAGATGGTTCCAAGGCTGTACGGTCCCGAAAGCGCGAGCGAAGCATTTCATTATCTGATTCGGGAAAACGGCAAAATAAAGGCTATGGTGTGCTCCTATCCCATGGAAACCAAGGTTGGAGAAGAAACTTTAAAGCTGGCGTTTATCGGAACCGTTTCGGTACACCCCTATTCCAGGGGAAAGGGATACATGAAACGCCTAATGAACGCCGCCATCGCGGACATGCAAAAGGACGGTACAGACCTTGCGGCTCTGGGGGGACAGCGGCAAAGATACCAATACTTTGGCTTTGAAAACGGCGGGATAGAATACGGCTTTTCCTTTAACCGTTCCAACCTCCGCCACGCCTTTAAGGACGTTGCATCCCCGATAAAGGTCGTCCCTTTGGATGAAATGGGGAAGGAGCAGTGGGACTGCGCCTACTCTCTGTTCCAACGGCAGCATATCCACGGTATACGGAACCGGGAGGAATTCCCTGCCATACTGCACAACTGGAACGGCATCCCCTATGCCCTTCTGGCGGATGGAGAAATGAAGGGCTACTTTTCCGTAGGCGGCAAAACATTTTTTGAGTTCGTTTTGGGGAATGAAGCAGAACTGCTCCCCGCCGTAAAGTCAGCCATGGAATCCCTGCATATGGACCGGGCTGTTCTCAAGGCGGCGGATTACGAAGAAAAGAGGCTTTCTCTTCTCTCCTCTGTGTGCGAGAACAGCTCCATCGTTTGCAGCTCCAACTATCGGATATTCCATTACGACAGGGTGATTTCCGCTTATTTGAAGGTGAAGCAAAGCTGCAGCACTTTGCAGGAGGGAAGCATCATTTTGAATATAGACGGAAAGCAAACGGCTGTGGAGGTTCGGGATGGAAAAATCACCGTTGGCCCTGTCTCCCCTCACCTTTCTGCTCCTGTGATTTCTCTGGGAAATCTGGAAGCGGTGGAATTTCTGACCGCTCCCTTCAGCCCGCGTCGGAGGGAGGAGGCAAGGCGGTTCCCCTTCCTTCAAAGCTGGTTCCCAATTCCGCTGTATACCGCTTCCTTGGATGAATGTTAAAAAAACAATCTGTTATAAGGAAAACCGCCTTTTTGACAATGAAAGACGAACTTCCAAGAAATATATACCTGCACTTTGATATATCACCTGATGTCCTGACAGTCCATTTACAGTAACAGGTTGTATTTCAGACAACTGCTGTATTGGGGAGATTTCTACAAAAAGAGCCTGTAATTCACTTTCTGTGCCAGTACAATCTTCCTCTACATCCCATTCTACATAACAGGATTCATCTGGAGACCACGCGCTGATGCCATATTGGTGCACAAATTCTGGCTCCGTTTCCATAAGGAAACCATCTGGCATAGTGAATGAAACCCCATGGGTATAAAATCTCCCATTTTGAAAACGTAACATATTTTTCTCCTTTATTCAGATTTAGGGATAAGGACGCTATTTTCCTCCCTTCTATTTGAACTGTTCTCTAAATGGAACGCCCTCACCAATGAGCAAAAGAAAATACTTCTTGCCTTGATGGATATTATGTAAAGCTTTAATTCAAAATATGATGTCCCTTGCCGTGCCCGACAAAGAGAGACACCTTAAAGAACAGAAAAACAGAGTGCCAGTCTTACCAAATACGCCGCCCAAAAAGAAAAGGGCGGCGTTTCCTTTTCCGCCTCAGAAAACGCCGCCCCGTCAATTTTTTCTTGACAAACATACAACATTGTGTTATATTTTAATTGTCAACAATATGTTATACATAAAGGAGGAAATTTCATGGTCCAGCAGATATCCGACGCAGAACTTGAAATTATGAAAATTGTATGGGGAAACCCATCGGAGGTAACGCTGTTCCCCTACATTATGGAGGGACTTGCAGCCAAAGGCAGGCCATGCCAGAAAAACACGCTTATTGTTCTCTTATCCCGTCTCATCAATAAAGGCTTTTTAAGCGCGAAAAAAATCGGCCGCCGAAACGAATATACCTCCCTTGTCTCGGAGACAGAATATCAGACAGCCCAGACCAAAAGCTTTCTGAATAAAATTTACGAAGGAAACGCAAAGGGGCTTGTTTCCACCCTGATTTCAGGCGACCTTCTGACCGGCGAGGAATATGAAGAATTGAAAAAGCTTCTGGAAGAAGGGAAAGAAAAACGATGAACATGATTTTAAAAACATTCCTGTCCATGTCTCTTTCCGGTTCCCTGCTGATTCTGGCGCTATTTGCCGCCAAGCATTTCTGGAAAGATAAAATCAGCCGGCAATGGCAATATTATATTTGGTTCGTTGTCGTGCTGCGGCTGCTTCTCCCCTTTGGACCGGAAACCAATCTGATGGGGAAAACCTATCAGGCAATCGACCAGGCAATTACGCAAGCCTCTCCCCTGCCGGTTCAGCCGAGTGTTCCTGATGTTTCAGGCGTTTCCAGCCTTCCTGCTGCTGCGCCGGAACCGGACATTCAAAATACGGATAACCCAGCGAAGGAGCCAAAAGCCGCTTATTCCCTGCAGGAGACTGCATTGTCAGCAGCTGAACATCTCTGGATGATCTGGATGGTTGGTGCATTGCTCCTCCTGATACGGAAGATAACGGTCTACCAAAGCTTTCTTCGGTATGTAACCGCTGGTTCTTCCCCTGTTTCGGATGTTAAGCTTTTAGACAAGCTCTCCTTGGCCGCAGAACAGATGAACATTAAAAAGCCTGTGGAGCTTTGCATCAATCCCCTGATCTCCTCGCCGCTGCTGACTGGCCTTTTCCATCCCTGCATTGTGCTGCCAAGCACGGACATTTCCGAAAGGGATTTCAAATATATTGTACTGCACGAATTAACCCATTACAAACGGCGGGATATGTTCTGTAAATGGCTGGTTCAGATAACAGTCTGTCTCCATTGGTTTAATCCTCTTGTCCATCTCATGGGCCGTGAAATGACCAAAGCATGTGAATTTTCCTGTGATGAAGCGGTCCTTGTCAAAATGGGATGTGACAAAGCGCAGGACTATGGAAAAACCCTGCTTGACGCGATGGCGGCAGTCGGAAAGTATAAAGAATCTCTCGGTTCCATTACATTAAGCGGAAATAAACAGCTTCTGAAAGAAAGGTTAGGCGCGATTATGAAATTTAAGAGGCGGTCAAGGACGGCTAAATTTTTAACTAGCCTTCTGACATTATGGGTTGTTCTGGTTGCGTCCTTTATCGGTATTTACAAAATGGAAAACAGTGTCAGCGCATCTGGAATATTCAGCACAACGGACAAACCTTCCCTTTTCGTAAATGTAAGCAGCGCCGCTGTAAACGTGTTGTCTGCACCAAAAAACGAAAAGATATATGCAGAGTTTAACCAGAATGTTTATAAGGTTGAGGTTTTGATTGACAATCAAAAAAACGAATGGAAGGTTTCCATTTCCTGTAAGACAAATACAAACATCAACAGCGAAACCATCAAGCTGTATATCCCTGATATTTCCTATGACAATGTGAACCTGAATGTTGACAATGGGTATTTGACCTGTAACCTTTTCCGATCCGGGAATATTATGGGCAATTTCAATATGGCCTCTGTCTTTTTGACTCTGCCGGAGGGCTTTGCCGGATCGGTGGATACAACGACAAACAGCGGCTATTTCCAGTTGGTTTCCAAAGACGATTTCAAAAACTCCTCTGTAACCATTGTCGATAACGGCCGGTGGAGCGAAATTTATAAGCCAAAGAATTTCAGGAAAAATGGAAACATCTACACATTTTCAGAGGGTACAGGCAGTAATCTTATCAAAGTAACGCAAAAAGGTTCTGGTGTCATGGGAATTTATACCTCAGATACATTTAACGCCTCCCATTTTGCAAATGAATGGGAGGAGAAATGGATGAATCACTGGCTGGATGAAAACAACCAGATGAATCAGCATACGCAGTCTGATTTTTCTTCACAGGCAGAGCAATACTATCAATCAGGCAGTCTGCCCCTGTTCCAGATTGCTTTCTCCCAGCTGGATGAAGAAGCGCAAAACAAATGGCTGGACAGGATTTACACCGATAAGCAGATCATGTTTTGGGGAGCCGCTGTCGGCCTGCTGGATGAGGACTGTGATTTAGTTCTGCGTTATGCAGAAAAAATCTACGGGGATGGCAATATCGCCTATTTCTCCGTTCTGGCTAATCACATGAGCAGGAAGATGCTGGAAACGTATCGGGATAAATCCCTGAAAGACGAAAAGTGGGCGTTCCAGTCCGTTCTGTATGGGGTCCTGGGTCAGAGTGATGAATTTGGCAAATTGGAAGAAGAGAAGGAAAAAGAGTGGGATGAAGCACAGAAAGTGGAATATCAAGCGGTAGGCGTTACGGTTGATGGCAAAAATTACTACTATCAGGGACAGTTGGTTCACATTTTTCTGGATCAGCGGGCCAACAAATCCTTTTACACACTGCAAATAAATCCGGCTGGAACAGCTAACATCAAAATACTTCGCAATGCAGATAACAAAATTACCGGTGCCGCCTATATGACCAAGGCAGAAATTGAGGAGCTCTTTGGCGACATGGAGGATTGATGAGGACAAGCCGCCACACCAGAGGTCCCTGCATTGGTTTGAAACCGTACATGTGGAATCTTGACACTCTTCCGCACAAGTGATAAAATAAGTTTACTTTTGTGTGAGGAGGAAATACAATGACACGAGTACAGCAGGTTATCAACAAAATCAAGTCAGATGTTGCGGACAAACAGGTGATTGAAATTGCCTGCGGACAGGCTGATTTTTCCATCGAAGCCTCCAAAACCGCTGCGACAGTTCACTGCATCGATCTTGACAACTTCCGGCTCAATGACAAAATTCATGAGTGCCCCAACGTTGTTTTTCAGCAGATGGACGCCACTGCCCTGGAGTATGACAACGGGACCTTTGACACTGCTGTTATCTATAACGCTTTTTTTCATCTGGAAACAGTCATGGAAAAGGTTCTGTCTGAAGCTCTCAGAGTGGTAAAAACCGGCGGGAGCGTTTGGGTCATCAGTTCGTTCAGCATGGACAAAACTGCTATGGAGGAAAAACTATTCCCCCACCTGTCAGCCTCCGGCCTGGAATATGAGGTAAGTATAGATAAAGTCTTTACATATGTACGGATTGGCAAACCAGCCGAAGAGGAAAAGAAGGAAATATCATGAAATTAGAGCACAATCTGCTTGGAGAAAGAATCCTCATCCGAAATTACCGAAAATCCGATTTTTACTTTATGACTGATATGTGGTTTGATCCGGAAAACGGGAAATATATGAGCGACCCGGAGAGAGGATACGTTGATGAAAAATATCAAAGCATTCTGGATACCCTGGAGGAAAGCGATGACGGCTATTATCTCATCATCGAACTTTTAAATACCGGTGAACCCATTGGTTCCTGCGGCATCTTCCCCGTTTCCGGAGATGCGGCCTATGATATCGGCTACTGCATCCACAAATCCTACTGGAAAAAGGGCTTTGGCAGCGAGGCCGTCGCGCTGCTGCTGGAATGGCTGGAGGAGCACCAGGCCAAAAAGGTAATGGCGGAGGTGGCGGTGAAGAATCTCGCGTCCCGCGCCCTGCTCCATAAATTTGGTTTCAAACCGGAAAAGCCGTCACAATTCAAAAAATATAACATGGATGTGACGTTTGACAGCATTATCTATGCCAAAGCGTTATAAAAAGCGGTCCCAAACCACTCCGGTCTTGGGACCGCTTTTTTGCCTCTTTCCCTCTCACCGATTTTTCACCCCCTGCATATGATGTGTTGAACCCGCAAAACCCCACATTTTAAAGGAGGTCATCACTTATGTGCAACAACAACTGTTTCGGCGGCTCCTGGAGCTGGATCATCCTCATCATCCTGATCCTCATCTTCTGCGGCAATGGCAACGGCATCTGCGGTTCCCTGACCAACGGCTGTGGCTGCGGCTGCAACAACAATGGCTGCGGCAACAACGGCTGCGGATGCTGCGACTAATCTGATCCAACTCGTTAAACACACTGTTTCCTTAGAGCGGCAGGGGCGCTTCGGAGCTTTGAAAAGCTCCCGCGCTCCTCTGCCCTCCCGGAATCCCCAAAGTCCATAACTTTAAGAAGCACCGTGCCATATTTAAAGGAGGTTTTTTCCATGTGCAATACCGGCTTTGGCGGCAATAGCTGCTGCATCATTATCCTGATCATCCTCATCCTTCTGTTCTGCTGCGGCGGCGAAGGCAATGGCGGCTGTGGCTGTGGCTGCGGCTGCAACAACTGCTGTGACTGATTGTTCCATAAAAAGGGCATCCAGCTGCACCGGTGCGATGGGATACGGCAGTCTTTGCCGTATCCCATCTTTTTAACTTTATATAAAATTCCTTGACAGCTATTACCTACAGGTGTATAATTAATTTATATAAATAAATTATATAAATTATTTTTATAAGGAGGACAGCCATGCCCAAGCAAAAAATCACAAAGGAAATGGTGGTTGAAGCCGCCTTCACCCTGGCGCGGGAGGAAGGAATGGAGCAGGTGCTGGTCAAAAACATCGCCGACAGACTGGGCTGTTCCGTACAGCCAATCTACAGCTATTGCCAAAGCATGGAAAGCCTGAGAAAGGATGTGGCGGAGCGGGTAGACAGCTTTGTCCGCGAATACGCCGCCGCCCGCATCAATGAGGAGGACCTGTTCCGCAGCACGGGGCGCGCTTATCTCCAGCTGGCAAAGGAAGAACCGAATCTCTTTAAAATATTCACCCTTCACCGGCGGGACGGGATTTCTTCTTTGGAAGAATTCTACCGCGCCGAAGCATCTCCCCGAACCGCTGAGGTTATTGCAAAAAGTCTGAATCTCACCCTTGACCAGGCGAAACAGCTTCACCTCCATATGCTGGTCTATACCATCGGAATCGGGACCATCCTCTCGGTGACAGCGCCGGGCATCCCCGCGGAGGATATCGATTCGTTACAGGAGACCGCATATGAAGCCTTTTTAAGGCAAATTCAAAAAGTAGAAGGAGAGCAGAAAAGTGGAAAATAAAGCTGTCATTGTTTACAAAAGCTGCACAGGATTTACGAAAAAATATGCGGAACTGATTGCAAAGGAAACCGGCAGCGCCCTGGAGGAGCTCCAAAAGGCGTCTGCCGAAAGTCTGTCCCCCTATCAAACGGTTGTATTTGGCGGACGGCTCCATGCGGGGCATATCGACGGCTGGCAGAGGGCAAAGGCGATGGCGCAAAAAGGCGGAGCCCGGCAGATTATTCTGTTTGCGGTAGGCGCTATGCCCAATACGGCAGAGGGAACCATTGCGGAAATGTGGAAAAACAATTTATCCGCAGAGGAAATGGAGCATATCCCTCATTTCTATATGCAGGGCGGCCTGAGCTATGAGAGAATGGGTTTTCTGGACAAGGCCATGATGAAAGCCGCCGCCGCGGTGATGAGCAGGCGCTCCGACGACGAGGTGTTCAAAAAGATGATTTCACAGTCCTATGACATCTCCTCTGAGGAATTTATCAGGCCGCTGGTCGGGGTATTAAAAAGTGACTGAAGCTCTGCCCTGGTGCGTCATGGTTCTTGAAAAGCAAAAAAAATTGTGGTAATATAAACATAGAGAAAATTCTGCTTAAAACTTCCGGAGACATTTACCATTTTTATCACAGAAAAAGACTTTTATGGAATGGGCGAAGCAGTTTATCCAATCGAACGTATCAACCTTGTGACAGGTAAACCTTTTGAAGACGGAGAACACATTCTCTATGTGAACGGCGAGTACCGGGGCGATTCCGACATTGGAAAACTGATACATGATTTTAACTGCACCGACGCCGCAGATATGAATTTCGAGTTACTGGCTGAACGCACCAGATATTTGAAGAACAATCCAAAGGGGGTTAGTGAAATGTGTAAGGTAATTGAGGATATGCGTACTCGGGAACGCAAAGAAACCATGAAAGAAATTGCACTCCGAATGATGAAAGCAAGGCGGTATGCGTTAGAGGAAATTGTTAATATCTCAGGCCTCCCCCTTGATGAGGTAAAGAAGCTGAAAGCTGAGCAAGGCTCATAAGCGCCAAATCTTAAAATCACACCCAAAAATGATAGAATTCCCTCTTGACATGGAGTAAACTCAACATTCTATACTTGAGTTACACCAAAATAAAGGGGGATTTTTTATGGATACAAGCTCCAAAAGCTACACTGTCATCACCGGGGCAAGCTCCGGCATCGGTTATGAAGCGGCAAAGGCCTTTGCAAGCCGAGGCAAAAACCTGATTCTCACCGCCCGGCGCGGAGACAGGCTGAAAGAGTTAAAGGAGGAAATCCTTACCTCCCATCCCGAAGCGGATGTTATAATAAGGGATACCGATCTATCTGTTTTAGAAAATGTGTACCGGTTCTATGAAAGCCTGAAAGGGTATCCGCTGGAAACCTGGATCAACAACGCGGGAATCGGCTGCTACGGTTCCGTTGCAGAACAGAATTTAAAGTGGGCCGAAAGCCTTCTCGCTTTAAATGTCAACGCCCTGACAATCCTCTCTACCCTGTTTATCCATGATTATAAGGATGTGGAGGGAACGCAGCTTATCAATGTTTCCTCCTGCGGCGGGTACACGATAGTACCCAGCGCGGTGACATACTGCGCGTCAAAATTCTATGTCAGCGCCTTTACGGAGGGGTTGGCGCAAGAATTAAAAGCCGCCCATTATAAAATGAAAGCGAAGGTCTTAGCCCCCGCCGCCACCGAAACCGAATTCGGCAAAACCGCCAACCACGTCAGCGAATACGATTACCATAAGCGTTTTCCCATCTACCACACTGCCCCACAGATGGCCAAATTCCTGTTAAAGCTGTATGACAGTGATGAAACGGTTGGCATAGTAAACAGGGAAACCTTTGAATTCCAATTAACGGAGCCAATCCTCCCCTATGCGGGAAATTCCGCCTTTAACCAAAAATAAAACCCTCTGCCATCCGCTTTCAGAAGTTGAACTGCGGGCGGTCTTTGTATTTGTCCGGGATTTCCCCGCAGGAACAGCCAAGCCCCTTTACCAGCTTGGACGGCTGCTCCGGGAAAATCCATTGGTTCAGGTAATCAATAAAATCCCGTTCTGTATAAACCGCCACAGTTGTCCCCCGCATTTTCTGCCTGTACTTTGCGGCTTCGGGGCTTTCCCAAATCCATTCTACCGAAAAATCCAGGCAGTAATCTTCCAGATGATCTGCCACAGTATCAGGAACCAGGTAGATTTTTGCCTCATTGTCGCTGCTGAGGATCACTTCTTTCATTGTCCTACACATCTCCCGCAAGTCATTGAGAATAGGTTTACCGTCATTTGTTACCCTCCATTGCTTTTCATGGTATACGCTCCCCCATCGCAGCATCAGCCGTTATTTTTTCAACCGTCTCACCGGTATCATAATTGGTTTTGGTATATTCAATTTGATTGGATTCAGCGTTAAAATGCGCCTGATAGACATACCTTGTCCCGTCCTCTATCTTTTCCAGCGTCCCCTCCCAGTCGGGGTAATCGCTGATTTCCAAATCCTTAGTCAGCGCATTATACGCTTCGTCATTGCGAAAAGATATAAACCCATCGTCATGGGAATCCCTTTCAAACACCTCCCCTTCCCTGCCGATGGATTTCAGGTACTCCCTCGCGCCAGCCTCAACCTGTTCCCGCAGCTCGTCGAAATCCTTGTCTGTGTAGAGATATTCCTTTCCCGTTTCCTTCAGCGGGGCCATCAACGCTTCCAGCTCTGCGTCGCTCAACCCGGAGGTGGGGTCCAAAACGGTATATCCGGTTAAGGCATAAGTATCCTGCCCCGTCTGGAAATCCAGCAGCACGCGGGCGCGGGTCCCGCTGACGTTGACAAAGCGGTTATCCTCAAAGCCGTACTCAATGTATTCAATCAGGGCGTATACCGCCAGCTTGTCCCCCTCTTCAAAGGTTTCAAAGATTTTACAGCCCGCTCCCTGGTATTCTCCGGGAAAGTATTTCCCCCGGTTCTCTTCCAGGACGGCGGACACAACCGCCTGTTCCAGGGACATCTTCTCCGGGACCTGTTCCGTTTCCCCTTCCGGCTGACGCTCCGGCAAAGAAGGCGCTTCTGATTCTGTCGATGAGGAAGCCTCCTGGCTGACAGTATCCTTTGACGAAAGATTCTCCGCATCCGCACTGCATCCCGCAAGGGCAAGACAGCATAAAACAGAAAGGATAATCGTTTTGGCCTTTATCTGATACATAGATAACACCCCTTTCCATATCAGGGTCATTTTAATACATAAATGCTTCCATACGCCATAGCAATTATGAATTTTCTGCGGCTGATTTTAATAAAACAATGCGGTTCTTCTCCCAGAAGGGAATCTAAAAGAAGATGCTAATGGAAAGAGCCGGAAATCAATATGGTTTCCGGCTCTAAAGCTGTATCGTATTAAATTGGATTATTTAGAGATTGGGCAATCGCCTTTATAACATACTGATTGAGCGTTATATTTTGTCTGGCTGCCTGCGACACTGCCTGCCGGTACATTTCAGGGGAAACGGTGACATGAAATGTATCTTGATATTCTTTATCCGGACTTTTTCCTATCTTTTCACATAAGTCCAGGTAATTATCTATAGATTGCTTAAACATTTCCTTTAATTCCTCAACAGATGTGCCATGAAAATTCAAGGAATCCGCGACGCCATATACCTCTCCTATAAACAGATTATCTTCGGCGTCAAATGCAACAGAAGCATGGTATCCTTTATATTCCAGCATTGAATTCATCATAATCACTCCTGATTCTTTTAATTATAATTCGCCGATTTCTTTGAGAAACTCTATTGTTTTGTTGATTTGATATCGGTATAGTTCATTTCCCGGATGTGGTTGGTCAAATTGCAGTACTCTGGACGTTCCATTATGAACGTAGCCTATTCCAGAGCCTCTGCCTCCTGAAAATTTTTTGCAATTGCACTTTCCCATTAAGAGGTCCAATTCTCTCATCGTAAAATTTTTAGGACTTGGTTTCCTGCACAATTTTTCTACTAAATCTTGTTTTTTAGGCATATCATCTGCACCGCCCATACACATACCTGATTTTTAATGAATCCAGTTATCTGCTTTCTCTAATCCAATTATATGTTCTAAAGCATATAATGTCAATTGTTTCTATGCTTTTTCTCATTTTCCCCACTTTAAAAGGACTGTTCAAAATACCGTATCTCCCCCGAAACCAACCTTTCCCTTGTCCCATCCAAATACTCCACCTCCAGCTTTCCGTCCATACCAATATCCAGAACCCTGCATCCATGCCATTCTCCCTCCCGCAGAATTTCAATTTCCTTTCCCGTCAGGAGGGAGCGCCGTCTATAGTCCTCCATCCAGCCCGGTTCCGGAATTTCCGCCAAAGAGTTCTCCATTTCCATCAAAATGGCGGCAATCAGGGAGTTAGGCGGTGTTTTTTTGCCCAAAGCCGTTTCCAGAGATACCGCCTTGTCCTGAAGCTCCAACGGGAAGTCCTTAGCTGGTGTGGACAGGTTCAGCCCTACCCCGATTACCGCATATTCCAGTTTGCGCATTTCCAAATCCATAGAAGCTTCGGTTAAAATGCCGCAGACCTTTTTCCCATCCAGAAACAAGTCGTTAATCCATTTGATTTGGACAGTCCCCTCCGGCGCTTGGGCAGTGTGTTCAATGGCTTTCGCCACACACAGCGCCGCCCAGGCTGTCAGCCGGAAGCTGTCTTCCAGGGAATATTCAGGCCGCAGAATCACACTGAGATAAAGCCCTGTATCCCTTGGGGAAAAAAACGTCCTCCCAGAACGTCCCCGTCCGCCAAGCTGCTCCCTGGCGATGATAACCTTTCCATGTTCCGCCCCCTTTTGGGCTTCCTGCTTGGCTAAGGAGTTGGTGGAAACAGCAGAATCCAAAACCTGGATATCCCAGCCAATCCAAAATTCATTTTCCTTTTTTATCGAATGGGAAAGACTCTGCAAAACAGCGCGTATTCCGCCCTCGCTGATTTTCCCGCTCTCCCCTGCCAATCGGTAGCCCCGGTTTGTCACCGCTTCAATGGGAAAGCCGTCCTTCCGCAGCCCTTCCACAGCTTTCCAGACCGCGCTCCTGGTTACATGGAGTTTGGACGCAAGCTCGCTCCCGGAAATGCTGGTGTTTGGATTGTCCATCAGCAGCCGAAGAACCTGGTCTCGGATTGATTCCGGCATAAATACACACCCCATTTTTAAAAAATATTGACAATTATCTTGAATCTGCTATAATATAACGATTTGGAAAAGTAATTCAAATGGGCGGCTTGGGGATAGAAAGGAAGCAATACTATGAAACATGATTTTTGCTACATTTCCAAGAGGGATCCAGAAGTTCAAAAGGCTTATAATAACATCCTGATTATTCTTAAAAAAGTCCAGGTGTTATTAAGAAAAAAATTTACATTTAGGTTTGATGTGGTAGGCAGTTACAAAAGAAATATGATTACACATGACCAAAAATCAAATGTGGGATTTGACTTTGATTTTGATATTGAAATCAACGATGAGCGTGATGAATATACGCCAAAACAAATAAAGAATATGCTTCAATGTGCAATCGGAACTGTCTGTGTGAAATATGGATACGACTATCCAGAGGGTTCAACGAGGGTTTTAACAATTAAAATGAAAGATACAAAAAAATCCCGTATTATCCATAGCTGCGATTTTGCAATAGTAAATAACTATATTGAAGACATTGGATATGAAGGACAGGAATATATCCATTTTGATAAAAAAACCGGACACTATCAATGGTGTGAGCAGCCAAACGGATATTATATGCTGCCAGAAAAAATCGACTGGATTAAAGGACAGAGGTTATGGACTGATATGAGGAATTTATATATTGACAAGAAAAATAAAAACGACAATCCTAATTTACATTCAAGATCGATTTTTGCCATAACTGTCAATGAGATTTGCCAAAAGAACAGATTCAGTGAAGACGAATATTAAGTAAGGGCTATCATAAATTTACCTGTATTATATTATAACTCCATTATTAAGTCAACGGATAGCCAAAAATATGTAATGGGAGGGCTGTCCCTCCCATTTTTTAATCTCCCTTGGTGACTTTATTCTTACAGTCCCCAGTGGTTAAAAATTCATTCAGGTTCATAAAAGCAATCCCCACCATGTTCTCCACTGCTTCATCGGTATAAAAAGCTGCATGGGCAGTATACAGGGTGCGGGGCATAGACAACAGCTCCTTAAAAATAGGATGTTCAAAGGGTGTATCCTCCATGTTTTTTCGGATAAATGGCCGCTCCCCTTCGATTACGTCAAAGGCAAGGCCGCCTATCTTCCCCTCCTTTAGCCCGTCCCGAACCGCCTCCCAGTCAAAGAGCTCGCCACGGGAGGTGTTCACCAGAACCACGCCGCCCTTCATCTGCTGGATGGCTTTCCGGTCAACCATATGCCTTGTCTGTTCGGTCAGCGGACAGAGGAAAATAAGGATATCGGACCGGGCATACACCTCCTCCAGAGGCAGGTATTCGGCATACTGAGCGACCAGGTCAGAGGGATACAGATCATAGGCATATAATTTACCGCCAAAGCCGCTGAAATTCTGGACAGTGGCTGTCCCTATCCGGCCTGTTCCGATGATGCCGGTGGTCAGGTTGTGGATTTCCCGTCCACACATCCCCTCGATGGAAAAGTCCATCTGCCCGACGCGCCGCTGCTGCTCCCGCATATTCCGCAGGATTTCCAGGGTCATCATAACGGTATGCTCGGAAACCGCGTTGGGCGAATAGGCGGGAACGTTGGCGATTTTGATTCCCAGGCTTAAAACCGTATCCACATCGATGTGGTCGATCCCGGCGGAGCGGGTCAGCAGATACTTTACCCCGGCCCTTTGCAGAATCTTCGCGGCGGCAGCGTCTACATGGCAGCTCACGCTGATCATCACAGCGTCGCAGCCTTCTGCCAGGTGGGCGGTGGATTCCTGAAGGATATCGTGGCAGCTTTTGACCTCCCAGCCGAATTTTTCGCTGTAGCGGGCCGCATGGGGACCTTCGTCCCGGCGCAGGCCGTATATCATAATTTTCATGTGGTTTTCCCCCTTGTTTTTGATGTTAGTATCTGTAGGGGGAATGGGGTTATTCTGATTTGTGTTAAAAACGTTTGGAGTCTGCTTGTCAAATGCGGTTTCTTGATCTTATCCTTTGGTTTGAGCGGAATCTTTCTTCCATTCAGATATCAAATTCTCAGTCATGTAATATCCCCCCTTTGCTTCTTCCTTTCCTCCTCATCCAAAAAAAACTTCAAACAGGTATAAAGCGCATAACCTGCATAATCTCCTTTGGCCTCCATTTTCCCAAGCTTCTCCTCTATTTCCTCATCGGAAATATCTGTCTCCTGTTTGTACATGGCCTCTGCCACATCCCAGTTGCGTATTAACCATACAGCAACCTTTTGCTTAAATTCAGGCAGCTTCCGAATCTCCTCCAATATTTGCTTTGAAAAATCTTGCTTCTCCTGTTTGGATGTGTCCGACATAAAAAATCCTCCTGGTTTTTGAAAATCAATCTGGTATTGATTATAGCAGATTCAATTTCCTAAAGCTGGATAAATACATCCAGTCCGGAGAATTTTTTTGAGAATAGACCGCTTAAAACCTTCCGTCCTTACTCTCTTTTCTGTACCTTTCCCTCAGCGCCATCTCCCGGTCCGCGAAAGATGTCGTCAGCGGCTGCGCGCCGCTTCCAACCTTTCGCTGGGACAAAAAGCCCGTCTGGTTTCCTTTAATGGGTTTATAAAGACTAAAGTTAGTCTACCACCAAAGAAGGAAAAAGACGGGCTTTTTGATTAGTGCTTTTTAGGCGTGCTTAAACGTGTTTTTTAGTTAGTGCAGGGGTGTTTCGCGCTTGCGAGCGCGACCAAAGGGCGCCGCCCTTTGGAAACCTGCCACTTTCGAGAAAGCGGCCAAAGCTTTTAATTTGTGTTGGTTTTCTGTTCCCTTAGAAAAACGTCATCTGACTGGACTCCGGCAGACCGTCCAATGCCCCCGCCGTCCTCAATAGGTCAACTACCGCCTTCGATACCCCCGACCGGGTGGATATCTCATCCGCCGATAGATATTCCCCTTGCTTCCCAGCCTCCTCCAGGGCGCTGGCGGCATTCCCCCCCAGCCCCTTCAGCGCCGCAAAGGGCAGCCTCAGCTTCCCATCCTCCGGCAGATACTTCGCCGCCGCAGACTTGTATAAATCCACCGGCAGAAAGGAAAATCCCCTCGCCATCATCTCGTTGAGTATCTGTAAACTGGTGTATTGGTCCTCCTCCTTGGCCGTCCTGTCGTTGCCCTTGTTCTTTATTTCCTCCATCCGTATCTTCACAAGCTGCCGCCCCTGAATGGCCGCCTCCGCGTCAATGTCCCCGCCCCGCACCGTAAAGAAAGCGGCGTAGTATTCCAGCGGCCTGTATACCTTGTACCACCCCAGCCGTACCGCCGCGATGATATACGCGCTGGCGTGAGATTTGGGGAACATGTACTTAATTTTATAGCAGCTGTCTATATACCACGGGGGAACGTTATGGGCCTTCATGGCGTCGATGTGCTCCTGGGTCAGCAGTTTGGTTGCCAGCCCCTTACGGGTGATCTCCATGATTTTAAAGGCCATGCTGGGCTCCAGCCCCATCTGTATCAGATAGGTCATAATGCTGTCACGGGTACCGATAACCTCTGAAATGGTGCAGGTCTTGTTGTGAATCAGTTCCTGGGCATTCCCCAGCCATACGTCGGTGCCGTGGGACAGGCCGGAAATCTGGAGCAGGTCGGAAAAATTCTTAGGCTGGCATTCCTCCAGCATCTGGCGGACAAAGGGGGTACCCATCTCCGGCAGGGAAAGGCTTCCGGTGTTGCAGTCGATGTCCTCCTTGGTCACTCCCAGCGCCTCCGGGGAGGTGAAGAGGGAATAGACCTTCTTGTCGTTCATGGGCACATCCATGATGCTGGTGCCGGTCAGGTCCTCCAGATATTTATACAGGGTGGGAACATCATGGCCCAGATTGTCCAGCTTCAGGATGGTATCGTGAAGGGAATGGAAGTCGAAGTGGGTAGTGACAATTCCCGAATCGGAGGAGTCGGCGGGATGTTGAACCGGGGAAAAGTCGTAGACGTCATAGGCGTTGGGCACAACCACCATGCCGCCGGGGTGCTGTCCGGTGGTGCGCTTGACCCCGGTACACCCCTCCGCAAGGCGGAGTTCCTCCGCCCGGTGGACGGTCCGCCCCTTTTCCTCCAGATATTTTTTCACATATCCGTAAGCGGTCTTTTCCGCCACAGTGGAGATGGTACCGGCCTTGAACACATGGGAGGGGCCGAACAGCTCCTCGGTGTACCGGTGGGCGCGGGACTGGTATTCTCCGGAGAAGTTCAGGTCAATATCCGGCGACTTGTCCCCCTTAAAGCCCAGGAACGTCTCAAAGGGAATGTTGTGACCGTCCTGGTTCATATGCGTCCCGCAGACGGGGCAGTCCTTTTCCGGCATATCAAAGCCAGAGCCATACGAGCCGTCGGTAATAAATTCGCTGTGCTTGCATTTGGGGCAGACGTAATGGGGCGGCAGAGGATTTACCTCTGAAATACCGGCCATAATCGCCACAAAGGAGGAGCCAACCGAGCCGCGGGAACCAACATAGTACCCGTCGCTCATGGATTTGCTCACCAGCTTCTGGGCGATGATATACAGCACCGCGAAGCCGTTTTTGATGATAGAGGTCAGCTCCTTGTCCAGCCGCTCCCTCACCAGGTCCGGCAGCGGATCCCCGAACATCTCCTTGGCCCGCCCCCAGGTGATGCGCTGGAGGTCCTCCTCCGCGCCATCGATGGAGGGCGGATAGGTGCCGTCCGGAATGGGCTTTATCTTTTCCACCATATCGGCGATTTTGTTGGTGTTTTCCACTACAATCTCATAGGCCTTTTCTTTTCCCAGGTAAGCGGAAAATTCCTCCAGCATTTCATCGGTGGTTTTCAGGTAAAGGGGCGGCTGCTGGCCCGCGCCGGGGTATCCCTGAACCGTCATGAGGACTTCCCGGAAAATCGCGTCCTCCTTCCGGAGGAAATGCACGTCGCAGGTGGCCACCACCGGCTTGTTCAGCTTTTCGCCCAGGCGGACAATGGTCTTGTTGAACTCCCTGAGCTGTTCCTCATCCTTTGCCATTCCCTCCAGGATCATGAAGCGGTTGTTTTCAATGGACTGTATCTCCAGATAGTCGTAAAAGGAGGCAATCTCCAGCAGCTCCCTCTCCGGCTTGCCCTCCGCCACGGCCCGGAACAGCTCCCCGGCCTCACAGGCAGAGCCCACCAGCAGGCCGTCCCGGTACTTGATAAGCTCACTTTTGGGGACGCGGGGACGCTTGTAAAAGTAGTCGAGGTGTCCCATGGAAATGAGGCGGTACAGGTTTTTCAGCCCCGTCAGATTGCGCACCAGCAGTATCTGGTGATAGCTGGGCAGCTTTTTGGGGTCTCCGCCGGTCAGTCCGCTGTTGATTTTTGCGGTAGAGGAAATATTCCTCTCCTGCATTCTCTTGATCATCTCCAAAAGGATTTTTCCCAGAATCTCCGCGTCATCGCATGCCCGGTGGTGCTGGAAGGGCGGCAGCTTGAGAAAATGGGCTACCTTGTCCAGCTTATGGCTTTTCAGGTCCGGGAAAAGGCTGCGGCTGAGCTGTAGCGTATCTATATAGGTATAGGGAAACTCCTCCCCCAGCCGGGCGGCTGCGGCCTTCATAAAGCCAGTGTCAAAGGAGGCGTTGTGGGCTGCCAGGACGCACGCTTCCGGGTCTCCGCAGAATTCCAGGAATTTCCGGTACGCCGCCTCCTCCAGGGGCGCGTCGGCAACCATATCGTCGGTGATGCTGGTCAGCTTGGTTATTTCAGCGGGAATCGGCTTTTGGGGATTGACAAAGGTATCAAAGCTCTCGGTAATCTCTCCGTTTACAATCTTCACAGCCCCTATTTCGGTCATCCGCTCTGTAGCCGCGGATATCCCTGTTGTTTCAATATCGAATACAATAAAGGTCCCCTGGTTAAAGGGAATGTCAACCTTCCCCTCTACCACCTGAATCAGATCATTGACAAAATACGCCTCCATCCCGTAAAGGATTTTAAAGTCCTCCAGCTTGGCGGCGGCATTCATCGCTTCGGGGAACGCCTGGGCCACCCCGTGGTCGGTGATAGCGATGGCCTTGTGTCCCCACTTGTACGCCTGCTGGACCAATGCCCCGGCGCTGGAGACCGCGTCCATGGCGGACATATTGGTGTGGCAGTGGAGCTCCACCCGTTTTTTCTCCGCCGTGTCCTTTTTCTCCTTCTTTTTTAGCAGACAGATATCATAGGGGCGGATGGCGATTTCGTGGTCGTATTTATCGTAATCCACCTCCCCCTGCGCCGCCACCGTCACGCCGGATTTCAGCTCGTCCATGGCGCTTTCCTGGTCCTTGTCCACAATGAGCTTCAGGGTATTGGAGCTGGTGTAATCGGTAAAATGGATGGCGTAGATGCACTTGCTTCCGTCGCGGGAAAACCGCTTGTCCACCAGGAAGATATCCCCCCACACCGTCACCCTGCCGCTGTCCTGGTTGATGCTGTCCAGGCGCACAGGGGTGTCCCGGACCGCCTTGCCCATAAAGACGGTCATCGTATCCGGCTCAACGGGAAGACCGGTAATGTCAAAGGTCACGCGCATGGTCTGCCTCTCCCCCATGATGGGGCCGCGGCGGGAGCTGCGCCGCCTTCCCTCCCCGCTCCCGCCGGAATATGGGGCGGGGGCGGCGGAGGCAGAGGGTCTGGAGGGAGGAGGCGGACTGCCCGCTTCCGGCGGAAGGGCGTAAAAGCCCTCCGGCGGCGGTTCGATGGCGGCAACGCTGTCCCGTTCCTCCTGAGAAAGCTCCAGCACGCCATCAAACTCCACCGGCACATCCAGGGAAAATTCCTCCTGAATCACCTGGCGGATCATACGGTCGCAGCCTATCTTTTTCAGAATGTCATAGCCGCCGTGGGAAAGGTATATCCGCAGGATCCCCTCCAGGTAATCCGCATGGGCGTCGTCAAAAAAGCCGTTGACAAGGGCGCCCTGGCGCTTGACCGCCGGAATCAGCTCCGGCAGGTATTCGCTGGTAAACAGCCCGGAAGGGTAACGGGGATGCAGACCGGTACGGTTCACGCCCAGCTTTTCGGTGATCTGCTGTTCCGCATAGGTGAGGACAGACCGGGCCACAAGGGCTTCAAGCCCCACCTGGATATCCAGGGTCCGGCCGGCCTTGTTCGCCTGTAGCCGGAGAACCCTTCCCTTCAGCAGCGCTTCGGGAAGGTCACCGGAGAGAACAGAGGAAAACAGGGTACTGAAATCTTTCATAACGCCTTACGCCTCCAAAACAAACCGTCAGGACTGCCTCAATTTACGCTTGGGATGGCCATTTCCGGGGAAATATCCGCGGAATAATCCACCCCGTCCACCTCAAAGCCGAACAGGTTGTAAAAGTCCTTCCAATACCCCTTGATATCTGCCAGCTCCTCCAGGTTTTCCGTGCAGACAGCGGGCCAGTTCTTTTCGATTTCTCTCTGTATCTCCGGTCTCAGCTCCCAGTCGTCCACCCTAAGGCGGCCTTCCCCGTCCAGAACCGGCATATTTTCAAGGTTAAATAGCTTTTCCCGGAACAGCCGGTCCATCTGGGCGATGCAGTCCTCGTGGATTCCCTTCTCCTTCATCAGCCTGAACAGCAGGGTGATATAGAGGGGGACCACCGGAATGGCCGCGCTGGACTGGGTGACAAGGGCCTTGTTTACCGACACATAGGCGGAGCCGCTGATCCCTGCCAGCCGCTCGCTGATCTTCTTTGCGGTGGCTTCCAGATCCTCCTTGGCCATGCCGATGGTTCCGCTGCGGTACAGCGGGTAGGTCACCTCCGGCCCGATATAGGAATAGGCCACGGTTCTGGCGTTCTGCTCCAGGACGCCCGCATTGGCCAGGGCATCCATCCACAGTGCCCAATCCTCGCCCCCCATGACCTTGATAGTGTCGTGAATCTCCTGTTCGCTGGCGGGCTGGACAGAGACCGGGACAATGGCGCGGGTCTTCAGGTCGATGGTCTTGTCGGAATACGCCCTGCCGATGGGCTTCAGGACAGAGGAATAGGTGTTCCCGTCTGGGGCGGTCCTCCGGGGGGCCGCGATGCTGTACACCACAAAATCCACCTTTCCCAGGCCGCTGCGGATAAGGTCGATTACCTTCTCCTTCATCTCCTGGGAAAAGGCGTCCCCGATGAGGGTTTTTGCATACAGTCCCTCCTTCTGCGCCTCCTGCTCAAAGGCGGCGGTGTTGTACCACCCGGCGGAGGCGGTACGGCTGCCGGAGGCGGGCTTTTCAAAGCCCACGCCGATGGTTGCGGCCCTGCTGCCGAAGGCCGCCGCTATCCGGGAGGAAAGCCCATATCCGGTGGAAGCGCCCAGCACCAGCACCTTTTTCGGCCCCTTAAATTCCCCCTTGCCCTTGACAAAGGCAATCTGATTCTTTACATTCTGTGCGCAGCCCGCGGGGTGTGCGGTGGTGCAGATAAATCCTCTTACTTTTGGTTCGATGATCATGTTAAAAACTCCTACATTTTATTTTTCGCGGGAGGATAAATGGTTTAAAAGGTCTGGAAATAGCCTTCCTCCCGCATAGAAAGGCCGTCCTGACCGGATATGATGATATGGTCTATCAGCTTGACCTCCATCTTTTGCAGGTAGCGGTACAGCTCCTGGGTCACAATAAAGTCCGCTTTTGAGGGTGTGGTAAAGCCGTTGGGATGGTTATGGGCAATGACTGCGGCGGTTGCCCTGTGCCGCAGCAAAAGGTCCGTGACCTGGCGGATGGGAAAGGGTGTGCTGGTAACGGTTCCCTCTGAAATCATGGAATAATTGAGAAGCTGGAGGCGGCTGTTCAGGGAGAGCAGACAGCTGCACTCCACGGTTTTTCCCAGGAACTTGGGGATGAGGAATTCCTTGAGCTTTTCGGTGGTATCCAGCACCTTCATGCCCTTGTTTTTGGAATCTATGTAACAGGCGGATAGCTCCGGAACCAGCTTGAGAAGGGAGGCGGTTACATCCCCCACACCGTCAATCTTAGTCAGGGCGTTAAAGGGGGCGTCGAACACCTTGTCAATGGTGCCAAAGGTATTGAGGAGGTCATGGGCGGTGGGGTTGACGTCCTTTCTGGGGATGGCGTAGGTCAGGAGCAATTCCAGGACCTGATGGGGTTCAAAGGAGCTCAGCCCTTCCTGAAGGAAGCGTTTCCGTAGTCTCTGGCGATGTTCGTCGTGGATATTTGCCATGAAAAGCACTCCTTTCCGAAAAGTCTGAAGGTAGTCCTGATATTGGTCACTGACCATTATACCACTGAAAGGGAGAAAAGTCCACAGCGCCAGCCACAGAAAAACCCATCCCGTCATTTGACACCGGCCTCCCCAGGTAGTATAATAACCTATATAAAACGACTTTGACTGAAAGGCGGGAAAGTCCATGAGCGATATTTTAAGAGAAAACAAGCTGAAGCGTACAAAATGCCGTATCGCGGTGCTTGCCTATCTGGAGACTGCCCAGGGCCCCGTCACTGCGGAGGGACTGTATCAGGCCCTTTCCTCCTCCGGGACCATCCACACAAGCCTGTCCACCGTCTACCGCACAGTAGGGGCCCTTTCGGAAAAAGGGCTGCTTTTAAAGAGTGCCGGGGCGGACGGGGTGATTCACTACCAGCTCAACAACAGCCGCCACTGTCACTATCTCATCTGCACCGATTGCAGCCAGGTAGTACCGGTGGACGGGTGTCCCCTCCATGTGCTGGAGGAATCCCTGTCCCAGTCAACCGGCTATCACATCACCGGGCACCATCTGGAGTTTTTTGGGCTCTGTCCCCAGTGCGCCCAGCGGAAGAAAAAATAGAAGGCAATGCGCCTCTCCAACGATGAATAAAACAATACAAGCTCCGGGAGCGACTCCCGGAGCTTGTGATTTTGTCAGCGATGTATCCGGTACTATCTCTTGGACAGAACCTCGTTCTCATACTTTCTGGCGGCTTCCAGCCACTCCAGGCCGACGCCTGCGTTCTTCTTCTGGCAGTAGTAATCCCATACCATGCCGAAGGGAGCGGCCTTGAACTCCTGGACCATGGCGAGGCGTCCGGAGACGTCGCCCTTGGCCTCAATCTCCTTCATCAGGGCAACCGGCTGGAGGAGGGCGCTGAGGATGGCCTTTCTCACATTGCGCAGGCCGGTCATCCAGGCAACGGTACGGTTGACCGACGCATCAAAGAAGTCGGTGGCGATATAGGTGTGGTCCAGCTTGTTCAGACGGACCAGCTCCTCCATGATGGCGCGGGTCTCGTCGTCAAAGGCCACTACATGGTCGGAGTCCCAGCGAATGGGGCGGGAAACATGGAGCAGCACCTCGTTGGAGAAGGCGAACACCGCGCCCAGCTTGGCGGAAACCACCTCGGTGGGGTGATAATGTCCGGTGTCCAGGGTCATGATAATGTGGTCCACCTGCTTGCTCATCACATAACCCATGCAGAACTCATGGGAGCCGACGGTATAGCTCTCCAGGCCGATGCCGAACACCTTGGACTCGATGCCGTCGATGACGTCCTTCACGTCCTTGGTGGCCTCAAAAATCTGGTCGTAGCTGTCCTTCAGGCGCAGTCTGGGGCCCAGGGTGTCTACAGGGAATTCCTTGTCGCCGTCCGGGGTCCAGTGGTTGATGACGCAGGGCTTGCCGGTGCGGTCCGCCAGGTACTGGCCGATTCTCCGGCAGCGGATGCCGTGCTCAATCCAGAATTTCCGGGTTTCCTCGTCTGCGGAGGAAAGGGTCCCGTTCTCGCTCTTGGGGTGGGAGAAGTAGGTGGGATTGAAGTCCAGACCAATTCCCCGTTCCACCGCCCAGTCGGCCCATTTTTCAAAGTGCCTGGGCTCGATGGCGTTGCGGTCCACAAAGGTATCCGCCTCCAGGTAGCTGGCGTGGAGGTTTACCTTCTTCGCGCCGGGGATGAATTTCATGGCAAAGTCCAGGTCCGCCCGCAGCTCGTCGGCTGTGCGCGCCTTGCCGGGATAGTTTCCGGTCGTCTGGATGCCCCCGGTGAGGGACCCTGCGGACTTCTCAAAGCCGATGACGTCGTCCCCCTGCCAGCAGTGGATGGAAAGAGGAACCCTGTCGCAGATTTCAATCGCCTTGTCCACGTCTATGCCATACTGGGCATAGAATTCCTTTGCGGCTTCGTAGCCCTTGGAAACATCATACATTGTCGCTGTACCACCTTTCAAATTGTCCATTTAGATAAATATATATACCCATTGAATTTATTATAATGTGTATTTGTCCAAAAAACAAGCCTGAAACAGAGAAAATTATTGCTTATGTGCGGCGGTGTCTTGGGCGGGTTTGGGGTTTTGATTTATTTTTGGTTGGCGAGCTTTCGGATTTCTTCCCTGGTAAACCGGTACTTCTTATCACAGAAATGGCACTCCACCTGGGTGATCTCCTGCTCCTGGGCCATCTGCTCCAGTTCTTCATTCCCCAGGCTGCGCAGCGCCCGCTCTACCCGCTCCCGACTGCAATCGCACCGGTAAACCGCCCGCTGTTCATCCAGCAGCTCCGGGGAAAACCTGTCCAGCGCCCTGCGGCATATCTCCTCCGGCGTCACCCCATCCGCTATCATCCGGGAGACCGGCGGCATGGCCTCAATGTTCTTCTCCAGCCGGTCGATGATTCCCTCCTCCGCCCCCGGCAGAAGCTGTACCAGGAATCCCCCTGCGGCCTGTACCGTCAGATCCGGGTTGACCAGCACCCCAAGGGCGCAGACCGTGGGCGTCTGCTCGCTGGCCGCAAAGTAATTGGTGATGTCCTCGGCAATCTCCCCGGAGACAATGGGCGTCTGCCCGATATACGGCTCCTTCATTCCCAGGTCCTTTATTACGGTCAGGGTGCCCGTCTTCCCCACCGCGCCGGAAACATCCAGCTTGCCGTATTGGTTCAGGGGCAGCTCCACCACCGGGTTGCCTGTATACGCCTTTACGTTCCCGCGGGAATCCGCCACCGCAATCATTGCCTCCGCCGGTCCGTCCCCGGCCAGGCGAAGGGTTACGGTGTCCTTCTCCCCCTTGAGCAGGTTCCCCATCATGGAGGCGGCTGTGAGCAGCCTCCCCAGTGCAGCGGTCATCACCGCCGAGGTTCTGTGGTACTGCTCCGCCTGGGCGGCCATATCGGTAGAATCCACCGCCATGCAGAATGCCCCGCCGTCCTGGGAGATCATCCTCACCATGTTTCCCATATTTTTCCAATCCTTCCATACATACAATTTGCAGCGCCAAAACCGCCCCCTACCGGGGGTTTGGCTGGAGCGCCGCGTATATCAGCCTCTGGGACGTTCCGGCGGGAGGGTTAAATGTATCGTCCCCGTACACCGCCAGCAGCTTCATCCCGCTTTTCTCGATGAACTCCAGTATCTGCTCGTGGGAATAAGCGCGTTCGGAAAAGCTCTCGGTGTACCGCCGGTACCCTTCCCCCTCCTCCTGGGCAAAGATATCCAGGGAGATGTCCACCGTCTCCCCGTCCTCGCAGGCGTTCTGCCAGACGCAGTAAAGGTCCCCAAAGTCATAGACAAAGGTCTGCCCCGCCAGAATCTCCCTGTGCTTGTATAGACTGTTGACATCAAAAAGAAATACGCCCCCCGGCGCAAGGAACAGGGACACCCGGTCGAATACCTGCTGCACTGTCCCGGCATCGGTGATGTGGTTGAGGCTGTCCAGGGCGCAGACGGCGGCGTCAACGGTTCCATACAGGTCCAGCCCGTCCATGTCCTGACACAGAAACAGGACGTCCGCCTGCTGCCGGAGCTTTTTTTCCATCGCCTCGGCAAGCATATCCGGAGAACCGTCCACCCCGATCACATCATACCCCAGCCGGGCCAGCTCCAGGGAGAGGGAACCGGTTCCGCAGGCCAGGTCCAGCACCAGCTCCGCCGGGCGGGCGGCCCACCGGCGGATTAACTCGTCAAAATACGCCGCCCGCGCGGGATAGCCCACATTTTCCGTCAGCCGGTCATAAAAGCAGGAAAAACCGCCGTAGCCCGCCATTACTTGCCCAACCTTTCAAACACCGTTTTATACCCGTCGCAGCCATAGCTGAGGGAGCGGTTCACCCTGCTGATGGTTGCGGTGCTGGCGCCCGTCTCCTCGACAATTTCGCTGTAGACCTTGTGATCGCTGAGCATTTTGGCAACCTGGATGCGCTGGGACAGGGCCTTCAGCTCCTGGACTGTACACAAATCCTCAAAAAAATCATAACACTCTTCCATGGTTTCCAGCTTGAGAATCGCCTGAAACAGGAACTCCACCGGAAGCTCCCTGATTTTGCTGTTCATGTCACTTTCTCCTCGTATCATGTAATAATATCATCTGCCTTGGCAGACTATGGAACCTTGTAGAAGATATCGTCCAGGTAAATGTCGAAATCGTCGTACAGACAGCAGTTGAAATGGGTCACAACCGCCTGCCGCTCCTCCTCGGTCATCCTCTTCAGCTCCCAGTCGGCAAAAAAGGTGTAGGTGTCGTGGAAAACAAATTCACCCTGTCCATTGCTTCGGAAAACGTCGATGATTTTGTCGTTTGGACTGACAGTCCAATATTCCCGGACGCCGCTCTTAGCGTAAACGTCCTTTTTATGCGTCCGGTCAACCTTTGCCGTGCTGGGGGAGAGTATCTCCACCACCAGGTCCGGCGCGCCGTGTATCCCGTCGAACTTAATCTTATCCGGGTCGCAGACCACCATAAAGTCCGGGATAAACTCATCCTCCTCCGTGAGATAAACCAGCTCCCCGTCGCCGAAGGGCTCACAGGTTTTCCCCTGCAAGTAGTTCCAGAAGATTCCCAGAATATTGCGTGAAATTCGGTTATGATTCGACGCCGTTGGGGACATGGCCACCATCCTGCCGCCGATCAGCTCCTCTTTTTGGTCGATTTTATAGACCTCTGACATTTTGCTCCTCCTTTGCATCGCAATCACTTACCTTTATTTTACCATTGTGAAGCGTAAAAGTAAAGGGGTTCTTTCATTCCTTCAAAACAATATACAATCTCCATGAGAACTCCATAAAACAGCCTTATCCTCAAATAGGACAGCAAAGCTGCCCCTTATTCTCGCAGACGAAAGGAAGATTCTCATGGAAATCCAAATGCGTTCCCTGTCCATGGTCTACCCCAACGGCAAAAAAGCCCTGGATAACGTGGACCTGTCCCTGACCAACCCAAATCTCATCGGCCTCCTGGGCCCCAACGGGGCGGGCAAAACCACCCTGATGAAGCTTTTGACCAACGCCCTCCTGCCCACCGGCGGGACCATCACCTTTGACGGCGCGCCGCTGGCCGCAAGGGAACAGGAATTAAAATCCCGGCTGGGCTATCTCCCCCAATCCTTCGGCCTGTTCGACGAGCTCTCCGTCTGGGAATTCCTCGACTATATGTCCGCCCTGAAGGGAATCTCCGGCAGCAAAGCCGCAATCGAAAGGGCCCTTGCCGATACCAACCTTCTCCCCCAGAGGAAGTCGAAAATCCGAACCCTTTCCGGCGGCCAGCGCCAACGGGTGGGCATCGCCCAGGCGCTGCTGGGAAACCCGGAATTTCTGATTCTGGACGAGCCCACCGTCGGCCTGGACCCTGAGGAACGGGTCAATTTCCGCAACCTGTTCTCCCGGACTGCCCAGAACAAGCTTGTCCTCCTCTCCACCCACATTATTGAGGACGTTCAGTCGGTGTGCAACCGGTTTATCCTCCTGGGCGGTGGACGCATCCTCTTTGACGGAAAGCCGGAGGACCTGATTTCCCTGGCCCAGGGCCACGTGGGAACGGTTCGGGAGGAAGCGCGGTTGTCAGAGTGCAAAGCCGCTGTCACCTCCCGCATCCACACCGCCAAGGGCGTTGTCTGCCGCATTGTGGCGGAACAGCTCCCCGACTTTGCCGTCCTCGCCGAGCCCACCCTGGAGGACGCTTACCTCTACCTGATGGAACGGGAGGGCGGAAAGCTATGAGTTCATTTCTTCGCTGTTATCGGGTCGAGTTGCACAAGCTACTCCGCTCCCCCTTCTCCTGGCTGATTTTCGCCGTATCCCTGGCCGCTCCCATGGGGAATTTCATTTTTGTCATGGGAGACACCATGTCCTCCCTCTATCTGGCACGGCCCGTCGCCTCCGGGGCCATTGCCGGGACGGTGCTGTTCGCCATCCTCACCCTCTACGAGCTGGACCGCACCCGCCGCAGCGGTGTACACCTGCTGACAGACAGCGCGGTTTCCCCCCTGGCGCTGAATGCCGCCAAGCTGCTGGCAATCAACACCGCCGCCCTGGGGATTTCGATACTTATGGCATTGATATATTTCCCCTATATCTATGGTAAGCTGAACATTGTCTTTTCCCTTCCCACCTATCTGGGAAGCTTTTTCCTACTACTGCTCCCCGCCCTCTGGATGGGGGCCATAGCCGCCGCCCTGTTTTACCAGCTTGTGGGGAGGGTGGACGCAAGCTTTCTCGCCGTCCTCGCCCTCCTGCTGGTCAGCCGGGGAAGTTGGTTTAAAGGCAACAACTTTATGCAGTGGAGCCTTCCCGCTCTGCCCGCCCTCACCGACAACTTTTCCAACGCGCCGCTGTTTCGCTCCGCCCTGTATACCCGCGCCGTCTGGCTGGGGATTTTAGGCGGCGGTTGGCTGCTGTCCCTGCTCTGCGTCCGCCGCTATGGGAAGGGAATTGCAGGTTCCTTTGCCGCCAACGCCAAGCGGCTGCTCCCCGCCCCGGCGGCGGCTCTGGCCCTGATTACGGCGGGGGCCCTTTTATGGCGGTTCCAGCCCCTTTTCGACCACACCCCCGTCAACTGGATGGAGGTGGAGGAACCAGACCGCTATGTGGAAGGGGTATATCCCATGGACGTCAAACTGGATGTGGATATCACCAGCTACCTGTGGGGGACACTGTCCGGCAGCGCGAAGTATCAGATAAAAAACATCACTGGCCAGCCTCAGGAAATCTATTTTAATCTCAACTCCGGCTATCGTATCCACTCTATGCGGATTGACGGGCAGGACATTCCCTGGACCGATCTGGAAAACGATTACATCAACTCGCGGGAAATCAAATGCACCATCCCCTCCTCCGAAAACGTTGCGCTGGAAATCCAATACAGCGGCGCACCCAAGACCTGGAACGTTATGCAGGACACCTTTGGCGGAGCGGTCATCAGCAGGAACTATATTGATCTGTCCAGCGCCAACCTTGCCCCTCGTTTCAGCGACTATGCCGCAGAAGAACTTCCAAAGATTTCGCTGAACATCACCCTTCCGGCAACGCTCACCCCTGTTACCACCGGCGACGCGCCTCAGCTTCTCCAGGAAAACCCGAACGGCACCAAGGACTGGCTCCTCACCAACGAGGGTGACCGC
This sequence comes from Oscillospiraceae bacterium, assembly GCA_022800935.1. Classification (GTDB taxonomy): domain Bacteria; phylum Bacillota; class Clostridia; order Oscillospirales; family Ruminococcaceae; genus UBA1405. The sequence continues at coordinate 45,407 of JAAWRH010000008.1, forward strand.
ATCATGCTCTATGCCGCCGACTATGTCAGGCGCCCCCTGGAGGGCGGAGGTATGCCCATCTGGTTCTATTACAGCCGCAACTATGAAAAACAGATGGAAGACCTTGGAGCAATCGACATTATGGAAGCCGCCGTCCGCTATTGTACGGAACATTACGGCCTCCGCTCCTTTACGGAGGACCAGCCCTTTAAAATTCTTCAGGACAGCGTTTTCACCTTTGGCGGCGCTGCCTGGTCCACCCTCAGCGTGATGGGGGAAAGCTATTTCAGCAGCGAAAACCTTTCCGACCCGGACAAGGGCTCCTCCAGCGCGGAGGTCCTCGCCCACGAGATCATCCATCAGTGGTGGGGACTTGGCTCGCAGATGATGGACTTTAGCGAACCCTACTGGACCGACGAAGGAATCACCACCTACACCAGCTACCGCCTAATTAAAGAGCTGCGGGGCGAGGACTACGCCCAAAAGAACTATGTGGACAAATGGCAGGCCGCCGTTGACGACGCCAACAACTCCTTCTATGTCCGCCACCCCGAATACATGGAGATTCTGCCAGAGGAATTCGCCGCCGACATCGCCTCCACCATCCACGGGGTGAACCTATACGACGGAACTGCCCTGATGATTAAGCGAATAGCGGACAAAATCGGGGAAGACAAGCTGGACGCGGCCCTTTCCAAGCTATACCAAAACGGCGGCACAGAAGCCCCGCCCTATATCAGCTTCAACGATTTTCTCAACGCCTGCGGGGTATCCAAGGAGGAATTCCACTATGATTAAAATTTTCCGGTACGAGCTGAAAAAGCTGCTCTTCAACCGTTTTTTCGCCGCTTTGATGATTGTGACATTATGCTACGGCTATATGCTTCTTCGGGGATCGGTCATCCTGGGAATCGCCAATACCGCCCCCTTTTCCCCCTGGAGCTTCGGGTTTTATTTGTCCTCTCTGCTGCCCATGCTCGCGGCAATTCTTCTATTTTTCATCGCCCACCTTTCCTCCAAGCAGGAGAAAATGACCCAGTCCCTCACCTCCGCCGCTCCTGTCCCTCCGGGGCTGTACCGCTTTGTCCGGTGCGGGGCGATCTTTACCGGGGTTTTCCTGATGTCGGCTGTCTGCTGCCTGCTGGGATACATCTTTTTGGGGAGTTTATTTCGCCTTGAAAACATTCCCGTTGGAGAATGGCTGCTGCCTGGGCTGATGGTACTTGTTCCCGCGTTGCTCTTCACAGCCGGACTGGGAATGGTTGTAGGAATGTGGAGAGGATGGGCGGTTTACGGGGTGATAGGAGTTGTGCTTCTTTCGGCGTTTCTGCCGCTGCCAAACTGGGCGTTGCTGATTCCGACCGCGTTTTTTATGGACTATCCCAAAACCCTGGGAGTGCTTGACCCAGCCTTCTCTATCCCCTCCTCTATGGCCGCCGGAAGGTTCGTTTACTGCGTTCTGGGCATTCTGCTCATGGCGGGGAGCCTGCGCCTTCGGACACAGACCTCGTTGGTCAAGAGTAAAAGGCTCCGCCAATAACTGTGTATATTCCAACGATATTTTACAAAGAAAGACCGGTGAAAGGGGTCGTTTTTAAGGAGCGGCCCTTTTAACCGGCCTTTTTTGTCTACCGCGCCATTGCGTTTTTACTCTCTATATGATAATATTATCGTTAAGGAGGGATTAAAATGATAGATAAACTGATGGAATGCTTTACAAATCCTGTCAAAAGCCGCCTGCTGTTGGAGATTCACTCCAGCGGAGAGGCAACCGCAAAGCGTCTGGCCGAAATCTATACGGATATCCCCCAGGCAACGCTGTACCGGAACCTGAAAAAAATGACCGGCGACGGGATATTGAAAATTGTAAGTGAAAGGCAAGTTCGCGGCACCATAGAACGTACCTATGCCTTAGCCTCTGACTTCAACGCGGATATTCAAAAGATCATGGAACGAAACCCCAGCGCCGCCTATATGCAGATGTTCACCCAGTATATGATGGGATTCGCCAGACAGTTTCAGCAGCACTGCCGGAATACCGAGATCGATTTTCAGCATGAGATGAGCGGCTTTTCCCTCGCCCCGCTTTACCTGACCGACGAGGAGCTGAAGGAGCTTATATCAAAGCTGACAGAGATATTTACCGGTTTGCTGAAAAACCCCCCTGCCCCTGGCAGAAAGCTGCGCAATATCGGCCTTATCATCTCCCCCGAAGAAGCAAAAAGCCATAATTAGTTTTTTCTTCCACTGATTGCCTTTCAGATTGGACTTGACTTTTTATTATCATTATGATAATATTTTAATTGTTAGAATAAATTTGACCGTTAGACAGCAGTGATAATCTCAACGATATATTTTTAAGAAATATATTGTTTAACTATTGACATTTCATTCTCACAGTGATACTATTGGAAACACAGAGAAATTTTGTCGAAGTTCTGCTGCGAAGTGCAATCTAAAAGGAGGATACATATGCTTCACATTGAACACTACACCAAAATATATCCCGGTGGGAAAAAGGCGGTTGACAACCTGAGCCTCCACGTGAGTCCAGGGGAGATTTACGGCTTTATCGGCCACAACGGGGCGGGCAAGACCACAACCCTGCGTGCCGTGGCCGGGGTCATGGATTTCACGGAGGGCTCTATTGTCATTGATGGACACGACATCAAAAAGGACCCTGTCGGGGCCAAGCGCGTCACCGCCTTCCTCCCCGACAATCCGGACATCTACGAATTCATGAAGGGGATTGATTACCTCAACTTCATCGCTGACCTGTATGACATTTCCTCGGAACAGCGCACCGCCGACATCGGAAAATACGCCGGCGCCTTTGAGCTCACCGGCAGTCTGGGCTCCCCTGTGGGCAGCTACTCCCACGGGATGCGCCAAAAGCTGGCCCTGATCTCCGCCTTTATCCGCAGGCCCCGCCTGCTTATCCTGGACGAACCCTTTGTAGGGCTGGACCCCTCCGCCTCCCATCTGATGAAGGAATTTCTGGCCGAGCTCTGCCAAGGGGGATCGGCGGTGTTCTTCTCCACCCATGTGCTGGAGGTAGCGGAAAAGCTGTGCCATCAGATCGCCATCATCAAAGACGGGCGGCTAATCAAAAACGGCCTCACAGTGGAGCTTGTGGGCGACTCCTCCCTGGAGGATGTTTTCCTGGAGCTGGAGGGAGAAAAAGAATGAAGATAAAAAAATTCGCGGCCCTTTTAAAGGTGAGCGTGCAGTCCATGCTCCTTTCCTCCACCAACGCCCGCAGAAAAAGCCGGAAGAAAGCGGCCACCGGTGTGGGCGCAATGGTGCTGATCGGTTTTTTGGGACTTTATATGTCCGGACTGTACAGCGCAATCCTGATGGAGGTGCTGGCTCCCCTTCACATGGAGGTCCTGGTATTTGTCTTTATGGGCATTGGCGCGCTGGTGGGAGGACTGCTGTTCACCACCTTCGCGGTAAAGGGGGTTGTGTTCGGCGGCAGGGACAACGACCTGCTGCTGAGTATGCCGGTGTCCTCCTCCATGCTCATGGCCAGCCGGGTATCGGCCATCTATCTGGAAAACCTGGTGTTTTCCTTTTTCGTGATGGTCCCCGCCGGGGTTGTCTGCGCCCTGCTGTCGCCTAACGGGGTGGGACGTGATCTGCTGTTTTGGGTTAGGCTGATGATCGCCGCCGTTTCCCTTCCCCTGCTGGACACTGCCTTGTCGGTACTGCTGGGGGCATTGACGGCGTTTCTGTCCGCCAAGGTGTCCAAAGGGGCGCTGGGGCAGAATATTATGATGGGCATTTTCTTTGCGGCGGTGTTCTACTTTTCTTTCAATCTAAACGGGATGATTCAGGGACTGGCCGCCAACGCCGCCGAGGTGAAGGAGTCCCTTTCCTGGGCCGCTCCCCTGCTGTGGATGGGCGAGGGAATCATGGGAAGCTGGCTTCGTCTTCTGGCCTTTGTGCTCTGCTGCGTCGTTCCCTTCGGACTGATGGTCTTCGGTCTGGGAAAGGTGTACCGCAAGGCTGTCACCGCCTTCCAGGCCCGTTCCGCCCGCCACGACTACAAGCTGTCTGCCCAAACCTTCTCCGGCCAGAAAAAGTCCCTCCTGAGGAAGGAAGCCAGGCGGTTTTTCGGCTTCCCCATGTACTTCTGGAACGCGGGAATGGGGCTTGTGCTGCTGCTGGCCGCCGGGATTGCCTCCCTGTTCCTGCGGGACGACCTTCTGGCCTTCGTGGAGATTGCGGGAGCAGGGCTCCTTCTGCCCATGGCGGCGCTGGTCATCGGCTTCTGTCTCTGCACCTGCATAATCTCCGCCCCCTCCATCAGTCTGGAGGGAAGGTATCTCTGGATTCTGCGGGAGGCCCCTGTAAAGGAGCAGGACCTCATTTGGATTAAGGTTGGATTCCAGCTGCTGCTGTCCCTGCCCTGTACCTGGGCCGCAGGAATTTGTATCTCCCTTGCTCTGTCCTTCCCCCTGTGGCAGGCGGCTGTACTGCTGGCGGCAATGTCTGTCTTCGCGGTCTGGCAGGCAGTATTCGGAATGCTTATGGGCCTGTACTTCCCCAAGCTGGACGCAGTGAACGATACTGTGATTGTCAAGCAGTCCATGCCGGTTATGCTGGGAATGTTTGTCCCCATGGCGGTCCTGGGTATCTCCGGGATACTGTACTGGCTGGGGGGATTGGCCGCCGGATGGCTGGCTCTGCTGCTGCCCATCGTCCTTTGGGCGCTGCTGGCGGCAGTGTGTACCGCCGTTCTCGTCAAAAAAGGCCCAGCTTTACTACAGGCGCTATGACACTGCACGTATTGCGGTACAAACTGTCCTGATAAAACTGTCCTGATAAATAACCCAACGAAAGAATAAAATCGGACCGAAAAACATAGCCGCTGTTTTTCGGTCCGATGATTTGATAAGAGGCATTCCCTCCCCCTTCTAATAGTTTATTTTGAATTGGTTATAAGATGGTATCAGGTTGCTATTTTCCTTCCCCAAATCCACAAAACCATGCTATAATAGGTTCAGAAAAACAGAGGAATCACCATCTGTTTCAAAGACATCTGTTATGGAGGCTGCAAGCATGAAAAGTTTTCACACCTACCCATCCGAGCGGATCACCTTCCAGGACCGTGTTACCGGCGCGACGGTTCATCAGCTCACCAACCACAAGGGCCACAGCGTCCACCCCTATTTTACCGACGACGGCTGGTATGACCAGAACCGCCGTATGCTGTTCCAGGGGGACCGGGAAAACGCCCACAACATCTTCAGCATCGAGCTGGAAAGCGGCGAAATCAGCCAGCTCACCAACATGCCCGCCGGCGGGCCCGATTTGGCGAGTCCCCTGTTTGTCAACCGGAAATACAATGAGATATACTACACCTATAAGCGCTGCATCTATGCCCTGAATCTGGAAACACTGGACGCCCGGCCTCTGTACATCATCCCCCAGGGCTTTACCTTTGGCGGAGCGCGCCCCACGGCGGACGGCGAATATGTGGTAGGGGGACTGACCGAGGACACCAGCGCCCGCATCAAGGCCAACCTTTCGGCGGGCTACATCGGCATGCGGGAGATATTTGAGGCCAAGCCCGACTGCCGCATCATCCGCATCAATGTCACCACCGGAGAGGTGGAGGAGGTCTGGCAGGAAAACTGCTGGGTGGGGCACATCAATCCCTCCCTCACCAGGGGCAATCTCCTCTCCTTCTGCCACGAGGGGCCCTGGCAGTTGGTTGACCACCGCATCTGGGTGCTGGACCTGGAGACCGGCAAGGCCCGGAAAATCCGGGAACGCCGCCAGGAGGGCGAGATGGTTGGCCACGAGTACTGGTTTGAGGACGGCGTCCACATCGGCTACCAGGTACACCACCGGGGGGAGAACGCGGAGTCCTTCTTCGGTTTCCAGCGGTACGACGGAGAAGACGAGCTGGAGGCCTCCTGCGGCGCGCCCATGCCCACACCCGACCACATCCATTCCCTGGGCTTTGACTTTGTGGTCAGCGACTCCGGCAAGACCATCAAGGGCTACAAATACGACGGGAAAACCTTCGACGGCCCCCGCATCATCTGTATGCACGACGGGGACTTCTTCTGGGGGGCCCATCATCCCCATCCGGCCATTTCCCACGACGGAAAGAACATCATCTTCAACAGCAACCGCACCGGGTACTGCAACATCTATATGGTGGAGGTCCCCGAAGACTTCTACTCTCTGCCCAAGGTCAACCTGGATGAGCTAAGGCGGAAATAATGCTTTGAATTGACACAATAAATGCTGAAATGCGGCGTCCGGTTCAAACCCGAACGCCGCATTTCTTCTTTCAGGGCATCACTTTTTCTTCACGATAAACCGGTCCAGCACATAGGCCAGGGCGGGCAGAACAAATATCACCAGCACAATCGCGCAGATGGTGCCGTAGGCAATCACCGAGCAGGTCTGGGCGATGATCTTCTGGGTCATGGCAAACCCGATGGTCAGGCAGCAGCTCACCAGAATCAGGGAGGAGGTCATAATGGTCTTGATGGAACGGTTCATGGCAATGCAGACTGCCTCTCTTTTGTCCCTGCCCTCCGCCGAGCCCCGGATTTCGGTGTAATTGCTGATAAACAGGATGCCGTAATCAATGGTGGATCCCATGAGAATACACTGCACCAGAATCAGCGCCACATAGTTGACCGAAATCCCCAGCAGGGCAATCAGGGCGGTGACGATAAATACCGCGCTCTGAATCACCGCCACCAGCACCCCGGAGCTGATAACCGACCGGAAGGTCAGTATCACCACCACCAGGATGGAGACAATGGTCAGAACAGATACAAAGTTCAGCTCATCCGTAAAGCCCAGGTCCATTTCATACCCCATGGTGGAATCCCCCACCAAGTAGGTCTGTTTGCCAAAGGTTTCATCGGACTTCTCCTTCATCTGCCCGATAAAGCCGAAGGTCTCCTCCCCTTCCAGAGGCACGGCCAGGGATACCATCATCCGCTTGTAGCTGCCGCTGAGCATCAGCTCCCGGTTTTCCTCAATCTCCTGGCGGCCGTCCTCCAGGTCCTGCCGCATTTTATCGGTCATGGATTTGGCGTAAAGCTCGTTGGGAAGCACCTGTTCGGTGATAAAGGCCACAAACTCCTCCAAGGTCATCCGGACCTGGTCTACGTTCCGGTCGTACATCCTGCGGACCTTGAACATGCTCTCCACGTTTTCTACGCTCTGGTCCATAAATTTCGCAATCTCATTGACCGACATGGGCTCCTCGAAAACCTTGCGGCCCTCCGCCAGCTGCACCTTGCCGTCCTCCAGCTCCCGGCGGCCTGCGTCCAGGTCAACCCAGCCCTGCTCCAGCTGCACCTTGGCGCTGGCAATCTGGGCGTATCCGCTGGCAATCTGGGCACGGCCCTCCTCCAGCTCCTTCTTTCCCTCCTCCAGCTTGACCTTGTTGTCAGCCAGCTCCTGCTTGCCGGACTGGAGCTGTTCCTTGCCCGCCTCCAGCATGGTCTTGCCGGAGATCAGCTCCGCCTTGCCGTCCCGGAGCTGGTCCTTGCCGTCCTCCAGCTTCAGCTTTCCCTTGCGCAGCTCGGCGCGGCCCTCCTTGAGCTGCTCCTTGCCCGCCTCCAGCTGTTCCCTGCCGTAGGCAAGCTCTGCCTCGTTGGCTGCAATCAGGGCTTTCCCTTCCTCCAGTTGGGCGCGGTTGGCAGCTAATTCTGCATCAATCGAATCTATTGTGTTCTGTATGGGTTCTTTAGCAGCATCAAATATCGCTCTTCGGGCGCTCTCCTCATCCGCTATTGACTGTTCCTTCTCCGCGATTTCGTTCCATTGGCTTTCCAGCTCAGCTTCCCGCTCCGCAAGCCTCTGGCGGATATCATTCACCTCTTCCTCTGGCAGCTCTGGATGATTCGCAATATAAGCCTCGGCTTCTCTTTTTTCAGCTTCAAAATCTGATTGGTTCTGTGCCAAATCATCTTTTTCCCTATCCAGGTCATCCTTTTTCTTCTGTAAGTCGCTTTCCGGCCCAAACAGGTCGTCCTCCAGGGAATCATACCTCCCCTGGGCCTCCGCCAGGGCGTTTTCCAATGTGGCAAGCTGCTCCTCCCCGGCCTCCACCTGTGCCTTTGCCTCGGCAAGCTGCCGCTCCCCGTCGGCCAACAACGCCTCGTTGCGGTCGATCTCCTCCTGGGCCGCCTCCAGCTGCTCCTCGCCGTCGAATATCTCCTGGGAGCCGTCCCGGACGTCCTGCTCCGCCTCGGAGATTTCATCCTCACCGTCCTTGAGCTTCTTCTCGTTTTTGGCAATCTCCGCCTCCGCATCCGCCAGCTGGGCCTCGCCGTCAATGAGCTGCCGCTCCCCGTCCTCCAGCTCCGCCAGCCCGCTTTCCAACTGCTGCTCGTTGAGCTCCAGCAGCCTGGCGCCCACCGCGGCCTCAATCTCTCCGCGTATCAACTCCAGCTGGCCGTCGGAAAGCTCCTTTTCGCCGTCGATCAGCTTCTGCTCCGCTTCGGCAAGCTCCGCCTTTCCCTCCTCCAACTGCCGTCTGGCATCCTTGATCTGGTTCTTCTCCTCCTGGGTCATGTAATCGGAATAGTCGGGATTCCCGGCCACATTGTCGTCCATAAAGCAGAGCAGGTCATAGACGGTGACGTCCTCATAGGGCGTGGTATCCAGGCTGTCAGCGTAGAGCTGATACAGCATTTTGGCCTGACTGAGGGTGATGTCCATGTCCGCCATCTCCTCGGCCAGCTCCTGATATGTATAGCTCTTGCCAATGGTGTTGGAGTAGTCCTGCACCGAGTTGACCTGGTCCTGCTCCTCCAGCCAGGAGATGTATTCCGTCACCTTCTCCTGGTCCTCGGAGACATTGTAGAGCAGGGCAATCTGGTTATCGATGCCGAATACCTCCTCCATCCGGTCCTGGTCCCCATTATCGAAGGTCTTCACATAACCGATGCTCAGGTTCCCCTTGACAACAAAGGCGAAAACCGCCGCCAGGGCTGTGGCGGGAATCAGGATATACCTTCCCTTGACCACCAGCTTCATCAGAAAATCCGTTTTAAAGTTCAGGGATTTTTTCCGCGTCCTGGCAATAACCTTGTCGAATATAATCACCAGGCCGGGCAGAATGGTAAAGATACAGACCAGGCTGATGAACACCCCTTTTGCCAGCACGACCCCCAAATCCGGGCCAATCTTAAAGCTCATGAACACCAGCACCAGCAGTCCCACCACCGTGGTGACAGAGCTGCTGGTGATTGCGCCGAAGGCATTGAGCAGGGCCTTTTTCATGGCCTCCTCCGGGCGGGAATCATCTGTCTTTTCCTGGTTGTACCGGTTGATCAGCATAATGGAATAATCCATGGAAAGCCCCAGTTGGAGCAGCGCCCCCACGGCAAAGGTCATGAAGGACACCGACGGCAGAAAGGCGTTGGTCCCCATGTTGATCAGCACCGCAACGCCGATGCACCCCATGTACAGCGCCGGCTCTATCCAGGAATCGCAGAGCAGGAACAGGATGGCGAAGATAATCACCACTGCGATAATGGCAATCACGGGGATTTCGGTGGACAGGGTTTCCACCAAAAGGTCACTGTCCACCACGCCGCCGCTGACCGCTATGCCATAATCCCGGTACCTCTCCCGTATGGTTTTCAAAACCTCTCTGGCCTCCTCGGAATAAGTCCCTGCGGAGAGCACCACCATGTATTTGGAGGAACCCCCCCTGCGGTACGCCTCGTCGTTTTCCAGGTAGGCCACGCTTTTAACGTTGGGAATCTGCGCCATCTCATTTTTGACCGCGGTCTGCTCCTCCTCGCTCAGGCCCTGGAACATCACCGAGATAATGGCCAGGTCTCCGTATTCCTCGGTCATCTTTTCCATGCCCAGCTTGGTCCCGGAATCGTCCGGCAGGTATTTGGACATATCGTAATTTACGTTTACATTGAGCATTCCAATCAAGCTCAGTGCCAGGATGACCCCGTACAGGATCAACACCAGCTTTCGCTTTTCCACGATCAAATCCACAATTTTCTTCATTCGCTTCCCAAACCTCGCTTCAAAAATGTCGTTTGCAGTCAGTTGTTTGTTCCTGAACATCTGTTGACATTTACCCGATGATTTACTATTATAAGATATATGGCAGAGCTTTATCAAGCATCAAAAGATCATGTCTTTGCCTGTTGCTGAACACTTTTTTAAAAAATGTATAAGAAAAGGGAAGCTTATGAAAAATTCATCTTTGGACAGAAGGACCAGGTACAGCCTACAGGCCATCCGCTCCGCCCTCTTCCAGCTTTTGGAGGAAAAGGAGCTGAAGAGCATCACCGTCACCGATATCTGCAAGCGGGCGGACATCAACCGGGGGACATTTTACAAATACTACGCCGATGTGTCCGACTTATTCTCAAAAATAGAGCTTTCCATTGTTGACAACGTCTGCGAGCTGATACGGCAGAGCTGTACGGAAAAATTCTCCGTGGAGGAGATTGTATCCAGTGTCCTGGACCTAACGGCGAAAAACCGGGATTTTACCCTGATGCTGGCCATGAACCCCACCGAAACCCAGTATATGCGCAAGATTATCCAAACCTTCCGCCCCCAGTTTATCGAGACAATACACACCCACATCCCCGGTCTCACCGAGGAAATGGCGGATATCTGCTTTGACCTCATCGCCGGAGGGGTGGTCATGCTGCTGATGCGGTGGATCACAAGGGAGGTTTCCCTCACCCAGGCCCAGATGAAAACCCTGCTGACCCGGTACATCAATTCGGCCCTCAGCACGGAAATCTATACAGGACTGGACAAAGCATAAAAATCCCGGACAAGGGAGCCCTTCGCTCTCTTATCCGGGATTTTAAACGTGTTGGATTACATCAACGGCGCAACCAGCCGCAGCAGGCTCCTGCCCACCTTGCGGTACCACGGCACCGCCCGGCACTCCTCCAATGTAACCGCCTGACTCACCGCCAATGTGTCCAGATAATCCTGCTTCATATCCGCGATACAGCTGCATTGGTACATCCAGCACCCACACTCAAAATGCAGGTACAGGCTTCTGTAGTCCAGGTTAATGGTCCCCACCGTCGCGTATTGGTCGTCGGCGACAAAGCTTTTGGCATGGACGAAGCCGGGGGTATACTCGTAAATCTTCACCCCTGCCTCCAGCAGACACTGATAATAGGCCCGCGTCACCGCGTGGACATACCATTTGTCCGCGTGATGGGGGGTCAGTATCCGCACATCCACCCCGCACTTGGCGGCATTGGAAAGGGCAGTCACCATCTCGTTGTCCACAATCAGGTAAGGGGTGCAGATGTATACATACCTCTGGGCCTTGGAAATCAGGTTCAGATAGACGTTCTCCCCCACCGTTTCGCCATCCTGGGGGCTGTCGCCGTAGGGCTGGACATACCCGTCGGACGGAACCGGCTCCCTTTGATATACGCATGGCCGGTAGGCGTCCCAGTCCTCCGCCTGGGGGCGGATATAGTCCCACACCGACAGGAACATGGCGGTCAGGTTCCACACCCCGTTCCCCTTGAGCATCACCGCCGCATCCTTCCAGTGGCCGTGCTTGGGGTAGGCGTTGATATACTCGTCCGCCAGGTTGATTCCCCCGGTAAAGCCGGTGTGCCCGTCAATCACGCATATCTTCCGGTGGTCCCGGTTGTTCATCTTCACGTTCAGCCGGGGGACAAAGGGGTTGAAGACGCAGCATTTAATGCCCAGCGCCTCCATCCTCTTGGCGTAATCCTTGGGAAGGGTCATCAGGCAGCCCACATCGTCATAGATAAGCCGCACATCCACCCCGTCCCTGGCCTTTTGGGCCAGTATCTCCAGGATGGGGTCCCACATCTTTCCCTCCTGGATGATAAAGTATTCCATAAAAATAAAATGCTCCGCCTTTTTCAGCTCCTCCAGCATCCGCTCCCACTTTTTCTCCCCCAGGGACAGGTATTCCACGCTGGTATTCTGGTAGGGGGAGCAGAGGGCGTACTGCTGGAGATATCTGCTCTGTCCCGCCGCTCCGGGGTTCTCCTTTTCCAGACGGGCTATTACCTCCTCGTCGGGATTCCAATTCCGGCGCAGGCGTTCCTCCACCTCCCTCAGCCGTCTCCTCTGCCGGATGGTTAAACGGTTTCCGCCGAACATCAGGTAGAAAAGCCCGCCGAAGATGGGCATCGCCTGTATCAGAATAATCCAGATAATCTTATAGGCCGGATTGCTGCGGTTGTTCACCAGATATATCACGGCAATCAGGCTCGCCAGCAGGCAGACAGCGTAAAAATAAACAAAGTAGTTCATAAAGCGGAGCAGCATACCCACCAGCACCAGGGCCTGTATGACAATAGAAACACCGACAATCACAGAGCGGTGGCATAGCAGATTCAAAATCTTTTTCACAATATTCCTCCTCCGCTTTCTGGCACTTAAAAGGCAATTTTCTTCTGTTCTCAGCCTTCCGGGTGATTCTTTGCAAAAATCTCCAGCTTGGCGTACAAATCCTCTAAAATCAGCCGGCTGTCGATAGACTTGTACACCCGGATGGAACGGTTGCGCCCCGTGTGGACATACCGCATCTCCTTGGTAATTTCCGGCGCGGGGACATGGTCGAATTCATACCGGTGTTCATACAGAATCAGCCCTACTGCCGGGGAATCCCCCAGCACCCAGCTTTCCCCGGTGCGGAAGGCGCTCTTGCGGGGGCCTGGCTCCATGGCGTGCTCGCAGAGCTGGTCAAACAGATATTTTCCAATCGCCCCATGGGGACGGACCTTTACCTCCAGCTCCGCCAGAGAGACGGGCATCATCTCATAGACGTTCTTGGGCACCTGCCAAAGCTCGATTTTGGACTTCATGATAACATTGGCCGCGTTGACGTCGTTGCCCAGGTTAAACTCCGGACTTCCGGCTGGGTAAGCGCCGCCGCCAATCCAGATGGCGGTCAGCCGCCCGGCAATCCGCGGCTCCATCAGGTAGGCCGAGGCCAGGTCGGTCAGCGGCCCGAAAAAGGTGACGTACAGGGGCCTGGGGTCATCCTTCATGGCTTCCCGGACAATCAGGCGGGCCCCCTCCGATTCCACCGGGGTGGATTCGTTGGGCAGGGCGTGTTCACATCCGTGGAAGATCACGCTCTTGTCAAAGTGCATCAGATCGAAAATATGCTCCAGCTCCTGATAGCTCTCCTCCATGGGATTCCGTCCGGGCCGCTCTCCAAAATGGGCGGCGATAAAGCCCACGTTGTCAAACTTGGGGGACAGCATGGCCTGCACGATGGCAAACTGGTCGTCGGCCTCATTTTTCGCGTCGGTGTCGGTGATGACGCGGACTATCTTTTCCTCCGGCATGGGGAACTTGTAGGGATTATAAATCACGGTTTTCATCCTTTCCTTGATAAAATATTGCATATTTCTATTATAGCGTCTCGATAGAGGGAAAGCAACCCAAATTATTTATATTAATTTTGGCAGTTTACAGGAAGGAACCGTATAAAAGTAAAAGAAAGGGAGCGCCTGTCTCCAGACACCCCCTCGGTCACAATTATTTTTTAAAGAACTTCATGATTTCCAGGAATCCGTCGTCCTCCGCCTCGGCACGGCTCTTTTCCTTCTCCGGCGCAGCTTCCTCCGCTTTCTCCTCCTTGGCCGCCTCAGCGACAGACGCGGTGGGCAGCTCCACCACATTTTCCTTTTTGGAAGGGTCAAAGTCAAAGCCGGTGGCGATTACCGTCACCATCATCTCGTCCTCCAGCGTGTCGGACAGGCTTGCGCCCCAGATCAGGGTTGCATCCGGGTCCACCTGCTCCTGAATCATCTGAGAAGCCTCGTACACATCGTCCAGAATGACGTCCTGGGGGGCGCACACGTTGACGATAACGCCCTTCGCGCCCTTGATGGAGGTCTCCAGCAGCGGGCTGGCAATGGCGGCGTTGGCGGCCATCTTGGCCATATCCTTTCCGTTGCCGTGGCCCACGCCCATATGGGCATAGCCCGCGTCCCGCATGACGGTGCAGATATCCTCAAAGTCCAGGTTGATAAGCCCCGGCACATTGATAAGGTCGGAAATGCTCTGAACGCCCTGACGCAGCACCTCGTCGGCCATGCGGAAGGCTTCGGTCAGCTTAATCTTCTGCTGGGGCAGCCGCAGCCGCTCGTTGGGAATAACCAGCAGCGCGTCCACATGCTCCCGCAGGTTTTCGATGCCCTTTTCGGCGTTGCGCATCCGGACCCGCCCCTCAAATTCAAAGGGCTTGGTCACTACGCCCACCGTCAGGATGCCCATATTCTTGGCAACCTCGGCCACAACAGGGGCCGCCCCGGTGCCGGTGCCGCCGCCCATGCCGGCAGTGACAAATACCATCTGCGTCCCCTTCAGCGCCGCCTCAATGGCGTCTCTGGATTCCTCGGCGGCCCGCTGGCCCTTTTCCGGGTTTCCGCCCGCGCCCCTGCCCTTGGAGGTACGGTCGCCAAGCTGTATCTTCTGGGTGGCGCGGGAGCGGTCCAGGGCCTGCTTGTCCGTATTGAGGGAGATAAACTCCACCGACTGCACGCCCACCTCCATCATGCGGTTGACCGCGTTGCCGCCGCCGCCGCCTACGCCCACCACCTTAATGGATACAGCTAAATCCAGGTCCGAGTCCATGTCAAAATTCATCATCTTTTGTTGTCCTCCTATAAAGTTACGACGGCTTGTCCTCCAGAAGGCCCTCCGCCGGTACCGTCTGCCGGTGAATGCCGAAAAGGCCGCGCCCCCAACAGATGCGGGACGGTTCATGCAGTACGGTGTGTTTTCTCCTGCAGTCCTATCACTGCCTCATCTATAAGAAATGCTCCTCCCCCTTTGACGGGGATGAAACAAACATTAGAGATGTTTACAGGTTTTGCCGCTGCGGATTGCAGCCGCGCCCAAATTGCCACCGGGCGGATAAATTCCTTTTATTCTTAAGATAGCAAATTTTTCAGGATTTTTCAACCTGTTTTAGAGAATAGTTTCGCTTTTTTTCCTCATTTGAGAAAAAGCTATATTACCTCTTTAATTGGATGTCTCCGCGCCGGAGGAAGAGGGGGCTTCAGAGCTCTCCCCGGACTCTCCGCCCCCGCCTTCCTCCGGCTGTCCGGAATTCTCTCCCTCCTCCGGCTCGGAGGAGGCGGGAAGGACCGGGATAAATTCAGTGTGGATACTCTCGTTCCGGAAAAAACCTTTTTTGTCAATGGACAGGTTCAGCACACCCTCCTGGATGTCGCCCACCTCCTCCAAAATGCGCACCGACAGCCGTACCTTATCATTGAGATTGTCCTTATCCCCCAAATTGATCTTTACCCGGTCCTGATAGGTGATGGTCAGACTCATGGTGTCGCTCAGGTCGATCTGGGTAATGCCTGTCATCTTGTTTTCAGTCAGGGCCCGGTTGATGTCCGAGAGGATTTCCAGGCGCTTGTCCATCACGTTGGCCAGCTCGGCGTTATCGGCGCGGGACACATTGAGCTGGAGTCCGACAATGATCGGCAGCTCCGAGGGCGGATAGGGTATCCCGGTTTCCAGCACCTTCCCCCCTGTGCTGATGATGGAAAAGCCTATCTCCCCTTTTACCACCCCGGTTTCCAGCACCGGAGTAACGACAATTTCCACTGTAGTGGGCAGCACCCGGTGGACCTCCACCGATTCCAGATAGATATGCCCGTCCAGTATTTTCTGGGCAACCTGCGCCGGTTCAAAGTCATACAGGTTGTCCCCGATTTTCAGCCCGGAGGAGAGGATAAGGTCGTCGTCGGTATACCGGCTCTGCCCCGACACCTGGACGGTGGAGATGGTCAAAAACATCCGGCAGCAGAGGAAAAATCCCACCGCCACCAGCAGAACCAGCAGCAGGATATAGGTCTGTTTTCGCTTTTTTCGCTTCCATACGCTGCGCCGGTGCAGGAGACGCTGGTATGCCTGGGAATCCTCCTGGGCAAGCTGCTGCTCCAGCTGCCTGCGGTCGGCGGCGTGCCGGAGCTGCTGCTCCTTCCGCTTTCGCTTTTCCTCCCGCTTTTGGGCGGACTTCTCCTTCCGCTGGGGCTGGGAGGGCTGAGGAGCGGAGGAGGCTGCCTTGGGGCGGTTCTTTTGGGGCGCGGCGCTCGTCGGGGCTTGCGGTTTCTTTTTTGGAGGCGGGGAAGCCGGAGGCCCTTTTGGGCCGGATGGCTTTTTCGCCGCTGTGGAGCCCTTGGAGACCGGTTTCTTTTGGGAAGCCTTGGAAGCTTTGGAAACACCCTCCTTGGACTTTCCGGCGGGTTTAGGGGCGGATTTTGGGGATGGAGGGGATTTTTTCTGTTTTGGAGCACCTGCAGACGCACCAGCGCTCTCCTTTGGGTTTGATTTGGTTTTCGCGGAAGCCATCCTGTCCTCCCCCCTTGTCAAGGTCATTTTTTATTGCATCCTATGTATCAATCATTTTGTTTAAGAAAATCCATTCTTCCCTGTCTCAAACACAGCCCTTGTTCTATTATACCACACCTTCTGCCAAAGAGCACTAGAAAAATGAAGCCCCTGCCGGCAAACTATCCTTTTTTTCTTTTATTATAATATAACGCCAGACTAAAAGCAGGCATTTTTTGTCTGCTTTTAGTCCGCCGCAGTAAAAAAATGGATAAAATTTACAAAACATTCTGGGGCAGACATTCCGGATGGAACGGGTGCCCAAAGGCGTTAAACGCCGCCGTCCTGGGGAGATGCGGCTCCTCAACGCCGGAAATCATCCAAACCCTTCCCCCCAGTCTCCGCAGTACCGCGGGCAGGTCGTCGTATCCCCGGCAGATGTGCCGCAGGTCCCCTATCATGCTGACCCCCTGGGCCGCCAGCGCCGCGATCACCAGCGCCGCCCCGCCCCGCAGGTCGGTACAGTGGAGCTGCTTTCCGGCGCGGAGGGCGTCAACCCCTGTCACCCGCGCCTTCTGCCCATCCAGGCGTATCTGACCGCCCATCTCCTGCAGCTGCTCCACATGGAGGTAACGGCTGTCAAACACCCCTTCCTCAAACCGGCTTTCCCCCTCCGCCAGCAGGGAGGCCGCCATCACCGGGGCCAGGGCGTCGGTGGGGAAGTCCGGATAGGGGGCGGTTGTCACGGCAATGGGCGAAAGCCGTTTGGGGGCGGTCAGGGTGAGCTGCCCCGCTCCCCTGTTCAGCCTGCACCCCATCTCCTCAAACACCGGAAGCACCGCCTCCAAATGGGAAAGCTCCACCCCCTTCAGGGTGATCTCCCCTCCTGTGGCGGCTGCTGCGGAAAGATAGGTGGCAGCCTCAATGCGGTCCGGAATGATGGTGTAGTCCACCTCTCTCAGACGCTGCACCCCTTCTATCCGGATCAGGCCGTCCTCCCTGGAAATCCGGGCACCGGCCCGGTTGAGGAAATCGATGAGCCCGTCTATCTCCGGTTCCCCGGCAGCGCCCCGCAGGATTGTCTCCCCGCGGGCCAGGGCCGCGGCAATCAGCAGGTTTTCCGTCGCCCCCACGCTGGGATAGCTCAGGCGGATATCCGCGCCCCGGAGCCCATCCTCCGCCGTGCAGAGCAGTCCGTCCTCCTGCTCAATAATCCTGACCCCCATCCGGCGCAGTCCGCCGATATGCAGGTCGATGGGCCTGGGTCCCAGGCGGCACCCGCCCGGCAGCGCAATGTGGGCCCTGCCAAAGCGGGCCAGCAGCGCCCCCAAAAAGATAATAGACCCCCGCATCTCTCCTGCCAGGGTATCCGGAATCCCGTATTCCCGCGCTTCCCACGCCTCCACCGTCAGCGTTCTGTCCTCCCGCAAAACCGTTACCCGGCATCCAAGGTGCTCCAGAATGCGGCAGGCCGACCAGACATCGGTCAGCATCGGGCACCTGCGGAGAATCGACCTGGGACAGAGCAGGGCCGCGGCAAGAACAGGCAGCACCGCGTTTTTCGCCCCGTGTATCTCCGCCTCGCCCCGCAGCGGCAGGCCCCCTTCAATGGCCATTACATCCATCCGCCATCCCGTCCCTTCCGTACTGATTGGATTTTTGCTGTTTTTTGTTCCTTCTGCTGTATCATATGCACAAAAAGGGGGAAATGTGCGGAGTTCCGCCTTTGGAACCTCATTGGTTCGCCAATTCCTCCACAACCTGGGCAATCCGGCGCACCGCGTCCACCACCGCCATACCGGCGGCATTGCGGGAGTACTCCGAAAGCTTGTCCGGATGGAGGAAAAAGTCCTCTACCTCCCGGCAGAGCCAATCCCCTGTCAGGTTTTTCTCCTCAACCACCACCGCCGCGTTCCGGTTGGCCAGGGCCATAGCGTTGTGGTACTGGTGGTTTGCCGCCACATTGGGGGAGGGGATCAGGATGGAGGCACGGCCCGCCGCCTCCAGCTCGCTGAGGGTCAGGGCCCCTGCCCGGCTGATCACCAGGTCCGCCGCCGCCATACAGTCGGCCATATCGTTTATGTACTCCCGGATGTCCAGCGTGGGGATATTTTGATAATCCACCCCCCGCTCCTTCAGCAGCCGGGGCAGCAGCTCCACCCCATAGGAGCCAGTGGCGTGGATGTGGTGTATCTTTCCCGGATGGGCCTTGGTGTGCCAGGCGATGAGCTCCGCCACCGCCTCGTTGACCCGCTGGGCCCCCAGGCTCCCGCCAAAGGAGAGCAGGCAGAACCCGTCCTGGGGGATGTTCAGCTTTTGCCGGGCCTCCCGGCGGCTGGCGAAGATAATCTCCTCCCGCACCGGGTTGCCGGTGACGATGTACTCCCGGCCGGGGTCCAGGTATTTCTTTGCGTCCTCCACCGCCAGCAGCACCTTATCGGCATAGCGGCAGAGCAGGCGGGTGGTCACTCCGGGATAGGCGTTGGATTCGTGGGTGACAGTGGGAATCTTCAGCTTGGCGGCAGAGCGCAGAATGGGGCCGCTGACATATCCCCCGGTGCCCACCACCACGTCCGGCTGAAACTCCTTCAGTATCTCCCTGGCCCGAAAGCCGGAGGAGACCAGGTAGCAGGCCGCCATGCAGTTGTTTTTCAGGTTGTGGAGGCTGAGGCGGCGCTGAAAGCCCAGGACATGGATGGTGGACATCTCATACCCGGCTTGGGGGACCAGCCGGGCCTCCATGCCGTTGGGATTCCCCGCAAAGCGGATAACCGCATCCGGCTGCTGGGAACGAATGTAATTGGCGACCGCAAGGGCGGGGTTGATGTGCCCTCCGGTACCGCCGCAGGCAAACAGGATTCTCATAGGATGATCACAAACCTTTCCATATCTATGCTCGGCTGCGCCGTTATATGGGCTTTTCCACCGAGGAGGACCGGGATATGTTCAGCAGAACCCCCATCTCCCCCAAAAGCATCATCAGCGCCGTGCCCCCGTAGGAGAAAAACGGAAGGCTGATCCCCGTGTTGGGCACCGTCTTGGTCACCACCATCATGTTCAGCATGGCCTGAAGGCCAAACTGTATGATGATGCCCGACGCAATCATCGTCCCAAACAAATCCTTGGACCGCATGGCAATGCGGAACCCCCGCCAGATAAAGACGCAGAACATCAGGATAATGACAATGGCGCCTACCATCCCCAGCTCCTCACAGACAATGGCGAAAATAAAGTCGTTCTGGGGCTCCGGCAGGTACAGGAACTTCTGCTTGGAATTGCCCAGCCCCTTCCCCAGCACCCCGCCGGAGGCAATGGCGTACATAGACTGTATGATCTGATATCCCTCATTTTGCGGGTCCAGAAATGGATTGATGTAGTATGTCAGCCGGTTACGGGCGTATCCCAGTATGTCAAATGCCAGCAGGGCGACCAGCAGCAGGGTCAAGCCGGCTGCGGCGGCAATGGCGAAATACTTGATATTGGACCCGCCGATGAGCATCAGGCTGGCCCCAATGCAGAAAATCAGGATGGTACCGGACATATGGGGCTCCAGGAGCATCAGCCCGCACACCATCCCCAGCACCACGCCGAAGGGGAGGATTCCCCACCGGAAGGTCTTGATTTTGTTGTGGTACATACAGGCCATCTGGGCAAACATGATGATAATGGCGAACTTCGCAATCTCCGACGGTTGGAACTGGATGGGCCCCAGGCGAATCCACCGGGTGATTTTTCCATGGTTGACGGTGTATTTTAGCACCACCGTGAAAGCCAGCAGCCCGATGGTTCCCACCATAATGGGGACGGCCAGCCAGTGGAAAACGTGGTAATCAATACGGGAGATCACCAGCATAGCCACAACCCCCAGGGCGGCATATACCGCCTGCCTGCGGATATAGATAAAGCTGTCCCCTTTTTCGTAGTAATAGGCGTAAACGTAGCTGGAAGAAAAGAGCATCACCAGCCCGAACACCAAAAGCAGAAGCACCAGAATCAGGAACACCACGTCCATTTTCCCCTGGCGCGGCCGGGGGCCTGTACTGGATTTTCCCCCTAGTCTTGCGGCGATGGACAAAGCGGCTTCCCCCTTTCACAACAAAGATAACTGAGGAATAAAAATCTATTACATTCTGCGGACGGCAAGCACCGCCAGGACACATCCCGCGGCGGTCAGCAGGGAAAAGAGGGCGGTAATCTGTATTTCCGAATAACCGGACATCTCAAAATGGTGGTGGATGGGGGTCATTTTAAACAGCCGCTCCCCATGAGTCAGCTTAAAGTACACCCGCTGAATCAGCACCGACAGCGCCTCCGCCACGTAAACAATTCCCACCAGGGCCAGCAGAACAGGGGTTCCCGTCCCGAAGGCCAGGGCCACCATCATCCCCCCCAGGAACATGGAACCCAAATCCCCCATAAACACCTTGGCGGGGTAGAAGTTCCACACCAGGAAGCCCAGGCATCCCCCGGCCAGGGCAGTGGCCTGTATTCCGGTGGTGTGGAAGCCCAGCAGACTGCACACCATCATCATCCCCAGGGCGGCCACAAAGGTGACAGAGGAACAAAGGCCGTCCAGCCCGTCGGTAAGGTTGACCGCGTTGACGGTTCCCACAATGATAAAGGCCGCAATGGGGTAATAGAAGACGCCAGCATCCAGTATTCCCCAAAACGGGATAAAAAATACAGTGGACTGGTCCCCAAAGGCATAGAGGGCGGTCAGGTAGCAGGCCGTCACCAGGCATTGCAGAATCAGCTTCTGGGATTCCTTCAGCCCCAGGTTGCGCTTCTTCACCACCTTGATGTAGTCATCCAAAAAACCGATCCCACCAAAGGCTGCCGCCATCCCCAGCCCCAGGAAGAACCGGGCGCTGTCCCGGCGGAGCAGGAAGTCCGAAGGGGGTTCCCCGGCCCCGCCGCCCAGGCGGTACATGGCCCAACCGATGCAACTTGCCGTCAGAATCCCCACGGCAAACAGCACGCCCCCCATGGTGGGGGTCCCCTCTTTTTTATGGTGCCACACCGGACCAATGTCGTTGATGGTCTGTCCATAGCGGAGCCGGCGCAGTACGGGGATCAGCCAGATGCCCAGGGTGGAGGTCAGCGCAAAGGCGGCGGCCGCCACAATCAGTATGATTCCCCCCTTCATCTCCCCGCCTCCTCTCCGCCCCGGCGCACCGCCTCCAGCACCTTTTCCAGCTCCATGCCCCGGCTGCCCTTGAACCAGGCCATATCTCCGGGGCGGAGGGTTTTCTTCAGCGCCGCGGCCAGGGTCTCCCGGTCCGGATACCAGTTGGCGTTCTCCATCCCCGCCTCTTTCGCGCCGGAGATGTACTCTTTGGCGAGCGTTCCATAGGCAAGCAGCATATCGGCGGAATGGGCTGCCTCCCGGCCTGCCTCATGATGGGCCTGTATTTCAATAGAACCAAGCTCCAGCATATCTGCCAAAACCAGGATTTTACGCCCGTTCTTCTCCGGGCACTCCATCCCGGCCAGGGCGGCAAAGGCGGCTCTCATGGAATCGGGACTGGCGTTGTAGCAGTCCTCCACATAACAGACACCGCCCTCTGTCACCAGGTGCTGGCGCATACCGGAGGGGACAAAGCTCTCCAGCGCCCGAAGGGATTCCTCCGGCGGAATTCCGAAGGTGAGCGCCGCCCCCACGGCGGCAAGGGCGTTGCTGATGTTGTGCAGCCCCACACAAGGCAGCCTTGCCGGGTATTCTCTCCCCTGCCAGCCCAGGAGAAAGCTGCATCCCGACGGCGTCTGACGGATATCCCCGGCGGTCAGCTCCGCCTCCCCCTCGATGCCATAGGTCAATATTTGATAAGGGGCGTCCTTCCCCTTCTGCTCCTCCAGCCATTTTCCCAAAAGGTCGTTGTCCCGGTTGACCACCAGGGTTCCCCCCGGCTCAAGCCCCTCCAGTATCTCCAGCTTTGCCCTCAGGATGTTCTCCCGGCTCCCCAGGTGTTCCAGGTGGGAGACGCCGATGTTGGTCAGCACCGCTGTACAGGGCCGGGCGGCAAGGGAAAGGGGCCTTATCTCGTTGAGGCCGGACATCCCCATCTCCGCCACCGCGGCCTCATGCTCCGGCAGCAGCCGCAGCAGGGTGCGGGGCAGGCCTATCTCGTTGTTCTGGTTGCCCTGGGTCTTCAGGGTGTTGTACCGGCAGGAAAGGGCGGTCCAGATCATCTCCTTGGTGGTGGTCTTGCCCACACTCCCCGTCACTGCCGCCAGCCTTACCAAAAATCTGCTCCGGTAGGCCGCCGCAATTTGCAGCAGCGCATCCAGGGTGTTCTCCACCTGGAGCACGCGAGGATCGGGAGTATCCCCCGCCAGGTCCGGCCGCTGGCTGAGAACCGCCGCCGCCCCCTTTTCCAGGGCAGCGGGAATAAACTGGTGTCCATCCACCCGTTCCCCTGGAATGGCTGCAAACAGACACCCTGTCTGAGCCTCGCGGGAGTCGGTACACAGGTCCGTCAGGGGTATTTTCCCCGTTTCCTCCCAGTCCGGGAACGCATCCCAGGGGACCAGCTTTCCGGCGGCGGGGTCATAGATACGGGCGTTACAGGCTTTGGCGGCGTCCGCCGCGGTAAACTGGTACATATCGGCTAAAATCCTTTCTCAAATGCAGTTTGGAAGGGTGCTATTTTCCCGGCTGGGGCGGGAGCACAGCCCTTTTTCCCTCGGTGCGTATCTTCTCCAGCAGCTCCTGCACCACCTTCCGCTCGTCAAAGCAGATGGTGCCGTAATCCAGCACCTGGTAATCCTCGTGTCCTTTCCCTGCCAGCAGCAGGACATCCCCCTCCCTGCAGTTCTCCAGCGCCCACCGTATGGCCTGGTACCGGTCCGGAATCACCACATAGGGGGTATCATAGCCTTCAAACCCCGGCAGGGCGTCCTGGATGATCTTCACCGGGTCCTCGCTTCTTGGATTATCGGAGGTGAGTATCACAAAATCCGCCCCCTTGGCGGCAGCGGCGGCCATCAGCGGCCTCTTTTTGCCGTCCCGGTTTCCGGCGCAGCCAAAGAGGATGACAATCCGCCCCTGGGCGAACTCTCTCACAGCGCTGAGAATCTTTTCAATGGCGTCCGGCGTGTGGGCGTAGTCGTCGATAACGGTATAGGGGGTATCGGTTTTCAGCACCTGGGTCCTCCCGCAGACGCCGGGGCAGGTGTTGAGGGCCACCGCCGTTTTTTCCAGCGGAATTCCCGCCGCCATGGCGCAGACAGCCGCGGCCATGGCGTTAGAGACCGAGAACATCCCCGGCATGGGAAAGTCAATCCTGGCAATAATCCCCGTCCCCAGAAAGGCGAACCGGCTCCCCTGGGCGGTGATGACAATATTTTTCGCCGTGTACTCCGCCGCGTTGTCCGCCACGGAAAAGGTGTGGATGGGGCAGGGCGCTTCTTCAATAATCCTGCGCCCATAGGGGTCGTCAAAGTTGACAATCCCCACCCGGCAGAGGGAAAAAAGCTTCTTTTTCGCCTGGAAGTAGTTTTCCATCGTCCCATGGTAGTCCAGGTGATCCTGGGTCAGGTTGGTGAACACCGCCGCCTCAAACCGGCAGCCAGCTACCCGGTCCTGCTCCAGGGCGTGGGAGGACACCTCCATCACCACATAGTCGCATCCCGCCGCCGCCATCCGCGCAAACAGGGCGTGGAGCTGGGCGGGGTCGGGGGTGGTGTATTTGGCGGGAAGGGCCATGTCGTCTATCTCGTTCTGGATGGTGCCGATGAGTCCCACCTTATGCCCAGCGTATTCCAGGATGTGCTTTAAAAGGTTGGTGACAGTGGTCTTGCCGTTGGTCCCGGTTATGCCGATGAGCTTCAGCTTACGGGAGGGATTTCCGTAAAAGTTGGCGCACATCACCGCATAGGCGCGGCGGGTGTTTTCCACAACGGCCTGGCAGTCCAGGCCCACATCGTGCTGGGCGATGACGGCAGCAGCGCCCCGGTTCACCGCTTCGGCGGCGTGGTCATGTCCGTCCATCCTTCCGCCCTTGACGCATACAAATACCATGCCCGGCATAACTCTGCGGGAATCGCAGGTAATTTCT
This sequence comes from Oscillospiraceae bacterium, assembly GCA_022800935.1. Classification (GTDB taxonomy): domain Bacteria; phylum Bacillota; class Clostridia; order Oscillospirales; family Ruminococcaceae; genus UBA1405. The sequence goes on from JAAWRH010000008.1 coordinate 69,778, forward strand.
TCGATTTCAAGCTCCCCCAGGGCTTCCGCCCCGGTATATGGAATAGATTCCATGATCTGTTGCAGCTTCATATAGTATCAGAACCTCCTGATAAGCGTTGGAACGCAGTGTAGTAAGTGAAAGTAATAAGGGATTTTGTCCCTGCCTGCGGCAGCCTTTTGGTGTTTGGCTTATCTGCCCTTGCCCTTCTGTTGCCCTTAGCGCCATCTCCCGGTCCGCGAAAGATGCCGTCGGCGGCCAGGGGCCGCCTCCAGCCTTTCGCTGGGGCAAAAAGCCCGGATTGTTTCCTTTAATGGGTTTACGAATACTGAGGTTAGACTGCCACCGAAACAAAAGATAAAGACGGGCTTTTTGATTTTGGTGCTTTTTAGGCGTGGTTAAACGGAATTTTTTAGTTCGTGCAGGGTATTTCGCCCTCTGCGGAGGGCGACCAAAGGGCGCCGCCCTTTGGAAACCTGCCACTTTCGAGAAAGCGGCCAAAGCTTTTAATTTGCGCCGCTCTGTTTGGACTTCCTTAATTTTATAACACCTCTACGGCGGTTTCTGTCAAAATAGTGTCCTTGCGGTAAGATTCCCTATTCCGTGGGTACCACCGGCTCATCAGAATTCGTAAGGTCCTCAGCCGCGTTCTGATTGATAAAGTTGACCGTGATGACGCTTCCCATCTCCAGCATCTCCCCCGGCTCCACACTCTGGGATACGGCTACCGTCCCCTCCGCGTCAATGTCCGCCCCCACAATGCGCAGGTTCAGCCTGCTGGAGACAATCCGCTTGTTGGCCTCGGTACCGCTGCACCCCACCACATCCGGGACCTCCATCATGGGGGTTTCGGTTTCCTGGTCGGTGTACAGAATGACCGTCGAGCCCTTAGGCACCGGCGCGCCCGCCGACGGAACCTGGCGGATAACCTCCGCGCCGTTGCCCATCAGCCGTCCCTGAAGTCCCGCGTTGGCCATAATGCTCTGTGCCTCGTGGGGCTTTTGGCCCACAACGTCCTTGACATAAATCTCCCGCTTTTCCAGCTCTTCCTCCGTGTACTTGGGCTCAATGTCCATATACGGGAGGATATCGGACATGATGGCCCCCACCACCGGCGCGGCGATAACCGAGCCGTAGGCGGATTTCAGCTCCGGCTCGTCAATGAGCACCAGCACCGCCACCTTGGGGTCGTCGGCGGGGGCAAAGCCGAAGAAGGAAAGCACATGGTCGGTCACCTGACCGTATTCATCCAGTTGGTCCAGCTTCTGGGAGGTTCCGGTCTTTCCGCCCACCCGGTATCCCGCCACATAGGCGCCGTTGCCGGACCCTTCGCTGACCACCTTTTCCGCCATGGAAGCCACCATCTTGGAGGTTTCGTTGGATATCACCTGGCGGCGTACCGTTCTGTCATAGGATTCCACCACGTTGCCCTGGGCGTCCAGTACCTGCTTTACCACAAAGGGTTTGAGCAGATAGCCGCCGTTGATGGTGGCCACGTCGGCGGTAATCATCTGAATGGGCGTCACCTTGAAGGTCTGGCCGAAGGAGGAGCTGGAAAGCTCCACGATGCCCATTTTGTCCACCCGGTGATAAATGCTGTCCGCCTCGCCCGGAATGTCGATGCCGGTCTTTTCGGTCAGCCCAAAGGCTTCAAAGTACTTGGAAAAGGTCTCGGCCCCCATCCGCTGGCCCAGGGTCATAAAGCCTGGGTTGCAGGAGTTCACCAGGATATCGTTGAGGGTCTCCTGGCCATGGCCAGAGGTTTTCCAGCAGTGGATGGATCGGTTGGCTACCTCCAGCACGCCGTTGCAGTAAAAGCTATCCGTTTCCCTGGCATGGCCGCTTTCGACAGCGGAGGCCAATGTCACCAGCTTAAAGACCGAACCCGGCTCATAGGGGTCGGAAACGGCCTTGTTGCGCCATTGGTTGAACCGTTCCTTGGAAAGCTGTTCCTCGTATTCCTCCCCGTTCAGTCCCTCCAGGCGCTCCAGGGCCTTGACATTGTTCACCTCGTTGAAGCTGTTGGGGTCAAAGTCCTCCTTGGTAGCCATAGCCAGAATCTCCCCCGTGTTGACGTCCATGACAATGCCGGAGATTCGCTTTGCCGGGTTGTGGGCGATAAGCGCCGTATCCAGGGCCTTTTCCAGGTAGTGCTGGACCACCTCGTCGATGGTCAGCACCAGGCTCTGTCCGTCCTCGGCGGGAATATGCTCCTTATAATTGTTGTCCATCTCGTTGCCCACCGCGTTGCGGGCAGAGAGGACTCTTCCCGGCGTTCCCGCCAGCCGTTTGTTGTAGTAGGCCTCAATTCCGTAGGCGCCGCCCTCGTCGTTGCAGAAGCCGATAACCGTCGAGGCAAAGCTCCCGTAGGGGTAAAAACGCCGGGTGGATTCCTCAAAATCGATTCCCTTCAGGCTGTATGCTTTCTCCGCTTCCAGGATCTCCTCCAGCACCGGGCGGGTGATCCTCTTTTTAACTATTTCATAATATCTTGTAGAGTCCTCTGTCAGCTTCAGCACGTCCGAATATGTAACCCCATCCAGAATATTGGAAAGATGGGTCGCCACCTTCTGGGCCATGGGGGTGTCCCCTTCTTTTAGGTTATCATCCGCCTGGTGGATGGCATTGGGGGAAATAACCACATTCCACACTGTCGCGCTCTGGGCCAGGGTATTTCCGTTGCGGTCGTAGATGTTGCCCCGCTTGGCCGGGATGATGGTGCTGTTCATCTGCTGCTGGTTGGCCCCTGTCCGGAGCTCGTCAGAATAATCGCTGATGCACAGCTTCCACAATTGGTAGATCACACACGGAAAGCCGACCGCGATGATCAGCGCCTCGAAGATGATAATCCAGACCCTCGACCCTTTTCCGGCTGTTACCGCCATAGTTTTATCACGCCTTTCTTCTGCGGGCCCGTGCAAGCGCCCGCCGTTCAGCGCTGTACCAGCCGATTGTTGTCCGTCCGCCGCTTTTCGCCCATCCTCTGCCGCCCTGACGCTTTTCCGCGTTATGGCGGGCAAAGAGGCAAAAATCTTTAAACCGTTTCCGAAAGAACCTTCCCCCTCCTCTCCGCAGACGCCGGAGATTCTTTCAGGGTTTCCCCTTCTATCCTATTTCAGCATCCGCCCGGTTATGCCCAAATGTTTTGGAAATCCACCGGCGGAACCGTTCCATCAGGCTGCTCTCCCCGGAGGAGCTGTACAGCGTCACCGACTCACCCTGCTCCACATTGACATACTGCACCTGGTCCTGCCCCACCTTGGACATACCTAGGGTGGTGGTGGCGTATTCCTCAATGTTTTTCAGGGAAATCTTCGCCTCCAACTCGGTCTGAAGCCGGGTGTACTCGCCGGTCAGGGTGTTGAGCTCCTCGTTTTTGACGCCGATATCCTCGTTGATGGTGGCCAGCACCGCCTGGCTGTACAGCATGAGGACCGCCAGCGGCACAATGATAAGGGCCATGACGGCGATATTGGCAAGCCATTTTCTGGTGGAGGCGTTTCTCAGCTCTCTGGCGGAGGTTTCCACAACGCGCAGAGCGTTCGGATTGTTTTTCTCGTTTTTTCGCTTTTCCCCGGAGGGTGCTTCAAAGCGGGAAAAATCGTATTGGGCCTTTGGGACCTGATGGGCCCTGGAATCCTGTAGGCGGCGGCTGTAATCCCGCGCCGCAGATGAGATAGGCACCGCGCATCACCTCCGTTTCTGCCGCTGGGCGGCATGTTGTCAACTCAAACGAGTTTTAAGTTTGGTTTTCTTTCAGTCAAAGGCATTGTCCTGGATGCCGCGCCGCCTTATCCTATTCTCTCTATCATCCTCAAATGTGCTGAATGGCTCCTGCTGTTCTCATCCAGCTCCCGCTGGGAGGGGACCACCGGCTTGCGGGTGACAAGCCTGCCGCGGGGCTTTCGCCCGCAGACGCAGACCGGGAAATCCGGCGGGCAGATACATCCCTGGGCCAGTCCGGCGAACTTCTGCTTTACCATTCTGTCCTCCAGGGAGTGAAAGGTGATGATGCAGAAGCGCCCCCCTGGGGCCAGACGGTCAAAGGCCGCGTCCAGGCACTGGGAAAGGCTGTCCAGCTCCCCATTGACGGCAATGCGTATGGCCTGAAAGGTCCGTTTTGCGGGGTGTCCCCCTTCCCTTCTGGCTGCCGCCGGAATAGAGGCGGAGATTATCTCGCACAGCTCCCCTGTTGTGGCAACGGGCTTTTTCTCCCGCGCCTTGGCTATATTTTTGGCGATGGAAAGGGCATACCGTTCCTCGCCGAACTCCCGCAGAATCCGCGTCAGCTCCGGTACCTCCCATTGGTTGACCAGATCATACGCGGAAAATCCCGATTGGCTCATCCGCATATCCAGCGGGGCGTCGGTGTGGTAGGAAAATCCTCGCTCCGGCGTGTCCAGCTGATGGGAGGAAACTCCCAGGTCCAGCAGAATCCCGTCGGCGCACGCTATCCCCAGCTCGTCCAGCACCTGGGGAATCCGGGCGAAGTCCGATTCTATCACCTGGGCGGCGGGGTAGGGCTTCAGCCGCTCCGCCGCCGCGGCCACCGCGTCCGGGTCCTTGTCCAGGGAGATAAGCCGCCCCCCTGCGCCGGGGTCAAGGCGCTTTGCAATCTCGCGGGAGTGTCCCGCGCCTCCGGCGGTGCCGTCCACATAAATGCCGTCCGGGCGAAGCTTCAGCCCCTCCAGACATTCCGCCAGCAGCACCGGCTTATGGGAAAAAGCCATTGGACGCGCCTCCTCTCCCTGCGCCGGGAATATCCGCCCCATTCCGGCGGCGGAGCTTCCCCATTGCCATATTTGAAATTGCCGCGCTACCGTTTTCCCGGCTGCGCGGCTCAGAAGCCAAGTTTTACCATGGCCTCTACCACCTGGTCGTTGGTCAGAGAAGCGCAGACCGCCTCCCAGCGCTCCTTGCTCCATATCTCCGCCCGAACCGACGCGCCGATGATAGTGACCTCCTTGTCCAGCCCCGCGTACTCCCGCAGGTACTGGGGGATGAGGAACCGCCCCTGCTTGTCCGTCTCCACCTGAACGGCGGAGGCAAACAGGAACCGGGCCACCGACCGGGACTCCACCATGGAGGAATCCCGAATGCGCTCCTCCAGCTTCATCCAGCCCTCTATGGGGTACATAAACAGGCAGTTGTCCAATCCCTTGGCCAGAATGAACTGACCGCCCAGGTCGTCCTTGATTTTAGCGGGAACCATAATCCGCCCTTTGGCGTCTAACGTATACTGGTATTCGCCAATCAGCATACCGGGCGGCACGTCCTTTCTGATGGACTTGAAAACGGCTGTCTTCACGTTTGCAGCTATCTGTGGCTTTCAATGGAAAAGTGCTCTTTTTCCACCACTTTTCACCACTTATTCCCACTTCAGTTTCCATTATAAACTTTTTTATAAAAAATTGCAACCCTTGATTGGTGTCACATGTGGAAAAAAGCTCTTACTTTTAATTTTTTCATCCTATTTTTTCCCGATATTTTTATTTTTTATCAAGTTATTCCCCTTTCTTCGGGAAATCGTGTTTTTTCATGCGGCCCCCGCCCTGGACAGTACTCCGAAGATTTCCACTGTCAAATGGACCTTTTTTCACTTTTGTTTTTCCTTGCCGCGCAAATGCAAAAGGAGCTGTTCCTGCTGGCTGCTTTATTTGTAAATTTTTTCGTATCCCCTTGCATAAATCCAGCGAAGGGGATATGCTATAAGTGAGAAAATAAGAAATTCCAACTTGTAAAGCCCAAAGCAAAAGGAGATGGTCGTATGCTGGCCGAATTACGCCAGAAAGCCCAGATTACGATACCAAGAGAAATTATTGTCAAGCTCGGCCTGTCCGAGGGTGACAAACTGGACATCTTTGAGAAAGACGGTTCTATCTGCATGATGCCGGTAGTTGTCTACCCAAAGAAATATTTGAGCGAGCTCAAGCAAGAAATCAGCGATGTAAAAGCAAAGCTCGCATCCGGGGAACAGCCGGTCTTTGACAGCGTGGACGCCCTGTTTGACAAATTGGAGACAGAATAATGGCGTATGAATTTACCTTTACACCCCGTTTCCAAAAGCATTTCAGGAATCTGACCACACAGGAGAAGAAGCAGCTTAAAAATAAGCTAACACTTCTGGCTGAGAATCCTTTCCATCCGTCGCTGCGGACCAAACGCATTCAGGGCACCATGGACCTTTTCGAGTGCAGCGTCAACATGGACATCCGCATCATCTGGTATTACGAAGACGATAAAATGATTATCCTGGTAGATGTGGGGCATCACGACATATTAAAGCAATTTTAAGCAACAAGGGACTGCCTCGAAACGATAATTATGTCGTTTTGAGACAGTCCCTCAATCATTTTAACGATTAGGCATTGGCCTGCATCTTCCGCATCATGGCTTCCTCCATGAACTGCTGGTTGTACAGAGAATAATAATACCCCTTTTCCTTCAGCAGCGACTTGTGATCCCCCTGCTCAATGATCTTTCCGTCCCTAACCACCAGTATTAGGTCCGCCTGGCGTATGGTGGAGAGTCTGTGGGCAATCAGGAACGAGGTACGGTTCTCCAGAAGATGGGATATGGCCTGCTGAATCAGCAGCTCCGTCTGGGTGTCGATGGAGGATGTCGCCTCGTCCAGCACAAAAATCCTGGGATCGGCCAGCACCGCCCGTGCAAAGGAGATAAGCTGCTTTTCCCCGGTGGAAAGGCGGTCGCCCCCCTCTCCCACGTCGCTGTCATAACCCTTTTCCAGCTTGGCGACAACGGTGTCGGCGGAAACCTTCCGGGCTGCCTCCTGAATCTGCTCGTCGGTGGCCTCCAGCTTGCCGTATCGGATGTTCTCCCGCACCGTCCCGGAGAACAGATGGGGGTTTTGCAGCACATAGCCGATGTTGCTGTGCAGCCATAGCTGGGAGCGCTCCCGGTAATCCACCCCGTCGATGAGCACCTGCCCCTCGGTGGGTTCAAAGAACCGGCAGGCCAGGTTGACCAGGGTAGACTTTCCGGCTCCGGTCTCACCGACAATGGCGACAGTGGTCCCCGCCGGAATTTTCAGGTTGAAATGCCGCAGCACATAGTCTCCGCCGTCGGGGTATTTAAAGGAGACGTCCCTGAATTCAATGTCCCCCCGGATGGGCTCCCAGTTTTCCCGTTTGCCCTCAAAGGAATCGCCGTATTTGGCGATAACTTCGGGAGAATCCACAATGTCGGGTTTCTTTTCCAGCAGCCCGGACACACGTTCGATGTTCGGCTGGGTGGCGACAAGATCCGCCAGGAAGCCCGCCACGTTCTGTATCGGCTCCACAATGCCGATGGCATAGGAGATAAAGGCGGACAGGGTGCCGAAGGCAATCACCTCGTTCATCACCAGATAGCCGCCCCTTGCCAGCACAAAGCCCACAGCAATGGCGCTGCAAAAGGCAATGGAGGGGATATAGACGGCGCGGAGCATGGCGGTATGGACCGAGGTCCGGCGCATCTGATTGGTGAGCTGGGAAAAATCCTCAAAGTTCTTGTCCTCAATCACCAGCGTCTTGGAGGTCTTTGCCCCGGTAATCCCCTCGTTATAGGCGCCGGTAATCTGGGAGTTGATCCGGCGTACCTCCCGGTTGCCCTGGAGAATACGTTTCTGGAAGTACATCGTCAGAATTGAGATAAAGGGCACAGTCAGCAGCACATATCCCGCCAGCCTGATATTGAGCATGGACATGGAGATAAAGGCTCCGATGATGTAGGCGATAGCCCACATCATGTCCACCAGCCCCCAGGAAACCATCCCGGAAATCCTCCCGGAATCGCTCATGACCCTGGCGAGGATGTAGCCCACTGGGGTGGTGTTGTAGTAGGAAAAGGACAGAGTTTGCAGATGTACAAAGGCGGCCCGTTTCAAATCCCGGCCGACCCGCATTTCAATCACCATGGAAAGCCGGGAAAATAGGATGACAATCGCCGTCTGACCGGCGATCATGGCAAAGTAGGACGCGACAAAGGGCGAAAAGCCCTCAAGCTGGCCGGGAACGATAAAATGGTCCACAGCATAGCTCTGCATCAGGGGGAAAAAGACGTCGATCACCGCGGAGAGCAGCATCAGCCCTATCACCCCGAAAAGCTCCTTCCAATAGGGCTTGAAAAAGGGAACCATCTTCGCCCATATTTTTAAGTCAAGGGACTTGTTATATTCTTCTTCCTGAATGGAAGCCATAGGATATCAGCTCCTTTCCCAAGGAATTCCCGAAAAGCAGAGGAAATTACAGCCCCGCCGCCTCACGGTCCTCCTGGTTCATCTGGATATCGTATATACTCTTGTAAATTCCGTTGTTTGCCAAAAGCTGGTCATGGGAACCCATCTCAGCGATCTTCCCGTCCTCCAGAACCACGATGGTGTCCGCTTGCATCAGGGTTGTGATGCGGTGGGAAATCAGGATGACGGTTGAATCGCCCAGGTTTTCATGAAGGGCCTTTCGGATGCTGGAATCCGTCTCCGCGTCAACGGCGGACAGGGAATCGTCAAATATCATAATGGGGGCCTTCTGCAAAAGCATCCGGGCGATGGCCACCCGCTGCTTCTGCCCACCGGACAGGGTGACGCCCCGCTCCCCGACGATGGTGCCATAGCCGTCCTGGAAGCTCTCAATGGCGTCGTCCACACAGGCGATGGACGCAGCCCTCTTTACCTGCTCCAGCCGTTCCTCCGTAGAGGTCTGGACCGGCAGCACCGAGGCGATGTTCTCCTCTATGGTGCGGGAGAACAGGAACGGCTCCTGGAGGACCATGCCAATGTTCTGGCGGACCCAGCTCCGCTTCATGTCCTGGATATCCACGCCGCCCACGGAGATTTTTCCGCAGCCCTCCGACAGGTCATAAAGCCGGTCCAGAAGGTGCATCAGGGTGGATTTTCCCGAACCGGTCCCGCCCAGTATGGCGAAGGTCGAACCGGCGGGGATGGTAAAGGTCACGCCGTCCAGCACGGCCTTTTCCCCCTCAAAGCGGTAGGTGACGTTCTGGAAGGAAATATCCCGGTTCATCGGCGCTTCCACGGTGTCCGGCTTATCCTTCTCCTCCTCTGAATTGAGGATATAGGCGAGACGCTCGGCGGAAACCCCCGACTTGCTCATATCGGAGATAATGCGCCCCAGGCGGCGGATTGGCCAGGACAGTGTCTGGTTGTAGGAGAGGAACACCAGAAATTCTCCCAGGGTGATGGCTCCCCTGACCGTCTGAACGGTCCCTAGGGCAAGCACCGTCAAAATCTGCATCCCGGTAAAAAGGTCGCCTACGCCCCAGTAAGCCCCCATGATGTATCCCAGCTTGACCCAAAGCTCCGAAAAGAGGTTGTTCTTCTCGTCAAACCGTTCTATCTCGTATTTTTCCCGTCCAAAGGCCCGGACCACCCGCACACCGGTGAGGTTCTCCTGCACCGCCGCCGACAGAACGCCCTCCGCCTCGTCGGCCTCCCGAAACCTTGCGGATATCTTTTTGTGGAAGTAGCCGGAATAGAGGGCGATAATGGGAATAAAAGCAATCGCCACCCAGGTCATCATGGCGTTCATAGGGAACATCATGGAGACCGCGAAAATCAGCAGGAACACCACCCGGCAGACCTCCAAAAGCTGGTTGGTCACAAAGCCGCGCATGGTTTCCACATCGGAGGTGCACCTTTGGATGATATCCCCCGTCTGGTTCTCCATGTGCCACTGGTAGGGCAGCTTTTGAATGTGGGAAAACAAGGCATTGCGCAGCCGGAGCACAAACCCCTCGGAGGCCTCCGAGGTGGTAAGGCGACTGACCAGGCTGCAAAGCTGCTCCAATACCGCCACAATGACCACTGCCGCGGCGCAGAAAAACAGGTTGGAGCGGAGCCCTTCCCGGCCCCCCACCGCCTGATAGAGGTTCAGCATAAATCCGGACAGCTTGTCCGGCTCCTCCCCGATCACCGTGTCCACCGTAAACCGAATGACCTGGGGACGTAAAAAGGTGAACACATTGGCCATCATGGAGGTGAGCAGCGCGAGGATGTAAAATCTCCATGAGCCCTTTACATGCTTCAGGATGGAACGGTAATTCCCCCTGGTATTTGTGTGAGCCATCATATATCACTTCCAATCTTCATTCAAACAAGGTGTCAAATCAAAACTTCAGGCGTACTCCGCCAAACCGTCCCGCATGGAAAACGAAACCGTTTTGGACAGTCTGGGCAAAGATATTTACAAACAACGCGCAGCCTTTACACGGCAGGGCCGCGCAGATGTTTTTCCTTAATATAGGTGGACTCCAGGTCCGCCAGGTGCAGCTTAACCGCCAGAGGATACTTCTCATAGGCCAGGCTGATGGCAAAATCTCCGCCCTTGGCCGCGGAGTCAAAGCCGCCCATGTGCCAGCGGATGGCGGTGGCCTCCGCCGGTTTTAGCCTCAAAAAACGTTCGATGAGAAAAACCGATTTCTCCCCATGCCCGTATGGGAAGGAGTCCTCCACCTGATAGAAGGGCTGTTTCTCCCAAACGCCGGTCTGCTCGTTTTTTACATTCCTTGTGGAAACCTTGTAAAACTGGGCCTTGCACAGGTCGTGGAGCAGTCCGCAGATGGCGAAGCTTTCTGGGTTGTCCTTTTCAGGGTCAAAGTGCTTTTCCATCAGCGTCTGGTAAACCATCATACTGTGGAGGACAAGCCCCTGCGCAAACGCACAATGGAACTTGGAGCTGGCGGGGGCGGTGAAAAAGTCGGTTTTCTGCATCCAGCCGAGCAGAGCGTCCGCCCCCTCGCGGGTGATGTTTTCCTGATAAATACGGATAAACTGCTCTTTGTAGTCCTGGTTCAGATCAATTTCCAACAGAACCAACCCCTTTCCAGCCATTATAATAGATTCAAATTGAAAATAAACTCAATGGGTCCGTGCGGCACGAAGCCTGAAAGCAAATGGGCATCATTTTTTGCACTCCCTCTATAACTATAAAAAATCACAATAACTCTTTCGGCGTGTCCGGAGACAGATGGGCATAGGACGGCACCTCATACCACTTAACAGGAAATCCGGCACCCTTGGTGCAGAACACGCTGTCGGCGGTGTTTTCCACATCCCGGTCAAAGTCGTACCCGATCTCCGCCGTAATCTCTTGGGGGTTATGACAGGGCACGTATCCGTCAAAATCCATTGACAGCGAACCCTTTCCCCTGCTGAACCCCGCGAATTCCAGCGGGTAATCCAAAAAAGACGCGGCTGGAACCCTTGCAGCTATCCTCGCCCTGCCATTTTCCAATTCCGGGGGCTGGAAATTCCCTTTTCTCTGCTGGATATCGCTTAAAACCCGCCCCGCCAAATCCTGGGGAACCTGAACAGAAACCCGGTAAACCGGCTCCAAAAGCCGGACCTTTCCCTCCCCCAGGGCCACAGCCAGACCCTGGCGTATGGCCCGGTAGACTGCCTGGCGGAAATCTCCGCCCTCGGTGTGCTTTTCATGGGCACGGGCAGCAATCAAAACGACCTGTATGTCGGTTATCTCCGAACCGGTCATGGTCCCCAGATGGCACTTTTCCAGCACATGGGTTTCAATCAGCCGCTGCCAGTTCAGAGACAGGTCGTCGGTATGTACCCGGCTGGAAAACCGTATCCCGCTCCCCGGCTCCCCCGGCAATAACAGAAGGTGAACCTCCGCGTAATGGCGCAACGGTTCAAAATGCCCCCGCCCTATCACTGGCGCGGACAGCGTTTCCCGGTACAGAACCCGGCAGGGTCCAAAGATAACCTCCGCCTCAAACCGCTGCCGGACACATTCGGTCAAAATTTCAAGTTGAACCTGTCCCATCACCTTCACATGAATCTCCTGCCCACCGGAGACGTTGACCGCCTGCACCTGTAAGGTGGGGTCTTCCTCCTCCAGCGTCCGGAAGATGGAAAGCAGTTCCTGAACAGGCAGCTTTTCCGGCTCCTTGGCCATCACGCGGCTTACGAGGGTGGGAACCACCTGAAAGCTGCCCTTCTGCGGGTTTTCCCCTATTGTATCTCCCGGCATGGGAGCGGTGAGACCGCAGAGGGCGCAAAGCTCCCCCGGCCCGGCAGATTGGGCTGGGGAAAATTTCTCCCCCTGGTAAAGCCGGAGCTCCGCGGCCTTTTCCTCCACAATTTTCCCATTCCGGTCAACGCAGGCGATCCAGCTTTTAGGCCTCAACGTTCCCTGCTGCACCTTAACGGAGACCACCCGATTCCCGGCGCTGTCCCGCCTGACCTGATAGACCCTGCCTGCAAAGGGACGTTCCTTTAAATCCAAGGATTCCTCCCAGCAAAAGGCCGAAAGTCCCCTTAAAAAATCTTCAACCCCCTGCCCCAAAAGGGCGGCCCCCCGGAAGGTGGGGAAAAGCTTACGTTGGCGAAACAGCCTGCGGGACTCTGTCTCCCAAAGCACAGAGGTATCTTTTTGTTCCACATATGCTTCAAACAACCTCTCTGAAAGAGGCGCAATTTCTTCTTTTAAACTGTCGCTCAGATCATCCCAAAGACTATTATTTACGGACAATGGGTTCGCCGTGCAGCTGCTGAAGTCCACCGCCGCGCCCTCCCGGTCCAAAAGACCGTTGATTTCCTTCAAAACGCCTTCCGGGTCCGCTCCTACCCGGTCCGTTTTGTTCAGAAAGAGGAAAGTGGGAACTTTATACTTTTCCAGTAGCCGGAAGAGGGTTTCCGTATGGCCCTGCACTCCCTCCGCGCAGCTGACGACAACCACTGCGCAGTCAATCACCTGCAAGGACCGCTCCATTTCCGCGGAGAAATCCACATGTCCCGGCGTATCCAGCAGCCAATATTCCCGCCCCTGCCAGGAGAATCTGGCCTGCCCGGAAAAGATGGTAATCCCCCTGCGCCGTTCCAGCGGATGGGTGTCCATAAAGCTGTCTCCATTATCCACCCGTCCCGCCGAGCGGATGGCATGGGTTTGCAGCAGAAGCTGCTCGCAAAACGTTGTCTTGCCTGCGTCCACATGCGCGGCAACGCCAACCACCATAACAGCAGCTCCCTTCCAACATAATCCGCACCATTTAGCAAAACATATTTTCACATGTTCGTCAAGGGATTTTTTACAAATTCGATAAAAAAACATACATTTCTGATACGAAAGCGGCATTTTCCTTGTTTTTTAGCCTGCACAAAAAAAATTTTTCAAAATCTCGAAAAACCCCTTGCATTTTTCTTCCGAATCTGCTAATATATAAGAGCTGAATCCGAGAGGGCATCCTCACGGAGGAACATCTGGGTATAGCGCAGATTGGTAGCGCGCTACCTTGGGGTGGTAGAGGCCGTGGGTTCAAATCCCGCTACTCAGACCAAATCCCGGAAGTCTTAAAATAAGGCTTCCGGGATTTTTGTATTATCATCTTTGTTAAAATCACGGGCAAAACCGCAAACATAGATTGGTGGAATTTCTTTCGGGAATGTATTATAGTTGTAATATCTCAACAGAAAGAGGTGTTCAGTGGTTATGTCATTGATGAGTTTAGGAAACAACTTATTTCAGGCCCGCAAAAAACGCGGCCTCTCCCAGGAGGAGGTAGCGGAAAAGCTGGGGGTAAGCCGGCAGACCATATCAAAATGGGAAACCGATGAAACCCTCCCCGACATCCAGCAGTCCAAACAGTTGGCCCTCCTGTACCGCCTGTCCCTGGATGAGCTGATTGATTTTGACATGGATGTAGCAGAGGTTCATCAGGCCATTGAGCGGACCAGCACCGCCCTGGAAGAAAAAATCGACTGGACAAAGGCCTGGGGCAAAAAATACCCCATCCTATTGACCTACCGCCAGCAGGTGGAGGTGGAGGGATACGCCGCAGGACTGGAGGAACTCCTTGAAAAGCTGAAACAGGAATACGGTTACAGCGAGCTGGACGCCTTCCTGATTTTGAAGGACATCCTTGCCGCCGTCTGGAAACAGAGAAAGCAGCAGGGCAAACGATGACTTTTCCCGTTTCCGGGATTTTCCAGAAAAAAACAGCGTCAGGCATCATCTCTTTGATAAGCGGGAAATATGCGTCCACTCAAAAGCCTCTCCAAAGGAAGCGCTCCTTTGCCCCAAGAGCGGGCGGATCATTTCATCCGAGGGCAGCGGAACCCCAAACCGTTTCATGGTTTCCTCCGCTTCGCCGATACGGCAGAGGCCGTCCGGGTTGTGGGCGGCCGTATCCGGCGACCATTCGCATACCATGGTATAGAGGCTGTCCAGAATGGCGTTTATGACAATCATGCCGCTTCCGGCCTGGGTATAGAGGAGGTGAGCCCTGCCTGCTTCCTCTGAACCGCTGCCGTCGCCGCCCGCCAGAACCGCGTCCGGCATCAGTTCCCCCACAGAGTCCAGCCAGATATCCAGCCAACCGCTTTCGGAAAGCTCCGTGATGGACCACAGCCTCCCCAGAACCCACTCCCAGGCGGCAAAATCCTGATGATAAAATTTCAGGGCGTTCTCCAGGCAGAGAATGAGGTAAGCAGCCCTCCCCCGCCCGGAAACCCGGTAAAGCCGGTGGGACAAAATCCTCCGCTCCTCCTGTCGGACCTCTTTGGGGCGCATATGCTTTACGAGCCGGTACAGCAGATACAGAAAACCCGCAAACCCGGCAAAGGCGGCGGCGATGACAGCGCCGGCTATGAGCCCCCTTGCCAAAATCTGACCTATGTTTTCCATATCCTTCGCCCCTTTTTTAGCAAGTTTGTTACATGTAAGTGAAAAAGAAGGGCAAACGATGCTTTTGTCCGATGCCATTCCGCCTAACCTTTTTGATTTATCTCTTCCGTCCCAGCTTCCCTATCAAAGCCCCCAATACGCCTAAAACCGCCCACACTGCCAGTCCCACAGCCCAAAAGGTACTGACAACCTCCTTGGCCTCCCTGATAAATCTCAGGCGGTTCTTTCTGCTCCCGCTCCTCTCCCGGCTTGGACGGCCGAGCTTGTGAATCACCTGGAAGACTGTCCGCTTAAACTCCCTGTGCAGCGTCGCATTGAGTAAAAGGGAAAGAAACGCCATCAGCGAGGAAAAATGCCACGAAATCTTTGCGGCAGTCTGTACAGGGTTTTCACGATTGGAAACCGATTCACCTAAACGGGAAAACATGATACCACACCTTTCCGCAATCATGCCGCACTTCCCCATGGCATATAAATAAGGGAAAGCAACCATAAAGGGGGATGCAGCGATTGCACGCAGCAAAACGGATATACCGTTCCACAGCCGCGCTTCTGATATTATTCATCCTGCTTCTGACCGTCAATTATATACAAATCCGGCAGAATAAGGCAGACGAAATGGAAATGGATTCAGGCCAGCTGGCGCGGCTGGCCCAGTCTCAGGGATTTATCAAGTGGGTTGACTTCACTGTCCCCGCCTCCGCCATGGAGGACGCGCTGAAAATAGATCTCTCCACCCACGGCAGCGAGAACCACACGGACTGGATTTTTCTGCTCTCCTACCTGGGCACAAGGTACGGCGGGGAATGGAAAAGCTATAAAAAAAGCGACCTGAACGCCCTCTGCGAGAAGCTGAAAAACGGCGAAACCCCCGAAACTCTCACAGCCAATATGAAATATTACGACTATTACCATCAGGCCTATGAAGCGGTATTGGGCGGATTTGTGGGGACCTGGCAGCGGGAGCTGCCCGACAGGGAAACCGGCATCCCCCAAAAGACGGAGGTCTATGGGCTGAAGGTGTTTTCCCCCATCGCCGAGGGATATGGCTACTCCCATTACGACGATTTCGGCGTCTCCCGCTCCTATGGCTACCGGCGGCGGCACCTGGGCAACGACCTGCTGGGAGAGACGGGAACGCCCATTATCGCGGTGGAATCCGGCATTGTGGAGCAGGCCGGGTGGAACCAATACGGCGGCTGGCGGATCGGCATCCGCAGCTTTGACGGCAAGCGGTACTATTACTACGCCCATCTGCGCAAGGACCACCCCTTCTGCGGGGAGCTAAAGCCCGGCGACCTGGTCCGGGGCGGGGATGTCATCGGGTATCTGGGGATGACCGGCTACAGCGCCACCGAAAACGTCAACGGGATGTCCGTCCCCCATCTTCACTTTGGGATGCAGCTTATCTTCGACGAATCCCAGAGGGAGGGAAACGGGGAAATCTGGATCGACGTTTATCAGATTGTCAAGTTCCTTGCCCGGAACCGGGCCACCGTATATCGGGATCCGGAAACCAAGGAGTTTGTACGAAAATACCAGGTGTTTGACGAACACTTTGCCGGATATTCTGATTAGGTGCTTCTGGGAGATTATTTTTTTAAATCATCTCCCGGCAGACCCGTTTCTTTGCGGAGAATCGCCCCGGCGGAAATTTCCACCCCCTGAAAGGATACCTCCTCCATGGGGTGGTTGGCGCTGGCAATCCTCTCCCCCTCCCCGTTTTCCAGGGCGGAGACGGTAATTTCCCAGGGCTCCCTTCCGGGGGCCAGCACCTCCAGCCGGTCTCCTTCAAAGAACCGGTTGCGCTGGATAACAGACAGCCTGCCGGTCTCCGGGTCATACCCCTTGACCACTGCGGCGACGTCATAGGTGCGGATATATCCTCCATCCTCGTAACACTGCCCTTCCTCCGGCGGCCCGAAGTAAAAGCCGGTGCAGTACTGGCGGTGGCTGACCTTTGTCACCTCCTCCCGCAGCCAGGCGGGAAGGCGGTAGCTGTCCGGGTCCTTCATATATTCGTCCACCGCCGCCCGGTAGGCGTTGGCGGTGCAGGCGGTATAGTAGAAGGACTTTGCCCGCCCCTCTATCTTAAAGCTGGTGATCCCCGCCTGGACCAGCTCCGGGATGTGCTCAATCATGCACAGATCCCTGGCGTTGTAGAGGTAGGTTCCCCCGTCCCGCTCCTCAACTGGGAAAAACTGTCCCGGCCGCTTTTCCTCCATCAGGTGGTATTTCCAGCGGCAGGGCTGGGCACATTCCCCCCGGTTGGCGTCCCGGTGAATCATGTACTGGGAAATCAGGCAGCGCCCGGAAAAGGACACGCACATGGCCCCGTGAACAAAACACTCAATCTCCAGCTCTGGCGGGGTATTTTGGCGGATTCCCCGAATTTCCTCCAGGGAGAGCTCCCGCGCCAGGACAACTCGTTTGGCCCCCAGCTTATGGAGCTCGTTTGCCGTCAGGTAGTTGACCACCCCCGCCTGAGTGGAGATGTGGACGTCGATCTCCGGGACCAGGCGGCGGGCCTCCATCAGGATGCCGATATCCGCCACAATCAGCGCGTCAACCCCCGCCTCTCCGGCAGACCGGAGGAAGGCAGGGAGCTGATCGATTTCGTTATTTCTCGGCAGGGTGTTGCAGGTCAGATAAAGCCTGACCCTATGGGCGTGGCAGTAGTCCACCGCCCTTTTCAGCTCCTCCGGGCCGAAGTTGGCGGAGGCCGCCCGCATTCCAAAGGCCTTTCCGCCCAGGTACACCGCGTCCGCTCCAAAGCGAACCGCCGCCTCCAGGCGCTCAAAATCCCCCGCCGGGGCGAGAACCTCCGGCGCTTTTATCCTGCTTTCTGTCCGCTCTGTCCTGCCGGTCAACATAAACAGCAACCTTTCCGCTCTGATTTTTCCCATGTCCAATGTCGGAAAAGACCTTTCCGGCATCATCACGCCGCCGGGCCCGCCTCTGGCGCACTGGAGGTTTCAGGTGCCTCAGAAGATTCTGAAGGCTCGGAGGATTCAGCGCTGGCTGCAGCGGCAGAGGCGGCCGCCTCCTCCGCTTCCCGCTTCTTCACCTCCGCGTTCACCTGCTCCGCCGCCGCAATGTTGGCGTTGTGCTGCTCCAGTGTAGAGGCATAGTAGAAGTTTCCCTCATCGTCGGTGACAAAATAATAATAGTCGCTCTCCTCCGGGTACAGGGCCGCCCGTATGGCGTCCAGCCCCGGATTGCAGATGGCCCCCACCGGCAGTCCCACACATTTGTAGGTATTATACGCGTCGTACATTTCCTGGTTGGTGTAGCTCAGATATGGCTTGATGTTTTTGTTGACATAGAAAACCGTCACATCGGACTGTAAAAGCCTGCCCACCGCGTCGGGATTGTTGATGCGGTTGTGGAACACCGAGGAAACTCTAGTCATCTCCTGGTAGCCGCCGCCGCTGGCCTCCGCCTGGATGATGGAGGCCAGGGTGACGGTCTGGTCCAGCGTCATGTTCATCTCCTCCATGCGCTCGCTCAGGTCAGCGGTGATCATCTCGTTAAACCGCACCAGGAAACGGTTGGCCGCCGACTTGGGATTCTCTCCGATATAGAAATTGTAAGTATCCGGGAAAAGATATCCCTCCAGCCTGTAAAAGCGGTTGGCACTTTCGGGGATGAGGGTTTCAAAGTCAAACTTAAAGTCCTCCGTTTGCAGGGCGTTGATGAATTTGTCCCGGTCACAGACACCGTTTTTGTCCAACAGGTCCGCAATCTCGTTGACGGTGAGCCCCTCCCGGAAGACAATCTCCGCCTCCCCCGCCGCCGTGGAGCCGATGGGACTGCACAGGGAATCATAGATGTGGTCAAAGGACATATTATCGTTTACCACATGCTTGCCCGGTTCCAGCTCGGTATCTTCAATATTTTTCAGCTTGGCGTACAGGCGGAAAATCAGCGGGGAGGATATCACCTGGTTCTCCTCCAGCATCTTGGAGACCTCATGAATGGTCATCCCCTCCTCCACCACAAACTCCATGGGCATATCGTCCTGGTCCAGTCCCAGGAAATCAAAGGCCCCCGTCAGCAGAAAGTGGGATAAAAAGCCGCAGACCGCCAGGGAAATCACCACCACGAACACGGTTTCAAAGCCAAAGTAGATGCGCTTGACCGCGTTCCATATTTTGCGGCCCCTGCTCTCCTCTCCGTCATCCTCACCGCCGTCTTCCTCCGGTTCCTCCTGACGCTGGACGGGCCTCCGGTCCCCAACGGGCAGACGATCCAGAAGGTTGTCTGAGGCCGCCTGGTCTTCCACATCCTCTTTCCGGTCTATATTCCGCAGAATTTCGTTGATTTCGTCATCTCGTCTTTGCAACTGTTCCCATCCTTTCCGGGAGAAGGCAGCCGGAATCTCCCTCTATACAGATTCTCGGCCCGCCATTCGTTTTCCAATGTTGACGCGGCGCGCCCGCCGCATATTCCATACGCTGTCTATCATACCGCAAATCCGAAAAAGAATCAAACCCCTGAATGGTATCTTTCGTGAATTTTATATGAATTTCCCTGTACCGGAGGGTCCGTCATCTGCGGGGCGGGCGCTTTCCACCGTCCTGCCGCCGTATGGTCCTCAGGTAATCCTCGGTCAGCAGCACATCCACCGGCACGTCGAACTTTCCCCTGGGCAGCCGGGAATGGACGCAGGCGCTGTAAATCGCCCCCACCTTCAGGCCCCGGTAACTGGACAGAAACCGATCATAGTACCCACCGCCGTATCCCAACCGGTAGCCCTCCAGGTCATACCCCAGGGCGGGTACAATGCAGATGCTTCTCCTGAAATCCGTCAGCTTTTTGCATCTGGAGACAATAGGTTCCATCACCCCAAAGCTCCCCTTTTCCATATCGTCCATGGAGCGTATCAGGTAAAACTCCATCAGCCGGGTCCCCTCAATGCACCGGGGCACGGCGACCCGCTTGCCCGCCGCCAGGGCATCCTGAATGATGCCGCTGGTGTCCACCTCAATGCTCTTGGAGACATAGCAGAGAATAGTCCTGGCGCGGGGATACTGATACAGTCTCCGCAGCCTTCTGCGGATGCGCGCGTCCCGTTCCGCCTTATCCTGGGGGGCCATGGAACGGCGGTAGGCCTTGCTGTCCTCCCGGAGCTCTTTTTTATACGCCCGCAGATCTACCTGCTGCATTGCATCGTTTCCTTTATCTTCTGCGCGGCGGCGTCCCCCTTCAGGCCCCTCACCAGGGCCAGGGCAAACTCCAGGGCCGCCCCTGCGCCCTTTGCCGTAATGATTTTTCCGTCTGTGCAGACGCTGTCCCCGGACAGCGCCGCCCCCTCCAGTGCGTCCTCAAAGCCGGGGAAGCAGACCGCCCGCTTTCCCTTCAGCAGCCCCTTATGCCCCAGCACAGAGGGAGCGGCGCAGATGGCGCAGATCCACGCGCCCTTTTCCGCCGCTTGGTCCAGCGCCCGCTGAACGACGGGGTTGTTTTCCAGGTTGGTGGTTCCCGGCATTCCCCCTGGCAGCACCACCATCTCCATGTCCGCAAGAGAGCCGGCCTCGTCGATAGTTGTATCGCATATCACTGAGATATTGTGGGAACCGGTCACTGTCCTGGAGCCTACGCCCACGGTTGTCACCGGAATCCCGGCCCGGCGGAGCACATCCACAGGGCTCAGCGCCTCCAGTTCCTCAAATCCGTCCGCCAAAAAAATATACACCATACGGGTCATCCTTTCTCTGTTCTGAGTCATTTTTCAGTCCAACGCGATCCCCATAAAGCCGCGGGTTCGAGTACCGCCGCCCTGTAAATCCAAAAGCTCTTTCTTATATTTTATCATCCCAAAGGGATGTAATACAGCCTTTTCCGTAATTTTTTCCGGAAAATTTCCAAAATTCTCCGGCAGCCGGAAGATCACAGACTTCCCGCTCCAGTATGCTGCCAGGACGTCCAATAATTCCTCAGTGATTCCTCCGGAAAACACCGTCTCCTTGACAACCGCCGTCCCCTTCTCCAGGCAGGTAAACAGACAAAAGCCCTTTCCCATTCCCCCTTCAACGGCCAAAGCGCCGCCGTCCTGGGCTTCGGCCTCCCGGCAGAGAAAGGTAAGCGTCTCCTCCCCCCATTTGAGGCAGGCGTCCCGGCGCTCCGGCAGTGCTTCGGCATACAGCGCCGCAAAGCGCTCCGCCGAAATCCGCTCTATCCTGAGCCGTGGAAAATCCGCTCCCGTCCGGAGCTTTCGGGACACTTCCCGGATGTAAAAGGCGGTTTCAAAACCAAACCGCCGGTAGAACCCGTACAGGGAATCGCTGGCCGGGTGCAGGCAGGTAAAATCCTCCCCCCGCCCTTCGGTCAGCCGCTGGGCAAACTCCAGCATCGTCCCCGCATGGCCCCTTCCGCGGAAATCCGGATGGGTCGCGACGGCGTAAATATACCGCCCGTGCATCCCCTCCAGGCTGACCGGCAGCAGGAACAGCATGGCCGCCAGCCCTCCGCCGTCCAACGAAAGAACGGTATCCTCCGGGCGAAAGGCGGTGCTGCCCAGAAAAACAGAGGTGTAGTCGGGCCCGTCCCCAAAGACCGTTTTCCACAAACCGCTCAACTGTTTTTTCAACGCGTCGGGAGAAATCCGGCTCCCCCGGAGATAATCCGAACCGGTCAGTACCATGGCGGCACCCCTATTCCAGGCCGACAGCCGCCGCGCAGCGCCGGGCCACTTCCTCAATCGATAAAATGCTCTCCCCCTCATTGCAGGGGATCACAGTCCATCCCTCCCGCTCCGCGGCGTAAAGGGCCGATTCCCGGCAGCTCCGCAGGTAGGCCGTGTCCGCCTCGTGGATGTCCTTTTTGCTCTCGTCCCCATGGTAGCGCGCCGACAGCAGACGGGCTGACAGGGAGGGGTCCATATCCAGGAAGAGCACCCGGTCCGGCTCCGGCAGGCCCAGCTTGCGGTATTCAAATTCCTTGACCCATTCCCGAAAACCGTCCCATTCGTCCCTGGGCAGTTTCCCCATCTGGTGGATCATGTTGGAGGTGGCGTACCGGTTTGCCAGAATGTCCACCCCCGCACAATAATCCGCCTCCCAGAACCTGCGGTAGCTGGCATAGCGGTCCACCGCGTAAAAGCTGGAGGCGGCATAGGCGTTCACATCCCCCGCCCTTTGGCCGAACTCCCCCGCCAGGTACATCTTCACCAGCGCCGCCGAGGGACTCTCATAGTCCGGAAAGGACACCAGCCGCGCCCCCCTGGGATTGTGCCGCGCCATGGCCTCCGCCAGCAGGCCGCTTTGGGTGGCCTTTCCGCTCCCGTCCAGACCGTCTATTACAATCAGCTTTCCCCTTGCCATGCCCTGTCCTCTTTTCTTTATTTGGATTTTACCGCTTCGCTTTGTATCCGCCGGTATTCGGCGCGGACCTCATCCATCCTTCCGCAGCTCATCTTCCCCTCGGTACAGGCGCCGCCAAGGCACCCCGGCCCGCTGTGGGCAAAGATATGGGGTGCAATGGGATACACCAAAGCATACATCTGCTTGGCCACCTCCCGGATTTCCCACTGGGCCCGGTTGCAGCAGCGCAGGCGGAAGAAGTTTTGCAGGCTGCGGGCGTTCATGGTGACTACCATCCGGGTGTCGCAGGCGTTGGGCAACACAAAGCGGGCGTCCTCATTGGCCAGCTTGGAGGCGGCCCGGCGGGCCTCCTTTTCATCCTCCCCCTCTGCCGTCAGGCGGGCGGTGTGGGCCTCTGTCAGGATGGTCTGGAGCCTTTCATAGTACTCATTGCAGGCGTTCATCGCCTCCCGAAGCAGGGCCTCCGCCTCCGGAATCCCCTGGATGGAGGGCGGCGTGATATAGGGGAAGTCCGCCTTGCTGACATACCGCTGGCTCTGTACGCTGTAGGAAGCGATGCGGTGCCGTGTTATCTGGGCCAGAAACGCCCTGGAAACCCCTTCAATCCCAAAGGTAAAGGTGATATGTTCAATTGGACTTTCATGACCCAGGCCGGAGAGCATCTCCAGAAAATCAGCGGTTTTCTGCTCGTCCAATTTATCAAGCAATGTCTGTACGCCGCTTTTGCTGTAGCACAGCTTTGCCGCAGCCGCGACAACCTTTTCCGGCTCCGGCGTATGGGTGATCAGCGTCACTGTGGGCATGGCGGTTCCTCCTTTATGAATTTTTTCAAATTTTCCGCCGTTCTACAGGCGGCGGGTCTCCCGATATTCTACCACATATTTCACATAATGGCAATGAAAATAAAAAAAAGCCAGATGTAAAACCTCTTACACCTGGCTTTTGTTCTGTTTGGAGAGTAGACGCTTATACTTCGGCCGCGGGCTTGGGCGGGAAGATTTTCCCATAGACGCCGGACTTCTTCATCACCGTGATAAAGGCGGGCAGCAGGAGGATAGAGGCGACAATGGCGATGACAGCGTTGATGGTGGAGGACATCAGCTTAGTGACCAAACTACCCATCACCGCCTCCAGGGCGTTTTTCTGGAGATAGTAGCTGCTGATAAAGGATTTCCCCAGATAGAGGATGATATACGCCACCTCACCCAAAACACACCCAGTGATGTTTTTGGGAAGGCTCTTCCCTTCCGCGCCGCCGCTGCGGGAAACCACGCCGGCAATAAAGGCCATGATGAACTTAAACAGGAAGGTAAAGGGGGCCCCGGCCACAAAGGCGGGATCGGTCAGGTCATAGAACATAGTTCCAACCCCTGCCGCCAAACCGCCCCGGAGGCCGCCCAGCAGCATACCGGAGAGCAGACAGACGGTATTGCCCAGATGTATCATGGTCTTGCCCATAGGGGTGGGAATATCTATTTTGATATAGATGGCAGCAAAGCACAGCGCGGCCATCAGCCCCACGGCCACAATATCGTAAGTACCCACTTTTTTAGGGGAAGCGTTTTGATTTTGTACAGACATGAATAATAACACCCCTTTTATAATAATGAACCCTTTGGCGGAGCGGCCGCTCCGCTTCCGCCTCTTGACAGTCTCTATTATAACCAATGGGGAAGGGAATCTGCAAACCGGCAAAAATGGGATTGCATCTCAGCGGAATTGGTAATATAATATAGATTAAGCAGAGGCTTTCAGAAAGTTTTTATCCAAAAGGAACATAGAAAAATAGGTATTTTCCGTCTGGCAGAGCTAAACCGGCAAATACACTCAAAAATGTGCTGCGTAAAAGACGCTGATTATGCAGTTCGCTGAAAATTTAAGGAAAAGGAGAGTCTGTCCAGCTCCCTTTCCGCCGACAAGGGGGACCCACCATGAAGGTCAATCGACAACAGATCACCGAAAACCTGCGCTATCTCCAGATGCTGTCCAAGCAGTATCCCACCATACAGGCCGCGTCTACCGAGATCATCAACCTACAGGCCATCCTGAACCTGCCCAAGGGGACGGAGCACTTTATGTCCGACCTCCACGGGGAATACGAGGCCTTCCGGCACATCCTCAACAACGCCTCCGGCTCCATCCGGGAAAAGATAGATATTCTCTATTCCAACACCCTGCCCGCCTATGACCGCTCTGTTCTTGCGACGCTGATTTATTACCCGGAGCGCAAGCTGGAGGAGATCAAGCGCACGGTCACGGATATGGAGGAGTGGTATCGAATCAATCTCAACCGGCTGATTGAGGTCTGCCGCCTGGTGGCCTCCAAGTACACCCGCTCCAAGGTGCGTAAGGCCCTCCCCGCCGATTACGCCTATATCATCGACGAGCTGCTCCACACCAATTACGACGCCATCAACAAGGAAAAATACTACGCCAACATTATCTCCACCATCATTGACATCGACCAGGCGGACAACTTTATCATCGCCCTGTCTGCTACCATCAAGCGGCTGGTGGTGGACCACCTGCACATCGTCGGGGACATCTTTGACCGTGGTCCTAGGGCGGACATTGTCATGGATTCGCTGATGGAGCATCATTCGGTGGACATCCAGTGGGGAAACCACGACATCCTCTGGATGGGGGCCGCCGCCGGGAGCCGGTGCTGCATCGCCAACGTTCTCAACAACTCCATCACCTATAACAACCTGGAGGTCATCGAAACAGGCTACGGCATCAGCCTGCGCCCCCTTGCCCTGTTCGCCAAGGAGAAATACAGCAGTGTGGACACCAAATGCTTTTTCCCCAAAAACCCCAACGAGATCAGCTACCGCCGCAAGGACATCGAGCTGGCCGCCATGATGCACAAGGCCATCGCGGTGATTCTCTTTAAGCTGGAGGGGCAGGCCATTCTCCGCAATCCCCAGTTCCAGATGAATGACCGGCTGCTGCTGGATAAAATCAACTATGAAAAGAAAACCATCGTCATTGACGGCAAGGAGCACAAACTGAAGGACTGCATCTTCCCCACCGTGGATAAGGAACACCCCTATGACCTGACAGAGGAAGAGCTTGAGCTGATGGAGCAGCTTCGGTTCTCCTTCCAGCGCAGTGAAAAGCTTCAGCGGCATGTGCGGTTCCTCTTTGCCAAGGGCGGACTTTACAAGTGCTTTAACTCCAACCTGCTGTTCCACGGCTGCATCCCCATGAATCCGGACGGCTCCCTCATGGAGTTCGACACCCCCGACGCCGGTTTCCTCAGCGGCAAGGCGTTTATGGACTATGCGGAAAACTGGGCCCGGCGGGGATACTATTCTCCAAACGGAACCCCTGAACGCCAGTTCGGCAAAGACCTGATGTGGTTCCTCTGGTGCGGACGGCATTCTCCCCTGTTCGGCCGGGAGCGGATCACCACCTTTGAGCGGCTGCTCATCGACGACAAAACCGTCTGGGTGGAGGCAAAGAACGCCTACTACACCTGCCTGAAAACAGGGACGGACTGCATGAAGCTGCTGAAGGGCTTCGGCCTGACGGGGAAGTATTCCCACATCATCAACGGCCATGTTCCGGTGCGCTCCAAGGAGGGGGAAAACCCAGTCAAGGCCGACGGAAAGCTGATTGTCATTGACGGCGGCTTCTGCCGGGCCTACCAGCCCACCACCGGCATTGCGGGCTACACGCTGATTTACAACTCCTACGGCATCCGCATCACCTCCCACGAGCCCTTTGCGGGGGTAAACGACGCCATCAAAAACAACCGAGACATTCTGTCCACCACCAACGTTTTTGAGACAGCGGACTCCCGCATCAAGGTGGAGCAGACCGACAGCGGCCAGGAGATCAAACAGAACATAGCGGACCTGAAGCTGCTGCTGGCGGCGTACACTCTGGGGATTATCAACGAAAAGCACCGGTGAGGTTTGGAATTCCATAATACGATAAAAAAAGAAGGTTTCCGCCGGAATTTTCAGCGGAAACCTTCTTTCGCTTAACAATTCAAATAGGATAACTACTCAATATAGCCTGCCTCTTTTGACCGCTGCAATGAAGCCTGAATAGACTCCTCCAGCAGGCGAGTGACCATCTGATAAGGCTCCACCCCACGGGGAAAGTGCTTGTTTGACGCTTCGACCATTTTGTAAAATCTTTCCATGTGAGGGCTCCTTAGTTTTTTTCATTTTATTCCCACTCAATCGTCCCCACCGGCTTCGGCGTCAGATCATAAAGCACCCGGCAAACCCCCGGAACCTCCTCCAGAATCCGGGCCGTAATCTTTTGCAGCACCGCCCACGGTATCTCCGGGACAGTGGCGGTCATGGCGTCCACCGTATTGACAGCGCGGATAATCACTGGCCAGTCAAAGGCGCGTTTGCCGTCCCGCACACCGGTGGAACGGAAGTCCGGCACTACGGTGAAGAACTGCCAGATGTTCATCCCCGTCGCGGCAATCTCCTCCCGGAGGATGGCGTCAGATTCCCGCAGGGCAGCCAGACGGTCACGGGTAATCGCCCCTAAGCAGCGGACACCCAGCCCAGGCCCTGGGAACGGCTGACGTTCCACCATGGAAACCGGCAGGCCCAAAGCCCTCCCTACTTCACGGACTTCATCTTTAAACAGCAGGCGTACTGGCTCCACCAGTTCAAAATGCAAATCTTCCGGCAAACCACCTACATTGTGGTGTGCCTTTACCCCGTCACTCTCCAAAATGTCAGGGTAAATGGTGCCTTGTGCCAGGAAATGGATCCCTTCCAGTTTACGGGCTTCTTCTTCAAAAACCTTGATGAATTCTCCGCCGATGATCTTTCTCTTTTTCTCCGGCTCGTCCACACCGGCCAGAAGGTCCAGGAAGCGGTCGGTTGCGTCCACATAGATCAGGTTCGCGTCCATCTGATTGCGGAACACCTCGATAACCTGTTCGCTCTCCCCCTTGCGCATCAGCCCATGGTTGACGTGGACGCAGACCAACTGCTTGCCAATGGCTTTAATGAGCAGCGCAGCCACGACAGAGGAATCCACGCCGCCGGAAAGGGCCAGCAGCACCTTTTTGTCCCCCACCTGGGCGCGCACCTGCTCCACCTGTTCCATGATAAAGGCCTCCGCCAGGGCCGGGGTATTGATCCGCTGCATATCAGCGGGGCGTTTGTTGTTGTCCATTGTAATCTCCTCCTGTATGTATTTTGAAGTCCAAGCTTATTAAGATACCATGATATAACTTTATTATAAATTTTTTCGCCGCAAAAATCAACCAAAATTCGCCTGCTGTATCCCCAAAATTACAGCCTGCGGATGGGGAAAAACAGATAGCTTTTCCCGGTCTGCGGGCAGGTGAAGTCATGCACCGCACCGGCAAGGGGAATCTGGTTTTCCCGTAGGTATTCAATCATCTTTGGGAATGCGCCGTCTCCCTCATTCTCCACATACAGATATTCGTATCCCGGTATCACCCATTTTGTCCAGCCGTCAGGGGCCTGAGACCCATCCTCACATTCGACCCCGGCCAGGTACAGCCCTTTGGTGAAGCCCTCCTCCCAGGGCAGGAATGACCGGGATAGGTCGGACATTGCGCCCCAAACACCGCCGATATTCCCCTCTTTGTCCCGTTTGACCAGGTGGGCAATCTCCTGGAAATGACTGTTGGCGTCCTCCCACAGTCTGGCGATGAACCCCTCCCCATCCTCGGTGGAGCCCTCCTTCCCGATGACCACAAAGGATTTCTTGACACATTTGTTGATTTCCATGGTATCACTCCCCATTCATTGTTCTCAAATACGCTGGCATAGTTTACCGTTATCTCTCCAATGAAGCCTTTGTCTGTTTCAATTACAAAAGTATCCATTTCATGATTGGCCAGCCGACTCAGACATTGAGCTCTGTATTTCTTCCAGGTTTCCTCCCCCCTGGAAACAGCCTTTTCAAGCCGTCGAATTCGTCTTTACCCAGCATTCTAAATTATTCCATCTTCCCAATGTCTCCTAAAAATTTTTCTATTTCTTTGTATCAACAATTTTACACCCAAAACAAACGCAAAACCCCCAAGAAAAACAAAAAACGACCACACATAATTCCAATAGATTGAATCCACATCAAATATCCACAGCAAAAGCCGGTTCCAAAATTTTAATCCAGCCGCAATGGCAAATAAGTCGAACAGCACATACGCGCCGCCAAACAGATATATCCATCTCCACCAATCGTTATTATGCCGGTTCTGCACAAACGTAATAATCCCCAAAATGCAGAGAACAGCCAATATCCCCATCAGTATAAAATAAAAAGGGCCCCTATTTTCTAATACATCAAGCCAAAACCCGGCGTAAGAGTTTCTATCTATCAAACCCCATATTCTATGCAGATGAAATAATCCAAAGCCCATGAAAAACCATGGCTCCCATATCAATATTTTCTTTTCCAATCTATTTTCCTAAAAATGCCTTTATTTCATTAACAATCTGCTGAACGCTTTTATTATCTGTATTGATAACATAATCGCCCTCATATGGCTTTAAATGCAGCCAGAAAAAGGAACATTCATTTTCATCTCCGCGTTTTTTATGGCGTTCACGCAGGGTTTCCTCTGAACAGGTCAGGGTAATGCCGATAACGGAATAATCCTTTGCCGTTATATCTTTCAATATCGCTTCACGGATTGCCTTATCCACAATAACCACCGACGGGAAAAAGACATAATCAAACCCAGAATTTAGATATGTAGACAAGGCAAAGGACATGGTTTTATCGCCGTTTCGCAATCTGGGATCATCAACCGAAAAGGGGTTGACACACCATGCCCAATCGCCGTCAAAAAAAGCGCTGTTTTCATAAGAGGTAAAAAGTTCCCGTGTCACCGTCGTTTTCCCCACACATGGGGAGCCTGCTATCATAATCAGTTTTTGTTTTGGCATTGTTTTCTCCTTTTAATCACTTAAGCTCGGTGTGTCCTTTGTTGTTATCAATTATATTTAAGTAATGTATACTGATATTTAGACAAGTATCAAAATGCCTGCTTTTTTACATGGCAAGTCCACATTCAAAAGCAAGAATCATATACTTTTCTGCACAGGAAAGACCATAAGAGGTTAAATCCCTGATTTCCCATGTATCAGAACTAAGATTATCCGCTCCATATAAAAACTGGATAAATGGAATGTGCCTATATTTTGAAACAGCCAACATAGCGGCACATTCCATTTCCACAGCAAGACATCCTTCCTGCCGACGTTCCTCAATGGCAGAAACTGTTTCTCTGTAAATGGCATCCGATGTCCATGTCTTGCCCTTTACATACGAATATCCGCAGTCTGTTAAAACATTTTCCAATATTTGAACAGAATGTGCATCTGCTTCCATTTCCAGAGACGGTGCTGCATAATGATAACTTGTGCCTTCATCACGAACAGCGGAAACAGGGATAATGATATTGTTTTTTACCTTTTCATCGTCCAATACGCCGCAAGAACCGAACAAAACAAACTTTTTAACTCCCATAGCAACAATTTCCTCAAAACACGCAACACAGGCGGGGGCGCCTACCATAGAACGGTAAAAAGCAATCTCTATATTCTTGTAGTTGATTTTGTAAACTGGTAACGCGCCGCTTGCAGAGTAGAGCTCTGCTATTTTTTCCACGTGATCCAGTGCGGAAAATTTTTGAATGATGTTGTCAGAAAATGTGGAAATACAAATTTCCGGGAAATTTTCTATTCTTTTGGTTGTGTCGGACGGACTGAATAAGG
>JAAWRH010000095.1 GCA_022800935.1 Oscillospiraceae bacterium
CAACAGCTTCGGCCACACGGCAAAGCATCTGCCAGACGGATATAAATACAAAGACCTCATGGGGATTCCCTGGATGTTAGCCTTTGCCCTGCGGGCAGATGGCTGGTATCTGCGGCAGGATATCATATGGCATAAGCCCAACTGTATGCCGGAGGCCGTCCGGGACCGATGCACCAAGAGCCATGAGTATATTTTTCTGCTGTCAAAATCGGCCCGTTATTATTTCGATGCCGGGGCAATCCGGGAACCGTGCGGGACCAAAGGCAACTCCAGGACCTTTCGCGGCGGCGGAGCATACATAGGGGGCAAATCATTTCAAAACAGCGCCCAGACGGTGAGGGAGAGTCGGGGCAATATAGCAAACGCCTCCGGTACCCGGAACAAGAGGAGCGTCTGGAGCATAGCAACCGGGCAGTTTAAGGCGGCCCATTATGCCACATTCCCGGAGCGCCTGGTGGAGCCCTGCATCCTTGCCGGATGCCCGGAGGGAGGAATCGTACTGGACCCGTTTCTGGGGAGCGGGACGACTGCGACTGTCGCCCGGAAGCTGGGGAGGGGGTGCATAGGGATAGAGATCAATCCGGAGTACTGCCGGATGGCGGAGGGACGGATAGCAGAAGTTCTCTAGTTTAATCCCGTAACAAAATACCTCTATTCTCAAAACCATATAATTGTTTTGAGAATAGAGGTTACAGGTTAATTTGACCAGTTGCTGCATTTTCCAATACTTAATATAGGTAAACGATAGCCAACCAGCTCAATTACTTTTTATTTCTGAGCTTATTTTACATTATTTCCAAAAAATGTCAACTAAAATTTATAAAAACTTTGAAACTGTATCTGAATAATAAAAAAGACAAATGTTTAGTCATATGAAAGGAGACGGATGCCCATGAATCCAATCGAAACCCTGACCGCCCTGGACGGTCTGCGGAGGGAGCTGCACTGCCAGCAGGAGAAAATCGCCTGTCTGGAAGAGGCGGCAAGGTATCTGTCTCCAGCGGGGGACGGGATAGGTAGCAGTTCCGGCCCCTCTGACCGGGTGGGGAAGATGGCCGGGCAGATAGCGGATGAGAAGGCGGAGCTGGAGCGGATGGAGGAAAGGTATTCTCAGGCGGTGGCAGAGGCAGCGGGGGTTTTGAGCGGGCTGGCTGATCCGGTGGAGCGGGAGGTGTTGACCAAGAGGTATATTGCAGGAAAAAATTGGACCGAGATATCTGGATCTATGGGATATACCCACCGCAATATCCGCAGGCTGAAACAGAGTGCATTTCAAAAGTTGTCCGCTAATGTCCGCTGATTTCCGCTCATGTCCGCCAATGTCCGCTCATGTCCTATTGATTTCCTAGGTGGATGTGCTAAAATAGTATCATCAAAGTCTGCGAGGAAAAACCCGCAGGCTTTTTCATTTTCCTGACAAGGGTTTCGCGCAACGTTCAAGATGAAAGGAGCGCGAAATGATGGAACAGCTATACAACACCGACTGCATTGCAGGCATGTCCCTGATCCCGGATGGGACGGTTGACCTAATCCTGACCGACCTGCCCTATGGGGTAACAGATTGTTACTGGGACAGCCTGCTCCCTATGGACAAGCTGTGGGAACAGTACTGGCGCGTCCTCAAGCCAAACGGCGCGGCGGTGCTGACCTGCTGCCAGCCCTTCACAACTACCCTGATTCAGAGCCAACGGAAATATTTCCGTTACTGCTGGTACTGGAAGAAAAACCAACCCACCGGCTTTCCCTTTGCGAAGGTTCAGCCTATGCGGACCATAGAGGATATCGCGGTCTTTTACCGGAAAAAGCCGGTATACAATCCCCAGGGGCTGATTCGGCTGGAAAAGCCGGTTTACAAAAACACGAAGGTAAAGCATAACACTGTTTACCAGGAGGTAAGAGGGATTATCAAACCGACAGAGTTTGCCAACTACCCCAGGAATCTTTTGGAGTTCAAATGTGAGCGGGGGCTGCATCCGACGCAGAAGCCCGTTGCCCTCATGGAATACCTGATCAAGACCTATACCAACCCTGGGGATACAGTCCTGGACAGTTGCATGGGCAGCGGGACGACCAAGGTGGCGGCGCGGAATACAGACAGGAGCTTTATTGGCTTTGAGATTGATCCGGGGTATTTTGAGATTGCCAAAAACCGTTGAGGCTGTGTGATTTCATGCAGTCTTTTTTTCATGTACAAAAGGAGGTGCTCCTATACCATGTACCCCGACGCCCGCCGTCACCTGATATCAGGCGACAGGAAAAAATTTTACGACAGCTCGGACTGGCAGCATGTCCGGGCCCAGGTGCTGGAGCTGGACCATCATCAGTGCCAACGCTGCAGGGATGAAGGAAGATACACCAGGGCCGACAGAGTCCATCATATCAATGAGGCTATGGCACGGCCAGAGCTGGCCCTCTCCATATGGTATGTCGGGGGAGACGGGGAGCAGCGGCGCAACCTCATCTCCCTTTGTCCGCGATGTCATGAGGCGGTCCACGGCCACAAATTTATTCTGACCAAGCCAAAGCCGCCGCTGACCGTGGAGCGATGGTAAAAAAATAAAATCGATAGCTCCCCCGGTCGAAAAAACGCGATTTTAATTTTGCCCCGCCGAATCCGGTGGGTCCATGACAAAGGAGCGCGGCCACGCGCGCGAAGGAAAGGAGGAGCCCCATGTCTCAAAAAAGACGGAAAAAAATCAGCCGGCG
>JAAWRH010000044.1 GCA_022800935.1 Oscillospiraceae bacterium
GGAAGCGGTAAAGAATGCCTGCCTGAATGTCAGAGACACGCAGGGAATCATTCTCCACAGTGATCTGGGCAGTCAGTACACAAGCCAGGCATTTGAGAGATATCTGGGCAGTCATGGAATGATCCATTCATTCAGCCGTAAAGGGAATCCCTATGACAATGCCTGCATAGAATCCTTTCATTGAATATTCATAAAAGGTGCTTAAAACCTCCCAGTTTTCTTCCCAGCTTTTTACGCAGGAAGGGTATTGCTTTCTCCACTTTTCGCCGAACTGCAGCAGATTTTCTTCCGCAGTTCGGCGTCGTCTCCGATGCTTCTGCCCGCTGGCAGCGTTCCCGTCCCAGCTCCTCGTCGTTCTACCTCCATGACGGTCTGGACCACATCCCGGAACATCTCCTTCACGGTCGTCATGATTTCTACGGTACTGGTAAAATGCTGGCTCCTGACGTATTCCTTTAGCATTTCTTGTGGGGCTGTTTTCATTTCCTTCGACTCCTACCTTGAATTTTTTCTTACTTCCATGCTTGACTGAGTCGAATGTTTTCATTCTGTCTATTCTTGTCGTTTACATATATTTTTAAGGGAGCTCGTTTAAACCTATCGACTTCAGCTGATAGTGGTTCAATTATATTACTCTAACTGCTTCTAAATCTATTAATTCTCTATCTGAATGGACAACTATGCTTTCGCCGCTAATCCCTGAAAGTGCCACATATCCATCTCCTCTATCTAAAACAGTAATTATTTTCTTTTCAACATATGGTTCTATACCATATGTTGTTTCTCTTTGCTTAAGAAAATAGATATAAGATTTGTTTTCAATTATATGTACTGCACTTACAGGTAAAATATCAGTATACTCTTTGCTAGTATATAAAAGTTCCACTTCAATTAATTGTCCATCATGTACCTGTAGGCCTGGGATGGATGAAATATCTGCTGTATATCTTACTACTTGTTTCTCATATATAGAGGTATTAAAAATATGTTCTAAGGGATAAATATCGTTTTCTCCATTTCTTAAACTTAGGTTAGCTGTATATTGGCTGTATTCCGTATTAGAAAAAGGTATCTCCCAAATAAGCACTGCATTTGTGGTGATATCAGCATATTCATCTTCTTTTGAAAATGGATCCTTTTCTATCATAGCCAAATTTTCATAATAAATCAGTTTGTCAGATGTAGAAGTAATATTACCCGATAAAAGTGTACTCTCAGATATTCCACCAGTAACTGGTGAAATCAAAGTACCACCACGTTGAATAATGTGATCAATCTCTTGAATATTTTCATGTAATTGCGCTACTTCTAGTTCATTTAAGGCGCTGTATGAAGGCGAATTGATAGGTTGTAAAGCTAATTGCTCTGCTAAATATGTTAGCCGTAGTTTTTCTCTCTCTAAATCCGATACATTCAACTGTGCTAATGGAAATCCAGAAAAAATGTCTTGACCCTTTAAAATACTACATTCTTCAATTCGACAATTTTGAGGGATATAAAGATTCCGTTTTTCCCTAAATGAAATTCTTCCTATGACAGAAAGGGAATCGGTTATAACTCCCTGAATGGATTTCTCTATTTTTACAACAGGAAGACTATGTACATAGGTTTGCTTTACTACATAACCAAAAATCATAAAGAGGATACAAAAAACGACAAAACAGTATAGCCATCTTTTTTTTGCATTAACAAAACTCATCTTCCTTCCTCCTAGGGAAATTAAATCTATTTCGTATACCATGGGATTTGTCAGAAGGTAAATTTAAAAAAGGAGAATTTATATGAAAGTATATGATAAATCTTTTGGTTAAAATTTAAATGGAGGGTTTTTTACATTTAAATTTTGAGAGATTCCTTCAACTAAATCATCTTTACTATAAAGAAATATAAACAGAATTGGAATTATATATATACAACTACACACAAGAGATATACTAAAATTTTCAAGGGAAAAATTCTGAGAATAATAAATTAATGCTGTCAAAGGCATTAATTTGGTTTCTTTTAAAAATAACAGTGGTTGTTCTACTAAGTTCCATAAATCTATTATCTCCAACAATAATAGTGATGATAGTCCTGCCGAAATCTGTGGTAAAGCTATTTGAAAAAAAAATTCTCAATTCACTACAACCTTCGATTCGAGCAGATTCCAACATTTCATTGGGAGTCTTCTGAAAGAAACGATATATTAAATAGACAGGCAGTGGAGTAAAAATAGCGGGTAGCCATATAGCCCATCGACTTCTTATTAAATGTATCTTACTTAAAACGAAATAATTGGGGACTAGCATAGTTTGAGAAGGAAGCAAGGAGAATAATATATAAAAAAATATTATTATTTTCTTGCCGGGGATGTCAAATATTGCCAAACTGTACCCAGCAGAGGGTGCAATTAAAAAGCACCCTATAAGACTGGGTAATACTAATATCATTGAATTTATAACGCCGTAAACATAAGTTGGTTGTTTAAAAAAAAGTATTTTATACTGTTCACTAGAAAAGAACTCCGGAATTAAGTAAATTGCCCTAACTGTTTGGGAAGTATTCATTTCAAATAATGGATGGTAATGTTTTTGTAATTCACTACTTTCCATAAAGGAATTGCCGTACAAAAATAGAATTGGAAATAAAGAAACAAATACAATGGATATTAAAACAATCAGAATTAAAAAATTTTTTAGTTTTCTACTCATGATTTTCCAGGCCACCTTTCCACACCAGTAATATCTGTGTAGCTCCTAATAGTGACAACATGATCATTGAAGCAGCGGCTAATCTTTGAAAATTTAAATTTTCAAAATTATTAAATATAAAGTTTTGAAGAAAATAGATTGATTCATCTGGATAATTTCCAAATAATTGTAATGATTCCCTAAAAATTTGAAAACACTGTATAATACTCATAATGATTGAAAAAGATAAAAACGTTTTTAAATGTGGAAGCCAAATATAATACATTAGTTTGAAAAAACCAGCTCCGTCAATACGGGCAGCTTCCATTTGTGAGTATTCCAAACTTGGAAGTCCGGCCAAAATTACAACAACATGATATCCCAAATTCTTCCATAAAAAAAGAAGGAGTAAAATTATAAAGGGAAATTTCTCTAACCAATTAACAGAAGCAACTCCCAAATATGATGTGATTAGGTTAAAAATTCCATTTTTATGAAATAAAGTACGAATAAAGAGTGTGCTTGCAATTGTAGGCATAATCATTGGAAATAAAATCGAAGTAAAGGCTAGGTATGTACCTTTAATCCGATTTTCGAAAGAGAAAAAAAATATTCCTGAAAATAAAACATCGGCATACTTTCAAAGTCATAAAGGACAGGTACGAGTATATTCGTACTGCCC
The DNA here is from genome assembly GCA_022800935.1 of Oscillospiraceae bacterium. Classification (GTDB taxonomy): domain Bacteria; phylum Bacillota; class Clostridia; order Oscillospirales; family Ruminococcaceae; genus UBA1405. Next base: position 3,355 of record JAAWRH010000044.1, read on the forward strand.
GTGCGGGAGCATCTGTGGAACTGCTATGCCTACTGCTGGAGGTCTCCCGCAGTAGATATTATGAATGGCTGCACCGCAAGTCCAGTGCCCATGAACAGCAGGATTAGGCTCTCAAACGCCAATTGCTGGCACTGCATCAGCGTTATCCGGCATTGGGACTTGACAGCCTGTATCACCTAATCCGCAGGGAGCTCTCCTACTCCCGCAAACGCATCCACCGCCTGATGAACGAGATGGGGATTTCCTCCGCACGCAAAGGCCACCATAAACTCCCGCTATTGACTGGCGTCCTCCCGACGCCTTGGCTGCGCTTCCTGTTGCCTGAACGAGTGACAACGAGATATCCTGTGTTTCATTCTGTTTTTCGCCCTTTTTTACTGTCCTCTTTACCGGGAAGGGCTCATGGGACTGATCCTCATTTTCCAGGTGATAAAATTCTTCTTTGAGATCGGGGAGCGGTATGTGGTCACCATGATTTTGGTGGTGCTGGCACCCCTGGCCTTCGGTATGGGCGGGAGCATGTGTGTGATGATGCTGATGAATGTCATTTTCCTAAAGCTGCTCCTCTCCACCATGAGCACGGTACCCAGCGGCCTGGGGATCTTCCCCTGGCTGATTTTCGTGACAGCCATCGTCCGGGTAGGCAGGAAGATCGATGATATTGTCTGCCGGATGGGGCTGAATCCTGCCCACACAGGAAGCCCCCTGGGGCACGGTTTTATGGCCCTTCCCACCATGATGGCGAACCACGCTGCCCGCACCATTGTGCAGACGGTGGCCGCCAACCGCACAGGGGGAGGGAAAACGCCTTCCTCCGGCAATCGGCGCAGCAGCCGGCCTGGCAGCGGCTCTGCCTCTCCGGGGCCGAACCCAACCCCTTCTTCTCCGCCACCCGCCGGGGGCGGACCCGGCGGCTCTGCTCCGGGCAAAACGGCAGGGACAGCTTCAACTGCCAGTACGCCGCCTGCCGGGACAGCGCCAAAAGCCCCCAGTCCGGGGACCGCAACTTCTCCGGCAGCGGCAAGTTCGGGGACGCCCCAAAGCCCGCCGGGGGCATCTGCTCCGGCCAAAGGAACAGCACAGGAGGGCCCGGCACCCACAAGGCCGCCCCTTAGTGCCAATACCGCAGTTCTATCTGGCGTTGTCACGGCAAAGGATGGCAAAAACGCCGGAACGCCCCAAGGGCCCGGCAATCCTTCCCGCCCGGCTCCGGCCGCGAAACAGCCTGCGAGTACTTCCGGCCGTCCAGCTGTTTCCGGGAGTAGCCAAACAAACAGTAACACGACTTCTCATATGCAGAATGGGCCGCGCACCCATACGCCTGCCGCTGGTGTTCCGGGCGCACCTGGTACGCCGGGGCATCCCGCAGCGCAGAACAACAGCCGGCCGGAGCGGCCTGCACCCAAACTGGCAGGGACCGAGACTTCTTCTCCGCCGCCGCAGAATCCGGCTGCTGTTCCTTCCGGCGTCCCTGTAAGGAATCCGGGAGCGGTTTCCGGCGGAACGACCCAGCACGGGCCCAGCCGGGCGCCCACAGGGGTAAGCAATCCCAGTCTTTCGGGGACAAGCCATCCCACTACGGGGACCAGGCCGGTCCAACCGAATCCTCCGGCGGCAGCTCCAGTGCCGGCCGCTCCCAAAGGCCCCAACAGTACGCCGCTCAGCCGACCAGACACGCCGCCCCGGCCTGTAACTCCTGCGACCCCGGTTGTTCCCGCAAATCCGGTGCAGGGCAATCTTCCATATGAGCCTACCCATCCACCGGCGGCTCCTTCAGACAAACCGGCAAGGAGTACACGACCTGTAACGCCTCCTGTTCGGGAAGACAAAAAATCTGAAAACGGCAGTACCCGCTCAACAAAAATAGCAGAGAAGGTGAGAAATGAGCCAGAACCAGCAAAAGGGAATTTCCAGCGCCGCCAACCTGGCGCGCCTGGGCCATGCTGTCGCCACCGTCCTCCAGGGGGCGGTGAGCGGTGGCCTCCATGGCGCGGCGGTGGCTGCGGCCAAGGCGTTTCTCCCGGAGATCATCAAGGCGATTTTCTACCTCATCCTTTTCTGCGTCTTTATCCCCTTTTTTCTATACCTTTCTGTCGTGCATCCCAACTTCCAATATCCCACAGTGCAGAACAGTACCATACAGGAGATGAACGCAAAGGCGGCCTATGTGGGCTCCCTTTACGACAGCTACCCCGACCTTACACGACAGGAGGCCGACACGATCATAGCCCGTCTTTCGGCGGGCTATGATGATGTTGTCGTCACCGAGGACTTTGGCAACACCGACCAGTATTGGTTTATCTCCATTTCCTCGGTTTGGCACGAGCAGGACCTGGAACGCATTACCGAGGAGAGCGTCCGGGAACTGGTCCAGCAGAATATCGAGTACACCTATTGGGTGGAAATCTACTACGACAATAACGACGAGGAGGAGAGCGATCCCCTCTATCGGATTCGCATAGATATTTACGACATCGGCCAGGAGGCCCTGATGCAGAAGCTGGGGCTGGACACCTTCAAGACCCAGTGGGCCGGATTCCTCTACCAGAACCAGATGGGGATGCTGAACGATGACTACGAAGCCTCTGCCAACGGAACCCACAGTGAGATCAAAGACATGATACAGGGTGACGATACCCCGCTGGAGGGCGGGAGCTTTGGCAATCCCTTCCCCGGCACCAACTGGGCAGGGAATATTACCTCCTACTTTGGGAATCGGCCTTACCCCGGTGTTGGCACAGGCACCACCAACCATACCGGTCTGGATATTTCAGCCGGTACAGGCACGGAGATCTGCGCCGTGCAGAGCGGGACGGTGCTGTTTGTTCGGGATTCCTGCAGCTCCGGTTATGGGAAGCACCTTGCCATCCACCAGGTTGGCGGGTATGTGACCCTTTACGCCCACTGCAGCCAGCTTCTGGTGCGACAGGGGCAGAAGGTAGAGGCCGGGCAGGCCATCGCCAAGGTAGGGCAGACTGGCTGGGCCACCGGGCCTCATTTACATATCGAGGTCATTGTGGATGGGGAGCCGAAGGACCCGCTGGGGTATCTTTCTAAGCGATAAGAAAAACCGCCGCGCTTCACGGGGAAACACAGCGGTTTCATTGAGTTTTACTGTGCGGTATTTCTGCCAATCTGCTTCGGGAGTCTCTAATGTCACAAAGTCTTCTTCAACGGGCATTCCCTTGTTTACTTAACTTTTTCGGCAAAATCAGCCATGGTAGTCATATCTGGCTTGCTTCTCCACATCCCAAGGGCTATCAACAAACTCCTGAATCCCTAGTTTGTCAATACAGTCCTGGCACAGGTGGTAGTCGATCGCTTCTTTTCGGACTCGCTCCAAAACCTCCTGGTTGTCGTATAAAACACCCAGTTTGAACATGGGCATCCCTTTTTGCAGACACCGCCCACAGCGGTCATACATACAAGCGGTAGCCTCATACTCGTTTCCATCGCACCAATTTACGCTTTTTGCGCACTGCTGTAGAATACGGAAGGCAGACTCATGGGGGACCAGCCCGGCATCATATTCTACAAGGACCTTACGAACTACCTCGTTCAGGCCACGACCTATATTGTGGCAGCTCAAGGAAAACACCTCCTGTTACAATAAAGTTAAGGTAAGAGGCCCGGCAGCCAGCCTGGCTCCCTTCCATCTCATACCTAAGCTATAAGCAGTGTATTTCTATGCCAATCTTCGAGTAATTTCATCGTCTTAACGCCATCCTTTTAATTTTCCAGGAGAATTACACAGGTCCTATCGTTACACTTCAATTAAGGAATATACAATATCTACTACTTCTGCAAGAAAATTCTGGGGAACCTTCTCTGCAAAATCTGCATTTCGCACTCCCAAATCCAAAAATCTTGCCTGATCGCATAAGACATAACCATCTGTTTTCAGACCATCAGGCAGTTTTGGCTGAAAAAATAGTGCGCGTTCAGTATGAGTAATTGGACATACCATAATAGTACTGCTCTTTCGATTAAAAAGAGTCTTGCTGATGACAAGCGCGGGGCGCCTTCCAGCCTGTTCATGGCCTGCCTGGGGACAGAAGTCCATGAAAACAATGTCGCCCTGTTCAAATACCTTTACCATATTTCCGCCCCCATAGGAGTTCCCCAATCCACTTCTTCGTTGTCAAAGTGAATGGTACTTTCTTCGGCGGAAACGCCAAACTGTTCAAAAAAGCGTTCTTCAAAGCCGCGGTGTTGTTTAGGTGTTTTGCGAAGTTGGATTCCATCTTTGATCTGAACGATTTCCAGCCGGTCATTTTCTTTTATATCCAAAGATTTCAATAGAATGTTAGGCAAACGAATTCCTTGACTATTTCCCCACTTTTGAATTGTAGCGTACATAATAATCACCTCATTTATAGTATATACAAAGTATATACTATTGTCAAGTGCTTATACCACTATGTATCAAATTTACAATAGGATAAGAAAACCCACTGCGGCTCCAGTGGAGTGCAGCGGGTTCAAAAAGCGTTATTGGGCGGCCAGCAGCTTGCGGTATTTCTGCCAGTCCACTTCAGGAATCCCCAGTGCTGCCATGGCATGTTCAATATTCATTCCGGTCGATTCCATCAGATTTTTCAGCAGCAAAAGGCGTTCTTCCTTGCGCCCTTTCTGGATGCCTTTTTCCTCAACACTTTGGCTCAAATTGCACATGGCTGACACCTCACTTTCCAATTCACGGGTCATTACTGCGCTTTTTTAGTGTCACTATGAGACGCTTCTTGTGCATTACAAGATAAAATGATGGCAGTGTATTTCTCTGACAATCTTCGAGTAATTTCATCGCCCTTTTTTATCAGCTCACCTTGCCGTATTCCCCATTCAGCAGCGGCTTTGCTATCTTCTAACTTTTAGTGTAAAACATGTAGCACCAGAGACATTTTGGTCTAATACGATTCTTCCATAATCTTTAGAGGCAGTTTTTTCTTCTTCAATCCATTTTAGGGGAACGATTGCCTTCACTGTATTGGATTTATACAATGTCTTTTTTACACCTGGACACTTTATAACTATGTTTGTATACCATTCTCCATCAATATTTTGAATATTATGAGCTGCGGTAACAATCACATTTGGGCTTACAAAGAATCCTGTTCCATGATAATATAATCCCTTACCGTCTCCATAATCCATTATCAATTCTACAATTCCATTATATGGATTAATAGAAGTGTTTGTAACTAATTTTCTTTCGTCTGTGCCACCAATTATTCCATGTGTATCTATACCAGGAAAAAGGTCATTGATAGAAATGTTTGATTTACACACTTCCGGTTTAGATGTCAACGCATAAGAAGCAACATATGACTCGCCAGTGCTGGGAATGTAAACAACCTCATGATCCATTTCTTGTTCAAGTTCTTTCGCATATGCCGAGACAGATGACAAGCATAGAACGCACATACATACCAGCACAGATATTAATGCTTTAACTTTGGTTCTCATAATATCAACTCCATAAAAAATTTTTTAAGGGGTCAACAGATACTTCTTTTTTACCGTCCTTTCTTGTTATGTTGTGTATCACTTTAGCAATTAAATTATAATATATTTATTTGTATATATCAATATTTTAGTGCAAAAAGCAATAAAATATATAATCAACTATAATAATATACAATTTTTGATAATCTGTGACAAATTATGTGCAAAAAATGCTGCACAAGATCGCTCTCGTGCAGCATTCCTTTTTACCAATCGGTGATAACTTCCTCGTCGTTGGTCATCTTAATCACATCGCCATAGACCTTGTCTACATACACATCCCGTGTGGTAAACTCACACTCGCCGTTGATTGCCACATAAACCTGTCTGGTCGGCCCCTTGTAGAAGGATACCACATCTGGAGCTTTGCTCTCGCCCTTGTACTCATAGGTGTAGGTCAGCAGCGGCTGGGTCAGGTTCAGTCCCTCCTCGGATTCCACCAGGCTTTCGGTGGTCGGCCCGATCACCACCTGATAGAACTTCTTGAAGTTCTTCTCGGTCAGCGCCTTGCCGTTGTAGTGGACGTTGAGCTTTTCATCGTCGGTGCCCTCGTCCACCAGGGTCAGCTCAAACCGGTAGTCGCCCTCCGGCGTGGTGACGGTCAGCGCCTTAACGTCGTTGATATAGGGCAGAATGAACAGCCGGGAGGCCATGGTGGCATACTGGATGTTCATCCAGGTGTTGCTGTAGTCCATATTGATATAGGCCCGGTACACCACTGGAACGCCCTCCAGCATCAGGTAGAAGCTCCCGGAGGAATCCGGTTCCCCTGCCCGGTAGTGGAGCTCATAGGTGATGTCGTTCTCCTTGTACTTCAGGTCCAGGGTGCTGTAGGGCTCGTCAAGCCCGTATTGGGCCAGTTGCTCCTCGGTGACGTTGTACGCGGCTACCTCTGTCGCCACGGTGTTGAACACCGTCTCCATCACGTCGGAGAAAACCTGCGTACTTACATCACGGTCCCTGTGGGACCTGATCAGAAAGCTGCTGGAATACCCTGAGTACCCGCTGCTGGAGGAGGAGCTTGTATTGGCCGGCGGGGCCTCAATAATCATCGGCTCCTTGCGGCTGGTCCCTCCAAAGACGCAGTTGAGGATTTCGGGCATGCTCTCCGTACTTTCTAGGGTAAAGAGGTCCAAGCTGATATAATCCGTCAGCACTTGGCGGGTGCGCCGGATATCGGAGGTAGAGCAGAGGTAGACGGTATTGCTGTTCGGCAGCTTGACATAGGTATAGGTGCTGCCTCCGGGGGCGTCGTTCCCCACCTCGATGGTGTGGCGGGTTCCGTCCTTCATCACAACGGTGACGGTGCTGGCGGCGGGGTCCAGTCCGTATTGGGCCAGGTCGGTGACATTCTCCCCCAGGGTGTCCCTGGCGGTCAGGGAGCACATGGCGATTGCCAGCATACCATAGCTGTTTTTGACCTTAGGCAGGCCTGCCAGTTCCTCAATCATCCATTCATTTTCTCCCGCGGCGGTGTCCCGTACCAGCGTGTACTCCTGGGTGTTCTTCACCTCTATGGACTGAATGTCGTCCAGGGTCAGGGACAGCAGCTCCACCGATTTGGACGCGGAGGAGGATGAGCTGATGGGAATTGAGGAGCTTTCCTCCTCTTCCGGCGCGCGCAGCAGAAGGAGAAGCACAACGACCAGCACAGCCACGACCGCAATGCCAATAATCAGGCTTTTCAGTTGTTTTTTCATAAAAGACTAATATCCTTTCCAAAAAGGGTGGTTATTTGCTGAATGGGCATACAAGCTGCCCATTCAGCGTGTCTCCATTTAGAAATTTTACTTGTTGCGCCGTCTAAACCAGATCACCAGGCCGGTGGCCATAACCACAATGGGCAGGATGACCATAAAGACCAGCAGCAGCGTATACGCCTGCTGGGCGGTGATGTTTAGCTGAGAGCTGCCCAGGACCTTTGGCGCGATGGTAATCACATCTTCCCGCTGGGTCAGGGAGTTGAAGAGGTTGGTAAAGTACTCTCCGTTGGTGACGGAGGTGCTCTTCAGGATGCTGTCCTCCACCGCGGAGATGCTTCCGCATACCGCCACATGGGACTGATAGCTGTCCAGATTGACGTAACGGGTCTTGCTGGAAAGAATCAGGCCGGGAATCGGGCCGGAGGCATCGGAGGCGGAGGGGACAAAGGAAGCGTCCGCGTCGCTGGGCCGAACGCCGGCGGCCTCCCCAAACTGGAGGAGCACCGATGTGGCGAACCCGTTTCTTTCACTGTAAACCGCGGACAGAGGACGGCTGAAGGGCAGCGTCACATAGGTCCCCTTGGAGGCAAAGCTTTCGCTGTAGGTCTCGTCCACATAGTCCACCAGGGAGAAGTAGGGGGAGTAGTTGAGCACCTTGCTGTTATCGCTCTGGAACACCACGCCGTCCCCCACGGCAATGCCCCATTCCTCCAGGAACGCCTCCATGTTGGGCATGGCAGGCTGCTCCACATCGGCAAAGTAGAAGAGGGACTTTCCGTAGTTGCTGTCATTGCTCAGGAAAGCGTCCAGCTTTTTCAGCACTGCCTCGTCCATATCGCGGCTGGGGGAGATCATGATGACCCCGTCCGCGTCCGTGGGGATATCCTCGGTGTTCAGGTCAACGGTGACGAGCTCAAAGTTGTTCTGTGTCAGCAGGGAGGTAAGGCCCTCGCTTTCATACTCCTCATGTCCGGTGGTAACGGCCAGCTTGACCACCCGGTCGCTGGTCACTGCCATAATCGCGGAGGTCATCACCTGTTCGGCCTTGGAGGAGGCAATGTAGGAGGAGCCATAGTAGCTGTTGGAGGACTGAATGTTAAACAAATCGTTGACCGACACAATCCGGCTTCTTCCGCTGCACTGGACCAGAATGTCATAGCTCTTCAGGTCCAGGTCCGGGTAGTTGGCGGTAAAGGTCGGGTTCTTGACAATATCCACATAGGAAACCTTCACATGCTTGGAATGCTGGGCATACCGGTTGATGACCTCCACGGCCTGGGTATAGTAGCCCCCATAGGTATTAAAGGTGGCTTCGTCGGCCAGAACATAGACGTCCACATCCTTTTCCAGCCCCTTCAGGTAATCGACAGATTCATCGGTGAGCATGAAGATGCTGTCCTTTGTCAGGTCAATGTTAATGGGGTACCGCTCCGCCAGCACGGAAAAAATCACATTGAGCAGAATAATTACCACCAGAAACGCCACGGACAGGGCGGTGGCAAAGCTGCCGTATCTCAGCTTGCGGTTGGATAAGATTTTTTTAAAGTCCATCTGCAAAACCTCCCATCATCAGGACCATCTTCTTTTTTCAAAGACGCGCACCGTAAAGAACACAAAGACGGCGCAGATGCTTATGAAAAAGAAGATGTTGGAGATATCCAGAATGCCGTTGGTGAATTCGTCGTACCGCTCCATAAAGGAAAGGCCGCTGACAAATTTTTTCAGCCATTCGGTGGAAATCAGGGAGGCGAGGGAATTGACCAGGATCAGGGAGAAGCCCACCGCAAAGCCGCCCACCGCAGCGATCACCTGGTTTTCAGTGAGGGCGGAGATGAACATGCCGATGGCGATGAGGGCGGCCCCCAGCAGCAGCATTCCCAGCACGTTGCCAAACACAACGGTCCAGTCCGGCGGGGCAAAGGTGGCGATGACGATGGCATACACCAGCGTAATGGCCACGCCCAAACAGTAGACGATCAGCGCGGAGAGGAACTTGCCCAGCACCAGCGACAAAAGGCTGATGGGCGCGGTCAGCAACGCCTGATCGGTTTTGTTTTTCAGGTCCTCGCTCATCAGGCGCATGGTCAGGATGGGGATGAGCAGCATGATGATGGTGAACATCCCGTTAAAGACGTTGCTCAGGCTGGTGGTGTTGCTGTAAAGCACCCCAAAGAAAAAATAGCCGGAAAACACATAAAACACGGCCAGATAGATATAGCCGATGGGCGACGAAAAGTAAGCGGAAAGCTCCCGCTTCAACACGGCAAACATTAGGCGTTCCCTCCATTTTCAGTTTCAGACGCGGCGGAGTCCTCAGCGGTGAGCTGTAAGAAGATATCCTCCAGGGACAGCTCGGAGCTTCTCATGCCCAGCAGGGGCCAGCTGCGCTCCGCCAGGCGTTTGAACACCTCCCGGCGGATATCCAGTCCCTTTTCCGCCTCCAGGGAAAAGTCGTAAACCTCTCCGGTTTCCCGCTGGCCCACCAGGGAGACCTCCAGCATTCCGGGAATTTTCTGGAGCAGCTTTTTGATCTCCTCCTGGGGACCGGCCACCCGGATGAGCAGCTTGTGGTCGGTGGACATGGACTGGGAAAGGCTGTCCGGCGTGCCGTCGGCCACCAGCTTGCCCTTATTGATCACAATGACCCTGTCGCAGATCATCTGCACCTCGGACAGAATGTGGGAGGACAGGATGACGGTGTGCCGCTCTCCCAGGCTTTTTATCAGGTTGCGTATCTCAATCATCTGCTTGGGGTCCAAGCCAACGGTGGGCTCGTCCATAATCAGCACGTCGGGATTCCCCAGCAGCGCCTGGGCCAGGCCGACCCTCTGGCGGTAGCCCTTGGACAGGTTCTTGATGACCCGGTTGTACACGTCGGCAATCTTGACGATATTGCATATCTCCTCAATATGCTGCTTTTTGGGGAGCTTGACCTTCTTCAGGTCAAACATAAAGCCAAGGTAATCCTTTACCGTCATATCCAGGTACAGGGGCGGGTGCTCCGGCAGGTACCCAATCCGGTTTTTAACCTCTATGGGCTCCTCCAGGATTTCATGGCCGTCAATGGTGACGGTGCCGGATGTGGACGAGAGATAACCTGTGATTATATTCATCGTCGTGGACTTACCCGCGCCGTTCTGGCCGAGAAAGCCGAGGACCTCCCCCTTCTGCACTGTAAAGGTGACGTCGTCTACCGCGCGTTTGTCACCATACAGCTTTACAAGGTTTTTGACCTCTATCATTTTGTTCCCTCCTGACAACTGACAGCCCTTCGACTGCAATTTTTATAAGTAACCGACAGACGGCACGGCTTTCCCGTGCCGTTTTCCAAAGGTTGTTGGAAGACCACCTCCTATCATAATACAAATATCCCAAAATAGCAATCAAAAACCACAGGAATTCAGGCTTTTTATTCTGAATGTTGTGTGAATTTGCCGCAGATATTGCGTGCTCGTATTATAATAGCAAAAAAATAGGGGAAATATGTAAAGAATCTATAAACCTTCCGCATACGGCATACAGCGCGCGGCGCGGATCCTCTGCGCCTAATTTTAGCCTTTTAGAAAAAATTGATATACTATTGACAAATCAAGTACTGTGTGGTACGATGTATATCAAGGAGGCGAAATATATTGAGTATCGACGACTGGAGATCACAGATTAAGCGGGGGACCCTGGAATTCTGCATCCTGCTGATGATCAGCCAAAAGCCCCGCTACGGCTATGAGATCATCAACGAGCTGGAGGGCTGGTCCATCCTGGCCGCCAAGGAAAGCACCGTCTATCCGCTGCTGCGGCGGCTGATGAAGGACGAATTCCTGACGTCCTTCTGGAAGGAAACCACAGAGGGCCTTCCGCCGAGGAAATATTACTCCATTACAGAGACGGGTAGGCAGTATTTAGCCGCCATGTCGGAGGAGTGGGACAATCTGGTGGCGGCCATCGCCGGAATCAAAGGAGAGACAGAGTATGGACAAGACATTGGAAAACTATCTTGAAAGGGTTGAGAACTACCTGAGGCCCATGGCGGTTTCCGAGCGAATCGACATTGTAAGGGAGATCAAAAGCGAAATGCTGGAGCTCCAGAACGACGGCAAAACCCCCCAGGAAATCCTGGCCCGCCTTGGGGACGCCAGGGAAATGGCAAGGGGGTATATCGGCGACCTGATTTCCAGTGACGCCGTCTTTACCTGGAACCGCTTCCTGGCCGGGTGCGCGTTTTACGGCGTTGTGGGGTTCTCCGGCATGATCATCGTCCCCACCCTGGCGATTATTGCCCCTGTCTTTATTGCCATGGGAATACTGACCCCGGTGCTGTCGATGATTAAAATGCTGGACTATATTTTCAGCTTGGGAATTCCCTATATGCAAAATATCGGAATTGTCTTTGAAGGCATTCTGGAGCTGAACCCCATCACGGAATTCCTTGTGGCCCTCCCCATTTCCGCTCTATTGTTTCTGGGCGGCAGGGGAGCGTGGAAGCTGCTGCTTTATTATTGCCAGAGCGTGGGCAGGACAAAGCGGAAGCTCTCTATCTGACAGATAGTAAAAAATTGGCTCCAAAATCCGCATATGCAAGCTTTTTTGATTCGTCCTTTTGTGCAATTAAAATAAGGAATGATATATAGGAAATGCCCAGGACCCCGCGACGGGGAATCCTGGGCATTTTGCTATGCTCCGCACAGCTCCCGCATCTTCTCCAAAAACTTTTGGGCGGGCTTAGAAAGCAATTGGTATTTCTTCCAGATAACGCTGGCAGTGGTCTCTATGGTGGGGCGTAGCGGGCGGAAGCAGAGGTTTGTCCCCCGCGTGTTGACGAGCTTATCAAAGCAGATGGCATACCCTAGCCCCTCTTCCACCAGCAAGGCACCGTTAAAAAGCAAGGTGTAGGTGGCTACAATATTCAGCTGGATGCCTGGGAAGATGTGTTGCAGATTCTGCCATCCCTCGGTTTCTTCCTGGGCGGAGACGATGAGGGGCTTGTCCGCAAGGTCCTCCGGGCCGATGTACTCCTTTTCCGCCAGAGGGGAATCCCTACGCATATAGACTCCAAAGGCATCCGGCTGCGGGAGACGGAAGAAATCATACTTTGCATGGTCCACCGGTCCGTACACCAGCCCAAAGTCGATGAGCCCCCGGTCCAGCTGCTCCAGTACAAAGACGGCGTTGCCGCTGGAGATATGAAAGGAAATGTCCGGGTAATGTTCCCGCAGCTGGAAAGCCGCCCGGCCCAAAAGGCGGTTTACATCTGATTCCCCCGCCCCGATGTAAACATTCCCGGAGACTGCCTCGTCGGAAAGGGCGATTTCGTCCTCGGTCTTTTTCATCAGCAAAACGATCTCCTCCGCCCGTTTGCGCAGGATCATCCCCTCCTCGGTGAGGGCGATGCCCTTGTTGCTCCGGGTGAACAGCTGCTTGCCCAGCTCGTCCTCCAGGTCCTTTAACTGCCGGGAGAGGGTGGGCTGAGAAAGATGTAAAGACTCCGCCGCCCCGGAAAGGCTCTGCTCACGGGCCACGGCCAGAAAGTATTGCAGGACACGAAATTCCATCTATATCACCTCCGATAAAAGCAATATAGCATAAACTATTATACCTGTCAAGCATAAATATCTATTTGAGATAAGTATTTGTTATTCACTGCTTCTCATGGTATCATAAGGTCCGATGAAAAAACTTTCCAAGGAGGCCCTTATGCCATGAGAAAACCTCTTTCTATTTTAATAAGCCTTTTCATGTTTTTAACCGCCTGCACCGCAGACGGTGGAAAAGTTCCGCCGTTATCCCAGAGCGGCGTCCATCCTGGGGAAGGCTCCAGCGCTTATTCCGGAAGCACCCCGGAGGATGCTCCTTCCTCTGTCAGCGTCCCGGAGAGTACCTCCCCGCCGGAAACTCCTCCAGCGGATGCCGTCGCCCTTACCAGCAAAATTGTGGAGCTGGAGCCCGGCCTTTCCGCCGTCCGGTATGACGGGGACTATGGCTTCGACGGTTTCCTGGAAAAAGGCGGGGCCGCCTCTGACCGGGAAACAGCCCAATACCTGGTGGAAAATCTGGCGGGGGAGCTGGGGCTGGATTTTCTGGGGAACTTCTTCGGGTGTAGCACCGTCACGGAAAACAGCCCCGCCGGAGGCGTCCTCTTTGGCCGCAATTTTGACTGGAATACCTGCGAGGCCATGATTGTGGAGGCCCATCCGGAAAACGGCTATGCCTCCCTTTCCTCCGTCAATATGGACTTTATTACCACAGGGGCAGGGAACACGATAGAGGCGGCACTGAAGCTGGATCAGGTGCGGACTCTGGCTGCCCTCTATGCCCCATTGGACGGGATGAACGACAAGGGACTGGCGGTGTCGGTGAATATGATTCAGGACAGTGCCTCTATCAGCCAGGACACCGGCAAGCCGGGGCTGACCACCACCACTGCCGTCCGGCTGCTGCTGGACAAGGCTGCCAATGTGGAGGAGGCCATGGAGCTGCTCCGCCAGTACGATCTTCACGCCTCTATGGGAATGATGGTTCATTTTGCCCTGGCGGACAGTGCTGGGCGCAGTGTGGCAGTGGAGTATATCGGGAACGAGATGAGCGTCATTGAAACCCCGGTGGTGACCAACTTCTACCTCACCCCTGGGGAGAAGTACGGCATTGGCACCAGCCAATCCCACACCCGGTACGAGACACTGACCAATCTGCTGGAAAAAAGCCCTGTTCTCACTCCAGAGGGGATTCGGGACGCCCTCTCCAGCGTCAGCAAGGGGAACTTCGGGGAGTTTGAATCCACCGAGTGGAGCATTGTCATGGACCTTGCCAACAGGACAGCCCGGTACTATCACCGGGAAAATTACGATAACAGCTGGCTTTTTGCCCTGGGATAGGAGGACACTGTGAATATTTCAAAAACCCTATGGGCGCTCTGCCAAATGAAGCGGAATGAAAAGCTTTCCCCTGCCAAGCTCCGCGCCTTACAGCAAAGGAGGCTACGGCGGCTTCTCCATTACGCCTGGGAGCATTCCCCTTACTACCGGGAAGCCTTTGAAAAGGCGGGCATGACAGAAAAGGAACTGGATACCGTGCCTCTCTCCGCCCTGCCACCCCTGGATAAATCCGACCTGCTGGAACATTTTAACCGCTTAGTCACTGCCCCGGACCTGGAGCAAGGGAAATTGCGCCGCTTTGACGCGATGGAAACCGCTGACCGCAGGCCCTTCCTGGGGAAGTATCACCTGGTCCATTCCTCCGGCAGCACCGGGGAGCCGGGGTACTTTGTCTACGATGAAACCGCCTGGGATACTATGCTGCTGGGCATTCTCCGGGGGGCGCTGTGGGGGATGTCCATGCCCCAGATCCTTCGTCTCCTGGCGGGTCGCCCCCGCATCCTCTACATTGCCGCCACCGACGGACGCTACGGCGGAGCCATGGCGGTGGGGGATGGGGTGGACGGTGTGGGAGCCAGCCAGATGTACCTGGACATCAAGACTCCTCTTTCCCGGTGGGTGCAGCAGGTGAAGGAATACCGCCCCAACTTCATCATCGGCTACCCCTCTGCCATTAAGATACTGGCGGAGCTGGCCCAGTGGGGAGAGATTTCCCTGGAGGTGCTGCGGGTGGTCTCCTGCGGGGAGCCCCTGGGGGCCGGCTTGCGGAAATTTTTAGAAGATACCCTCCACACGGAGGTTATCAACTTCTATGGAGCCAGCGAATCGTTGGCCCTGGGGGTGGAGGGGGACCCGGCAGAGGGGATGCTCCTCTTTGACGACCTGAACATCATCGAACAGGGGCCGGACGGCCTCTACCTCACCTGCCTGTATAACTTCGTCCAGCCCCTTATCCGTTATAGATTGACCGACCGCATCACCATAGAGGAGGCCTCCGGCCTTTGGCCCTTCTCCCGCGCCGTGGGCCTTTTGGGACGAAATGAGGACGTCCTCTGGTTTGAGGACGGGGAGGGGCGCCGGGAATTTCTACACCCCCTGGCCATTGAGGGCTTCTGTATCCCCGGCCTGCTGGACTACCAGTTCCGCCAGACCGGCAGGGACAGCTTTGAAATTTTGGCGGAGGCCGCTTCCGCCAGCGCCTATGAGAACATTGAAAGAGAGCTGCGGCGGCAGCTGGGGAGCATCCTGCTGGAAAAGGGCCTTTCCTACCTCACCTTTTCCATCCGCTTTGTGGAGGAGATACGCCCCGACCCGGCCACCGGCAAAAAGCGGCTGGTTTTAACTTTGCCTCAGGGGGAAAGGAGAAATGTGGGATGAAGGAAATAATTTTGGAGGGCTGCGGCCTTTGCAAAGCCTTTCCCGGCGGCGGGGAGCTGTTCCGCGGCCTGGATGTATCCGTTTACAGCGGAGATTTTACCGTCATCATGGGTCCCTCCGGGGCGGGCAAGTCCACACTGCTGTATGCCCTCAGTGGGATGGACAGTATCACCGGCGGGACCGTCGGCTACAAGGGCCAGCCTGTCACCGATCTTTCGGAAAACAAAATGGCCGAGCTGCGGGCCCGTGAGTTCGGCTTTGTCTTTCAGCAGACCCACTTGGTGAGCAATCTTACCCTTTTGGAAAATGTGGCGGTGGCGGAGTATCTTGCCAAAAAAGAGCCGCCCAAAACCATCCGGGCCAGGGCGGAAAACCTTCTCCGGCAGATGGGGGTGGAGGGGGCCAAGGACCGGCTCCCGGCCAATGTCTCCGGCGGGGAGGCCCAACGGGCGGCCATCGCCAGGGCGATGATTGGCGGTCCCGGCATCCTCTTTGCCGACGAGCCCACTGGGGCGCTGAACCGCCAGAGCAGCCGGGAGGTGCTGGACCTGCTCACCGGGTTGAACCGGGAGGGTCAGACCATTCTCATGGTGACCCACGATATGGGGGCGGCGGTGCGGGGAAACCGCATCCTCTACCTGGAGGATGGGAAGATTCTGGATGAGCTGACCCTGTCCTCCTACGAAAAGCCGGACCGGGAACGGGAAGAACAGGCCAGTCAGTGGCTTTCCTCCCTGCGATGGTAAGGGGGTGCTGCATATGGAATTTTGGACACTGCTTCGGGCCAATCTCCGGCGGCACTGGGGTGGGCTTGCTGGGATATTTTTGCTGATTTTTCTGGCTTCCCTCTCCTTGGCCTCGGTGCTGACGGTGCGGCACAACTCCGGCAGCTACTTGGCGGCGGAGCTGGACCGGGCCGGGTATGGAGATATTACCGCCTGGACGGCAAACGCCCCGGAAGGCCTTTCAGGGGAAATCGCCGCCCTGGAGGCGGTGGAACGGGTGGAGGAGCAGAAGATCATCCACACCAGCTACCAAATCAACGGACAGGAATCGGACAGCGAGGGGCAGCTTATCCTGTACCGGATGGCGGAAAACCGCTACCGCTTTTTTGCCTCTGACCTCTCCGGCTATGCCTCGCCGCCCAGGGAGATACAGCCGGGGACCGTCTGGATCTCCCCTTCAATGGTCTCCATGTTCGGGGCCGAAATCGGGGACGAAATCACCTTCCCCATTGCCAGGTCGGGGAAAAACCTGACCCTCACCATCGCCGGATGGTATGAGGACCCCTTTATGGGCAGCTCCATGATTGGGATGAAGGGCTTTCTTATCAGCGAAAGCGACCGTCAGGCGGCCCTAGACATCCTGGAAAACGCCGGGATTGACGCCCTGGCGCGGGATGGGGCTATGCTCCACATCTTTGCAGCGGAAGAAGGTCTCACCGCCGCAGCGTTCAGCGCGGCCGTCAATGGTGGCGCTTCTTTGCCCCAGTACACCAAGTTTGCCCACAGCCGGGAGGCCATCCTTGGCTTTATGCTGGTGCTGCAAAACGCCTTCAGCGGCTTTCTGCTGGCCTTTGCCGCTGTGCTGCTTGCTGCGTCTATGGCGGTGCTGGGCCACCAGATCGGGAGCGGCATCCGGCAGGACTTTGCCAATCTGGGTATCTTGAAAACCCTGGGGCTGACCGGCAGGGGGTTGGAAATGATCCAGCTGGCCCAGTATTCTGCGGCCATTCTGCCAGGAATGCTGCTGGGGCTTATTCTGGCCCCCGCTGTTAGTGGATTGGCCGGGAGAATGACCTTGACTACCACCGGTTTTCTGGCTCCGGCGGGGCTCCCCCTGGGGCTGTGTTTTCCCGCCTTTGCCCTGGTGCTGGCTCTCCTTGCCGTCTTTCTCCTTTGGAAGCTGGCAAAGCTGCGCCGGGTGACCCCGCTGGGGGCCATCCGAGGGGAAGGGGCCGGAAGGGCAGCCTCGGTCAAGGGGCTCCCCGGCATTTCCGGGAACTGGCTGGACGGGAGCCTTGCTCTGCGGCAGCTGCTCACCGGGACAGGACAGTATCTGGGGGCCTTGGCAGTGGCGGCACTTCTGGTGTTCTTCGCCTCCCTGGTGGGGCGGATGGACGGCTGGCTGGGCCCCGACGGAAAGGGGATGATGGACGCCTTTAACCCAGCCGGCCACGACATCGGGGTGCAGTCCTTCGGGACCCTGACACGGGAGGACTTTGAGGCCGCCATCCGGCAGTACAGCGAAATTACCGACACCTATGTCCTGGCTATGCCCAGCGTTACCGTAAACGGCGTGGACCACACCGCCAATGTCATCGACCAGCCGGAGCGGTTCCACCTGCTGGAGGGCCGCCCCTGTACCGGGGAAGATGAAATCGTCATCACGGAATTTGTAGCCGCCGATTTTGGCGTTGCTATCGGGGACACCCTGACGGTAGGGGGCGACCAGGGCCGGGAGGACTTTACCGTCACCGGTATCTATTCCTGCGCCAACGATATGGGGGCCACCATCGGCATGAGCCGAGAGGGGTATCTAAGAATCGGAAGCGACCACCCCAACCTGTGGTGCTGGCACTACTTCTTGACAGACCCCAACCAAAAGGGAGCAATCACCCAGGCATTGGAATCCGCCTACGGCGGGGATGTCCATGTCCACGAGAACACCTGGCCGGGGCTGTTCGGCATCATCGCAGCCATGAACGCCCTGACGGCCTTCCTCTACGGGATGGCGGCGGTCTTTGTCCTCATCGTCACCGCCCTTACCGGGGAGAGGCTGCTGGCGGCGGAGCAGCGGGATCTGGCAATCTACCGGGCTATGGGCTTTTCCCCTGGGCGGCTGAGATTGGCGTTTGCCCTGCGCTTTGGCATCACGGCTGCGGCGGGGGCTGTAATCGGAACCGTTTTGGCGGCGTTTTTCACCGATCCCCTTGTCTCCGCTGCTATGAGCCTGGCGGGCATCAGCAGCTTTTCCTCCCATCCGGGGCTGGGGGCAATGCTTCTGCCCGGCAGCGTGATTACCCTGCTGTTCTGCGCCTTTGGCTGGCTTACCGCCGGGAGAATCAAACAGGTCAAAATGACTATGCTGGCGGCAGATTGAATATATGCTTGTTGGTTATGTATAAGTATTTAACATAAGTATTTGCTATAAGTCAGAGTTGGTTTTATAATGGAATCCAGGAAAAACGATTCCCGTAAGGAAAGGATGAACTGCCATGAAAACAAAATTTTTTAGCGCAACCTCTCTTTTGATGATTTTAACGCTGACGGTTTCCCTGCTCTCCGGATGCAGCCAGGGAGAGAGCGCCCCACCCCCAAGCAGCGGCTCCAGCAGCCTGGTGGTGAACCGTGCGGCAGATAGCAGCAGTACTGTTCCGGAAAGCAGCCGTACCGCATCAGAAAGCAGTACCGCCCAGGAAAGCGGCAGCCTCTCTTCCGCGCCGGAGGAGAGCGGGGCCCAGGCGGCAGAAAGCAGCAGCTGGTCCGGGGAAGAAACCGCCGCGCCGGGGGCCGGAGGCGATGCTGGGACCCTTTTGGTGGCCTTTGGGGATCGAAACGCCCCCTTTACCCTCTACCTCTATGACAACCCCACCGCAGCGGCCATTGCCCACCATGTGGGAACCGCCAGCTGGCAGCTGCCCATCTACCACTACGACGATTACGACAACTGGGAAGTGATGCAGTATTACGACATCCCCAGCCGGTACGAGATCCCCGACAATGCCGAGACCATCACCAGCGAGGCCGCCGGGACGGTCTACTACTCGGAGCCCAACCGCATTGTCCTGTTTTTCCATGAGGCGGAGGTTACAGGGGAATACACGCCTGTGGGGTACTTCGACTACACCGAGGAGTTTGTCAGCGCGGTGGAAAACAACCCCGTCCTGGAGGGGTGGGGAAATAAGCTGATGTGTAATTTATTTAAGGATACACGCTGACAACTTGCACTTACAGATACTCATGCCAAGCCAGCATATAACCTGAACCAGCAGTAGGGAGCAGCTACATCGGTAGTTGCTCTCTACTGCTGGTTGTTGCAGTCCCGGTTATCTTGATTTATGCCACATTTCTGTATCTTGTGTAGAAATACTCATAGATACGTTGGCGATATTCGGAAATGCTGATCTCATCAAAGCTCTCAGGCAACCCTTGCCACAGTGTATCGCGGATCAAATTATCAACGGCGGCTTTGGTCTCCTGCTTATCTGTCCAGTGGTCAAACTCCGCAATCTTGGCTTTAATCTTGGAGAGCAACTCTACCGCAACCATTTTAATAGCCTTTATATCCGATTTGGACAAGTTATCCTTAAACAGCATATCATAAAGTGACAGTTCTTCGTCGCTGGAAAAGCCCTCCCGAATGTAACGTTGCTGTTCCTCGCTCATGCTATTTGCCAAATCCATAAGATCCATAAATGTCTTTTCGATGGTTGCCCTGTCCTGTTCACTGTTGTAGGCTGCGATGATTTCCTGATAGCGCTGCATATAATCTATGCGATTTGGATTTGCTGACAACATTCCACTGAGCCGAATCTGTATCAACTCCTGAAGGTCCTTCAACACTAAATTTTGCGTTTTCTTTCTGGAAAATTCACGCATCAGGAGTTCAAAGTCGATTTTGCTAATATCAAATTGCTTGGATTGTATAATACCTTCTTGATGTGGTTCGATGGAAACATACTCATTCACGATTTTGTTGATCTCCACCATAAGATCAGTGTTATCCGCATGTTTGCGTTTTTTCTGAAGAGCATCGTAAATCGCAATTATCGCGTCTTTATAAGCCCTTGTTGTTGAATCTATATCACCCCTGTCCACATATTTCATCAAACGACTCAATTCGCCTGCATAGGTCAAATAGGTTTTTCTGACCTCCAAAGACTCACACATGGCATTAACCGCTTCTTGTATCAACGAAAGCTGCTCAAATGTACCTTTCACCGCATTCACCAAGGCTTTCAACGAGAAGTTATGCTCCGCAAGAAACGCATCAGCCGATGTGATTACCTCATAAATCCGCCCAATGAGCTTCTCCTTGTCTACTGTGGGATCGTTACCGCCTGCGCCTCTATTTCCGGTATAATCCGCTAGTGCTTGCCGCAGTGCCTTTACAATACCAATATAATCTATGATAAGGCCATTGCTTTTCCCCTCCGCCACACGGTTGGCCCGAGCAATGGTTTGCATCAGCGTGTGAGCCTTGAGGGGCTTATCCAGATATAGGCACGACAAGGACTTCACATCAAAGCCTGTAAGCCACATAGCGCATACAAATACAACTCGGAACGTGCTTTCAGGGTCCTTAAAATCTTTATCCAGCTCTCGTTTCTCCATCTTTTTACGGTGAGGCAAAATATCCAGTCCCCATTTTCGGAAAGTTTGAACCTCGTTCTGTTCCTGGCTGATAACCACACACATCTCTGTCTCTTGCATCCACTGAATCTTACGCTGCAACTCCTGCGCTTCTTGCTGAGAGATATGTTTGAGTTTCTCCCGCAATGCTTCTATCTCCATGGCCCAGTATTTCTGAACAAGGTTATACATCCGCACACAGGTGACCTTGTTGAGACAGACAAACATCGCTTTTCCGCTGGTCCAAAGATCGGAGTAATGCCCCACAAAATCCTTGGCTATGGAATCCAGGCGTGGTTCCGCTGTGAGCAAGTGTATCTCCTTGGCAAACTCCCGTTCCAGCTTTTCCTGCTGAGTAGGGTCCAGATCAGCCCTCTCAATGGCCTCCAAAATCCGATCATTGATTTCGGGATTGTCGATATTCAGGATTTTCTCTCCCCTGTTTTCATAATAAAGCGGCACGGTGGCCCCGTCCTCCACAGCCCGTTTGAAGTCATAGATGGATATGTATCCGCCAAAGGTTCGCTCAGTGATGTTGTCGCTGGACAGCAAGGGTGTACCGGTAAAACCTATCCTTGCCGCCGTTGGTAACAATGCACACATATTCTCCGCAAAAACACCATACTGGCTACGGTGAGCTTCGTCGGACATGATAATAATATCGTGGTCGGGTAAAATCGGGGTTTCCATCTGGCAGTTAAATTTCTGTATCAATGTAAAAATAAAACTGGGGTTGCCTCTGAGTTTATCCACCAAGTCAGAACCATTGGAGGCAATGAATTGAGACGCTTTCGCCATACCGAGTAGTCCGCAGTTCTCAAAAGTGTCACTGATCTGCTTGTTCAGTTCATGCCGATCCGTCAGAATCACAATGGTAGGGGCGCCAGCAAACTTTCTGCGGATTTTTGCCGACAAAAATACCATAGAATAGCTTTTGCCGCTCCCTTGGGTGTGCCAGAAAACGCCCAGCTTACCGTCCCGCAGCTTTCGCGTCTCGTAAGCTTTGACAGCCTCGTTGACACCCAGGTACTGGTGATTCCGAGCAAGAATTTTGACCGTCCGACCATCGGAGTGGTCATAAAGGATAAAGTTTTCCAGCAAATCAAGGAAGGTCTCTTTCTTGCAGATACCCCGAAGCATGGTTTCCAGCGCTACATTACCTTCATCATCTTCAGAAAGCCGTTTCCATTCATGGAAAAACTCAAACTTACTTCCCAGCGTTCCTACCTTGGCCTCCACACCGTTGGAGAGAATGAGAAAGGCGTTGTAATAAAAAAGATGGGGAATCGAATCCAGATAATCGGTGTAGTTATCCGTGTAGGCATTCTCCACATCTACTGTGTTCTTCTTCAATTCCACGAAAAGCAGTGGGATGCCATTGACAAAGCCCACGATGTCTGTCCGGCGACGGTAATAGTCGCCGTAGATTTTCATCTCTTTAACAGCGAGAAAAAGGTTTCTGCTCTGGTCGGTGGGATGCTGAAAGTCAATGATTTGTGCATATTTGACCTCTGTCCTGCCACCCGGTTTCCGCACCGTGACCGGGATACCGTCGCGAATCAGCGTGTATTTCTCCTCGTTGATTTGCATAAGGGATGCGGTAGAGAGGGTGCCTTCCATCTTCCGCTGAGCCTCGTCTATCTGCGTGGGGGTAATCCACGGATTGAGGATCTGCAAAGCGGCACGGAAATAACGGGTCAGAAGGATTTCCTTGTACGATGTTCTCCCAAAGGTGCCATTTTCACCTAGGACCTCAGTGTTGTAAGCAAAGCGTACTTCCCACCCTAGCTCATTTTGCAAGAGATGCCCAGAGGCTTCTTGGACGAGGATATTTTCGGAGTAGTCGTAGCTCATAAAGACACCTCACTTATAAACTATTGCACAAATTTTTCTATCAATGTAATAAACTCAGTAATATCCGAAAAATAATTAGGATATGCTTGCTTTAACATATTATACGATGATGTGGATACAAGAACAACATCTTCGTCTTTGTCGCGTGTTTTTTCTGCAACGTCATACTGTGCTGTGGCTTGATCTAAATCCTTTTTCCTAAAATTGTTAATTACTAGTTGGTTATCTCTTCGGTTAAGTCGTAGTAAATAATAACCTTGCTCAAGTGATTCTACGGACCTAACATATCCAACAGCCTCTTTAATGCTACGCAGTCTGTTTAGTATTTGATGTTCCGCATCATATGCGATAAAGTTAGATACCTCATCGGAGTTTTTCACTGCGTCAATGCTACACCCATTCTTTTCATATATTTCTAGCAATTTAGATGCTAACACAAAAAACTGCTTGTTTTTCGGGTCTCCTTGACCTATTTTTAATGGATTGCCTGTAAAAGTGTCCATCATTTCAATTGCTGTTGCCCAAATATGCTGTATGTGGGTTCTAATCTGTATTTCAATAAATAACCCATTATATTTCTGATTTTTATCGCTAAAATATGAAAACACGATATGATAGCTTCGATAACCGTCCGGTTTGGGGGTGGCAATATAATCATATTCCTCTTTTTTGTGGTGCCTCATACGGGAACTTTTGAGCCGGTCAATCATAGCATATACCTGCGGAATAGAGTCAACAATCACACGACAACCACCAATATCTTGCATGGCAGTTAAGCTCATATTCGGAAATCGAAATAGTTTTTGCGTAATTGAATATAGTCGTTTGAGTCTTTGAGCAACTACCGCATTAGGCGGTGCAATTCTTTGCACATGCATATATATAACTTGGAGTGGGAATGAGTGTGCAGCACGCCAATTGTTGATTAAAGTTAATGCTTCATTTCTTTCGGCTTCATTGGTATCTGGTGCCACATATTTTTGCCAGCCTTTTTTATCTGGCTTCTCGAATATTTGATTTCTTCATAATGAGCCATCTTCACACCTCAATTTCTCCGCTCATCAGTTTAGGTAGCAGACAGTCGCGGGCTTCGGTCAAAAGTCGAACCTGCGCTGATAAATAGTCAATTTTTTTATCAAGGATACAGGCAATATCGTTAAACCGCTCAACTAATGCGCTATCTGGAACCGGAAATTTTTGATTCAGCAATTCATCCTTTGAAATCGACGCAAAAATGGAACCATTTCCGATGATATCATCTTTGAAAAAACGTTCTTTCAAGAGATAGAACAAATAGCTTTGTAGCCCTTGCCGGTGATGGACTGCCGCTAAACCTCTGCCTATTACAACTTTATCTTTGGTTAAGTTCAATCGTCCTACAGGAGCACGCACACTAAAAAGAATACTTCCTGCCTCAGCTATGCGAGTAAAGGATGTACTGTATGTACCATTGACCACAAAACGATCCCCATAGCTTCCCACTCCCTGATGAAAGGGCAATCCCTCGCCGTCCTGATTGTAGTATTCTGATTTGGGGCTTTGCCCCATGACAACATCTGCAATTTGGGATAACGTCTGTACTGTCCACCCCTCCGGCACCCCATCCACAACAGGGGTCGTTTCATAACCGGGGAACCGCAAATCCACGAACCATTCCTTATACAGCCGCTGGGCTGCTTCTTCCAATAGCTTGATCTGCTTTTGGTTGTTTTCGATGAGGTTGTCGTAGGCAGAGAGAATGTCGGCAATACGGCGTTGGATTTCAATACAAGGGAAAGGTATTTTCAGTTCCTTTATGTCAGCGGGACTAATGTTTGCCTGATTTGCAGCCCCACCAGCTTTACGTGCTAATTGGATTTTTACCTTATTCTGAGAGAGATAATAGTAAACAAAGTCAATATCACATAGAGCATTGTTTTTAGATGTAATTTTCCCAACACGTTGATTCAAAAGTGACGGTAATGAATATTTGACTCTTGCAACGCGTCCCACAACGGATGCCATCTGGTTGATATGAGAACCAGTCAGCGCAATCAACACATCGTTATATTGGAGAAGAAATTTCTGGCTCTTTTCTGCTATATCATCAGGTACATAAGACAGGTCTTCCAAGGTTACATATGGCGGTTGGACATTCTTTATTTTGATAACAGGGATTCCTGTATCTGTAAAGTCCTTTGATTTGAAGGCAAAGCCCGATAAGATATCAATATATTCTCCAAGTTTGACTGTTGCATAACTCATATTCCCATCTCCTCCCAATTGCGTGAGATGGTATCCATCAACGCATTACTTTCCGTCTGCAACGCCAGCAGTTCCCGGTGAATCTCCGACATCCGCTGGGCAAAATCCACCCCGTCATCATCTACCGGAGTCACGCCTACATAAGCGCCGGGAGTCAGGGAGCAGCCCTTTTCCTCCAAAATCGTCTCTCTGTCTGCGATTTTACAAAGGCCGGGGATGTCCTGATATTCTCCTGCGCCGAATTTCTCATAAAGCCATACTGCCTCTTTTGCCACAACAATTTGGGCGTTTTTAGCGGCAATCTCCTCATCAAACTGTGCCTGGATACGCTTCTTTTCCCGGCGGTTGGCACTCTCCACCGTCTCCTTCGCCTGCTTTTGCAGATCCTTCAGCTCACCTTGGAGCCGGGTCAGCGTTTCAGCAAAGGATGCGCTGCCCAGCGCCGTCTGGTATTCCTCCAGCAAAGCCTGGTACTTCTCCGCCTCACCCCGGTAGAGCCACACAATAGCAGTCAGATTTTTCAACTGCCATTCGCTCCACTCATTCAGCGTCCGGTCTAC
>JAAWRH010000009.1 GCA_022800935.1 Oscillospiraceae bacterium
CGCTACCGCAACCGCAGAAGCCGTTTCGCACTTCGTTTTTCTTTGATTGCTGGCATCTGCAATGTTGACCGCTTTGCCTAATTTCGCAAGAGGTCTATTGACGACTCTTGTTTTTTCTGGCGATACTTCCAGCTTCAGCCTTTCAGACAACCATTGCGTTATCGCAATTTTTGTTTTCCCAGCGTCTGCCTTGGTGCGGCAAAAGATTCTGAAGTCATCAGCATATCGGACTATAAACATCTCTTTGAGCCGAGTCTTTTTCATTGCCATGTAACCGTTGGAACGGTCCTCCCGTTTCTCTTCGCGGATTCGGCTGTACTTTTGGGCTATTGGGTTATACTGCCATTGACTTTCTACCCAGTGGTCAAGCTCATTTAGTACAATATTCGCAAGGAGTGGGGAGATGATTCCCCTCTGAGGGGTTCCCTTTTCTGGTCGGATTATCTGTCCGTCCGGCATTTTAACTGGTGCTTTCAGGATTTGTCTGATAACCCATATGAGATGTCTGTCCTGGATACCCATTGCCCATATCTGCCTTATCAGCTTCGGCCAGTTCACGTTATCGAAGAAACCTTTGATATCAAACTCCACTACATAATGCAGATTGCTCCGCTGCATGAGTTTGTAGGTTGCCGCAATAGCGTGTTCTACACTCCGCTGTGGCCTGAATCCATAACTGTTGCTGCTGAATTTAGCCTCGCAGATTGGTTCCATGACCTGCTTAATACACTGCTGTATCAGCCGGTCCCAGATGCAGGGTATTCCCAGCGGTCTGGTGGAACCATTAGGTTTTGGGATTTCCTTTCTTCGTACAGGTTTGGGCCGATAGCCATGTTTTGTGCCTTGGATAATGAATCGAACTTTCTCTACCACTTCGTCAGTCGATAACCGCCCGATATCCTTGATGGTAAGTCTGTCCGTACCTGAAGTGTTGCTTCCAGAGTTAGCCTTGATGTTCCGATATGCCAACAGGATATTTTCCCGTGAGAGAATCAATTTCATCAGGTCAGTAAATTTCTCCCCTGCCTTGCTCCTGGCATATAAGTTGTCAAAAACCTCCTGCATTTCATAATACTCTGCATGGCGCAGGTTATCTACGCTCAGCAGTTTTTTCTGTTTCTCTTCTGGCATAAGGCATCACTCCCTTCATCACTGAATTGAGCGACCCTTTTGGTCCTACTCGCAATCCTTATTCAATTGAATGATTTTGATAGTTTACAATCGACTTGAGGCCATTCCTCCCTTTCCAATTACAGGAAATATCAACGGTTCGACCTCTGCTTTTCAGCATCAATTCAGCGACTTATATGTTTCGTTCGCTTATACCCTGAAATTGGGTACTTGATACCTTTCCTTGTTCCAATAGTCCTATCTGTGCATATGCCCTTAGGTAACTGCTTTAAGCCTGTCAGCTTGGATGTGCCTGTAACACACCATGGCCTTTCATAACGACGATTTTTACTTAGCCACACTGACTGCGATTACTCCCAAACGCACATTTCTATGCGTCATGCTTATAGACCTGTTCATTCGCAGTTTCGTCAGTCCTGTTCAGACATTCTAACCCTAGACATTTTATAGACCCTGGGCCTGTAGGCAGCACATCCCACCTCTGGGACGGTTTCGTTGTACACCATTTTGCTGGTTTACATTACGGCTGCTCTCGGCCTTTGTCAGCTTGCTTTCCACATTTCCGTTTACCTTCGATGCAGTCAGCTCAAGGGTGAGCGTTTCAGGGCGTTACCCCTTCATTCCACTCATCGGGCTATCAGTTCTCCTGATAAAAGTTTTCGTTCTTTTATCAGTGCCTGTGCCTATTCAGCAACAGGAACAAGTCGCACCGTCATAGCACTCCGCCTGGTAGTACGGCGGGTCTAAATACAGCAGTGTCCCCGGCGCGTCGTACTTGGGGATCGCTTCTTCAAAACTCAGGTTTTCAATTACCACATCCGCCAACCGCCTCGAACACGCCCAGATAAGATGCAGGCTCCGCCGGATATCTATGGATTTGCCCCCGTAAGAGCTTCCGCTCCCGCCGTAACTGTACCGGATCATCTTGTAAAATGCCGCTGCCCGCTTCACATCCCCGGCATCCGCCTGCTCCAATAACAGCCCCTTCATTTCAATGCTCTCCGGCGGCTCCATGTACCTTTCGCACAGCTCCATTTCTTCCGCTAAGTAATCGTCTGTAAATTCCTCTTTCCTCACAAACTTCCTAATGACTTTAAACTCCTGCCGCGAGTTAAAGGGCAGAAACCCCAGTTCTCTCACCAGGGACAGGGGACGGTTTTTCACGCACATGAACAGGTTGTACAGATCCCCGTTCAAATCATTGTAGATTTCTGCCCGGTGGTCTGGTTCTTTGCCGAACAATACCGACGCCCCGCCCCCGAATACCTCCACCAGACGGTCGTAGTTGTTGGGGAACAGCTGGTACAAGATCGGCCTTAACGCTGTTTTTCCTCCCACCCAGGGGATAAACGGTTTCAGAATAACATCCCTCCCATTTCCTTATTTTATGGGTCGTGCTGGTTTACTTTCCGGCACATATACATCCCCCCCTTTCGTTGAAACAAAAAAGCGACGTTCCTTTTGTAAGAAACGTCGCTCTATAACTGCGGCTCTATTTCCGGCCCTTCCTCCAATGGCTGGATGGGTTCCAGGTCATACCTTTGCAGGTACCCATATTCCGTTTGTACTGTTGGGTATTTTTCCATATATCTATGTCCTATATGATATAAATTTTCTTCGCTGAACAAGTCTATATCGTCTGAATACTGCTCTGAGAGCCATTCCCTCGCAATTTCTATGGGGTTCCCTTTCTCGTGAAACAGCACATATTCTTCCTCTAAATTGCTCCCCAGTTCCTCCGCCTGTTCAATACTGCGGCAGTTTGACGCCTGCAATACCGCCTTAAACACCCGCATTTGTCCCTGCGTTTCCACTTCTTCCAGCATCCCCGCAAACCGGTTGATTTCCTCTATTTCTATGCCAGAGTCATTGATTACACCAATCAGTGATGGAACCACGCAGTCTATACACCGGTATTCTCTGTCCCACTTTTCTTTATATGCCTGCTGGAGCGGTTCCTCTGCCATCGGCAGGCTGTACCTCTCGTCCTCCATCTCCAGCAATATTACATATTCCGGTTTGTAAAAACTGAAATTCATTCCCGCGCTTACTTCCCGTATCCCTGTTTCCTGCTCTACATAGCCCCTTGCTGTAAATACTCCGTTTTCCTCTATTCGATGTTCTCTCCCTATCTTTTCATAATCCAGGTACTCCATTACCTCATTTGGCAGGGTTTCTAAATCGAATTTGTATCCGCCCTGTACGCAGAACTCCCCCAGTTCCTTTTCTGTTTTCACTTCCGGCAGCACGTGGCAGCTCCCTGTACTGTATGACAGATCGATCAGGCGGTCCAGCTTGATTTCCTCCCTCTGATACATCTCCATCCTTACCATCCCCTCAAAGGATATCTTCTGCCATCTATCCAATTCCCCAAGCCTCTTGGCAAGGAAATTCAGTCTTTGCAGCTCTTCTCCTTCTGCTGTCGGGGAGATATATTGTCCCAGATATTGGTATCCCTGGTATTCTGTAATCTCGAAGTTCAGATGTTCCAAATCGCTGCAGTTTAGACGCTCCATCCCGTCCTGGATTTCGTATGGCGTGGCTGGCAGCGTAAATTTGATGTATTTTCCGCTCCTCCTGTCTTCCAGCGTACCCTTAAAAACTGGGTTCAATTTCTATCCCCTCCTCCGGCTCCGGTTCTCCAAACCGTTCTTCCTCGGTTTTTATGTCCCAGTTATCACTGTTCCATAAATGCACATTCAAAATCCCCTCCATAATGTCTATATCCTGCTGCTCAAACCCTTCCCCAAATCCATCTGATGCCTGGCCTTTAATATACGCTTTTAGAGTTTTTAATTCTTCATCCTCTAATTTTCCGCTTATTTCGCATCTTGCCACTCCCCACAGCTGGCCCTCACGGTACTCCGCGTCGAATTCCACCGACCTGACCTTCTCGTTGACAGTGTCCTGTTCATGGTACCAGTTCATGAGCCCGCGCTCTGCTTCCTCCGGCAGACGGTTTTTCTTCAGCGCTGACGAGATCACGCTTTCATACCCTACCAGGTCGCTTCCCTCTATTGTATACGGCTCCGCGTCCCAGTCCCCATATTCATCCGGCTCTGTGATTTTTCCCGTCAGCGGCATATACAGCTTCAGTGTGGTCTGCTCCCGCGGCAGTATTTTAAAGCTGTCTTCTCCCGGTATGACTCCCAGGCTTCTACCATTGTCCCATTTTACCTGGAAGGTTCCTGCAGCGTCTATATATTCCAGCGTTCCCTTCGTTCCTGACGCCACCGGGCTGTATGGGTCGTTCATCTCCTCCAGTTCGATTCTCGTTCCCACTGGGTACTGCTTTCTCAGAAATTCCAACATTCTTTTGTTCATTCTATTCTCCCTTCCTCTGCCTCGCTTGGTTTTTCCGCTTCCGGCTCCGCTCGTTTATTTCCTCTACCTCTGTCCTCATACACCTCCCGTCCCTGCTCCGGCAGATAAAGCCGGGGCTGGGATACGGGCAGTCACGGCAACGGTACGGGATTTCTACTGTCCGCCAGCCACCTTCTGCTTCCATCCATTTTCTTGACTTCATCTTTTTCCCCCTGTCTTTATGTTTTGAAATGTCTCCTGGACGCAAAAAAGGGCAGTTCCTTCGCGCTTCCGCGCTTAGAAACTGCCCTGCTTTTTTACTTTCCCCTATATTTCGTCCCTCGATTGTCTTTCCTTCGCTTTTCCCTTCGGATATCCGCTCTATCTATCTTGTTTTTTATATAAAGATACTCGTACAATCTTTCGACTGTACGAGTATCTTTCTGGTGGAGACGAAGGGGATCGAACCCTCTACCTCTTGAATGCCATTCAAGCGCTCTCCCAAGGTATCTGGTATGCTCCCCCAAATTACTGGCTTTTGCGCTTCTTTTCATCTCTTACAGCCTTAATGACATTCTATCCTGCCGGAAATTACCTGTCAAGAAGATTTTTATATCTGAGGCTGGGAGAGCTTATTGCCTTATCCGCATTTCTCCATGCTTTGGTCTATACCGTTTAGAAATTGCTCTACCGTTATGTTAAATTCTACCTTCAGCTGGTAATCCCGGCTAACTGTTACCTTCTTGATGATGTAGCCGCAGATCATCTTTTTGGTTGCCACGTCGCTTTCATCGAAGATTTCCGACCAGGAGATGATCCGCTCAAATTCCTTCTGCATTTCTTCTACCCTGGCGTTCCCTTCTTCCAGCTCCATCGTCAACGCTATGATCCGTTCGCTGGTGTCCAGGATTCTTTGACGTACCTCCTGCATAACCTCTGACAGGATTTCCCTCGGCATCTCGCTTTTCCCCTGCACCGCTTTCAGAAGCTCTGCCTTTAAGGAGTCATATTCCTTATTCGCCTTTGCATTTTCGCTTTTAGCTCTATGAAGGTCTGCCCGGATCAACGCCATCTTTTTCTGGAACGCGCTTCCCACTATCATCTCCTGGGACGCTCCTTTCATCTTGTCGAATGTCTGATGAAGGATATCTGCTACCATTCCGTCCAAGATGTGCATTGTATACCCAGTTTGACCGTTACATTCCTGACGGCGGCGGGTCTTGTTATAGCATACATACCGGATGCGCTTTCTTGGAACCGACGTTCCGTCTGCGTAATGGGTTACAGTTCCGTTGGTCGTCAGAACCAGCCTGCCTCCGCAGTGCCCGCAGAAAATGTTTCCCGACAGCAGCGACTGTCCCGTCGTGTTCAGCGGCATCGTCCTCTTGTCCTTGCTCTCCATGCTGCGCTCCAGCATAAGCTTCTGCGCCAGATCGAACATTTCCGGTTGGATGATCTGCAATTCTTCAAACGGTCCCGCATAGGTTTCCCCGCTTTTCAGGATTCCCTTATACAGAGGATTGTGAAGAACCTTGCCTACACTGGCGTCGTGCCAATTCTGGCCTTTCCGGTTCTTGATTCCATGATCGTTCAGGAAATTTGCCATCCGCCATCTCCCATAGCCGGAGGAGATGCACAGATCATACATCATCCGAACGATTTTCGCTTCGTCCTCATCTATCACAAGCTTATTTACTTCATGTTTACGCTTGTTGAGGATTCCGCTTTTCTCCAGACGGTAACCATATGGCGCATAGCCTCCCCGGAACCGTCCTTCCTGCACCATCTGGCTTAACGCCGTTCTGGTTCGGATGGAGGTTTTCTGGCTTTCCCCGTCCGCCTGCCAGAATCGGATATAATTGGTAAGCCGATCTGTATGGGACTCGAACCGCTGTTCTCCTTCGTTGACGCTCCACACATGAATTCCCTTTTTCACAAACCACTCTACCACAAACGGCGTTTCATCTGCTCTGCGTCCCAACCGGTCGAACATGAACACCAGCAGGATATCGAACTTCCCCTCCTGGGCTTTCTGCTTGATGAGCTGTATCTTGTCCCGGTTTTCCGCGCTGACCTTATAGCCGGAGACTCCCGTTTCCTGTTCTTCCCCGACGATTTTCCAGCCCATCTTATCCGCGAATTCATGGCAGGCTTTGCGCTGCATGGGGATGTCTGCCTGATTTTTCTCATCGTGGTCCACTTGTCTTGTAGTTGATACCCGGTATAAACAATAAACTCTTTCAGCCATTTTATATCCGTCCTCTCTATTTCTTTCCGCAATTTGATAGTGAGAACGGATATCCTCTATTTACTTTTCAAAGTCCTGGATTCCCTTTCTCATTATCCCACATGACCGGCGGAAAGTCTAGCGTTATCACGAATTTTTGTTTACTTTTCCATTTGCAGATAGGTACCGATCAGCGCCTGTTTGACGCGAACTGCAAGCTCTGGGTCTGCCTTTTCTGTAAAGCAGAGAGTTACCTTGTGGCCTTGGATTTCAATTTCCAGTGTTGGAACTTCAGCTGCTGTTATTTGATTTTCCTGCTTCATCTATTTTTCCTCCTGGTAAATTCTCCTTAACATAACAAAAACTACGAACCATTTCTGATCCGTAGTTTTGGCTGTTTTTTGTTAATTTCCTTTTCTAATGAAACTTAATCCTGGCTATGCTCTGGGGATATAACCCATCCTTTTATTATTTCTACATCATAGCCTACACCTTGGGATATCTTTTCTACATCCAATCCCATTTTATATAGATTTCGTGCGATTTCCTTAGAACGTGTTAATTTTCCTTGGGTCTGACCTTGCTCAAGACCTTGCTCAAGACCTTGCATCCTTGCTTCCATCTGCATATCCTGCCATGCTTGACACATATCTACTTCACCCTCACTTTCTTCGTATTCTAAATCTACATTTGTAATTGCTTTAATCACATCTGCTGCTCTCCGTTCTACTTCTCGAAACCGAATTTCGTTCGCCTTTAGTATACGATTTAAGTTTTCTTTGTCTTTGGAATATTTGATAAACAGCAATACTTCTCGTAGACTTGACTGAAATTTCATGATCTCCTCATCTGGCATCTGCGCTGGTGCTATCAACTTGACTCGGTAGTTATCCAAAAAAGACAATATCTCTGGATTTTTTACATCCAACATATCGAACAAGCTTAGCGGCCCATCCCATTTATCTGCTCCAAAATACAGCATGACTGTTATGGATGGAATTAATCGATCTGTTTTCCAGAAGCCGCTGAGAAATTCATCCGAACTCGGTTTTTCCTGCCCTGGGTTTTGCTTCATTGCTTTTCGATGGGACCTGGCTGATTCCTCTACCTGACTTGCATACTCTATCACATCGTATAGAGTATTTTTTACCGGTGCTGCATAATGCACATTCGCCTGCGATTCAATTCCATATAAAATATATTCTATGTCGCCGTCCGTCATTGCAGTATACAATTTTTGTACATCACGAAATTTCTGAATAGGCGTCGTTGCTCCATCCGATCCATATGGCAGAGCTATCTCTGTAGGATCGCGTTCTTCCAATTGTTCCGGAAGAATGACCTGCTCCCCGCCATATATATAGTAATTAAAAACATCTGCAAAGATAGTTGTATCTGACAGGTAATCCTTTGTAATCGCATCTGCTTTCAACACTATCCGCCGCCTTTCGTCTCTGTATTTAAATAATTTTCTTCTGGCACATCTTCATTATACCCCATATCATTTACAGAATCAACTGATTTTTTCTTATTTCATATATGTTTTACAGAAATTTCAAAACATACGTTTTCTTCAATGCTATATCACATATGGGGATCGCTGCTATGTATAATGCAGCCAGCAATCCCCATTGTGCTTTGATATCGCTTTTTCACCTGTATTCGACACTACTTCCCCAGATGATAGGGCGGCTGACAAAACCGGACCTGGCGGTCCGCTCCGAGTCTTTCACTCCTCCGAGGTTCTCTCCGAGCTGTCCCCATTGCGTGCGGCTGTGGCTGGACAGGGGTACCATTATAGGCGGATGAGATCGTCGCAATACAGCCTGCCACGGCTGCTTTTGGATAGATTGGACCCGCTCTGCACCTTACTTCTCTCTTTTTCATTTACGGTTTCTGGGGAGATATCCCCAGTCTCCGCAGGCGGTCTTCGCGCTTCTTCCGCATCGCTTTTCCCCTTCAGGTTCATCCGCTGATGTTATTTTGCCATCGGATATGACTGCTTTTCAGCAGTGTTTTTCAAGGTTCGGCTGAGGAAAGAAGTTTTTCTCCTTTTCTTCCTCTGCCAATAGAGCGAATCAAATTGCATTTTCTACCCAGATTTCTCCCTGTTTTTCAGAAATTTTTTGAAGAATTTTCTTCTTTGTTTTTAGTGAAAATGACCAATGGCTACTGGCAGATTCAGCTGAGAAAGGGTAAGATACTTCATCCACCATATGGACATAGTCATTATTCTGCTGTAGCAATGATATAGATAAGCCTGCGCTCCAAACGCCGTTTCATAAACTCGTCCAAGCAAATGCAGGGTGTTCCATGTTTATCGTATAGTTTCCGGGTACAAAGCCGGTTTATGTAACCCTCATAGTAACAGAGGATTTCTTTCATCGCCTCTCCATCCCCTTTTCGGGCGGCTCTCACTGCCGTTATTGACAGATCATCATTCTTCCTTCTGTAATTTGTCATTTCTACCTCTTTTCATTACACATCCGGCAAGCTTCTCCCGCAGCATCTCCAGACTTTTGGTTCGATAACGCTGTACCGTACTGCGGGAAAGCCCCATCAGTTTGCCGATTTTCTCATCCGTTAAGTTTAGTACGCAATACAAAATTAGGATGCTCCGTTCCTGCTCCTCCAACTCTGCAAACGCTTCCGCTACCATTTCATTGTCTATCAGCAGATTGTATCCATGGGCTGAAAAGACATAACTGCTGCTGGGATAGCTGTCTTCTGATGAAAGTCTTGCCATTTCTTCCTGTGTCAATGAACTTAACGACTTTTGGCGACTGCGCAGTTTCCCCATCTCGCGCAGATAATCAATCGCCTCATGTTCCAGAGCTTTTTTGCAGTAGTGATCAAACTCTCCCAAACTTTCAAAGTGAGGAGGCTTCTTCATTTTCTCCACTCCATTTCATCCGGGGATTGGTATTTTCCCCTTTCTGCCAACAGAGCGAATGAAAACCCTTTTTTTACCCACAAAATGGCTCTTTTTGATAATTTATTTTCATTTTTTACATGATTGCTGTCCTTCTTTATCCTTTTCAGTCATTTTGTATGCTGTCCATTCTTCCATAAGCGTTCCGTTCACAGAAAAAAAGTTCCCTACTTTCTATTGCTGACTTTTTTCGATTTTGATAACCAGTAATCTCAAATTTTCAAGAACTTTCGTTTTTCTTTTGTGAACTGCCGCTTGGGAGATTCCAAGTTCCTTGGCCAATGTGCGTTCTGTTTCACGCCCATCCATGAGGTATAGCTTATAGATCAGTATGTAATCATCTCTGTTCAGAAGACTCAATGCTGTCCTAATGGTCTCTATGTTTATCCTGGATATCACCTCATCTTCAACGGTCTGATGTGTGCTATCCTCTATCGTATCCAACAAGCTATATTCTCCTTCTTCACCTTCAGCGTAAAAGGAAACAGTTGAAAAGCCTTCAGTCAGTTTTTCTACATAATTTTGATGGTTCTTCTCAGTCTTATATAGCTTGAATTCTTGCTCGGATACTTCCAGCACAACATTTCCCATGTCTATAAAAAACCGGTTTTTTCCTTCCTGCGAGTTGACGAACTGATAAAATTCCTTGCCGCTTAGTTCAATCCACTCTGTTCCTTCTCCATAGGTATCAGGACAATTCCTTATGTAATATCTTTTCCGCATTTTGCATTTCTCCGTTTCTGATTTTTGTTCACTGGTTTTAAATCAGAAACGGAGGTCCGCGTGTCCTGAATATTACTTTGCAAATAGGCAGAAAAATGCCCCTAATCCTCAGCGCATAGCGCCTATGGTTAGGGGCATTAATATAGTGTATTTCATATTTATACTGGTTTATAAGTTCAGTATATAGGCAGAAATGATTTTTAAAAACAAATCGACTTTTTTTGACAATGTTTGATTAACCCAAATACTAACTATGGCTGTAACATTACCTTGATGACAGTCCATTAAATAGTTCCAGACAAATAAAAATCCCTCCAATCTAAACTCAGACTGATAAACAGGGCTGTATCATTCTCGTTTCTATCAGGTCTTTGTTTTTGCTGGAAGGGAAATACAATGTCTATTCTTTATGTAAAGACAAATTGAACTTAAAAGCCATTTATAATTGAATCTTCATGCCATTATCAAAATGACGTAAATCTGTAAAATTATAAAAAGGAGGTGAACTAATAGTGCATAGTAATTCTGAAATATTAGGTATTGTTTTAAAAAATGCGCGTGAAAAGGCTGGTATAACTGTAGAGACTTTGTCCGAAAATGTTGGTATTACCGAGCGTTACTTATATCGAATAGAAAACGAAGGTAAAAAACCAAGCTATGACATCTTATACAAGTTAATCCGTGAGCTATCCATTTCTCCGGATTCTATTTTCTATCCCGAAAAACCAGCCAAGAATTCTGAAATCGAAAAACTTCTCCGCATGCTTTCTCTTTGCGATGAACGTTCCTTACAAGTTGTTAAAGCCACTGCACAAGCTCTCATTGATACTGCTCCCCAAGAAATAAATCTATAACTTTTTTCGTCCAATGCGTTAATAGTCATAGATTGGCTGGAGGAAGCAGTGCGATGAAGCAATGTAGGATCGTAAAATTGCTTACTGCCTTGTGCCTCGATCTCAAACTGTATGAATTGTCCCCCTTGTCAAGGACATTTTTTAATTTGTAATTGGGCCCTCAAGTTGTCCTTTTCCTTCATTAACAACTCCTTTCAATGGGTATACCCCTGTCGATATATATTCATAATATTCGTTGGGAGACAGCTTCGCCAGCTGCCATTGATAACGCTCATTGTTGTAGTAATCCATCCAGTCATCCACTTTTGTCTTGACTTCCCAATATTTTGTGCATCCACTGATGTCGATTTCATCCTTCATGTGGCCGAAGAAGCTCTCCTGCGGGGCATTGTCCCAGCAGTTCCCTTTCCTTGACATGGACTGCCTTAATTCTTTGTCATTGACCAGCTGAATAAAGCTGGTGCTTGTATAATGGCAGCCCTGGTCTGAATGGATCAACGTCTCTTTCGTCAACTCAACACCATGGCTCTTTATCAGCTTCCTGACAGTCTCCAAAACAAAATCAACCTCTAATGAATCACTCAGGACATATGACAGTACTTGCCTCGTGTATGCGTCCAGGATCGTTGAAAGATATGCAAATGTCCCATTGTACGGTATATAGGTAATATCGGTCAGAAGCACTTTCCTTGGCCCATATTCCGTAAATTTGCGCTCCAGGAGATTGTCAGCTATGCGGCTTGTCTTCATGGCTTTAGCCATCCTCCTGTATGGGTTTGCTTTCCTTACGGGGCACATTAGGCCGTATTTATCCATCAACCTCCTTATTTTCTTTAAATTCATTATAACCGGCGGATTCCAGTGGGCCATGCACATGTATATGCCCCTTGCTCCTTTGCTGTATCCACGCTGGCTGTATGCTTTCAGGACCTGTTCAAAATCTTCCCGGTCCCCTTTCTCCCCTGACTCCTGCGGCATTTACCCATCTGTAATACCCGGATCGGGAAACTCCTGCTATCTCGCAGAGCTCGCTTACACTCAGCTGGTTGCACTCTTCCTGCAGTGTCTTCTGAATCACTTCAAATTTCCACCCGGACCCCATCAGGATTTCCTCGCTGCTGTATTTTCTATCCTGACAATTTTTTTTAGAAATTCCACTTCCTGCCGGAGGTACTTTACTTCATTCAGTATGCATTCCAGGCTTTCCTTCGACTCTGCTGATGCTCCCTCCGGTATTGACAGGGCATCCTTTTTCCTCCGCGTTCGGTTCTCTCCCTGCCTGAATCCGCCTCCACCCTCTGCCTGACGCTTGATGCTTTGGACCATGCTGTCTATCTGCTTCTGTCCAAACATCCCAAGGTCGTATCCAAAATCCTCCAGTATCTTTCTTGGCGCAAGCCCTGCCTGGTATGCTGTCCAGAATGCCTCCTTGAACTCTGCCGTAAAATAGAGCTTGTTTTTTGTCACCTTGAAGGTATACGGGTTTGCCTTCAGGAGCTTCATCTCTTTTGCTGTATATTCTCTCATCGCATCTTCTCCAATCTATGGCTCTGCCACTTTTTGTACCAGATGCCCTTGGCCTTGGAAATACCCATCTGTCCACTCCACTATCCTTATTCCCTTTACCCGCTGTCTATTTTGGGGTATCCGATGCCTTTTTCCCTTGTCTACTTTCCAGGGGCATTCCCCTTTGCTGCATGTCTATGGTTGGGTAAAGAAACATTTCGCTTACGTGTCTATTTTTCTGGGTATCCTCCTTTTTTGAGTGTCTACGGTTTGGGATTCTATCTGCTATTTCTGCCCTTCCATTCATCTATTATTTTCCCTAGCGGTAATCAACAGTTCTTGCATTCCCTTTCGCTTGCCGTGTCCACCTTATAGGGTACATTATAGTATTCTATTTGTTATCTTCTACATTTGTAAACTGCATAACAAATCTGGTATACTTGCCTGGGATTTTATGTGGCTCCAATCCTAAACCAAGCAGAAATTTTTCTGCAGTCCCGCTATCCTTTGAAAACTCTACCTCAACTTCATAATCCACAAAACCGCAATATTGGTTCCTATCCAAAAACAATACAATATCATCGGTCAAATGTTTTGTATACCGTTCAGTTTCCAGATACCCCAACATCTCTAATCTTTCTGGACGGCTGGTATCATCTTTTATTGAAACCAAGTCTGCGGTATACAGGTATTCAGGAATACGGCTGATCTCCATTCCGTATTCTGTCCTGCTTTTATAGGCCTCTTTACTTGTATTGGGAGATTTGATCTGTAATATAATGTTGTCCTCTATCTTACGGACACGGACTGTATATCCATGAGTATTTGCCCAAAAGCTTTTTGAATCATAATAGTAGTTACACTGTCTGATATATGTTTCCCAATCAAATTGATTGAAAAGCTCATTATATTTTTCCAAATTAAGCATTACTTTGTATTCTTTTTCTTCCATGTTTATAACTAACCATATCTGTTACAATAAATTTGCCCCTTGATATGTGGCAACCAGCCACGGGCATGGGACATCTCGTTGCCCATACATTAGAATAGGAGAGAATGGCCTAACTTTCATCGGACTTCCGCGTCCGTTAGAAAGTCAGGCAGTCATCCTCCTGTTCGCAATGTTCAAATTTGTGCAGACAGAACGAAGGGTGTTCACAGGTTCTTTGATAGCCCTCCAAAATACCAGAAGTGGGTGGATTTTGTTGCAGAGTTTTGGCATTGTGGATGCTCTGAATCGGGAGTTTTCTATAAATTACACTATTTAAATGCTCCAACGACAAGGCTATTTTGTGACTTCTCTCTGTTGCATAGTTTCAAATATCTTTTTGGATTTCACTATCAAAGGACATCTTCTAATTTAAAGTAAATACCTTCTCACTCTTTCGTTACTGGCTATTAAGAATTAGCAAATATAATTGTAATTTCTCAGGTAAAATTTACATTTCGAGCATTATAACATTAGGGTATGTGTATTCTATACCTAATCCATTTTTCCAATCAGCAATAACCTCTTGGTCAGAACACCCAACCAAATTATGCGAAATAGAAATGTTTTCGTCTAGCATAAAATTTTCCTGAAGATATATTTTAAATGCCAAGGGAGTATTAACATCCGCAAAGCCTAGATTTGGCATATCAAGAGTAAGCAAAAAACTTGAATTTTCCATAAGATCAACTGTAACACCTTCTTGTTTTAGGTCCTCCTTTAAATTCCGGAATGCCTTCACTGAACTATCTGAATGACTGCTTTTTTTAACTTCAATACCATTTTTTCTGCTTTGCCATGCAATATCAACTTGATCAACTTTTTGGGTATCATCTTCTATAGGATTAAATAGGCGTACATTAAAAGTGAGCCGCTCTAATAAAACCTCAATATTTTCATCTAAATAAATCCTAAATTTTAGGAGATTATAGCTGGACATGATGGAGTACTTCACATAGAAACTGTATTTTTCGACAAAAAAGCTAAGCACATCGCTTTCAAAACATTGAGTTTTTTGGCTGTATTGTAAGCGAATTGGAGTACGGAGATGTGGATTTGATGCAGAATAATTTCTCTTGCACAAAAGTTGTTTTCTAAGCATTTTTATGTCGTTTCGTTCCATAATCATCCGCTCTAAAAGATCCTGATTCCAATCGTTTAATCCGCATATACTATTTACAAAATATCTTTTTATACCTGGATTAAACCTATCAGAATCAATTTTCATAATAATCGAGTTCAACATTTCTTTTAATGGAAATGTATCGACAATACTCAATAGTCCATTCAGTACATAATATATGCAATGTGTTAATTCAAGCTGTTCTGCCAACTGTAAAACACAATTCCAATTTATGCAATTATAATATAGCAGGATACAGCGCCCAATATCAATATAATTACGGGCTTTTATTACATCCTTTGTTTCATCATCATTATAAATGTTGGAACACGCATTTATAAATTGATATTCCAAATCAAATGTATTGACAAACAAATTGTCAACTAAATGTACCTTGTGACTATGTTCAAAAAAGAAAGAATGTTTGTATTCTCCTCGGATATTGTGCAAGGATATTGCAATCTCTATCCGTTGATTTGGATATTCCTGAGTCACTAATGGTCTATATTCATGTGCATTACCATCAAAAAGCACTGGGCAGGGCGTTGTAAAAAATTCCTTATATTTTTGCTGAAAACCATATTCATGAAGTAACGAAAGAGTTGCTGGTCCATTTTGAACCAGAAAATCAATATCATTTCCACCTCTTAGGAATACATCATTATAAAATAGTTTTGAAAACACAAACCCTTTATTTAAGCAATAACTTATATTATGTTTTTCAAAAATACCTATAACCTTTTTTAATACCTGTAACCTATCCAATAGAACAGCTTTTCTTTCACCGATATATTCTTCAAAGATCATTTTTTGTGCTGGTGGAATATACCCTCCAAAATAGGTCCCAAATATTTCTGCTATACTGTTCTTATTACAGAACAAGTAAATACTTTCCCAATCTACATCTGTGCTTCCAAAATTTAACAATTCTTCTGTGATACAAGCATTAATAACAGTTCTGAAAATCTCTTTCATTACTTTGTCCTCCTAAAAACTAACATCGTTCAACGACAAACCAACTTATAATTTATGTACCGGTAGAATCATATTTTCTAATGGAATAATTCCAAAATACCAGCGCAGCAACTACCCAAAAAAAGCTTGCAACTGCTATTACCAAAGTTCCCCAATTCAAAGTAAGTCCATCTATCCGGCTCAGCAATACCCCGCTGGGATAGTAGGAAGCCAAACCCAGCGGCAATAAAAAGGTAAAAATCCAAGCAGCTGCTTTTCCATAAATGGGGATAGGATAAACCATATACTGTTTATACACACTATCCAAAATCTTTAACAGAGAGCTTACCTCCACTACACGAATGGATACTGCATAAACAATCAGATAAATTGCAAAAAGGATAAACATCCCACAAAGAATCAATACGGTCAAACAGCAAACTGACTTTGGGGTAAAAACAATTCGAGCACGCCATGCACAGTAAACTGTAACCATCAGAATTCCTATGTTATAGAAACTGCGCCATATCATGGTATTTCGGCAGTTAATCAAAAAAAGTGGGTCGGAAGGCGTGAGCAGGTAAACATCCATCTCGCCGGTACGAATAAAGGAAGGTATTGATCCTATTCCGCCTGTAAAACTGGAAAAGTTGCGGAAGGTTAAAGTGACAAAGCTGTAAAGGAAGGCAATCTCCCAGGTTTTCCATCCTGCCAAACCATCAAACTTCTGAACTAACACTATCATAAGAGCAAGGGTAGCTGCCTCCCGCAGAAAAACACCCGCAAGCATAACAAAAAAATTGAGTCGGAAGGACATCCGTGAGCGGAGCTGCATCCCCAAAACCTTCCAGTAAAGATGCCAATAGTAGCTTATTTTACCCCCCATTTACAATCATCCTCCTTCGGGATTTATGCCAGCAGAGCTGGGACAGTAAACCGAAACCTATGATCCATCCCAACTGTACTAGCAACGCCGTAAAAATATCCGATCCTGTTATCTTGCCGATCATGATGGATAAAGGCGCACTGTACATGGCCTGAAAGGGAAGATACTGTGCAATGGAAAAAAGATTTTCTGGGAAGAACCACAGCGGCACCATAGAACCGGAAAAGACTAGCATCACCGCATCACGTGCCTGAAGAAATCCGTCTATCTCTTGAGTCCAAAAAGCAATCATCCCAAAGAAAAATTGATAAAAAAACATTAGCAGATAGGCCCCTATCACACTGACCCAGAACCAAGGGCCAAAGTAAAGTTCTGCTCCTTTGGCAAAACCGCAGAACAGGATAACCAGCAAATAAGGAATCACTCGTATCACTATCGCCTGAAACGTATTGGCCAACTGTTCAATAAAGAGTGTTATTGGATAGGAAGCCGGACGGGTAAGCATCATGGAGATGCTGCCGTCCCGAACCTTTTCGGTCACTGAATGCTCTACATTACATGCGATAAACAACTCAAAGACAATGGAAATTACTGTGTAACATTTCATAGTGGCAAGGCTGATGCCGTCCACCTGAGTTTTGCCCTGATAAAGGGCGGACCAGAGCGCCAGAAGCATTACTACCCGGATGACGATAAAAAGGATGCTTACAAAGAAATTGGAGCGAAAAACGAGCTGGTTTCCCAGTTCATTTTTACAAGAAACCTTCAAATAATCCCATAGTTGCTTCATTCTGTATAGATCCTCCTCATCACCTGATCCAGCGGCGGATCGGTTACCGTAAAGTCAATTACCCTGCCCACTGACATGATTTGAGGTAGAATTTTGTCTAAAGGTACATCTTCCGTACAAATATAATGATGTCGTTGGCCATCTGTCTGTATCGCTTTCAGGAAAGACGCTTCAATAGGAGCACAGGGAGTTTCATAGACCACATGATAATGTTTTTCCACTCCTTTGGCCCGTTTGAGATCTTCGATCCCCCCATGCCAAATAAGACTGCCTTTGTCAATGAT
Source organism: Oscillospiraceae bacterium (assembly GCA_022800935.1). GTDB lineage: Bacteria > Bacillota > Clostridia > Oscillospirales > Ruminococcaceae > UBA1405. The sequence continues at coordinate 17,702 of JAAWRH010000009.1, forward strand.
CATTACCCGATTGCAAAGTCTCTCAATATCCAAAACATCATGAGTTACCAATAAGATAGTGACATCTCTGTCAACATTGATCTGCCGAATGAGCTTATGAAGTTCGTTTTTACCCACTACATCCAAACCGATGGTCGGCTCATCCAGATAGAGAATCCGGGGATTGTGGAGCATAGCCATAGCTATCTCAGCCCTCATTTTTTGGCCAAGGCTCAATGTACGAACTGGCTTCGTCAAAATTTCATCTACCCCAAAATTGGCTGTAAAATAACACAGGTTTTCCTGAAACACTTCATCAGAAATCTGATAAAGGGCTTTGGTATACTCAAAGGAATCCTGAACCGGGAGGTTCCACCAGAGCCGGGAACGCTGTCCAAACACTACCCCAATATTCCGGGCATTCTCCCGCGGACGCTGATAAGGAACCAAACCGCTCACCATCGCTGTACCGGAAGTGGGAGTAAGGATACCAGTAAGCATTTTAATGGTAGTGGATTTCCCTGCTCCATTCGGACCGAGAAAGCCTAAAATTTCCCCTTCCTGCACAAAAAAGGAAATATTATTTACTGCGATAATTTCTCGTTTTGTGGGGTTAAAAAGGTTGCATATTGCACCAGACAGCCCCCTTCTCCCTACTACTACAGTAAATTTTTTGGTTAGATGTTCTACTAATAAGATTGAATTCATACCTATCTGCACCATCTTTATTTGATGTAATATCGGACTTTATATTCTAAATGAGAAACTTTACAAATTGACCAAAAGAAAAAGGATCTTTTCAAAAAAAGAAATAAGAATTAAATACCAGTGATTTACCCTATCGCCTCGACTGTGTTACTATTGTCACAAACGATGTAATAGAGTTTTATGAGATTTGTTTACCACATACTTACATTCTTTACTCTTTTGCATCGTTTGTCTATATCCGTTCTATCCTTGATTCACACCTCTTATGATTGAATATGAACATTGCTAGACGGATATAGCGTTTTATGCTTAGCCACATCGCAACAAATATAGTTTTTGTATTATGCTCTCGTGTAACAGACGTCTTCTACATATTATGGAAGAATTTCTGCATGACCGATTGCATGAATCAAAGCGCGCTCCTCTTGATATTTAAGAGGATGGTTCATGACTATCTTGCCGTTATCAACAGCAAAATAGATGTCACACAAGCCTATTGAGCAGGATATCCTATGTAGTATCGTACTGATGTTTTGACCACAATTGTATTCAACCTGTTTGATAATATCTGGTGGAATAAGCAAAAAACAATCTTTGCTTGTTCGATAGCGATACAGATTAAAGTCTGCTTTGTGTAGATGGTATGACAACATTTCGGAGGATCTTGTAAAGACAGGAATCTCAAGATTCATTTTCTGCAACTCATCAATAACTATAGAGGCTAAATCAATGTCGAGTATTTTTTCTTGATCACCAGGTTTGAGTTCCTTCTTCAGATTACCTGCTTTTTTCCAGAATATCATCATTCCTGGATCGATACGAAGACCCCCAACACATATGCTACTTACATAGTGTGTACTTCGTCTGACTAATGTACGAACTTCGCTTGCTCCATTTTCTGTTTCTGGGACAAAGGGCCTCAAGTGATGGCTAACAATGATATTAGCATCATGTTTTGCTAAATCAGATACAAAGCTAAAAGCTGCAAACCTATCTACCTGGTAAGGTTCAACTTCCTTACTAGCTGCGACATCAGATATGGATAGAATTACTTTTGAATAACGTGCTGCTTCAGTTAGGCGCTCAGCCCAAATCTCCTCTTTCCCTGTATCAAGAAAACTCTTGCAAATGATCCATATCGGATTACGGTATCCTAATTCTCTGAGATGTGAAACACCTTGCCACATTTCGTCACCTACCCCAGGAAGGAAGAACTCTGTAGAGCCAGTACCAAATCCTATTATGGACTTGTGTGGTATAAAGGCAGGGTGCTTTACAAGAGCGTCTACCAAGTCAATTGAGCTGAATAACCGTTCCGGTTTACGTACAATCATCTGTTTTATACTATTAGAGCAGCCTTCATCAAACGCTTCGTATTTCAAACTACGTAGATCATTATTTGCCATACAGTAAGCGCAAGAAAGGGGACAACCGCGGAAAGGTTCTATGGATAACAAAGAGTTTCCCACACATATCCTGCTATATAAACTATTGGAGTCTTGAGAGAGTGCGCCATACTTTTCCTTCAAAATTGTAACACCAGTATTAAAGACGTTATCGACAGATTCTGGTGTATCAGATGGCCAAATAAAGTTAGTATTCACTAATATAAACCTCCAGTTCTTTGATCATGTCGTTAAGTTCAGCATTAATAATGTCTGGATCTACAATGGGTTCTGTGAATAACCGCTTTTTGATAATTTTGTTGATTTCACCTCCTTGATTCTGAAAGTAATGCTTTATGCCAAAATTCATTATATTGTGATGCAAGGCAACAATTCGTATATACTGAACTAAGACTTCATTGAATCCTATTACTTTCAATACTGGATTCTCAGTTCTCAACATGAGAGAAGCCTTTTGCTTTATTTCTTTGGATAGAAGGGGGATCATTATTCTTTTCATGCTGTCCGGGTAGCCATTTTGGAGCTGCATTGAAAGTTGGTTGAATTCCCCCTCTCTATCCAAAAGAATAACTGAACTCTGAATGTCCGATATTAATACTTCGGGAATATTCCCGCCAATTACCCAGGGTTTTATCTCAATTGGAGGAATATGACCATTGACTAACCTCCTAAGATAACCTATAAAATCGATAGATCTGACAGCAAAGCTGATTGTCGTTTTTTGAACTACAATTTGATATACATCATCCGAATTATATAGAGTAATGTTGTCATATGTCCTTTGCAGTATAATCCGCAAATTATTGATTTTAAAGCTATCACTTACTATTAAAAGCAAATCGACATCTGATTGAGGGGTATTAATACCTTTGGCATATGATCCAATGACAGCTATAACGAGAATATCTTCTAACTCACATAACCTGTCGAGCAAAGGTATCAGCACAATAGGACATTTTTCATGCCTTAACATACTAGATAACTCCTTTCTCAGAAAGAATACGTTGTGCAGATTCGAGTGAATCAACACCTGTCCGATTCTTTATTGGAGCAAACTCATCCTTTCGATTTATTTCGTATGGGAGGCAGCTTCCCACCAATTCTATCATGTCAACCGTTAGTGTCTCCAATTTGTAACCATTTTCATTAGCTGGAATTACTGTTTCACCTTGATGATTGCAAAAGGGTATCTTTTTTCGACTTAAATGAATTGGCATATGGATAGCATCTGATTTCTGAAGTTCATGAAGATCGAAAAGGTAATTAAGGATTACCCCATATTTGTATTTCAGTTCACCTAAGCTATTTTTTTCATACATGAGGTTTTCTGCCTCGAAATACTCAATAACAGAAGGTCGGTTGTTGCGGTTGCATAAGATCCCAACTTTTTCTTTAGGAAATGCTCTAGCAACAACCTTCGCTCCGCACTTTTTGGTACTCAAATGCGTTGCGCCTAAAAAAACCGGGTCAGCGGGCTTTTGCAATACATTATCAATCGAAACAACATTGATCCACTTTACGCCTAAATTAAGCAATTTGCATAATAGATCGGACTCAACCATTTTTTTGTACCAATTTCCATTGCCATCAGGAGACATGGCAAGCATGTCAGGCGTTCGCATAATAATTTTTCCTGTATAGTCAATGGCAGGAAGAAGATCTTGCGAATAGAAGTATACATATTCCTTATTGTAAGAAAAATATGAGTGAAATTCAAAAAAATCGACTATTTCAGACTGACAAGCTAGATTTGTCATTATAATAATAGGTATCCATTTACAAACACTTCCAACAACTTCCATGATCCTATTTATCATTATTTCAAATAGGTACAAGGGTTTGTTCGTGCCTACATTTAACATACCCTTAGGATGTTCGAATCCTAAACGCGAACCTTCTCCTCCAGCGAGAATCAAGACGGCTAATTGTCCTTCTTTGATTAAGCTGCAGCCTGCTTCTTCATAAGTCTCTTTATTGTGAGTTATTTCATTAATGTCACATGCATCTAAAACGCTATAGTTGCTATTGACCTTGTTAGTATACGCTGGGAGAGCAAGGGGAAGTAAACTGAAATTAATAGATTGTATACTCTTTAACAGAGCTTCTTGTTGCATCGTAGTAAGACTTGGGTAGAACTGAAGTATGTGTTCTTGTCCATATTTTTTCAACATGGCATATACCTCGGAATAATCTAACATTAACAATACTTCCTCTCAAATATTTACTCTATATGTGGAATTGGGCTTAAATATATACCTTATAATACCTCAAAAATTACACATTCTATTTTGCAAGTAATCATTTTCGTAATACTAGGATATTGGCCATTGTATCATAGATGTCTTTAGGATTAGCCAATCGACAGGATATAATTTTACTCCGGACAATTTAAGTAAAGAAATATCATCTTCACTAAGTTGTGAATATTGCTGGGGATTACTTAGCATTTGGAATGCTTGGCAAGAGTTCAAAAACTGAAGACTATCTTCGTAGTTTAGGTGTCCATCACTGCAAATATCTTCCCTAATTGAAGTAATGGCACAGATATCCCTATCGTTATCCTTGAGAAACATATCCATTGTATACTCTAATTTTGCCAATCTATTTAAATAAAATTGTGTGTATTCTTTCAGTTTCCTATTATGCATTTTATAGAGTGTGACGAGGATATCAATTTTTGACTTTAGTACTATGTCAATAAACTGATGAGCTGTCTTGCCATCGTACCACTTTAAGAAATATTCTAAATGATTACGCCAATGTTGGTGGAGCAAATAGTTATCATAAAGATTTGCCATTAAGCCGTCAATTTGTTCATCACTAAAAAAAGCTCTAAGATTAGCCATCATTTTGTCAAAATTATCTGGTACATGAATGCAGTTCATGCACTTATTAATTCCGTGCATGGTTTGTCGTATACCAATGCAATTATAGAATAAAGGATCTGTATCACCTTTCAGTCTGTTTAGTTTTCCTAAGCAATTTTCTTTGCTGTTAGTTGTTAACACAATTCCTAGGTAAGGTGCATATTTAGACTGTTCGGATACCATCCACCAGTAGAAATTGTGATTACTATTTTGAAAAGTAAAGCTAGAATGCATCCTTTCAAGTTCACTCTGAGTTACATTCTCTTTGAAAGAATAAGCACTAATCAAAAAGCCTGCTTTTTCAAAATAATCAAGAATCAGTGTGGCTATTCCTGTCATAAAACTATCAGGTTTTATGACGAGAAAGCCAATGTTGTCAGTATGTATCTGTCTGTGTATCATATGTCTCCTTTTACTAAAGCGGTATCAGTATGTAAGAATGACCCCATATTATTTTGCGGCAACTCTATACAGAACATGAGCGGGCAATAATACTATATGCTTGATCTACTAATCTATCTCCTACTGTGCTGAGTGTTGTGTCAGATTCAAATATGCAATCATTTTCGATAACACCTTCTATCATACAAATGTCCATGTTTTTTATTATTTTTGTGTTGCAGGAGGGTACGTTGGTTAGCACAAATTTACCATCGCCAATATTTCCGTCTAAAGTCCTTGGAGTTGGACTTATATATATTAAGCCATTCTGGTTATACTCGTATATTCCTGTTCTGCAAAAACCAGAAGCAACAAAAGAGACATTCTCCTTAGCCTTTATTTTTATATAGAATGGATGTCTAATGTTTCTGAGTGTTAACTTTGCAGCTACATTTTGATTATGTAATATAACCTCATCATCTGTTGTAGGATTAATCCCTAACATTGCCATAGTATGTAATACAATAGCGGGAATTTCATCTGACATTTCAGAGACAGCAGCAGAGACTTCTGTTGTACCCTGACAGCGAGCATTAATTTCGATAAAATGATAGTTGCCTTTGTCTATAATAACATCCAGACCGAACAAACCAATATAATTGTATCTTTCGTATAAGTGAGTACCTATATGGATGATATCCTGAATGATATCATTTGCACATACAATATATGGACAGTATTCATTGCCAACACTGGAAAAATGTCCACCGCCAAGCTTGGCAATATTCATCGGTTTGAAACTTGGCGTGTATGTTATAACACTACAGCCTGATGAATCAGGCTTAGGTATAATTACAGCGGTAAAGTTATAAACATTACCACTTATCACTTGTGTTGCTTTTACAAGGTTACGATTTATTAACGAATAAAATTCATCATGTGTTCTAATTAGATATGTTCCTTTCCCACCTCTTGATTGCTCTTGAACGAAAAATGGAACCTTGAGCATATGTACAATATCTTCATAAATATTCGGTTTGTTCTGTAATGAAATTGTTTTCGGTATATGTACGCCACTTATCCCTGAGTTTTTAAGTATCGTGCGAAACATCTCTTTGCTTTCACAAAGGGATGAAATGGATTGGCTATTCTGGAGAAGAATATCATTTTTATTATCCAGAGCAGATTCAAGCCCCTCTGATGATACGAAGGGCAACACAAGTAATGGTTTGTGAGTACGATGCCGTATATCATGAAGTTTCAATATGTACCAATCGTCAATATTGGCCTGTCTGATTGCCAACTCTTGTTCATAAGATAAAACATAGGCGTTGCTTTTGTTCATAGATCCGGAAGACGATACGATGAACTCTGGTCTGAAGTACCTATAATGAGGTGATAAGTAGACATTTCTACCAGCATCGGCCCATCTGTCCAGCCGAACAAAGGAATATCTATTTAAAATAGATTTGAGAAATTTATGCGAGGTGTGATAAATATTCCTTGAAAATGACATTTCTTTCACCTGCCACTATATATATTTATCGTAATTAAGGAGGCCAGACTGTTCATCGTCCGTAACCTTCGATTAATGAAGTTGTGAAACATATTAGGTATAGCGTCTATACTACTACATCAGACAGTATTGTTTCCTTGGTGTGATTAGTGAAATGGCATCGTTTAGCAAGTATATCATCATTGAATCTTGCATTTCCTTGTGCGTGACGAGAGACAATAAAGTTGTATCTATCTCCTGAGTAAACAATTAAGCCCTTTTCCATCGCATCTTTACATAATTTGCGATCTTCGCCGAAACGGGGTTGAAACTGTATTGTATTAAAGAGACTCTTCCTAAAGGTGATAGTTGCACCTTTCACCGTTTCAACATAACAATTTTCCAACCCAGGCTTATCGATGGCATAGCGATTATCCCGAACAAAATGGAGATAAACAGATCTTTTTCCGACAATATCTGCATGTGTATAATCAAAGACATCTGTTAAATCTGTCATATAGTTATGAAAGTATATGTCATCGTCATCGATTTTGCTAATATATTCATTCTTACACATAGCCACTCCAAGATTTAGGCATTCACCGAGAACCAAAGATTCATCGACATATCTTATTTTTGTATCACAATACTTGCTTAAACGATTAGCCCAAGTTGAAATAGGAATCATGTTATTATGTAGAAGCAGAATTAATTCATAATTGGGAGACGCTATTCGGGATAGGTTCCTTTCTATATTGGCAAGGATCATTGGGTCATTTCTATTGGTGCATAACAACATGGAGACAGCTTTTTCTTGCCTCTGAATACCAAAGTAATTCCATAATTGTACATTATGCAGCACTTCTCTACGCATAATGGTCTGTGCTTTATCTATCGAACTGATATTTTCAACATAGTGACCTTGATACAGGCAGTTTAAAACCATTGATACGCATATTCCCAGATCAATTTTATAATGCCATAAAGAAAACATATGCTGATAAATCTGATTATAAACAAAAAGCGTATCACATACTTTAACAAGATCATATATACCGAGTTCTTTCCACTCAGTTGTTACGATTTCGTCGAAATATGTTATGATATTATTTATATTTATTTTTTTATCATTGTGAACCAACACAGTCTTCTTACATGCATTATGAGCATTGCAAAGGATATTGACCAGTTCGTCATACGTATTCTGGCGTGTAAAGTCAGTAAGACACGAAGTTTCTACAATTAATATGTCTGGCCTTGCACCCAGCAAGTTATGCATATTGCTAGGTGTGATCTGACTTGAAGCATGTAACAAGTAAAATGTTATATCGCTGACAATCGTAATAACCATAAATTTACATCCTTTTTAAAATGATAATTTTCAATTTACATAAACTAGATTAGAATGGATAAATAACCATTTGTATGTAACATTCATGGGCTCTTGTAGGTTGTTTTTCAATTTAATTAAACGCTCTACCTTGAAGAATTCTGAAATTTCAGTAAATAGGAAAAATAGTTGAAAACGTCTTCACAATTAAGCTTATCGGTATTAAGTACAATACTGTTGGTTTCTTTCGCATACCACAAGTACTTGGCTCTCATAACGGCAAGATAATCTGAGTACGAGTTGTATTGATCAGTACACGATTTGAGTCCTATTTTCCATACTGATTGATCGGGAATACCACGTCTCGCGATCGCATTATTAACTGATACATCAAGAACAATGGATATGTCAGGGTTTTTAGCAAAGGAAAGAGCGTTCTTACAAAATTCAGGGGTTAATCCGCGCATCTCCCCTCTCACAATCAATGATAAGAAATACCTATCCATAATGATATCAATGCCTTGCTCAATGAGTGGGCGAACGATTCTTTCATATGTAAAGGCGAAATCATTTAGCAACATCATGTAGTATACAAGCGGGTCATTCAATTCGCCGCGCTTCCTCATGGCACTAAAATAGAAATGTACTTCTTCACATGAATTCCAAGGAATGATTTTCAAATTAAAAGAACTAGATAGTTGCCTGATTAATGTACTTTTTCCGGCACCATAGATGCCGTCAATTGATATTAGCATACTTTACTCACGTCCTCGTCTTTACTATACTCATAGTAAAAGCATAAACTTGATCTGCTATCCTCTCAACTGATTCAGTGCCATTGATGCATAGTATATTTGTATACTCTCGAAAGAACTCGTCGTATTGTGATGAAATTGCCTCATTATACAACATCCAAGAATTCTCCAAGTTCTTGGTTCCGTACACATCACCACCTGAAGAATAAAAGGCTAACTTATTGTATCTGTTGATTCTACGACGAAAAGCAACGTCAACAGGGGTACGAATATATATTATCCCCTCTGGCAATTTGGCATAATCATATAGTTTTTTGATATATGATGGATCGACTCCCCTTATACTATCACGTGCAATTGAGGTATATATATATCGATCAAGTAGAACAATCATTCCGTCCTCCAGTGCAGGCAGCACTATTTCAACATAACGTTTAGCAAAGTCGGCTGCATGCAGAATTGACCAAGTTATTGGTGTGAATATTCGAGTTCTTTTGCAGTGGGATATTATCTCAGTAATGGTTGGATCACTATTCCATGAACTAGTTATTACACGAATTCCATCTCTTTTAAGCCTGGTTTGAAGTAGTTCGATTTGACTACTTTTTCCGCAACCACTTATCCCTTCAAACACGATAAGCTTTCCGTTATCATTATTACGGTTCAATTACTCACCCTCCTTTCATTTGCGCATATATATTCCAGAACAGTATTAGCAACTATGTCAATCGGCATACAGGCGTCGATATGGATATGTCCCTTTGTGCTAAGGTTCCTAAAAGCCAATATGTTGTCATGGGCTATGGCAATCTCACACTCTGATAATGTTCGATTTCTGCTGTTATTCATCCGACTCAGCAAGGTGCTAAGGTCTATATTTAATACGAAGGTAAGCGGCGGCCTAGGGAACATTTTGTCCAACATCGCCAGAATGTGAGCTTTGGATGTAATGGCTTTTTGTTCATATCTAAGCAGGCTGTTCTGTATGATGACTAAAGAATCTATATAGCGGTTAATTAGGATTGTTTGTGTTGAGTTGACTTTTAACCATTGAGAAAGTCTGTGGGACAAATCAGAAAACCAGAGCAAGTTACCCACTATATAGTCGTCAACCGCAAAATAACAATTCTTTTTCATTGAACACAGTCTCTGCCATGCAGCATTGTCCGACAGACGTGGCATAGGTATGCAACTTGCATTTACTTGGCTTATTCGATCAATGATGGTATCTTTTCCGGAACATCGCTCTCCTTCAAATACTAGCGCATTTGTTAAGGAAACTGGGCAACGTTCTGTTTCAATCTTGCTGAGCCTGTCGTATAGCAGTTGATAGTTTTTAGACAAAATCCATTCATCAGCTAAACGATACAATTCGTCAGCTAAATAGCAATAGAAAGATTGTGCATTCAACGCAGACGCTCTCCTTTGACAATTATCCCAATTGATCAAACATTTGGATTTGTATAATATTCTAAACGCCTACACATCTCATCAAATTTGTCGGCGGAAATGGCTAGATTAAATCTAATAAAACTTGCAAAATTATTACCGAATGAGTTGCCAGGACGACCAAGTATACCCGTTTCGTTAAATAATGTTATCGCATCTACTGGAATTTCCGATTTGTTTGTAATTCGCATAAAAGCGAAAAAAGCTGCATCAGGTAGAATTTGATTGTATTTTGTATGGATGCTATTGGCCAGTCTATGGAGTCTAGTGCGGCATATTTGAATATGATCGCGATAGTGCTTGTTGTGTAAAATGATCATATCTGCTTGTTGTTGCCCGATTGCAGATGGTGCAAGATATGTTCCAAGTAATATAGTATGCATTTTGGAGATTGTTTTAGGATTTGACAACAAGAATCCAATTCTAATGCCTGGTGCTAAGAAGAATTTAGACATACTTCGGATACAGACACCAACGTCATACCACCCTTCACAATGTGTGATGCTGCTTTGGGATTGCGTTTCATATGCAAGGTCATAGTATGTTTCGTCTGCAATGAGAAGTACATTGTGCATTTTCGCTAATTGAATTAAGGTGGTTAGCCACTCATCGGACTCAATAATTCCGGTAGGATTTGCAGGATTGGCAAAGAGAATAGCAGCAGTATTTGCTGATATTCTCTTTTCGATGCAATCAATACTGTGATGCCAGCCATTATTTACACAGGTATCTATTGTGACTGTAATCGCTCCCGCATTAGCAATAATATTGCTGTAAGTGCCCCAACAGGGTGATAAGATAATTACTTCTTTTTTTTCTCTCTGTGTTGACATTCGGATTGCTGCCCATAACGCAGCGGTTGCGCCTGATGTGACAATAATGCTATCTATATCTAGTGGCAGTTTCGAGTAGGAAAGATAATTTTTTCTCAACGAAATACTACCCATAGTATTATAATAGTCTGAGTACAAATTGTGATCGAAATTAAGCGCATTGTGTGGTGGAGAAAAATTTTCTCCGAAGACGCCACCTGCGGCAAATATAGTGTCAGTTCGTTTGAGAGATAACTTTATGATTTCATCAAATTTCGTAATAATACCTCCTCTATGATTTTGCCAACTGATAACTATATATTTTATTTATTTTTCTTTTAATTAGTCTTATATTATATCTATATATCGATTATCCCAATTGGTAATTATAAATGTTCTCTGGCAAAAAAACTTTTTATATACACTTGAAATAAGAAGCAAAGAATTACAAACATCCAGAACGGTATTATTATCCAACTCTTTATTTTTAAGACTTGCCTTATGGCTATCAAACTAAAGAAAATTCTCAAATAGACCTGATTGGTTTCCAAATAAGCTGTCAGTTTTACTAAAGTGAAACTGACGATATACCTCTACAAATAAACCATCTTTAATTGCAATATGTTGGGTAGCTTGCTTTAGGAACTGGTCTATAGTAATAGATTCATATTTTCTAGTTTTCTCCAACAATTAATAACTGTAGTGAAAGCATTAGCAACATGACCGTAGTACCACCTTAATCAATATGTAAAAATAGGCTTCATTTATTTAATCAATTTTTTTATTTTTTCAGCCTCTTCCTTCGAGAGATATTCTCCTCCTGTAAACGCGCAAACCAGATTTCCAATAGAGTTACCAAAAGCAGCACGAACTAAATTTTGTGTCCACTTATGAATATGCTCATCTTTTGTGCAATGCGGATAATACACATAGTTCTTGTTGCTGTCATCCACATCCAACAATCCGATTCTTTGCAAATTAGCCAAATGTGTACCAAGTGTCTGGTACTTCCAATCTTTTCCCAGAGTGTTTCGAGCAATCTCTTTCAATTCTTTAAAGGTAAACCCTTGTTCCGGGGATTCCCAGAAAATATTCATTATCTCCATCTCAGTGCTGGTAAGTCCATAATTCTTTTTGGGTCTGTTTCTATCCATTAATAAAACTCCTTATTCGACAATAATTGAATCAACGGTTCAGTGAGGACATTTTTCACAAGTCAACGTTGTGCCATTATATTCCTTCGCTTTGACATAACCGCATTTTGTACAACGCTGGGCATCATAAAAAAGCGTCACACAGCTACCATCAGAATTACGTGTATGCTCTCCCAAAGTTGTATCTACATAGGTATGGAAACAAATAGCTCTATCAACACCTGTTGTATCATAGATATTATTGTGCTGATCCCTAAATACATCTCCTGAGTTTAAGTCAGTCGCACTGTTCACATTATCACTAATAAAATACTCTGCATCGGGATTCAATTCTCCTGAAACTTCAATTTTAGTTGTAGGTTCATATGCCCACACAGATGCACTTTCAATCAAGACAAATGCTAGAACTGCCGCAGCTGATACTACCCCTTTTTTCCTCTTGGTTTCATTCATTTCGAGAACCCTCCTCTGTATTTTTCGTTGTTTAGATTTTGACTCGAATAACCCTATGGCACCAGACATACATATTCCAGCTGATTTGGAGGCGATTTCAAGAATATACTCTTGATACCGTCTTCGTTTCTCAGTATCATAGTTTTCAATTGTCTTATCATCACAGTGTATCTCGCACATACTCTGAATTTCATTCCGAAACCAGTAAGCCGCCGGATTATAGAAATGGATTAAGTTTACGATAAAAGCAAGAAAATTGATGAATAAATGCTTGTTTTTTATATGGTTCAACTCATGCCGGATTGCAAAGTCCCATTCTTCCTCTGTGAACTTTTTCATATATGTGGGCAAACAAATAACCGGGAAAAAATAGCCGAATGTAAATGGCGAGCCAAAATATTCCGATTCAACAAGCTTTACATTTTGTTTTATCTGCAATTTCCTTCTGAGTTCGTCAAATTTTTTTAACTGCTCATCCTTTACCTTTGCTGAAAACCTCTTGAGTATTCTTTTGCATAAAAAATATCTTATCACATACATAGAAGTAAATATAATTGCTATTAATCCCGAACCCAAACACCATATCCAAGCCAGGATGGTAACCATATCCATCATAAAATCCATATGGCTATATATGTAGTAATTTTCTGTAAAGAAATAAGAATTAACAACCCCCGACCAATGTGAATCCCATAGTATTGGGAGAAATAAGTATTTGAACAATGGAAAAGGAATCAGATATACAGTCAACGTAATCAGCAGCCAAAAAAGCCTTATACTCGCCGCAAGCTTCTTTCGAGGAATCGATGTAATCAACGAATACATCAAAAAGAACACGCTGCCCGTTATACTCATCAATAAAATTAAACTATTCAATTTGATGTCCCTTCCTATTGTATTTTCAGCTTCTTAGACTATCTTAACCTAGTCGAAAACGACTAAATCCCCCTCACAAATTAAAGAATACAGCACTATTTTACATTTGTCAAGATATTTTTTGGGTTATTTGGAATATTTTTCATAAATTGAATATATTACAATTTATGAAAAATGCACACATGAATATTACTATATTTTTTGAAATCAACTAGAGCATTGTTGACTGTTACGGTCTAAAGGCTCCACTTGAAGCCGAGACCCTTAAATTTATGACACAGACAATAACTGTTTCTGTTGAATTTTATATATAATTTATATCTATCGTTAATTATATATCTTAACAAATTATATTTTTTAATCTGAACGCAGTCCATGAGCATTGCCTGGAGTTCCTAACCTCTTAGACGGTGCATCCCTGCCCTTTTTCACAGACGCTTCCCCTCTGTCCTCCAAAACTCTCGGCGGATACTTCTCAAAAATAGCCGCAATCAGCTCTTCCTTGCTGGCGTACTCCACTTTTCGTGCAGTGTGTTCCTCCAACATATACGCCGCTCCAAAAGTAATCCCCCATTTGAGAAAGAGCTGGAACTTCGTCTTCATCGGGTGCATCCCCGTCTTCATAGTAATAAAACTCCCCTTTGGCATGGCTTTCAGCTCATCGGGCATCATCAGCCTGCGGGATATCATTTGCAAGCTGCGGGAGTTGCTGTCCTTTCCTTTATTCACTGAGCCGGAAAGAACCGTCTGCTCTCCCATGTCTTGGGAGAGTGTGCTAGCCGTTTCACTTCCCGGAGCAAAGCCGCCGAAGATGGTCAGCTGGCAGTTGTCCCGTATAATCTGCGCTCCTTCTTTTCCATAGTTCCGCTCCAGTTGAATTAACCCCTGCACAATAGCGACAATCATCAATCCTCTCGATCTCGCGGCGGAAAACATCATCTCTATTCCCTCAATTTTAGGAATTGTGCCAAGCTCGTCACAGTAAAAAACACATCTTCCTGGCAGCTTTCCTCCATGTTCATCCGCCACCGTCATCAGCTCTCTGTACAGTTGTTGTATTATGAGGCTTACTAAGAAGTAGGCGGTGGGGTCCTCCTCCGGCATGACTATAAACAGCGCCGTCTTCTGAGATGTGAACCTCTCCGCATCCACCGCGCTGTCGAAACAAAGCAGCTGCTCTAATTCGGTGTCAATAAAGGCGTTGAGTCTGCTCATGGCGGTGGAGAGGACACTCAACATAGCTTGTTCGCCTGTATTCAAAGCCGCTCCCGCCATCCAACGGGCCTTGTGTTCCGGCGGAAGCTTCTCCATCAATATCTGAAACTGGTTCTTCCCCTTCGTCCTGCTGGGAGCTAATAATTCCTGTATCAGTTTATACACTGATACAATATGCCTTTTCTCCGGTGAACAAAACTCAGCAACTAACATAATGGTTGCCGCCAATAATCCCTCTGCAGAATCGTAAAAATAGGAGTTTTGTCCATAGTCTCCGCTTCCACCTGCCTGGATAATTGTCTTGGCACAAATCTTCGCGTACTTCTCCATCTTGGCTTTTGATCGGAGGTCATTTGGATTTCCTTTGTACAGGTCGGCATACTTGGAGATCAGAGAAAGCATATTAAATCCGCTACTTCTTGTGGGGTTTCTCAGGTCAATCAATACTACATCATATCCATATTTTTCTTTCGCTATGGTTCCGTAATTTCGCACCACATCTCCTTTTGTGTCAGTTACTAACATACTTACACCGGAAGCACAGGCATATTCAATATTAGGATAAAGATAGTACGCCGTTTTCCCAACGCCGGAAGCGCCTATCATCAAACAGTGGACATCGCCGCTGTCTACCAAAGCTGTGGCATACTTCTTCCTGGGAATAGAACCGACCACCAGCCCCTGATTTTGGGGAAGATTCTTTCCTTCCCTCCAAAGATTAGGAGTAAAGGGAATATGAAGGAACGCTTCTCGAATTTCCTTATCGGTGGCCCATCTTGCCGTCCCATGCTGACCGTCCCCGACCTGCTTGCTCTTAATCTCATTGAGGTTGGCGCTGTCCGAAAAAACAGAGATGGCACCAAAAATTGTTACCACTGCGATTGCCGCCAGAATCAGCGGCCATAACTGTTCCATATTAAAATCCAAAAACCATACCTCCTTCCTCCTGCTGCAATAAGTTTTCTTCTTTGAGGTCGTCGTTCCAATCTTTATTTTGGGGAATCAGCCTATAAGCTGCTCTCCCCATCTTTTCCAGCTGCTCAGCCAATCGCTCCGAGGCTGTCTGTCCAGCCTGGTCGTTATCCAAACAGAGAAAAATCTCCTGCAAATTTGGACGAAGCTCCAACTGTTTGAACATCGCCTGTCCCCCAACCCCGCAGAGAGCAACATAGCTGTTCTTCTTCCAGTCCTCCAGGTACAACGAAATATACGACAACAAATCAATGGGAGCCTCGAAAACAAAGAGGCTCCCATTATTTCCATTCCAGTGAAAGCTGTACGCCGGATTGCTGCCCTCCACATTCAAGCGGAATTGTTTCCCCATGCCGATGGTGCTGCGCTTGTGGGCATGGCGGGGGACACCCATTTCATCCAGACCGACAAAAACAGCATTGTGGTAGGGGGTGTCCTCGTAGATCAGTTTCCTTCTAACAAACTCCGAAAGCACATCCGAATCAATTTGCCGCGCTCTGGTCAGATAGCCATACAGCCGCCGCATGGAGCTGTATGCTGGCGGGAGTACAAATTCCTTTCCCGGCTCTATGGGCTTATCCCGTATGTAGGGGAGAGGGACTTGTCCATTCTCTCCGGTCAACATCCGCATAGCGTCTCCAAAGGAAAGCCCATAGTGTTTGCGGACAAAGCTCAAAGAAAAACCGCCCTCCCCGGCGGCGTGGTCGTACCATCTGTTTCCCCGGATGGTTATGCTGTGGTCGGATGCCAACCTTTTTTCCCTGCCGGAACGGATTAACTCCTCACCACTGCGGCGGAGCAGCTCCTCCAGATCAACTCGGTTGGCTTGTTCCACCTGTTCTTTGCTGTATTTTCCATAGAAAAATCCTCCCATAAAATCACCGTCCCTATTCCATCCTATGTCCCAACGCTTCCTTCTTCTCCTGAATCTTCCGGCGCAGCTTGTGGTCAACCAACTTCTGCGCCATGTCAGGAGGAAGCGGCGGCATCTGCTCCTGAAAGAGATTCCCCGCCTGCCGAATCAATTTGGTCACCCCTGACGCCAATCTCAGCGCATCCACATTGGCGTTTTCAAAATGCGGTTCACCCAATTTCACAGCCTCTTTTATCACAATGTTCTTGATCTGCCGGAACTCCTTCTGCCGGGACAGGGGCAGGCGTTCCGGCAGATCGTCTTTGTAGGTTTTCAAGACTTCTTCCCGCAGGTCATACCAACAGCTGTATGCCTGGGACACGCAAGGTTCCTTTTCCAGCTCGTCCACAATTTCATCCACCAGCTTTTTCAGCGAGGGTTTGAGATAGCCGTATTGTTTTTTCCCTTTTGTTTCTTTTAACTGCTGGGAAAGCTTCTCCAACAACGGCGCTATCCTATCGTTTTGAAACGCTCCTCTCTGCATTAGATGGATGAGCTGCTCCAGCTTTTCCTTTGCAGCTTGTGCAGTCTCATCCCTTCTCTGGGTCTGCCGGGAATAGATTTCGGTCAGCTCCTGACGAAAGATACGTCCCGCCAGCTCTGACTTTATATTTGCCAGCCCCTGCTTGGTGAGGAAACCTTTGGACGGGTCTGCGCTGTAACAGACCATGTGATAAGGTAGGCGTGACCGTGCCATACCGACTTGCATCGGCGGTTTCAGTCAGGCCCCCTCCCGAACCGGACGTACACTTCTCAGCGTATCCGGCTCTCCATTCAACCATAATTTAGAGCTGTCCGACCTTAACCTGTAAGAAACAGGCCGGACATAATGCCAGAGATTTTCTTTTCATGCTAATCATCAGCAATTCAGAGGGAAGTTCGTTCCCAAGGTCTTTCATACGGCGCACATGATGCATTTGGATATCTTCCGCCAGCTCCCCGCACAATTCACACACCTTGCGCTTTAGCCGCATGGCCAAGCCATTTTTCTTTTGGTACTTGCGATACTGCGGCAGCACGTCCACAAAATCCAGCATATCGTCTTTGACCTGTTTGAAGCCATCATGATAGAGCTCACAGCGCTTCATGCCTGCCTTGGTCGAGTAGTCCACACCGAATACGCCATCACGCATATATTTTTGCTTTATCTTGTTTACGGTCGTGCGGTATTTGCCCGCAAATGTTTTGTACATACTTTTTTTCATGATGTGTGCGAATTTATCAAGGGTTGATACATTCTGCGCCAGACGGTAATAATTATAAATGCCCCTGATTTCAGAATTGAATTTACTGATGATTTCAATATCCTGATTGTTCATGAGGTAGCCCCTATGAACAGTTTTCCACCGCTCATTTCCATTTTCATCCTTTTTGATTTTGAACGCTCCATATTCCAACAGCTTCCCAAACCACTTTTCATGCGGCATGGTGAGTTTTACCCGATGGTTCCATAGCCTTTGCAAACGTCCTTTGCTGTTACGCTTATAGCTACTGTCCCGTGTAATGTTGAAATCATAACCCAGATACCGCACTGGCTCTGACGAGTGCGTGATTTTGGTTTTTTGCTCAGACAGGGTGAGATGTAATATGTCACGGAGAAAGTTTCCTATATCGGATTTCACCTGCTCTGCATCCGCTTTTGAGCCAATCACGCCAATCACAAAGTCATCGGCGTAGCGGTTATACTGGATTCGTTTATAGGAACTGTCCTGTACGGGATAGGGCGGCAGCCGAAGTTTTTCAAGCTGAACCTGGCGAAGCTGCTTTGACAACTCTTTGCGCTCGGCCTCCGGCAGAGTATTCTTTGAGGCATTGTACTTTTTGCGGAGCCGTTCATGAGTACCGTTGAGCCGGGAATACTCTTTTGTCACACGGCGCTTCTTCCCGCCAAGGTCGAAATGCTTTTTGTACTGCTCCATAAAAGTATCCAGCTCTGACAGATAGATGTTTGCCAAAATCGGACTCATACCCGAACCCTGCGGTGTGCCGGAATAGGTTTTGTGGTATACCCATTGCTCCATATAACCCGCTTTTAGGAACTTCCACATCAGGCTGATAAAATACTCATCCTTGATGCGGCGGCGTAGCAGGTTAATGAGAACATGGTGGTCAAAATTATCAAAACACGCTTTGATGTCGCCTTCTACGACCCACTTTGCCCCAGTGAAGGTAGTTTGTACCTCCAACAGCGCCGTATGGCAGCTCCTGTTTGGGCGAAACCCATGAGAATGGACTGAAAAGCCAGGTTCATAAATGGCTTCCAGCAGCATTCGGATAATTTCCTGTACCAGTTTATCATCTGTGGATGGGATACCCAGCGGCCGCTTTTTGCTGGAATTTTTCTTTACAATATATGTGCGCCTCGCTGGATTTGGTTTATAGCTGTGGTCTTTTAGTGAGGCAATGATACGGTTTATACGCGCTTCACTCATACCGTCCAGGGTCATTCCGTCCGTTCCCTGCGTCATACTCCCCTGTGAGGAGGCAATGTTGCGATACGCAAGGAGATAAAATTCTGGATTATACAGGTTTCGATACAGCCGCTCATAGCTGTACTCTTTGTTCATGGCATGTTGCTCTAAGGTTTTCAATACTTGAACTGGACTTCTCATGGTGCCTCACGCACCTTTCCTGTTAAAATATTGATGTTGAACTGCTCCCCTTCGCCTTGTGAACTGCGTTACAGTCTCTAACTACTACGGGAGCTGTGTTGCCGTGGTGAATATTCAGAACCGCTTTTCTCATAGCGTTCATAGCCGCGAATGGACGGCTTTTCGCTTTAGGCAATCTCCGTTTAGCACTGCTGAAACATGAGCGCTCCGTGTTGTCGGATGTGACTTTCGTCATTTTCCACTTTCCTGTGGATGGCTTGCCGTGAATATCCCACACACATACCACGTCCACGCATGTGTGCCGCGGCACCGGCGAGTTTAGCTTCCATACGCCGGAGGTCACCCTGTGCCCAGCCTCTGACTATCAAGCAGGCAGTTTAGCTTTCATCCTTGTACACGATTTTTCGTCTCTCTGCACCTATGCCCGTGAAGCTCGGACACACCACATACTCCGGCATGCTGCACTCCCCATCCGGTTTCCCTTTTGGATAAGCCGGGAGACGATAGGGTGTGGGAAAACCCGCGTTGATATTTTTTCCTACTACTTGCTCAAGGTAGAATTTCATACAGCCCACGGACAGCGAATGAGCTGTCCTTACGGACGCACGACGTGGGGATGTTCGCCCTCATCGTGAAACGCCGCATACCACCGAAACTGTTCCCAGGGGATTTTCATCTGCTCTGCCATCTCCATAGCATAGGAATTGAGCAGGGCTTTCCAGCTTTCGGCGTTGTCATAACCAAGTCTGGCCGCGTCTTCACGCTTCAGGGAGATGATGGGCGTCCACACATTTCCGGGATGCTCTGAGACTTCCTTTGCAATCCTGGACAGCACCAGAGGTTCGTCCGAACCAGAAAACAGCCCGTGGGAGTGAGGACGGGTTGCCATGTAGTCCACATATTTTCCTTTCTGCTCAACCCTCTTGGATTCCTTTATCAGCTCCACCCCTTCCCTGGTGGCGATGTACCCCACATAGTTTTTCAGATGGACGGCCCGTTTTGCCCCTCCCTTGATGTATGGACACTTCAAAATAAGCCTTGGCATTTAGTCCACCCCCTTCTGGTATCTCACCGCCTCCTGGAACGAAATGCTGCCGTTGGTCTTCTTAACCTCCCGGACACATCTGTTCCGCAGCTTTTCTATATCGCTTTCGCTGATATCCAACTCGGATGCCAGCACATTCATCATGATCGACACCTCCACTGCCAGCTTGAAGAGCAGGCGGGCGGTGCGGTTTTCCGAGTCCTGCACAATTCCTTTCAGTGTTGCCGCGAAAACCGGCGGCAGAAAATCCACGCTGTCCTTGGCGGAAATATGTCCCGCGTAAAAATGGATGGCCTTTTCAATAAACTCGTTCTGGCTCTGACAGTTGTCCCTGGGACACAAATCCTTCACCAGCTGTTGGGTTTCCGGTGATATCCGCAGGGCAAATTTTACTTTTTCTCTCGACACTTAAAAATCCCTCCAATCGTCTCAAAAAGAGGCTTGATCCCCGTCTTGATTCCTCTAAAAATCCCGTCGTTATGGGAAAATCCGGTACAGGCAATCCCCGACCTGACCCCAGGAGGGGAAAAGTGACCCCCGCGAAGAACGTCCCCCGACCCGCATTGCGGGGCGATGTGAGCTGTGCGAGGGGGCCTGCGTGACCCCCGCACTTTATCCTGCTTGGAAATCCACCTCTCCGTTCCGCCTGGGTCACCCCGAAGAGGAGACCTTCCAAAGCTCCCCAAAACGCTCCCAAACGGGGGCGTTTCCAGGCTTGTCTGGTTCTTTCCCGCACCCAGTCTGGAAAACTCCAACACGGCCCCAACAGGCGGGTCACACGGGCTTGCTGTTCTTTCCCTTCAGCACCCGGAAACTGTTTTCCGTATAGGAGAGGCCGTTTTCCCTTACCACGCGGTCAAGGACGGCGAGCATCTCCTCCTCTTCCAGCTTTACTTCATCCTCTGGGTTGTCGTAGCAAACCCACTCCGGCGCGTCCAGCCTGTCCCTGACCAAAACGTCGTAACCCAACCGCAGGCTGCCGTTCAAGCGAAACAGCACCGCGCTGATCTTCACATACCCTGCTGTCAGCGCCGCCGCTTCTCGCTCGAAAAAATCCTCCGGCGCTTGTCTTTTCAGAACTTCTACTTCTTCTGCGTTCAAATATTGTTCAAATTTATAACGGCTTCCCAGAAGCCTTTGCAGCGTTTCTTTTTTCATCTTCACAGCGTCATTCCCTCCCCCAGTTCAAACAAATCCATATCGTATTCCTCCTCCAGCCCGTAGATATCCATCTCAAAATACTCCCGGACGCTTTTCATAAGGGCGTTGTTAAGCGTTTCTTCATTTAAGCCGCAGTCCAGATACCCCTCCAGCACCGTCTGGTAATACCCCTTGGACGGCAGCCCGAAACCCATCTTCAAATCCATGACATATACCATTGCGTCCACTGTTCCGCCGTCGGTCCGCACAGGGATATCCTGTTTAAAATAGTGGGTTGGAACACCCTCATATCTATCTAGGGAATGTTCATCCCTTGGGCCTATCTCCCACAGCGCCACCGGGACGCTGGAGCCCTCCTTTGGCGCTATGGTTGCATACGCGCCGGACGGCCTCCCCTTGAATTGGAGCTCATAGCCCTCTATCCAGCCGGTCGTATTCAGCTTGGCGTCCGGGCATCGGTATCTCATCTGCCGGAGGTTCAGGTTGCTTCCATACGCCGCGTACAGCTTTGTCTTCATCTTCATTCCTCATTTCTTTTCACATAGAGGGAGTAAATTCTATCCCATGCTCCTCCTGCTCTTCGGTTTCTTCCGGTTCAAATTCTTGGAGCAGCTCTTCCAAACTGGAAGACTGTTCCTGTCTAGCCCTTTCCGCCAGCCGCTGTCTCTGCTGCTCCGCCTGGGCCGGGTCCCTCCACGCTATGTTTCCCTCCAGGTTTGACAGCAGGTGATGTCGGGCCGTTTTGAATTCGTCCCCTATCATCCCCAGCCGCAGAAGCCAGGTGCGAAAGGTATATTTTTCATTGGGGGAGGCCGTCTTGATACGCTGGGCGCGTTTTTGAACCAGCGCCTGGTGGCTGATTGCCAAACATAGCTGGATGTACGCTTTCACCTTTCCCGCATGGAGGGTGGAGTTAAACAGGCGAAACTCAATCGTCCCCTTGGAGAAGACACTGTGCAGATTCAGGGCCTTGTACCGGGATTCGTCGTAGTGCTCGTGTCTGCTGCCCCTTCCGGCATACCAGATTCGTTCCAGCTCCTCCATAGATTTGGGCCGCTGGCTGTTGAGCCTGTCCAGAAAACCGGTGTCCGCCTTTCCGCAGTACCTTTCGCGGGCCACCTCCACGTCCAGCGCCTTGTACAGCAGGTCTTCCTTTGCCGCCATGATGTTCACAATGTTTCGCAGCGTTGCCGCCGTATGGCTGGCCGCATCCACATGGACATGGATTCCGCAGGAGCTGTTAACTGTTGCGCCGGATGCCCTCAGCTTCCGCACAATCTCCTGGACTGTCTCTATGTCCCGGTATTGGCAGATGGGCGAGACCAGTTCCACCGCGTACTTCTGGTTCACACGTCCCGACGAAGCCTCCACGCGGATAGACGAATCCCTGACCACCTTCCATTGCCGGTTGTCATTGTCTCGAACAGAATAGGCATCATATGTACCTCCTATATACACTGCCTGGGTATGAAAATAACCGGCGATCACCTCGGCTGCCCGCGTCCTGGTGATCCCGGTCGTCTCTATCTCAATGCCAAAATTCTGGTTTCTCATGCACCTTCACTTCCGTTAGTGCTATCGCCGGATTCAGAATGGTTCGGATTTCCCGGTCTTGCCCTCCTGGGGCGCTCCCTCGCCGGTGTTTCTTTTCTGCCCAGGTACTCCCGCACCGCCTCCGGCACCGTCTGCTCATACAAATTTTTCAATGCCTCGTCCATTTTCCTCTGAACGCTGCTCCGCTCTTTGCGCAGGGCAAACTCCAGCGCTTCCAGCTTTTCCTCCCCAAACAGAAGGACGATCTCTGTTTTCTTCATAAGCTTTTCCTCCCATTAGAAAAAATAAATCTCTGCCTGCGGCTCCAGCTCCGGTTCCTCTCCTGAGAACAAATCCGGCTCCCCGAACCGTTCCATACACTCCCTTACCTGCTCGTCGGTCAAGGACACAAATTCTCCGCATCCATCGTCCCCCACAAGGAAAAACGGCCCGCAGACGATATCGAAATCGCCCAACCACCGGTTTGGCTCCATTCCGTTGAGTTTGCTTTCCTCGTTGCAGCACAGAACAATTCCATCGCCTATGTACACCGGCTGGAACAGCCCTCCGCCAACTTCCTTCTGAACATCCCTCAAAGTGTTTTCGATTTCCTTTTCATAGGGCCGCTCCCCAGGTTCCACTTTTAAAATGCGCATACGTCTTTTCCTTTCTATCTCTCACAAATAATTTCTCGGATTCTGCGGCACGCCGTCCTGGATTACCTCCCAATGCAGATGGGGGCCGGTACTTCTTCCTGTGCTTCCGCTTTTGGCAATCACATCCCCGTCTGTCACCGTCTGCCCCTCCGTCACTAAGATTTCGGAACAATGAGCATACATTGTTACCAATCCGCCGCCGTGGTCTATCGCCACATGGTAGCCATAGCCGGTCTGCTTGTATCGGACAAATAACACCCTGCCGTCCTTGACCGCCCGGACGCCGGTTCCCAGCGGCACGCCCATGTCCAGTCCGGTGTGCCCTTCACTCCCTGCGCCCGTTGGGTTCTGGCGGTATCCGAATTCAGACGTCACCCGCTGGCTCCATCCTCCTTCCAGCGGGCTGACGAATCCGGCGGCAGACGGTGTCACATCTGAGTCCTTTGTCATTTCTTTAATCAGGTCATGGGTCCCGTTCCCTCCCTCCAGCGGCATATCCGCGCTGACATCGAAGTTGTTGTACATGACCCGAAGGTAGATTTCCGTGATATTGGCCTTGTCATCGGATGCCACCTCCCGTCCCGCATACTCTCCTACATTCTCATAAATGGTTGGCAGGTCTGTTACCGGCACAGCCGCTGTATAGATTTCATCTATCTCGTGTTCTTCCCCCTCCTCGTCTACCCGGATTACCGTCCGCGTCCGCTGCTCGTACTCCACAAAGCACTCCACAAATTCCTTTGCCGCCGCCGAACGCAGCCGCAGATGGTCCGCCCCAAAATAGAGGGCGTAAAAAACAGCCTTGATCCTCGTGGAATCCAGGCTGTCCTCATCCTCCATTTTTAATTCTACCTCTGCAATCGCCCGGTCCAGAGAAGAAAAGCAGGAGCGCATTTCGGTGATGTACTCCCGGTATTCCGCTGGCATACTGGCGGGAATTACTCCGCCGTTGAAGGTCAGGTTCACAGCGGCGTTATTGTGTTTGGCTGTGCCGTAGAGCATAGAACAAATTACCGCTGCAATTAAAATAATAGGAACAGCGATGGATGCAATTACGATTCCTATTCCTTTCCACGTCCGTTTATCAGACGCAAGGGCTATGGCCGCCTTAATTGCCGCAGCTGTCATCTTCCACCGCCTTTCCCGTACAGTTCCAGCTTATGCTCCGGCGTTTTTACGACCAGGTTGTACCGCTCCGCCCCGCATTTGTAGAGACAGGAACCGGTCTGGCAGGCGAGGATCAGCCGGTATTCCGTTTCCTCCAGCTGGAGCGCGTCCATGTAATCCCGTTTGTCTATGGTTCCGGGGTGGAACAGAAAGTGGTGGGTGGGGATGGAAAACAGCGGCTTGGTCATCTCCGCCACATCCGGCAGGAGGAAGTCGGAGATGTTCTGGCTGGCCAGCACAATCATGCTGTTTCTCTTTCTCACGCGCTTCATGGCGTTGCGAATGTAAGAGACTGCCATAGGATTGGAGAGGAACACATGGAGCTCCTCAAAGATTCCCGCCGTGTTCCCACCGGAGATCAGGGCATGGCTGATGTAGGACAGGATATTGAACAGCATGGCGTCCTTGAAGTTTTTCCCGCTTTCCATCATGTCCTTGACCCCGAAAGTGACAAACCGGCTGGCGTCCACGTTGGTATGGCCGCTGAATAGTGATAGGTAAGCCTCCGATACTATCTCAGGCTTTTCCCCCACTTCACACCGTGCATGCGACTTTCACCGCACACGGCGTTCCATCGATTACAGATTTCTTTTATCTATCCAATCTACCTTAGAGAATTTTGGGGTTTACTGATTTTGCCTATCTGTGTTGAGAATTTGCGGACATCCAGCTTTCTTTCTAAACTCATTGAGCTTTTTAAGCTGGCCTTCATCTAAGTTCAGGAGTTTCAAGTACAGGCTGATTGTTTCCTCACTCGTGGCGTGGATGAGCCTGTGGACCGGTGTAAGCACCAGCCTCAGGTTGGCGTATTCATCGCCGCCTCCATTAGCTTTTGGCTTCTTGTGGTGGCAATGAATATCGTCAAGAGATTGGAACTCTCTGCCTGTAACAGCGCATTTTCCCCATTGAGCAGAAAATAATGATATACGGTTATCCGCATACTCTGCGCTCCTGTTGTAGAGCGGCTGGCGCATCAGCGCTGACAGAAGACTTACATTTATCCGTAGATTATTGTGGAGACCTTTCCTGCCTTCTGCCGTATAACAACAGATTGACCGCTTTTTGAACATGGGGTTTCTGCACTGAACATAACCGATAGGGTAGATAGGTTCACCACTGCCTCGCACCCAGCGTAGCATTTTAGACTTGCCGTATCTTTGCTCCTCGACTTTTGTGAGCGCTCGTCCCGTTCTTTCGGCCTTGGACAGTTTACCTCCTTTTCTGGTTTTTGCAAACTCCTTCACTAAGCGTCCGCCCTTCTGACCTCTGAGACGGGATGTAAGCGCTGTCATTACCTTCCTGTTAAGGGAATCACAGTCGATATTTACATCGGTAGCTATGCGATAGTAGTTTTGAATGCCCATAACCATGGAGTTGTAAAGCCTGACTTCATCACGCTCACGCCTTCCTTTGGCTGGCTTCGCTATCGCTTTTGCCTGCTCTGTCAGTTTCTGGCGTAACTGTTCCATTTTCTTATCACAGATATGCGATTTGACTACGCATTTTTGACCTTTCTTATGTACTTTGATTTTGAAACCGAGGAACTCGGAATACCTGCGCTTTATGTTGACAACTCTTGTTTTCTCCGGGGACACTTCCAGCCTTAACCTTTCAGACAGCCACTGCATTACTGCAATTTTTGTCTTTTCAGCATCGGTCTTGGTGCGGCAGAAGATGCGAAAGTCATCAGCATAGCGGACAATAAACATCTCTTTGAGCCGGGTCTTTTTCATAGCTCTGTATCCATGTGAGAAATCTTCCCTTGCTTCTTCCCTAACCCTGGTATACTTCTTTGCCACCGGGTTGGATTGCCATTGGCTTTCCACCCAATGGTCAAGCTCATTGAGCACAATGTTGGCAAGAAGAGGTGAAATGATTCCCCCTTGGGGTGTACCCTTTTCAGGGCGGATAGTTCTTCCATCGGGCATCCTTATAGGGGCCTTTAGAATTTGCTTCAACACCCACAGGAGATGTTTGTCTCGGATACCCATTGCCCAAACCTGCCTTATTAGTTTGGAGTGGTCGACATTATCAAAGAAACCTTTCACATCGAACTCCACTATGTAGTGCAGGTGGCTCAATTGCATAAGTTTGTAGGTTGCCGCAATTGCGTGTTCCACACTCCGTTGTGGTCTAAATCCATAACTGTTGTCACTGAATTTAGCCTCGCAGATTGGTTCCATGACCTGCTTGATACACTGCTGTATCAGTCTGTCCCAGATACAGGGAATTCCCAGCGGTCTGGTAGAGCCGTCAGGTTTTGGGATTTCTTTTCTTCGCACAGGTTTTGGTCGGTAGCCATGCTTTGTGCCTTGGACGATAAAGCAAACCTTTTCCACCACCTCATCCGGCGATAACCGCCCAATGTCTTTGATAGTGAGTCGGTCTGTGCCAGCGGTATTACTTCCTGTATTGGTCTTAATGTTCCGGTATGCCAGCAGGATATTTTCTCGTGAGAGAATCAGTCCTATCAGGTCAATGAATTTTTCTCCCGCCTTACTTCTGGCATACAGGTCGTCAAAGACTTTCTGCATTTCGTAATACTCTGCATAACGCAAGTCATCAACACTCAGCATTTTTGTTGCTTTTTCTCTTGGCATAAGGCATCACTCCCTTCATTTCTGACTTGAGTGACCCTTTTGGTCTTACTCGCAATCCTTATGCGATTGGATGATTTTGATAATCTGTAATCGACTTGAGGCCATTCCTCCTTCTCCCATTACAGGAGCTATCAACGGTTCGACCTCTGCTTTTCAGCACTGATTCAGCGGCTTATATGTTTCGACCGCTTATACCCATTTGAGAGTACTCAGTACCTTTCCTCGTTCCGATAGCCCTATCTTTGCATATGCCCTTAGGTTTCTGCTTTGAGCCTGCCAGCTTGGATGCGCCTGTAAACGCATCATGGTTTTTCATAAATTCTATTTTTACTCAACCACACTGGCTGCGATTTCTCACATGCGCACATTTCTATGCGCCCGCCATTTAGACCCGTACATTCGCAGATTTGTCAGTTCTCTTGGACATTCTGACCATAGGCATTTTATAGACCCCCGGCCTGTAGGTGACACCATCCACCTCTGGACAGCTTTCGTTGTGTTGTTTTGTCAACCACATTACGGTCGCTCTCAGCCGACTTCACCGAGCTCCAGACCCTTAGAGTTTCCCCATATAGAGCCTGTCGGAGTATCAGAGCAGGCGTTTCTGGGCGTTACCCCTTCATTCCACCTGTCAGGCTATCAGTTCTCCTGACAAAAGATTCGCTCTTTTATTAGTGCCTGACCTTTTCAGTCAGGAACGAGTCGCACAAAACTTGGAATCTGCCCCCACGCACATGGAGTGCAGCCCCAGGCAGGCGGAGCGCAGCAGCTCCGGCGTGTACAGTTCATTTCTTCCCTCTGTCAATACCCGCTGGTATTCCTGTTCCATAAGCTGGTATAAATCAGAGAGGATGGGGTAGTCTGTAGGTTTCTTCCTGCCAAAATCGGTATCGTCCCCTATGTTCCACTTCCGGTACAGCCTGCCCAGCATAATCTCTATGGTATCGATCTGGGCCTCATCAAAGGGCTTATAGCTGCGGAAAAAATCCCGCAGGAAGGAGATGTGCTGGGAGAGAAGGGAGGTTTCCCGAAAGGCCGCGGGCGCGTCTAAATTTGACGAATCCTCGTCTGGCTGCTCCTCGTTGGAGGTCCACATTCTCGGCTCCAGCACATTGATGAGATGTTCCCCGCTGGTCAGGTCTAAATAGGCTCCGCCCAGCTGCCGGGTTATGTCGCTATATTCACTTTCGGGGTCTAGCAGCGTGACTTTCTTGCCACTTTCCAGGATATTGCAGAGCAGCAATTTAAGCAGATAGCTTTTCCCCTTGCCGGAGCTGCCCAGGATCAGGGTGTTGGCGTTTGACTTATCTGCTGCCCTCCGGTCAAGGTCGGTGATAATAGAGGAGCCGTATTTATCGTAACCGATGTAGAACCCCTGGGGGTCGGTCTTGCCGGTATAGGCGAAGGGAAACAAATTTGCCACACTGGAGGCCGGGAGCATCCTCTCAAACTGTTCCCCGAAGGAATTCCACCCGCTGGGCATCACCGAAAGAAAACCCTCCTGCTGGCACAGGTGCAGCTTGTCCACGCTGATTTTTGCCCGTCCCAGCTCGGTTTCCACGCCGTCCCGAAGCTCTGTAAACTCCTGTTCCGTCCGGGCGATCAGCTCGATATAGACCGCTGTGTGGAAGAACGGCTCCCTTTGACGGTGGGCGGTCCTTATCATGGACGAAACATCCTCCAGATTGCTTTGGGCTTCCACCGCCTCACGGATGTCAGTGCTTCCTCCACGGAAGCGGTTGGCCTTATCCGCCGCCTGTAAGATTTTCCGTTCCTCCCCTGGTGTCACTAACCTTGTGTAAATGTGCAGCGTCACTCCCGCCCGTTCCCCAAGCCTTTGCAGGATTGCCTGTTCCTCTGTGGATGTCGGATACCCCCTGACTGCCCACACGCACCGCCAGGTGTCCCCGACCAGGTACCGGTCAACCTCAAACTTGACCGCTGCCGGAGCAATCAGGTCGAGAAAGGTCTGCAAAACCTGAGCTTCCTCCATGACGCTGGCCGCTTTGTAATCGCTTTTCCCGCCCTTGAGCAGCCATCTCTGGCCGTCGAAATCATCGTATCCTTCGCTGATCACGTCCCCGGAAAAGTACACCGCCAGGATGCGTTTCAGGTCGTCCCGTCCGGCTCGCTGGACGGTGAACTGCTGCTCCCGGATCAGCTTTTCCAGCCGGGACAGGTAGGGATATATTTCCCGTTCCCCTATGTTTTTGGGCCGCACGATGAGCATGAATTCCCTGGCCGTCGCCGTCCGGCTTTGAATCTCGTCCAGGTGGCCCATATCCCCTCGCAGCAAAACACGGATTGGCTCCGACTCCTCCTGCTCCAGCCGGGAGGCCAGGTATCTCTTGTTGTGCTCAAAGCTCTCCCGCGAGTTGAGGCACAGCAGCTCCACCTCCGCGAACCCCTTCAGCACATTCATGAGGGCGTTGACCCTTGCTTTTAAGCTTTCCCTGGACAGCACCGACACATTGGTGGGCTGGATGAGGAAGAAGACGATCTCCTCGCCGTGCAGAGGGATGAGGCTGTGTTCCGTGATGGATTTTACGTTCATGAGATTTCGCGTGGTCTTTTTGGTTTTATTTCTTCTGCTTTTTCTTTGCCTTTTCATGGACTTTCACCCCCAAGGTTCCCCAGCGGTAGATCTGAGGTTTCCCAATAAAATAAACGCCTGCTTTCCTCAGAAAATCCAGAATGCAGGCGTCGTCAAAGCATACGGTCAA
The DNA here is from genome assembly GCA_022800935.1 of Oscillospiraceae bacterium. GTDB lineage: Bacteria > Bacillota > Clostridia > Oscillospirales > Ruminococcaceae > UBA1405. Next base: position 47,964 of record JAAWRH010000009.1, read on the forward strand.
AAACAGGTACAGCGCGGCGGCAGCGGCGAACAGCAGCGTTCCGAACTGGGCCAGCATCGCCACCCCGAACACCGCAAGCAATCCCCCTATCGCCATGTCCTTTAACCGCCACAGCCACAAGGTCGGCGCGGATTTTAAGTTGTCTGGGTAGATGTACAATCTCTCCATAACACCTCCACAAAGAAATCTGCTGGTAGCTTGATCAGCACCAGCAGTTTTTTCTTTTGGCTTTGCTCATTCAGGTTTCTTCTTTTCCCTCCCACTGGATAGCTTCCTGGGAGTTGCCCTCGCTCTGGACGTTGGCTACCTCTTGGATATTTGCTTCGCTCTGAGTGCTGTCCTCGTCCTCCTTTTCCCATTCTTCCAGGGCTTTTTCGATCAGTCCCACCACAAATTCTCTCTGGGTGACACCGTTCTGCCTCAGATAGTCCTTGATTCGCTGGAATAGCTCCTCGGATACCTGGAATGCCAGGGTTCTTGTGTTTGTGTTCATCGCCGTTCCAACCTTTCCTTCAAAATGTTCCTTGAGTATCTGCTCGATGTATTGGCTGAGGGTTTGCTCTTTTGCGCCGCGTTCCTCAGTCACTTTTTCATATAGCTCCCTGGGGACCATGGCGCAGAGGTTTACTTTGCCGGTCATTGTAGGGGCCTCCTTTATCCCGTTTTGTTATTACAAGTATACTCTAACCCCTTTCTCAAAGCCATTCACGATATGCAATAAACTTTTCGGGAAATACCAAGCATATTAGACGGGGGGTTCTGTACCTCTTTCCTGCTCTCTGCCCCTATGGACAGCGGAATCCAAAAGGAGGCGGTTGATCTCATCCAGATCGTAAGACGGCCTGCCCAGCCCGTCCCCGCCTCTCCAATCCTCGGCTGGGTACTCGTCCTTCCACTGCTCGCGGTTCAGCCATTTCTCCGCCTGGGGGATATACCTGCCTCCCTCCCTCTGCCATTGGGCGCTCCTTTTCGCCTTTTCCAAGCCTCTCAGGATGCTTTCCGTCTGTTCCTCTGAGGGCGCAAGCTTCCTCCATGTGCTCTTTGCACCTCCTTCCCCCTGCTTTTTCGGGTACGCTGCCCAAAATCTCTCAAACCTCTCCTGCATTATTTTTTCCTTCTGTTTGGGCTGTGTTGCTTCGGCCGCTGCCGCTGTGTCATCTGCTGCGGGGGATTTAGGGGGTGGGTCTTTCTCTATCTCTTGCTCTTGTTCTATCTCTTTATCTTTCTCTAACTCTATCTCTATCTCTCCGTTACAATGTAACGCTTTTTCAGAATCTTCCAGGTCACATTGTGCGTCGGATGCGGCGCTAAGCGCTTCCTTTCGCAGCTGCCGGTGTTTCCTCACCCGTTCCGCAGAGCTTCCCTCTGACCCTATCAGCTCCTGCATGGCGGCGATGTACAGCGTCTCATCCTCCCATCTTTCAATCAGACGAAAGCGGAGCAGCGCCTCAATGGTAAGGCGGACAATATTTTCATCTTCGTCCAGGGACAGCGCCAGTTCCGCAACGCTGTCCGGAAGCAGACCGCAGTATTTGAGCATCCCTTCGGTTTTCAGGCTTTTCAGCTGCATTTTCAGGTATACGATTACCAGACTGTCCCCAGACGGAAGTTTCCTCAATGCTTTTATGTAGGTTTCTCCAAAAAAGTCCTCGCTGAGCTTCAGCCAGTAATATCTCTTTGCCATTTTCTATTCCTCCAAAATTTATTTTATCGCCGCAATCAGGGTGCGGGACAGATTTACCGCCGTCTGAGTGGTATAGACCGCCGACATAATGTTGGCCTTTGCGGAGGTGTCCAGCCCGAACTGCTGGGCGATCCTCGGCACCTCCGCCGCTGCCAGCATGAGTCCGCACCCCAGCAGCATATTTCCACTGCACACCATAAGCCCTGCAATCAGTATCGTTGTCTGCAAAAACGCGGTGAGGCACAGCCCTATCACCTGCCTGCACCAGCCGTAGAACCCGTCTGTATATCCCCTGGGGACGCTGAACAGGTACAGGCTTCCGACTGCAATCTGAATCAGCAGAACCCCTCCCCGTTTCAGGTTGGCAAAGAAGGTTTTAAAAACGCTGTATCCCATAAGGACCAGCAGGAATAGCGCCACAAGCGCCCCGTATCCGTTAAAGGACCCCATGACCGCTCTCGCCATGCTGCTGACTCCTTCTGTATTGGACGCTCCGGCTATCCCCTGGGAAAGCGTTCCATGGAGGTCGATGCACAGCTTGTACAGCTCCACCGGGACTACCGAAAACAGGCTGGCCGCAAAAAATCCCTTTACCACGCCTATCGCCATATCTCGAACCGCGTTAGACCGCCCCGCCTGGTATTCCATCGCCGCTTCAAACACAGCTACTACCAGGCCGACCCCGTACAAAGCCCAGCCGAAGTATCTGAAAAACTCCACCACAGATTCCACCCATACAAGCTCAAACAGCTCCACCCCCATTCCATCCATGAGGGAAAGGAACTCGCTGAGAAACTCCATAGCCTTTCCGTAGATCCAATCTAATATCTGTCCCAACACCAAATCGGCGAGGAAATCCCAAATAAAAATAACTATCCCTCCCTTCCAGGGGAGATACTGTTATTCACAATGTCTCCCCTGAAATATTCGCTTTATATCCCCAATATCGTCCAAATAAAGGACGGAGCGGTCAGGGAAAAGATGAGACCCGCAAACAAAATAGCCGCAGGCGTCCATTCCAGCTGTCCATGCTTCCGGTAGTCCATATAAAGACCGCCAATCTTCACAAACAGCAGAATCGCCAGGATCATGTCCAGCGCCGGGAATATGACATTGTTGACCACCGTCTTGATCTGGGCGGCAGCGCTGGACCAGGTCTGTTCAATGACGCCGGAGACGTTCCCCGTGGGAGCCGCAAACACCGGGAAAGCGGTCACTGCCGCTATTGATAACACCGCCGCAAAAGACCACAGCTTTTTATTTCTCATCTGCATCTCCACCTTTCATCTCCGCTTCAATCTTCACAAAGCCCTCTGTATCCAGATACCAGCACTGGCTGCCGCTCTTGTTGTACAGCTCCAGAATATCCGAAACAGAAAGCCGGTGTCCCCTGTAGCCTTTGGGAAGCTGGGGGGCGTTAAACCGCTCGTACAGCTCGTTGGGGTTGTCCGTGCCCAGCTGGCCTTCAAATACAACGGCGTAATCGTCGGGGTTAATCCCGCCATATTGCCGGTACAGCCGGGCGTATGGGATGAATTTCCTGGCCGGTTCCACCTCCGCTTTCATCTGATAAACCCTTACCCTTCGGACTTGCTCCTGGGGATTTTCTCTGTCCAGTCCCTTGGCAATCCCCGGAACCCAGCGGACCGTAAGCCCTCTGCGGATCAGCTTCTTCCCAATACCGCAGCCCAGAAACTCGCTGTCCAGAAAGACCGTTTCGCCGTCGTAGTACCCTATGGGGATATCCCCCTGCCGGATCAGATTTTTATTCGCCATTTCCAGTTCCTCCGTATTCGTAGTTTCCGCTGGCCGGGTTGAAGGCCAGGCCGTAATCGGCGGCCCTGGCTCCCAGGATGTCCAGGGATTTCTCAATCGCCGCCCTGGTGCCGGGGGCGGGGATGAACTCGATCAGGGCCTCGCCGTCCCGGTACTGCACCGCCCCCACATTGCTCCCTATATCCTGGCTGGCCCACAGGTAATCCAGGTATAGCTCCTTGAACACCAGGGACAGCTTACGGATCAGCTCCCGCACATCTCTGTCCTCTGTTTCAAAGCGGATGGAAGACCCTCCATCATAGCTTTTGACTGCTTTTTCAGGATGCAGGACATTCTGCGGCGTTCCCCAGTGGTTGAGGCACCAGCCTCTGGAACAGTTTTCCTCCCCGTATTTCTCCAGCAGGGCAAGGTTGGTGGGCTGGCGGTAAACCCAGGGCGGCATGGGCGTGATCCGGTTAAAATCCACGCTTCCCCTGCCGTATTTCCGGTCCGCTATGAAATCGAACAGGGCGGCGGATTTCGCCCCGCCCCCCTGCACATTTAAGATACTGTGTACAATTGGCATGAATTTCCTCCCTTCCAGGTTCATATGGGGCTATCTCATTGAATTAGTTAATGCAATATATAGATATATATCGTGTAAAAGATACAATATATTGTATTATTGCTTCTCTTTGGGATAACCCCATACTTTTTTCTCTGACGTTATATTCCGGTTATTCGTTCATCCCAGTGTTGGGCAGCTTGCCCTTGGGCCGCCCCCAGACAACCGTTACCCAGGTATCCTTGGCGACAATCCACTCCTCTCCGACCTTCCCGCCTACATCGGTACGGTTAATAATACGGTAGCCGTCCTCCAGGTCGGCCAGGGTGGTCACATAGAAGACAGGCTTGGTTTCCTCATGGAATCCAGGCTCCACAATTCCAAACTCAAAGCGGATGTCGGTAACATACTCGTTGGCCGCTAAGTTGAGTGTCTCCCGTCCGCAGTCCAGGGTGTGGGCTGTTTTGCTGGAAAGATTCGACGCCAGCGTCCGGTAGCGGCTTCTCTGGTTGGTGCGGTAGGCAACGGAATAGGTTAGTCTCTCCGACCAGGTTCCTGTCACAATCTGTCCCAGGCGGACGGCGTCGGTGGGAAGCTGGTCATGCCAGTAAAATTCATTCAGAGAAACGTTGGAGGCGTTGCGGATTTCTGAGAAGTCATAGGCCATAATATCCCCGGCCATAACCTCCACATTCCCCCGCTTTTCAATGGTCACGTCTACGTCCACGCTCTGGTTCTGGACCTCAAACCTCACAAGGTCTCCGTCCAGTTTCAGTTCGGCGTAGAACACTTTTCCGTCCAGAAGATAGTATTCCGGCGCTTTCACCTCCTGAATTCCATAGGTTCCCATTGGGAGTTCTTTGGAGATTGCCACCCCTTTTTCATCGGTCGTTATGGTGTCCACCAGCTCCAGCTTGTCGTTGTAGATTTCAAACCTTGCGCCCTCCAGCAGCGCCCCTGCCTTTGCCTTGGTGATAGGGTTGTCGTTGGCGGCCTTCTTGGTGATTTGAATCTTGCCGCGCATAGGCTTATTGGGAATCTCCAGCTCCAGGGTTTCCCCGGATTTCAGCTCGATCTCCAGAGGTTCCTCCGGCAGGACATACCCGTCTGGCGCCTTTATTTCCTTCAAGGTGTATTTCCCTGCGGTCAGCTTGCGGTACAGCTCGATTTTGCCGTCCTTATCGGTGGTAAACTCGCCCAGCAGGTTCTTCTTGGCGTCGTACAGCAGGAATCCGGCGTCCTTCAGGGGTTCTCCTGTCTCACTGTCAACCTTTTGGATTTTCAGCGTACACAAAGGAATGTTTGTGATTTCTACCCTTGTCGTTTCGCCATCCTTGATTTCAATGGCTTTGGGGGTGGAATCCAAGGTGTAGCCTGTTGGAGCCTTGGTTTCCTTGAGCCAATACTTTCCGGCGGCCAGCTTTCTGGCAATGGTTATTTCTCCCGCTGCGTTGGTCGTAGAGCTTCCCAGGGGATTCCCCTTCTCGTCGTAAAGCTGGAACACCGCGCCGGACAGCGGTTTCTTGGTTTCCCGATCCACCTTCTGAACCTTCAATGTTCCAAGGGGTGTATTGGGGATTTCCAGCTCCAGCGTATCCCCTTCGGGAATCTCAATTTCCAGGGGCTTGCCAAGCAAAGCGTAACCCTCCGGGGCGGTCAGCTCCCGAAGGATATACTTTCCAGCCAGCAGCTGTCTGGATATCTCAATGATTCCAAACTCGTTGGTGGTATAATCCCCTATGACCTTGTCCCTGCTGTCGGACAGCCGGAACACCGCTCCGGTGAGGGCTTCCCTTGTCTCGCTGTCAATCTTCTTGATTTTCAAACCGCTCAGGGGGACGTTGGGAATTTCAAGTTCAACCGTTTTCCCAGGCTCCAGCTCAATGGTTCTTGGATCGCTGTTCAGAACATACCCTTCCGGGGCCTGAATCTCTTTCAAGGTATATTTCCCTGCGGCCAGCTGTCGGGGAAGCTCGATGATTCCCCTGTCGTCGGTGGTGTATTCACCAAACAATTTCCCGCCCTGATATAAACGGAAGACCGCGCCCATGAGGGGCTGCTGGGTTTTGCTGTCGATTTTGCGGATGCGCAGGGTGTTCAGCGGAACGTTGGGGACCTCCAGCTCCAGGGTTTCCCCTGCCTTCAGCTCGATTTTCTGGGGATGGCTGTTTAGAACATATCCTTCCGGGGCCTTTGTTTCCTTTAAGATGTACATTCCGGTGGTCAGCTTCCGGGACAGCTCAAACTGCCCATTGTCGTCGGTGGTATACTCTCCGAGCAAAGTCCCGTTTTCATTGTAGAGGTGGAATTCCGCCCCGTACAGCGGCGCTTTTGTCTCACTGTCAACCTTGCGGATTTTCAGGCCGCACAGCGGGATGTTGGCAAACTCGACAATGATGGTCTCGCCGTCCCTGATTTCAACTGCTTTGGGTTCCGCGTCCAGCGCGTAGCCTGCCGGGGCCTTGGTTTCTTTCAGCCAGTACTTCCCGGCTGCCAGCGTCCGGGGGATTTCAATCAGACCGGAGCTGTCCGTTGTATAGCTGCCCAGAGGGTTCTTTTTGCCGTCGAACAGCTGGAACACCGCGCCGGATAGAGGGGCTTTGGTTTCCTGGTCGATTTTCCTGATTTGCAGCGTTCCCAAGGGAGTGTTGGGTACTTCGATTTCCAGCGTTTCCCCCTCTGGAATCTCAATGGTCAGAGGTTTGGAAAGCAGGGAATAGCCCGCTGGAGCCGTTATCTCCTTCAACTGGTACCTGCCCACCGTCAGCTTTTGGGTTATTTCAACAACGCCCAACTCGTCTGTGGTATAGTCGCCAACAGGCTTATTTTTGCTGTCAAACAGACGGAAAACCGCACCGGGCAGCGGTTCCTTTGTCCCGCTGTCAACCTTCCGAATTCTCAGGCTGCTCAACGGTACATTGGGAACTTCCAGCTCCAGAGTTTTTCCGGCTTCCAGTTCAATCGTTTTGGACACGTCGTCCAGCACATATCCTTCCGGCGCTTGGATTTCCTTGAGAACATATTTCCCAGCGGCCAACTGCCGGGGAAATTCAACGATTCCTCTATCGTCTGTCGTGTACTCGCCCAGGAGCTTCCCGGTTTGGTTATATAACCGGAACAGCGCCCCGATAAGGGGTTTCTGGGTTTTACTGTCTATCTTGCGGATGCGTAGGGTGGACAGGGGAATATTGGGTATTTCTACGTTTAGCGTTTCCCCTTCCTTGATTTCAATGGTCTTGCTCATTTCATCCCGGACATACCCGTCCGGCGTTTTTGTCTCTTTGAGGAGATATTTTCCCGCCGTCAGTTTTCGGGTTAGTTCGATGATGCCGTTGTTATCGGTAGAATATTCGCCGAGAAGGTTCCCCTTGGAATCGTAGAGGTGAAACTCCGCGCCGTACAGGGGTTCTTTGGTTTCGCTGTCGATTTTCTTAATCCGCAGCGTCCCCAGAGACGTGTTGGGAATCTCCAGCTCAAGGGTTTCGTCCGCCTTGATTTCAATATTTCGAGGGGCGTCGTTTAAAACATAGCCGTCGGGGGCTTTCACTTCCTTCAGCGTGTACCGTCCTTCCTCCAGCTCCTTGGGAAGATGGATAATCCCCAAAGCGTCGGTGACATACTCGCCTACAAGTTCGCCCTTGGAATTGAACAGGTGGAACTCCGCGCCTGCCAGGGGCTGCCTGGTTTCACTGTCGATTTTCCTGATCCGCAGCCTGCCCAGAGGCGTGTTGGGGATTTCCAGCCTGGTGGTTTTCCCCCAGAGCAGGTTTACTTCGTGGACGCTTTTGTCCAGCACATAGCCGTCTAAGGTTTCTGTCTCCTGAACGAAATAGATTCCCTGCTCCATGCCCGTAAGATGGATTTGTCCCTGCTTGTTGGTGGTATAACTTCCAAGCTCCCTGCCCATCCGGTCGGAGACCTTGAACCGAACCCCTTCCAGAGGCTGGCGGGTTTCCGCGTCTATCTTCTCGATTTGCAGGTGGGGATAGGGGTAGTTTTTGTACTCCACCACATTCAACTTGTCTGAAAGGACTTTCACGTTGCGGGGAGCGCTGTCAGGCATATATCCCTCCAGCGTCCGGGTTTCCGTGACGACGTACCATCCCTCTTTCAGATCCGGCACAAAGATAAGCCCCGCGCCGTCAGTGACATAGGTTCCCACCGCCTCGTTGTTCAGCTTGGCGATGCGGAATTCCACCCCCTTCATGGGCTGGCCGGTGACGGCGTCCACCTTCTTAATCTGCAATCCCGCCAGGGGCTTATCCGCAAATTCCAGGGTGGTCGTGTCATTTGGTTTCAGGACTGCCGTTTGAGGGGATTTATCCAGGATATACCCGGCAGGGGCCTCCGTCTCATATACGGTGTAGGCTCCCGCCTCCAGGTCGGAGAGGACAAAAAAGCCCGCAGAATTGGTGACAAAGTCCCCCACCTGCCGGCCGTCCCCTTTCTCCACTCTGAACTTGGCTCCTCCAAGGGGCTGCTTGGTGGTCCCGTCTATCTTGCGCACCTGGAGGCCGGGAAGTCGCTTGTTGGTAAACTCCACCAGGGCGGGGATATTGGCCTTGACCTCAATGGTCTGGGGGGTCTGGTCCAGAAGATACCCCGCCGGGGCCTGGGTTTCCGAGACGATGTAGAATCCGGGCTGCAATTCCGGGATATTCAAAAACCCGTCGGTGCCGGTGGAGAAATCCCCCACATACTCGCCGTTGGCCTGGGTTACTCTAAAGTGCGCCCCTGCCAGAGGCGCGCCGGTTTCCGCATCCACCTTCCGGATTTGAATAGGGGAGAGTCTCTTGTTGGATACCTCCAGAATGGCGGGCTTGTTGGCTTCAATCCGGACTGTGTAAGGCACATTGTTCAGGAGATATCCATCCGGTTCCTTGATCTCACGAACTACCACATAGTCCACATTCAGGTTATCTACGGTGAAAAATCCGGTTCGATCTGTGGAATACTCTCCCAGAAACTCGCCGCCCACTGTCTCCAGCCGGAATTTGGCTCCCGCCAGGGGTTCTCCCGTGTCCGTGTCCACCTTCTTCACCTGGAGCTGGGCCTTGCGGTCGTTGGTGAATTCCAACGTGGTGAGCTGGCCCCAGACAAATTCCACGTCTCGCGGCAATTCATCTAAAATATATCCTTCCAGGGTGTCGATCTCCCGGACGGTGTACCATCCCGGCTGGAGGTTATCCACCAGGATAGAGCCTTGGGCGTCGGTCTTAAACTCGCCTATGGTCCGCCCGGCCTTTTCCGATACCCGGAAGGATACCCCCTCCATAGGCTCCTTGGTCAGGCTGTCGATCTTCTTGATATGCAGCCCCGACATGGCCTTGTCCTCAAACTGGACGATGGCGGGGGAGTCGTATTTCAGTTCTACTGTTTTTGGAGTTTCGTCCAAAATGTAATTGAGGGGCGGCTTGACCTCCTTCACCAAATAGAACCCAGGCTCAATGCCGGTGACAGTGGCATAGCCGTTTCTGCCGGTGATGTATTCTCCCACGTGTTCGCCGTTCACCTTCTCCACCAGGAAGGTTGCTCCCGCCAGGGGTTCCCCGGTGTGGAAATCCACCTTATAGATAAGCAACGGATTTTTTGGGGTGTTTGTAAAAGCTACCTCGGTGGTCTTGCCCCATTCCACCAGAGCTTCCTTCTGCTGGGTGTCGATGAGGTACCCGTCTAATGTCCGAATCTCCCGAATCACATAGAGCTGCGGCTCGATGTTGGGGAGGAAAATCTCTCCACCCGCATCGGTGCGGTATTCGCCCAGCGTTTTCCCCTGCTTGACGCTGACCTCAAAGGTGACGCCCTGCATGGGCTGTTTGGTGACGGAATCTGTTTTCAAAATGCGGAGGGAAGGCTTCGCCTTGTTCTTTATGACAATCTCCGTATCCTGATCGGCCTTGACCTCAATGTAATGGGGCGTCTGGTCCAGGATATGGGTTTCCGGGGTGCGCTGCTCCGTTACAATGTACCAGCCTGGGTCCGCGTGCTCCAAAACAAACACGCCGTCCGCCCCGGTGGTGACATCTTGGTATTCTTTAGCTCCCTCTTTGGTGATGCGGAGGGTAACGCCTGCAATGCCATTTCCTGTCTGCTCGTCCACCTTGCGGATGGTGAGGTTGGGTTTCCGATGGTTGTTAATCCGCAAAATAGTGGTTTCCCCAGCTTTGGTCTGGATGTTGCGGATTTGATCGTCCAGAATGTAATTGGTGGGGCTGCGGATTTCCTGAACCGTGTACCAATCTTCTTCCAGATTTTCAATGAGGACAGTTCCGTCCGCTCCGGTGGTAAATTCCTTGTACTCGGCGCTGTCCTTGAGGGAAACGCGAAATACCGCGCCCTCCAGCTTTTTGCCGGTCACTTCATCGATCTTTTCAATGAGAAGCTTGGGCTTCGGTTTATTCTGGAAAATGACGGTGACATTGTTCTGTACCGCGTCGGGCCGGACCATGACCGTCTGCACATTGTTTTCCGAGAGCAGGTATCCGTAGGGCGGCTGGGCCTCTACAATGGTGTAATACTGGCCCGATTCCAGCTTGGGAACAACCACCACGCCGTTTTCGTTGGTTTCAAAGTCGCCGATAAAGGCCAGGGGGTCCTCGTGGCTGCCCTTGTAGACCTTGAACACAGCCCCCTGTAAGCCCTTGTCGTTGGTGGAGTCCACCTTCTTAATGGTGAGGCCGCTCCAGGGTTCGTTTTCAAAGACAACCTCTACCGCCTCTGTATTCCCCTCAAAGACGCTGACGTTGTGGACAACATCTGTGGGAAGGTAGTACTGGGGCGGTGACTGCTCCTCCACCCGGTACTCGCCGGGGATGAGACCGGAGAATACGGTGCGCCCGTCCGCTCCGGTGGTCTGGGTGTAGCTAATATTTTGTTCGTATGGCGGGGTGTGGGCGCGAAGCAATGTGATTTTAATGATTGCTCCTGCCAGAGTTTGGCCTGTCTGGGCGTCCTTCTTGATAACAATAAGCTGCGCCCTCTTGTCGTTGGGGACATCCAGAACCTTCTGTTCTCCCCGCATAACGGTGACGTCGTAGGTGTTCTTGGCGTTCATAGAGTAGCCTGCCGGGGCGGAAAGCTCCTCCACAATTAAGGCCCCTGCCGCTGGCAGGTCGATGTGGATTTTGCCGCTGCCGTCTGTGGTTTCCGTCCAGGTCTGGGCAGAAACGTTGGGGTCGGCGTAGCGGATGCGGAAGGACGCTCCTTCCAAAGCTACCCCCTTATTTCCGGTTTCGTGTTTGTAGACTTCCAGAGAGCAGGCTTCGGGGTAGTTCACAAAGCCTACTTCTACGATGTTGATGGTATCGTTTGCGGTAACAGTAACCGTTTTTGGCTCGCTGTCTTTGACGTAGCCGGAAGGAGCTGTAACTTCGGTGACGGTAACGTCCACCGAGGTTTCTCCTTCTGGAATTGGGATGACTATGGTTTTCCCTCCATAGGGGATGTCCACTGCCTCGTTGACGTACCCCTCGCATTCTACCTTGAATACCGCTCCCCCAAGGGGAAGATTGGTGTCCCCGTCGTACTTGACGATGGTCAGGTAACCCAGGCTGGGTTCCGGGGTTTCCGGCGCGGGGTCCTCTTTCGGAGGGATGAAATTCTGGGTAAAAGCCATGTACCCGTCTGCCGGAATGCCTTGGGTTTCGTCGTAGGTGGCCTTCTCCTGCTGGGAGGAGGCCCAAAAGATGAGGCCGCAGCCCTCCCCGCCCTTGTGCCATTCCACAAAGGAGTCCTCATCCGGTTCGCTGGGGGAATCTACAGTCAGGGTATTTCCGCTGACGTTAAACTGGAACGGAGCGCGTGTCTGGAAGTCCTCGGCCTTGAGGGTGACGTTGGAGTTGGTGTTCTCCAGGTCGATGCTCCAGCTGCCGCCGTTGTCGGTCATCTCGTGGATGGTGGGATTCTGGGGGTCCTTGCTCATGAAGCTTGGAATCTCCCCTAACGACTCCATCTCCGAGCGGATTTGCTCATAGTAGCCGCCCAGCCTGCCGGAGTTGGCGGCGATAACCGCGCTGTAGACGCTGCCGGAACGGGGGGACTGGTTCAGGCATATCTCCCAGATAATGGCCTGGGCCGCGTAGTATTTATCCGCGTTTCCCACAGTTGTGCAGCAGGACGCTGCCTTGGCGATCTCCTTTTTCTGGGTGTCGCTCAGGCCGTTGTAGTCCAGGCTCCCGGTGGAGACGCTGCCGTTGGTGGTGTTGAACCGGGCTGGCTCCACGCAGTACACCGCTTTCCCGTCCGATGTGAACATGGTGTATGCGTTATACGGGCTGCCGCCGTTAAAGGGGTAGGCGTGGCTCAGCCCTGTGATTTTCTGGATGTACACGGTGATGCTTCCGGGGTTGGCCCTGGCCTTCCGCATACCGGAGGATGTTCCGGAACCGCTCCGAACCATCTCAAAGGTGAACACGTCCGGAGGGTCCAGGCCGGAGGTACCCGTTACCGGTTCATCCGGCAAGGGGGCGTCTCCTTCTTTGGGAACGGTTTCTCCCTCTGTTTCTGCCGGTGTATTTTCCGGAGTTTGTTCCGGCTGCTGGATGTCGCTTTCAGAAGGAGCTTTTTCAAAATCGGAACTGTTTTTGTCTGAATTTTCTTCTCCGAAAGTATCTTCCCATGTGAGGGAATCTTCCTCATTGTCCCACAGGGGAGGGGCTTCCTCCGGCGTGTCGAATAGGTTTCCCTCTTCATATCCCGACAGGTCTTCCAAACTGCCGAAATCCTCAAAGGCGTATACAGGCATAGCGGAGCTGGCCAGCATAACCGCCGCCATGAGGAGCGAGAGTATTCTTGATAGCTTCTTCATTTTACGCTTCCCTTCTCTGCGTTAGGCAGATGTTCTTCTGTGCGGCTTACCTGCAGCAGGCACATGACGCCTGCCCCAAACAGCCCTCCAGTAAAGAGTCCCATTGCAAATAACAGCATCTCAAATCTTCCTTTCGTTTTTGGTTTTTATATGCAAAAAGGGCAGCCACAATTTCTTGTGGCTGCCCTTGGATTGGTTATATGGGTTTTATTTTGTTTGTTGGCTATTTGGCGAATAACTCCAGTACTGCAATTCCCGTACCTGCCGGGGTTTCTCCCCAGGACACTCCGATCCCCACATATTTGTGGCCGGGGTTGAGCAGGTTCTCCCGGTGGGATTTGCCCGCAAGGAACCCGTTGACAATGGCCTCCGGGCTTTGGGCGGTTGACATGATAATCTCCCCGGTACAGGTCAGGTCAGTGTCATACTCCTTGAAGATGGTGTCCGCTGTGCTCCCGTCCGGGCGGATGTGGGTCATCTTCCCCTTGTTCTCATCCTTCCGGGCCTGGGCCATCTCGCTTAGGGTTGGGTTCAGCTCCAGAGGCGGCGCTCCCGCTTCCACCCTCGCCTCGTTGGTCAGGCGGAGGACTTCCTCCGCGAAGCTTTCCAGCGTGTAGGGGAACTCCTCCGTATCCTGCGGGATTTGACCTGTGATGTTCTTACCTTCGTTCTGTACCTCTGGTGAAGTCTGGACTGCGGTTTCTTTTTTCTTCACCACAACCCGTATCTTCTTTTTGGGCTGTGCCGAAATTTGAAACTGTGGAGCGCTTTCTTCCCTCTGCTGCTCTGGCCTTGGAGCCGGGGGAGGGCTGTTTTTCTGGGATTCTCCCACGTACACCGCCTCTATGCTGAAAATTTCCTCCGCCGCGTAAACCGGGGCTGCTGTACCCACTGCCAACAACGCCGCTAATAGGATCGCCATTCCTTTTTGTTTCATGGGATCGCCTCCTTCTGCCTATACAATACCAGCAAAGGGGAGGGAAAGCTATTCACCAACTCCAACAAAATTTTCCTCTGAAGCTTGTACCATGAGACGGCTGTTTGGTTTTCCGGTGATACAGGTGATGAGGGTGATTTTATTGCCGTCCGCCGCGCTGGGGGACAGGAAGCTCCAGTCCTCATCGGATATCTCCTGAACTTTTTCCACCCGGTACTGCCGTTCCCCCAGGGAGCTCTTATAGGAGATGGAATCCCCCTGTTCCAGCAGATGAATATCCCGAAAATAGGCGACAGCTCCCGTCGGAGCTTCGTTGTGGGAGGCCAGTCCGATGTTGCCCTCCCAGGCGGAGGTGGCGGAAATGTGGGCGATTCCCTTGGTCATGGATTCCGGTTCTTTCCCTTCTTCCGCCTCGTATACTGGCGCGGAAAGTTTCAGCTTGGGAATGGTAAGCGTTCCAATAGAGCCGTCCGCGATGGTCACGTCCTCCGGCAGGGTGTAGCTGTCGGTTGACAGGGGAGTGGGTTCGCTCCAAACCTGTTCCGGGTCGGATACATAGGTGGAATCTGACGGCTTATCTGAATCCGATTCCTTCGCCGAGGGCTGAATCACCACCACCCCGTCTTTGGCGGAGTAGGTCGGATTGACCTCCAGGTTGAAGGTCACCTCATCCTCCAGAAGCGGCTCCGCCATTGTCCTGACCGGCTCCGCCTCCGGCCATGTCCGCCACACCGCAAAAATAACAGCTACTATGACCGGGATCAGCCACAGCAGCCATTTGGCGTTTTTCCAGTTTTCCTTCATTCCGCGTCCCCCAGTCCCCGATCCATTTCATCCAGCAGTTCCGGACGCTGCATTTTAGGACGGTTGGCATAGGGGTTATTTTCCCGACCCTGGCTCCTGCTTTTCAGGAACCTCACCAGGAAAAAGCCGCCTACTGCCGTTCCACCCACAAGAGCGATAACCAAAACGGCTGTGAGGATGGGCCGCCAATCGAATTCCAAGGATTCCGGGAGGATGGCGGGGACCTTGACTTCTTCATATATAATGGAGTAAATTACGTCCCCTTGGGTTGTCCGGCTGACCTCTCCTGTATAGGAGGCCGTCACCAGATAGCCGTCTTCTTTGCTTCCCCAGGCGGTCCCGCTGTACTCGGCTGTCGCCTTGAACAGGGAGGGAACACTGCTGTTGTCCGCTGCGCTGGCCATTGGCGTCCAGCTCACGTTGGTCAGCTTTAACACCGCCCCATTTTTCTCCGTTGTTTTGGGGACATAGTAGGGGTCGTTGCGCTCCAGGCCCAGGTACTCCCTTGTATCCTTTAAGGTATACGAATAATTGGAGGAGTCCGTCACCTTGGCCCGGACAGAACCCTCGTCCAGCAGCAGAGTCCCGGAAAAGCCGTTTTCCCGGTACTCCAGGCTGGGTTTCAGCAGGGAAAGGATTTCCTCCCGGTCGTTGGTGTCCGTCTCCAGCGTCAATTTTTGGGAGATAGTTTTCTGCTCCCGGCTTCCTTCCAGCTCCCGGCGCAGGACGTCTGAAACCTCATACTGGATTCCCCGCCTGGTCAGCCCCTTCTCAACGAGAACCTGGGGGCTTGTACCCTCCGGCACAACGAAGGTTTTGACCAGCAGTTTAATGCCGTCCTCCTCTGTTGTTTGTATTTCAACCGGGTAGTAGCTTCCATAGGCAAGCTGGCCTTTCGCTTCATCTGTACCGCCCTCCCTTGGCGTGATATCTGTTATGGAGATGCTTGTCCCGGAGCCGGTTTCCTCAATGACCGTCTCTGGGGCTTCGGCGGCGTACACCGCCGTCGATGCGGTTAAAACCAAAATGCAGGCGGCAAGCGCCGCAATCCTTCTACTCATTTTTCCATTCCTCTTTTCTCATTTTTTCCAGAAGCAGGGCGGCAAGCTCCACCCGCTTCTCCCTGGGCATGGCCGCTGCTGCCGCATGGACATATGCCTCCACCGCCTCCGGAGATTCATCTCCCATTTCTATGAGGTGTACCTTCTGGAGGAAGAGGCCGCCGTCCTGTTCGGTAAGCTTCACAAAGTCCCCGCATTCCAGCTCCAGCCTCTCCCTTATCTCCTTGGGCAGGTACACCCGCCCCTTGGCGTCGATGAGCTTATATGTTCCCTTCACAGTCGATCTCCCCCTTCGCTATGGCCTCCCGGATGGTCTGGGGGGAGATCCCCAGGGAACAGAACAGCCTGACCGCGTCCTCCGGCAGGCAGCAAAGGGCTTTGTCTTCCCTCGCGTCCTCCCAGTTTTCCTCCAGAATTCTCTGTTCGTACCGCTCCGGCTCCTCGATGAGGATTCTCCCTTCCTCTATGGTATAGCTGTAGTGATCCTGGGACAGTCCCGCTTCCTCCAGCACTCTGCCGGGGATATACAGTCCCTCCTGGGTTTCGGGTATTTCAAGAATAATTCTCATTTCTCTCTCCTTCACTGATCAATGTATATTGATATTCCGGCGGCTTCTGGCTTTGAAACAGGTTCATCTGTTCATTTTTAGGATGCGCCCTGGGGTCGTAGTTGAGGATGATGAGCTCCTCATACTCGCTCCCGCTTTCGTACCGCTGGGCCATGTTATTGAGACGCTTGGCCGAAAACTGCCAAAACCCTTTATACAGATCCCGCACAAAGGGATGGTCGTTATACGACAGAACCGTATACCCTCTGCACCTCCCCAGCAGCTCCCGCAGCTTGTAGTGGTCTTCCAGAGAAAACGCCACTTCATAGCACTCCGCCTGATAGTACGGCGGGTCTAAATACAGCAGCGTCCCCGACGCGTCGTATTTGGGGATCGCTTCTTCAAAGCTCAGATTCTCGATTACCACATCCGCCAGCCGTCTGGAGCAGGCCCAGATCAGGTGCAGGCTCCGGCGGATATCTATGGATTTCCCTCCATATGAACTGCCGCCCCCGGCATAGCTGTACCGGATCATCTTGTAAAAGGCCGCCGCACGTTTCACATCCCCGGCTTCCGCCTGCTCCAGCAGCAGCCCCTTCATTTCCATGCTGTCCGGCGGCTCCAGATACCTTTCACACAGCTCCATCTCCTCCGCCAGATAATCGTCGGTAAACTCCTCTTTTCTCACAAACTTTCTGAACACTTTAAATTCCTGCCGCGAGTTGAACGGCAGGAACCCCAGCTCCCGCACCAGGGACAGCGGACGCTCTTTCACGCACATAAACAGGTTGAACAGGTCGCTGTTCAGGTCATTGTACACCTCCGCACGATGGTCCGGCTCCTTGCCGAACAGCACCGACGCCCCGCCCCCAAACACCTCCACCAGTCGGTCGTAGCTGTTGGGGAACAGCTGGTACAGGATTGGCCTTAACGCTGTTTTTCCTCCCACCCACGGGATAAACGGTTTCAGCATCGCATTCCTCCCGTCTTTCTCTCTTTTATGGCCCGTGTAAGCTTATTGCAGTACACATTCTCATCACCTCCTCACGGAAACTAAATTCCTTATAAACGCCAAAAGCGCCGTCCCTTATTCAGGAAACGGCGCTCTATAACCGGGGTTCTATTGTTGGCTCCGGCTCTTCCTCCAGCGGCTGAACCGGCTGGAAATCGTACCTCTGGAGATATCCATAGTCTGTTTCATATGCTGGGTACTTTGCCATATACCTTTCCCCGATATGCCTCAGCTCTTCGCCGCTGAATAACTCGATATCGTCTGGATACTGTTCCGACAGCCATTCCCTGGCGACGTCCTCCGGGTCTGCCAGCTCCTCAAACAGCACATATTCCTCCTCTATATTTTCGCCCAGCTCCACGGCCTGCCCCATATCCCGGCAATGGGCTGCCTGAAGGACCGCTTTGAACGTCCGAAGCTGTCCCTGCTCCTCCAGTTCCCCAAGCATCCCGGCGAACCGGTTGAGCTCTGTGAGATCCGCATTCGCTCTGTTCAGGACACCTTCAAAAAAGGGTACCGCGCAGTCCGCGCATCGATATTCTCCCATTTCCCTCCATAAATACGGCTCCAGCTCGTATTCATCCATTGGCAGGGAGATACGCCCCTCCTTTGTCTCCAATAAAATAGTGTATTCCGGCTTTGTAAAGCGGAAATCCGTCTCTTCTCTGATGCTGTGAATTTCGTCCCACTGCTCCACATATCCTGACTTTGTCAGGATACCCCCTTCCGCCTCCCGGTGCTCCCGTCCGATTTTCCCATAGTCCAGGTACTTCCTGATCTCCTCCGGGATGTCCTCCAAATCCGCTACGAATCCGTTGTCTACGAGAAATTCTCCCAGCTGGAAGTCGCTTCTGACCTCCGGCAGCACATGGCAGCTTTCCGTACTGTACGACAGGTCGACCAGCCGCTCCAGGGATATCTTTCCCTGTGACTGTGTTTCCTTTTCCGCCATCCCGCAAAACGCCGTCTCCTGCAGCGCGTCCAGCTCCCTCAACCGTCCGGCAAGGCAGTTCAGACGCTGAATGTCCTCCCCTTCCGCCGCATCCCCCAATATCCCGGACAGGTATCCGGCTTTTTCATACACCCCAATCTCATATCTCACATTGGACGGGTTGCCGCAGTGTACACACTCCATCCCGTCCAGTATCTTATACGGCTCGGCTGGCAGGGCCAGGCGTATGCTGGTTCCGCTGCGGATGTTGACCAGGTCTCCTCTAAAAACAGGGTTCAATCGACATCCCCTCCTCCTCTCTTAAATTCCCAAACTGATCCTCCTCTGTCTGGATGCTCCAATCATCGCTGTTCCAGAGATGCACGTTTAAGATTCCCTCTGCCACGCGGATTTCCCGCTGCTCAAACCCTTCCCCCCATCCGTCTGCCGCTTGTCCGGTGATGTGCTCTTTTAAAGCATCCAGTTCATCCGGGGTCAGGTTTCCCATGACCCGGCACCTTGCCACGCCCCACAGCTGGCCCTCACGGTACTCCGTCTCAAATTCCACCGACTGCACCTTTTCATTGACGGTGTCTTCCTCCGAATACCATGCCATGACGCCCCGTTCCTTTTCCTCCGGCAGCCGGTTGTTGATTAACGCCTCCTCGATTTCTGCGTCGTATCCCACCAGCTCCCTGCCGTCTATGCTGTACGGCTCCTCCTCCCATCCGTACTCGTTTTTCTCATAAATTTCCCCGAACAGGGGCATATACAGCTTGAGCGTTGCCAGCTCCGGCGGCAGTCTTTGGAAGCTGTCCTCGCCGGGAATCAGGCCCAGGCTTCTCCCGTTATCCCAGGCCACCTCTATAGTTCCCGCATCGTCTACCCCCAGGACGGTTCCCTTAGTTCCCGACGGCACCGGATCGTAGGGGTCCTTCATCTCCTCAAGCTCGATTCTCGTCCCCGGCGGGTATTGATCCTTCAGATAGTTTATCTTTTCCTGTCTCATCTTTTGCCTTCCTTTCTTCGGCTTCGCCGGTTGAATTTCTCTACCTCTGTCCTCATACACCTCCCGTCTTTGCTGATACATATAAAACCTGGGCTTCGGTATGGGCAGTCCTGGCACCGGTAGGGGACCGCTATCATCTTCCACCCTCCGGCGATTTTCATCCAGCTCTTTTCTTCCATTTTCCCTTTCACCTCCTTCCCCTGGACGCAAAAAAGGGCAATTCCTTTCCCGCTGATGCGGGTCAGAAATTGCCCTCTTGTAACCTTATGTCTTTGAAAAATAGGCTTCCAAAGCCTTTGCTATGGTTTCCTCTATCTCCTTCTTTTTCGCCTTTTCCGGAAAGTACCGCCGGAACACCTCCTCCGAAATCCTTACGGCGCACTGCCTGGATTCCTGCTGCAGATTTAATATCCCTTGGATTGTCCCTTCATCCAGCTCCCCGGTATGCTTTCTCAACTGCTCCGCCTGCCGGATGCTCAAGGGTTTCCCACTCCTTTCCAACTCCCCGTTGATTTGTTCCTGCTCCTCCTGGCTGTTCCACGAAAGCTCTACCCCTGCCCGCAGCGGGATTTTCCCCTCATCTATCTTTTCCTGTAAGCCCGGATGCAGGGTGTTTATCCTCAGATACCGGGCGATTGTCCCCTGGGAGGCTCCGAATTCTTCGCAGGTCTTCTCTATGCTCCTCCCGTTACCCATTGGAACACCGCATAGCCGCTCAATGGTTTCCACCAGCCTCCGGTTCTGGCTGTCCTCCTTCATGGCTGTGTAGTGCATATGGATTGCCAGCGCCCGTTCCCGGTGGCTCATGTCCCCGAAGGACCTCTGGTGCAGGTTTGTCTCTGTGACAATGAGGGTTGCCTGCTGCTCCGTCAGGTTTTCCATGACTCTGGCCGGAACCTTTTCCAGCCCCGCCTCCTTTGCCGCATTGACACGGTTGTGGCCCGACAGGATAACGTACCCATTTTCCCTTTTCCACACCAGAACCGGCTCCAGCACTCCATGCCTGGAGATGCTCTCAATCATCTGCTCCAGACGCTCTCCTTGATATAGGGTAAAGGGGTGGTTGGGATATGGCTGGAGCTGGCGGATGTCCAGTTCTGCCTGTTCCCTGGGACTCCCTCCCAGCATTTCCTCATAGCTGGCCAGCGTGATTCTTGCTCCCGAAGCTCTACTCATTTTCCGTCAGCTCCTTTACAAGGGCTTCATATGCCAGGGCTGCCGGATGGTTTGGCGCGTATTCGCTGATGGTCTGACCGTACAGCGCCGCTTCCCCAACCTTCACCGACCGGGGGATTCTCGTCTTGAAAATCGGGATTCCTTTGTATTCCTCCAGCATCCCGCAGACCTCCCTAGACAGGCTGGTCCGCTTGTCGTACATAGTAATCAGGACGCCCGCTATTTTCAGCCGGCGTCCTGTGTTTTTCTGTATTATGGCGCTGTGACGCGCCAGCTGGGTCATACCCACCGCGCTGAATACCTCCGCCTGGGTCGGGATAATCAGCTCGTCCGCGCTCAGCATGGCGTTGATCTGGGTCGTTCCACCGTTGGGCATACAGTCGATGAGGATGTACTCGTACTGCTCCCGGAAGCGTTCCGTAAGCTCCTGCAGTTTGGTTTCCCGGAAGTCCGCGTTGCTAAGGTTCCTCTCCAGGGCGAACAGCTGGCTGTTGGATGGGATTAAGTCCACCCCTTTATGCCGGTGGAGGAAGCTTTCCGCCTCCGGCAGCTCCTCCCCGCAGATGATCCGGTTTAAGAGCGTTGCCGTTGTTTCTTGAAGTTGGTTGATGTTCCTCACCCCGCAGAGCAGGGAAGCGTGTCCCTGGCCGTCGAAATCGATGAGCAGGACCTTTTTCTTCTTTTGCGCCAGGATGTACCCTATGGTCGCCGCGCTCGTTGATTTTCCCACCCCGCCTTTTTCATTCACCAGGGCTATGACTTTTGCTCTCATTCTATCCTTCCTTTCGTGGTTTTTGTGATTCAAACTATACCACGAAAGATGCTTTAAGCCTATCACCATCCCCAATAACTTTTTCCCCTTTTGTTTGGTGCTTTTATACCTTGTTACCCAGTGGAATACCGCTGGACAGCAAAAAAGGGCAGCTTCTTTTCCGCTTTCGTGGTTGGAAGCTACCCTCTTACTCAAATTCTTCTTGCCTTTTAAAAATCCATGATTTTCAAAACCTTTAATCACATATGCCTTTTATTTCAATACATTAGTTAAATTTCATCATTTTTTGTTCCTCCTTCAATACAACCCATATAGTCAGAAATTTCTGGATATAATATTGTATTGCTTGTAGTGCCTAGAAAAAGATATGAGGAAAACAGTTTAAAGTGACTGTAAGGGTTAGTGTCTGGCTGAGTAAATCGATTTTTTAATATCATATTAGCAAACCAGGGATACATCATTGTTTTTCCATTATTATCATAATATGCAAGCAGTCCATCCTCGACGCTGAGGATTAGATTATGTCTATGTCGATATTCGACAGTTGAATCATACATACTGTTAATTTCGCTGGTAATGTCAGAGAAATCAAAATTAAGTTTTTTACAAATCATGAATGTAAATATTTGATCATAAGGGTCAATAATTGGATCAAATGGGCCTTCTCTATCCTTCTTGATTATTACAGGATGTTGTATATCTTCTCTAAGCTCTTTTACTTTAGATAGTTTATTGATAGCAGTTTTAAACTCGTTTTTAGATAAAATAGATTTTACTTCTCCAATCGCAGCAACAGTTTCTACTGGATAAAATTTTTGTTGAGAATCTGATTTGATAAGAGGGGTTGATGTAGCATCATATATAACAATATCACATTGGGTACTAATTTTATTTGTTGATGTGATTAAAAAACCTTCTCCTATATCCAGGCGATGCGGAACAAAAAACCTAATAAATTCTTTACAAATGTCTTCACGAAATTTACCAAATTCTCCTGGATGAATTTGTTTACCAGCATCATCAAAAAAAACCTTTTCAGATGTTTCTGAGAATGCTAAAATAAAATTTTCTATTTTTTCAATAAGTAGTTTTTCAAAAACATTAATAGACAACTTAATCTCTCCTACCACTTCTCTTTTACAGCTATACCAGTATTTCCCATATCTTCAGTAGATACACTATTGTGTATTTCCCTCCTTTGGATATCCGTTCTCTCTTTTCTTTTGCCCTCTCATATGCAGAAGGCTCGTACAACTTTTCAGCTGTACGAGCTTTCTTTCTGGTGGAGACGAAGGGGATCGAACCCTCTACCTCTTGAATGCCATTCAAGCGCTCTCCCAGGTGAGCTACGCCCCCAGATATGATTTTTCTTCACTATACAGGCATTTTCCCATGTATTCTCTTTTGAATTTTTGCTTTTGCCTTCGGGTCTCACACTCGATGTCCCGGACTCCCAGGTGAGCTACGCCCCCAAACAACGATAGTTATTATAGCACGTTATTTTTCAAAATGCAATAGCTTTTTAAAAAAATTTTCAAAGTCAAAGGCAAAAGATAAATTACCATATCCTGTGCTTGGTGATTTAATCCCGAAATTCCTTTTTGCAGAGCCATTTTCTTTGTTTTTTTATCTTTCCAACTGTCAAAGATGGGCGTCAATCACAGTTTTTCGATTGCATCCACTACTTTTTTCAAAGAACAGGTTGTGTATATGCCGGGTAAGAGATGCAACAGGTCGTAAAAGAAAGGCGGAAAAATCTCTGCTTTAGACGATTGATTTGACCGCACCGCTGTGTTATACTCCTCATGAAGGCAGTTTAACAGATCAGAACCGAAAGAGGAGTCTTCTATGCTTGGTTTGGGAATATTTTCGTGGTTTAGCTATCAGCATCCCCTGCAGCAGCGGCTGCAAATGATAAAAAGAGTAGGATTTGATGCAGTATCCCTTTGGTGGGGCGATGAATTTGGTGACAAAAATTGCCAACCGGAAATGGCCAGAAAACAGGGGTTAGATATTGATTATGTTCATGCGCCATGCAGCAACCCGAATGATTTATGGATAGACGGATTGAACGGCGACGATTATCTTCGGACAATATTATCGTGTATCGACGATTGTAAACGTCACGCTATCCCGACGGTTGTTATGCACATCACCCGCTTGTCCTCTAAACCTGAAATCACACAAATCGGTTTGGAACGAATCAAGCGGATGGTGGATTCCGCCGAGAAAAACCAAATAAAGCTAGCGCTTGAAAATCTTGACAGTATACAACATCTGGATTATGTTTACAAAAATATTAAATCCAACTGCCTGGGCTTTTGCTATGACAGCGGACATGAATATTTTAATCATCGGGACGCTGATTGTTTAACCCGATATGGCGATAAATTATTTGCGGTACACCTAGATGATAACTGCGGAGACGACGATACACATTTACTTCCCTATGACGGCAACATAAACTGGAATTCTGTCAGGCAAAAGTTAAAAATTTGCAGAGAGATTCGATATTTAACTTTAGAGGTGGATTTTAACCGCAAGCATGAAAAAAGTTCGCTGTATCAAGAACTGTCTGCTGAAGAGTTTTTGGCATTGGCATACAAGAGAGTCTCGCTGCTAAAGTAGATAAAATTCACAGCCTTGTCCAAATAAATGAACAAGAACTGACAGCAAAATGTCGTCTATCTCATCTGTTCAGACGAGGCGCGTCGGGAACTGCCCACGGAATTGACAGATTGGCTGACCGTTGATGGATGAAAGAAATGTATTTATAGATATTATCAAGCAGGCTCTGTGGAATGCCGTTGTTTTGCGGGTTCCACAGAGCTTTTTATGCGTTCGGTACAGACCGCGGGTCTAAAACATCCAAAGCCGGGCAACCTAAATTCCAAAGGAGTGATTTCCCATGGAAAATCAAGTCAGCCGGCGGATATTGGGCTTTTTTCTGGCCTTTATTGTCATGGCGGTCATTTTGGTCATACGCCTCGTCTATTTGGTACAGGGCAGCGGCCTAGCTCAGGCTGGACAGGCCCAGAGTACCCAGACACTGAGGGTTGCCGCCAACCGCGGTATGATCTACGATCGCAAGCTTCGTCCCCTGGTCAACCAGCAGAGGCTGTTCCGGGCCGCCGTTATGCCTGTGGAGCAGGCTGTCCAGGCAGCGGTCCGCCAGCTTCCGGACAGGTCCGCCTCTATTGTGGACCTTGCCCGTGAGCGCAAGCCGTTTTTATTGGAATTTCCCACACCATATGTCTATGCCAAGGGCATCAATGTCTTTGAAGTGTACAAGCGGTACACTGACCAACCCTTCGCCCCCCATATTATAGGCTATACAGATGGCGCTGGAGTGCACGGAGTATCCGGAATTGAGCGGGCATATGACGATTTTCTCACCCACAGGGAGGCGGTCATTGAGGTCTCCTATCAGGCGGATGTCACCGGCAGCGCGGTAGACGGTGTGAGCCCTACCGTCAATAAGAGTCGCTATGACGTGCGGGAGGGGGTGGTGCTGACGCTGGACTCCGACATTCAGCAGATTATCCGGGAGGCCTGTGAGGAGGCAATCTACCATAAAAACTCAGAGGAGCTGGCCGAGGACCCCGCGCAGCGCAAGGCGATGGAATACGGCGGAGCGCTGGTGATGGAGGTGGACACAGGGAACCTTCTGGGATACGCCAGCTACCCGGAGTTTTCCCAAAACGATGTAGCCGGAAGTCTTGAAGCGGAGGGAAGCCCCTTTATCAACCGGTGCTTCAGCGCGTATAATGTGGGCTCTCCCTTCAAACTGACCGTTGCCGCCGCCGCGCTGGAAAACGGGATATCCCGCTACCACACCTATACCTGCAAGGGATATGAGGACATTGAGGGGCAGATTTTTTACTGTAACAACCTGGCGGGACATGGAAACATCAATATGAGCGAGGCGGTGCAGGAGTCCTGTAACACCTATTTTATCCATCTGATGAAGCTGCTGGGGCCGGATAACGTCATGAGGATGGTGCAGTCCATGGGCTTTGGCAGCGGGGATACCCTGGCAGAGGGAATGACAAGTGTTTCCGGGACCCTGCCGGAAATCAGTCAGCTCCACATGATGCCAGCGGAGGCGGCCAACCTCTCCTTTGGGCAGGGAAAGCTGCTGGCAACCCCCTTGCAGTTGGCTAAAATGGTTGCCCTGATTGCCAATGGGGGAAACAGTGTGACCCCGCGTTTGGTGGAGGGATTTACCGACGAGACAGGAACGAGGATTGCCAGCTATGAACCGAAATATGCCTCAAATCCGGTTATCAGCCAAAGAACGGCGGCAACACTTCAGGAATTTATGATAGGAGTTGTTGAGGAAGGGAGCGGCATTTATGCCAAACCGGAAGCAGGGGGAGCGGGTGGCAAGACCGGGTCTGCCCAGACAGGGATCTATGTAATCAGCGATGATGAGAGCACAGAGGACGAGGAGATTGTTCATGCGTGGTTTACAGGCTTTTTTCCGGCCAGGTCCCCCAAATATGCCATTGTAGTATTTGCGGAGGAGGGTGAATCCGGAGCAAAGGCAGCCGCTCCGGTATTTAAGCTGATAGCGGACGGCCTGGCAGAGCTGGAGGGGATTGAGCCCGAAAAGGAGGAGGGAAAGGAATATCCGGTAGAACTAGGGGAGAACAAAGAACCCCCAACAAATTAAAAGCTTTGGCCGCTTTCTCGAAAGTGGCAGGTCCAGGGCAGAGCCCTGGTCGCGCCCACAGGCGCGAAACATCTTTTTGCACCAACTAAAAAGTTCATCAATCCCCGCCTAAAACCACTTGATTAAAAAGCCCGTCTTTTACTTGTCACGGTGGTAACCTAACCTTGTCCTCAAAAACCTATTAAAGGAAACAAGACGGGCTTTTTTGCCCCAGCGAAAGGTTGCCGGCGGCCCATAGCCGCTGGCAACATCTTTCACGGACCAGAAGATGGCGCTAAGAATAACAGACAAAAAGGCTCTCCCATCTCCATCCCACTTCAAAATTAAAAATAATTTCATCTTTGTCAAAAAATACGCCTTGATTTCTCCCTGCCCTCCGGACTACAATGAATAAAGGGGGAATGAAGCGAAATGCCAGTAGAAAATAGTATTTTTGAGGATTTAAATGGCGTTTCAATTTTTGTTCAAAACAATTATGGCTTTCTTCCAACCCAAGTAATGAAACTGAGCGGAGGAAGCGCCAACTGTTTTAAAATAACGGGAGAAGACAGGGCATTCTTTTTGAAGGAACTACAGGCAAAATTCAACCGGGAATCACTTGAAAGGGAAATTGCGGTTTGTGATATCATAAAAAGCGCTGGAATTCCAACCTCTGAATTTGTTAAAGCCGTAAACGGCAGTTATGTCTGTGAACAGTCAGGGCATCTTTTACATATGCAACTTTTTATGGACGACGATACTTATAACAAAAACCAATTTGAAGAGCCGCTGCTGTTTCAGAGCGCCGGCTTGCTGGGGAAAATTCATTGCTGCTTAGCAGATGTAAGCTTTTTGCCCGATAGATTTCCGGATGCTTGGTTTATCGATTGGAACAAAAGCGATTCGACAAAAAAACATACCAATATCAAAAATAAGGTAAAAGGTTCCGGCATAAGAACGGATTTACAGGAAAAGATCATTGACGCATGCGATAAAAAAATAGAGTTATTAAGCAAATTTGATATGGATTATCTGACTCTTAGGAATTTAAAAAAAGTGAACAGTCATGGGGATTACAATAATCTTCAGCTTCTTTGCAGGAAAAACAATATAACTGCGGTGATAGACTTTTCAAGCGCCGCGAAGCTTCCCGCAGTCTGGGAATTGATTCGTTCCTACACATATGGCGCAAAAGAATGCTGTGACGGAAAAGAAATCAATTTTGGAAGATTAAAACGATATATTGATTCCTACTTAAACGAATCTGATTTATCCGAATTTGACATTGAGCATATGGTAAAGTTCTATTATTTTCAACTGTTAAGAAGCTCATTTGGACTAAATTCTACAGATGAAAAAACGATTGCCTTTGGACTATGGAGAACAAATATGTGTGAATATTTAAGCGGAGTTTATAAGGAGCTAATGGATTATCTCCATACACAATACGCTGGTCAACTGTAAGAGAATGTTCGTCAAGGGAAAATTTGAATTTTATGATTCAGGGGGTATTATTTCATGTCCTTTATCCACTGTCGAAGGTATACAAAAATATTCCAGCTTATCACAGCGGCGGCGCTGTCCTGCTGTCTTGCCGCGGCTGGCGGCTTTTCTGTATTCGCCGCTGAACCGGCGGAGAGCAGTTCCAAGTCCAGCCCCTCCCAACCCCAGACCATACGGCTTGGAGAGGAACCGGAGGGCGGGGAATCATCCGCCCAGAAGCTCATTCCCCCGTTGGTGGAGGCCGGTCCCTACCGGGACCGGATGAAGGTCCGCTGGATTGATCTGAACCCTTCCTCCTCCGGATATCTTCTGGAGATTAAATCCGGCGGCAAGGTAATTGAACAGAGGCAGTTCTCCAAATATGAGACCTCCTATTACACCGATTACCAAGCCAAAGACGGAGCTCTCTATACCTTTAAGCTTAAGGCACTGGGGACGGAGGATTATGAGGACTCCGGCTTTGCCTCCGCACAGTATCTGGCCGGTTCGGAGAAAATTGACCGCCCCCGCGGCCTGGAGCTGAAGGTGGAGGACGAACATTTCCTGGCCTCCTGGAACGAGTCGGAATCCGCCGGCGCCTACCGTTTTGTTCTCCTCGACCCCAAGGGAAAGGTGCTGACGGACAGCACAAGCTCCAAATCCTATTACCATCTGGACGATATCCCCGTCAGGGAGAAGGGAATGTATGTCATGTACGTCCAGGCGCAGGAGGGAAAGATGGGCTCCGAGTTTGTCAGGTTCTGCCGCCAGGTGGACAGCCGCTATGAACAGGTGGACTCCCCGGTGATTCTGAAAACCAAATTTGTGGACGGCAAGACCCTGGAGGTGGAATGGAGCGAAGCGGAGCACGCCCAGAGCTATACCATCCGGCTGCGCACCTATGGGGAAAACCACAAATATCTCTCCGAATCCATCACCACCACTGATATCAGCTACACTTTTAAAGATATTGATTTCCAAAAACATCGCCGGTATGTGATTGAAATCCGCTCCAACGCGGAAAGAGGCTATGCCAGCTCTGATTTTGACGCCGTAACCACCGATTATTATATCTGATACAAAGGGGGAAAGGCAGCTTCAAGGGCTGTCTTCCCCGTATTTTTTGTTAGGGGATGTCGTGAGATGGAGAAAAGCTCCTTTCAAAAGCGGCTGTGCCGTCTGCTGCTTTTCTGCGCGGGGGCAGAGGTTCTCATTCTGCTGCTGTCCCGCTTTTACCGGTGCCCTTTTTATGCGATTACGGGGATACCCTGTCCCGGCTGCGGAATGACGCGGGCGCTGCTCTCCGCCCTCCGCATGGAATGGCGGCAGGCCCTTCACTGGAATCCCATGGTGTATCCCCTGGCCCTCTGCTGCGGGTATGCCGCCGTCTGTTTCCTGATGGGGCGGACAAGGCAGGCGGCCTCCATCCGCTTTTGGGGGATTGTGGGCGTTCTTCTGCTGGCAGTGTGGCTGCTCCGGCTTCCGTCTATCATCTCCGGCGATTCCCTGCTGTTCATCCGGCCGGGGAGTCTGGGGGATTTTCTGGTTTCCCGGTTTCTTTGCTGACAGACGGATACAGAGGCATTTGTTTTTGCCCCTTTTGTCCAGAAAGTGTACTGACCGGCATTCGGAATCTGTGGGAACACCCAAATTCGCTTTACTGCTTTCCGGTGGATTGAATCCGGGTTATTTTTCGTGTATAATTTATTTATCATACCTTTGCGGGATAAGGGTATTTTGCAGAATGAAAGCGTCCAATCTGAAAATATGAAAAAAGGAAGTGTATACCATGTATCAGGATATGATGGATACCATCGGCTTTGTGGCCCAGCAGGACCCGGAGGTAGGGCAGGCGATGGTGCAGGAGCTGAAACGCCAGCGGCGCAACCTGGAGCTGATTGCCTCGGAGAACATTGTCTCCCCGGCGGTTATGGCGGCCATGGGCTCGGTCCTCACCAACAAATACGCGGAGGGGTACTCTGGCAAACGGTATTACGGCGGCTGCGAGGCCATCGACGTGGTGGAAACCTTGGCGATTGAACGGGCCAAAAAGCTGTTCGGCGCAGAGCACGCCAACGTCCAGCCCCATTCCGGAGCGCAGGCGAATATGGCGGTGTACTTTGCCCTGCTGAAGCCGGGCGACACTGTTCTGGGCATGAGCCTGGCGGAAGGCGGACATCTGACCCACGGCTCCCCGGTAAACATGTCGGGAAGCTACTTCAACTTTGTCCCCTACGGCCTGGGGGAGGACGAGAAGATAGACTATGAAAACCTCCGCAGGCTGGCCCTGGAAAACAGGCCCAAGCTGATTGTGGCGGGCGCCAGCGCCTATCCCCGCACCATCGACTTCCCCCGTATGGCGGAAATTGCCAAGGAAGTGGGCGCATACCTGATGGTGGACATGGCCCACATCGCCGGACTGGTGGCGGCAGGGGAACACCCCTCTCCCGTGCCCTATGCGGATATCGTCACCACCACCACCCACAAAACCCTGCGCGGACCGCGGGGCGGGCTGATCCTTTGCAGAGAGTCCCTGGCCAAACAGATCGACAAGGCCATCTTCCCCGGCACCCAGGGAGGTCCTCTGGAGCACATTATCGCAGCAAAGGCGATCTGCCTGGGAGAGGCAATGTCAGATTCCTTTAAAGCGTATCAGCACCAGGTGGTTCTCAATGCCAGAGCGCTGGCGGACGGGCTGGTCAGGAGGGGCTTCCATCTGGTTTCCGGCGGAACCGATAATCACCTCATGCTGGTGGACCTCCAGAATATGAATGTCACCGGCAAGGCGCTGGAGAAGCGGCTGGACAAGGTTTACATCACGGTAAACAAAAACGCCGTTCCCAACGACCCCCAGAGCCCCTTTATCACCAGCGGCATCCGCATCGGCACCCCCGCTGTCACCACCCGCGGCCTGAACTGCGAGGACATGGACAGGATCGCGGAGTTTATTTATCTGACCGCGACAGATTTCGAGAATTCGGCGGATCAGGTCCGCGCCGGGGTTGAGGAGCTGTGCGGCAAGTATCCGCTATACGAGTAAGGATTGCGGATAAAGAAAATCTAAAGGACCTGTCGGCCTTTTGACCGCCGGGTCCTGCTTTACCTGTGAGCGGCAGACAGCAATCCTTTTAAGCAAGAAATTTTCCCCAATCGGTTGACATCCCCAAAAAGAGCGGATATAATTATCTTGTTCTTTAAAAGGCGATGAAGAGGAAATAAGGGATTCGCCGCATTCTTCAGAGAGGGAGCGCCCGCTGAAAGCTCCTGAGTGCCGTGTTCCCATGCCATCCTTTAAGCCGTGCTTAATCCGCACCGTGCCGCTTGCGTTAAAGGCGTTTTAAGGTGTTTTCCCCAGACGTTCTGTGGGAAGCATGAATTTGGGTGGTACCACGAGCTACCGGTTTTCCGGCCTTCGTCCCAACAACTGTCGGGCGGAGGTCTTTTTCTTTGTCTGAAAAATACAGAAAGGATGTTATTCCCATGAAATGGACAGGACTCAATGAAATCCGCGAAAAATACCTTTCCTTCTTTGAATCGAAGGGTCATCTTCGCCTCAACAGCTTTCCCCTTATCCCGCGGGACGACAATTCCCTGCTGCTGATCAATTCCGGCATGGCACCTATGAAAAAATACTTTACCGGCCAGGTGACTCCGCCCAGAACCAGAGTAACCACCTGCCAAAAATGTATCAGAACCCCCGACATCGAAAGCGTGGGGAAAACCTCCCGCCACGGCACCTATTTTGAAATGCTGGGCAACTTCTCCTTTGGCGATTACTTTAAAAAGGACGCCATTCCGTGGGCCTGGGAATTCCTCACCAAGGTGATGGAAATCCCCGCCGAAAAGCTCTATGCCACCATCTACCCCAAGGACGACGAGGCCTTCCACTACTGGACCGATGAGGTGGGGATGGACCCCTCCCACATTGTCCGGCTGGAGGACAACTTCTGGGAGATAGGCAGCGGCCCCTGCGGCCCGGACTCGGAGATATTCTATGACCGGGGCGAAAAGCACGGCTGCGGCAAGCCCACCTGCGGCCCCGGCTGCGACTGCGACCGGTATATCGAAATCTGGAACCTGGTATTTACCCAGTTTAACTCCGACGGTGAGGGAAACTACTCCCCCCTGGAGCATCCCAATATCGACACCGGCATGGGCCTGGAGCGTCTTGCCTGCATCATGCAGGATGTGGACAACCTCTTTGAGGTGGATACCATCCAGAATATCATGAAGCACGTCTCCCAGATTGCGGGCGTGACCTATAAGAAAGACGAAAAGAACGATATCTCTCTGCGGGTAATTACCGACCATATCCGCAGCACTACCTTTATGATTGGAGACGGCGTTGTTCCCCAGAACGAGGGCCGGGGCTATGTCCTCAAGCGCCTGCTGCGCCGGGCGGCCCGCCACGGGCGGCTTCTGGGCATTCAGGAGCCCTTCCTGTACAAGGTCTGCGAAACCGTCATCAGGGAAAATGCCAGCGCCTACCCGGAGCTGACCGAAAAGAAGGAATATATCGTCAAGATGATCCAGGTAGAGGAGGAGCGCTTTGCCCGCACCATCGACCAGGGTATGGAAACCTTAAGCGGCCTGCTTGACAAGCTGGAGGCAGAGGGCAAAAAGGTGCTGGATGGCGGCGAGGCCTTCCGGCTGTACGATACCTTTGGGTTCCCCATCGACCTGACCTCTGAAATCGCGGAGGAAAAGGGCGTCTCGGTGGATATGGAGGAATTCCAGAAATGTATGCAGAAGCAGCGGGAGACTGCCCGCAGCAACGCCGCCGACCTCGGCAGCGTGGGATGGGCGGAGGATGTGCTGGCGGAGTTCGCCAATGTGGAAAACCACTTTAGCGGCTATGAAAAGCTGGAGGACAAGGCGGAAATCCTGGCTATCGTCAAGGACGGCCAGCTTGTGGACAACATCAGCGACGGCGACAACGCGGCAATTATCCTCACACAAACTCCTTTTTACGCGGAGATGGGCGGCCAGATTGGCGACCAGGGCGTTTTGAAGATGGGAGAAACCGTTTTCCATGTGACTGACTGCAAAAAATCCCAGACCGGGCTGTTTATGCACGTTGGACATATGACAGCGGGGATGCTTTCCAAGGGCGATGCTGTTGACGCGCTGGTGGATAAAAAGCGCCGTCATGCCATTATGCGCAACCACACCGCCTCCCACCTGCTGCAATCCGCTTTAAGGGCGGTTTTGGGAACGCATGTCCATCAGGCGGGCTCTTATGTGGACAGCGAGCGCCTGCGGTTCGACTTTTCCCACTTCTCCGCCATGACCAGGGAGGAGCTGGAAAAGGTGGAGGCGATGGTCAACGAGCTGATTCTGGACGCCTACGACGTAACCGTTCAGGAAATGCCCCTGGAGGAGGCCAAAAGGCTGGGCGCTATGGCGCTGTTCGGTGAGAAGTACGGCGACGTGGTCCGGGTGGTCAAGGTGGAGGACAAATCTGTCGAGTTCTGCGGCGGTACACATGTGAAGAACACCGCCCACATCGGGCTGTTCCGGATTGTCTCCGAATCCTCGGTGGCCTCCGGCGTCCGCAGAATTGAGGGCGTGACCGGTTCCGGCGTGCTGGCCCTGCTGGACCACAAGGACGCGCTGCTGGGAAGCATTGCCGAAAATCTGAAATCCGGCAATGTCGAAGAGCTCCCCGCCCGCTCTGCCGCTGTGATGGCTGATATGAAGGCCAAGGACCGGGAGATCGATACCCTGAATTCACGGATTGCCAACGCCAATGTGGAAAGCCTGCTAAGCAGCGCGGTGGAAATCAAGGGCATGTCTGTGGCAGCGGTCCGGGTCAACAACATGAAGCCGGACACCCTGCGGATGATGGGCGACCGTATCAAGGAGAGCTCCTCCAAAGTCATTGCGGTACTGGGCGGCGTCAACGAGGAAAAGGGAAATATCCTGGTGGTCTGCGGTGCGGACGCGGTGAAGGCCGGGGCCCATGCGGGGAAGATTGTCAAGCTGGTATCCGGGCTGACGGGAGCATCCGGCGGCGGACGGCCTGACAGCGCCATGGGCGGTGTGGGCGACATTGCCAAGCTGGACCAGGCCATTGAGAAGGCCCCCCAGGTGGTGGAGGATTTCCTGAAATAAGGTGTCCCCCTGAAACGCAGAAAACCCAGGCAGATGAAAAGCTTTGGTCACTTTTGAGGAAGCGGCCAAAGCTTTTCACTTGTCTGAGTTTTCTCCTGATTTTTTACCCTAATGACTTCAGCCCGCCGCGCCAGCGGACCATCGCCGCCTCGTCAAACGTGTCAATCACCCACTGTAATTCCTCAACCGCCGAAACCCGCTCCTTTGGCAGATATGCAGTGATGGGGTAAAAGTTGGATTTTGAATTTGCCAACAAATGCATCCGTATCTGTAAATTTTGAATCAATGTCTGCAATTCGGCAATCCGCTCCTTCTCCCCGGCCTGAATAAATTTCCCCTCCCTTTCCAGCTCAAAGAGCCCGGTGCCGGGAAACAGTGTGAGGGAATCCACCGATATCAAATAGGGATTGAGCTGGCTGAATACCCTCGCGCTGTTTACCGCGTTGCGGCGGCCCGCCCCCTTCCCCGCCAGCCCGGTCATATACACAAAGTAATATTCGATTCCCGCCTCGTCCAGCTTTTGGCACTGCTCTACAATATCCTGGGCGGTATATCCCTTGTTTGCCAGCGCAAGGGTGGCGTCGTCGCCGCTTTCGGTGCCGATGGTCAGGCCGTTTACCCCCATGGCCCGCAGCTTTTTCAGCTGCCATGGCTCCTTATTTTTGATGTCCCGTATGCTGGCAAACATGGCGATATCCCGGCATTTAATCAGATAATCCCGGACAGTCAAAATATAGGGCTTTAACCGCTCATAGCTCAGCGCAAAGGGATTGGCCCCTGTGACAAAAATCCTCCTGGCATTGGGCTGGTACGCCTTGATTTCCCTTAAATCCTCCTCAAATTCCGACAAGGGCGACAGGGCAAAGGGCTCGTCCTGATACAGGTTGCAGAAGCTGCATTTTTGATAGGTGCAGCCGGAGGTCAGCTGGATGATGCAGGAGCTGGCCTCATAAGGCGGACGCCAGGTTCTTCCGGTAAAGTGCATAGGCTCCCTCCTATAGATGGCGGAGATTTTTGCGGTAATCCCGCAATTCATCCTCTCCGACCTTTTCGATAATGGTGTCCAGCACCGCTAATATCTTCTCCCTGTCCTCCGGAAGTCTGCCCTGAACCGGTACCGGGTTGGAGGCCCCCAGCGCGCCGAACCAGACGGGAATATTCAGGTTTTCAACCAATGCTTTGATCTCCTTATACTTTTCAATCTCGGTTTCCTCCTGCCAATTCCCCCTTTGGATTTCGCCGTAAAGCTCCGAATCGGGGTAGATGGTCAGCATATTGACACCGATGATTCTGGGGTGAAGCCGGTTACATACTCCGGCGGTGGCCCTTGCGCCCTGTTCGCCCTTTCCCATACCGGAAATGCCCGCAAGATAGAAAAAGCTGTATCCGATTCCCGCCCTGTCAAGCCGGAGGCACTGGGCGGCGATATCCGCTGAAAGATACCCCTTGTTCATAAATTCCAGCGCTTGGCTGTCGCCTGTTTCAATGCCGATGGTCAAGCCGTCATACCCGGCCGCCGCCAAGGCGGAAAGCTCCTCGTCAGTTTTCAGGGAGATGTCGGTCACTCTGGCAAAGCAGCCGATGGTTTCGCTGCCGGGGAAGTACGTTTTTATCAGCTCCGCAATTTCCATCAGCCGTGAAAAGTTCAGCACAAATGGATTTGCGCCCGTCAAAAAGGTCCTCGGAACGCCGCCTTTCCACAGCTTCATCTGCGCTTTCGCTTCCTTCAAATCCTCTTCTATGTCCGAAAGGGGGGACATTTTGAACGGAAACGGCAGATCGGCGTAGAGGGTACAGAACTTGCAGCTGTGATGGGTGCAGCCCGCCGTAACCTCCAAAAGCAGCGAGGAGGCCTCATAAGGGGGACGCCAGATGGTTCCTGTGTAGTGCATAAATTTATCGCTCCTTTTTCCGTTTGGTTCTGCAACTAAAATATCACAATGCTCCGCGTCCTTCAAGTACTGTCTTTTTTTAGCCATAGTATTCTTTTTCATACCAATGTACACCGCTTTGATTTTTTTGCCTTTATCCAATATACTTTTGAGTAGAAGGAAGTGTTACAATGCCTGAAAACAAGTTCAGCGATCAAAAAGCGCTCGCCCGCTGTGTGCCCATGAGCATGCTCCAGGCTGTGATAGGTGGGAAGTGGAAAATTCTGATTTTGTGGTATGTTGCCTTTTATAAGGTACAGCGCTTCGGGGAGCTGATGCGCCGTTTGGATGGCATTACCCAGTCCACACTGACAAAACAGCTTCGAGAGCTGGAGGGGGACGGCTTCCTGCACAGGAAGGTATACAGTGAGATTCCTCCAAGGGTGGAGTATTCCCTGACGGAGCTGGGGAATAGCTTTATCCCGGTGCTGGAGACGATGATGGCATGGAGCGAAGGGAATTTGTGCCCGGACTATGTCTGTCCCTATGGGAAGGGGCGGAAGAATGAGCCGGAAATTAGGCTGAATGAGGCGGATAATACTGCGTCACCTTTCTGATGTCAGATATTCTAATTCAATATATTTGGGTCTGACCCTTCACAGCCCTCTGATTTATGATAAGGCAGGCCGCAAGTATCCTCAGCTTTTTAATAAATCTATAATGGAAAACAAAAAGGAGGAAGAATATGGCAAATGAAGAACTATTTACCAACCGGGCCGAAAACTACCAAAAGTCCAGACCAGGCTACGCCGAAGGTGTCATAGGGCTGCTCCTGGGAGAAATATTGAAACCTGACGGCAGAATTGCCGATATTGGTTCTGGAACTGGCCTTTTCGCTAAGCCCCTGATAGAGCATGGATTTAGCGTATACTGCGTGGAGCCTAATGCAAAAATGCGTGAACAGGCAGTCCGGGAATTTGCGGGAAATCCCCATTTTATCTCCATTGCAGCAGTGGCAGAAGCAACTACATTGGAGGAACACAGTATGGATATCGTCGCGGCGGCGTCCGCGCTCCATTGGTTTGAAATGGAGAATTTTCAAAGGGAATGCAAGCGAATTTTAAAGCCGGAGGGCATCTTCTTCGCGGTTATCAACTGCCGCAATTATGCCGACCCCTTCACTCTCCGCCAACACAAGCTATGCCAAAGGCTGTGCCCCGACTTCACATCCCTGAGCCATGGCCTAGAAAAAACAATCCCAAGGCTGGAAATTTTGCTGGGAAAAGCGTACCAAAGCCAACGATTTGACTTCCCCTTGACCTATACAAAGGAGGCGTTTATTCAGCGCAGTCTCTCCTCCTCCTATGCGCCTGAGCCGGACTCCCCAGAGGAACGGGAATATATAAAGGCTCTCCGGCAGCTTATGGAGGAATTCTTTCCCCATACCGATAGGATCACCCTCCCCAATCAATCGGCGGC
Source organism: Oscillospiraceae bacterium (assembly GCA_022800935.1). GTDB lineage: Bacteria > Bacillota > Clostridia > Oscillospirales > Ruminococcaceae > UBA1405. The sequence continues at coordinate 84,624 of JAAWRH010000009.1, forward strand.
CTTTTGGGGCAGACCCATTTAGAAATGAAAATGCGCTCTGAAGTTTGTCAGGGCGCATTTTTTCTTGGAGCAATTTTGTATTTTACTGAATTTTTTTCATCATGAATCAGGTGTATCCCCTTCAAGTCATGCAGTATGAGATACTGTTCAAAACAGAACCTCCAACATGACAGATGGGACCAGCGCCGCCGCCGTTAAATATGCAACGACTATGGTTGTCACTGCCTTTTTTCATTTTTCATGAAATGATTGAATCATTTTCCATTGGCTTTCGTGGCTGGGATGGCAATATTTTTTCAAATCCCCCTTTGTAACTGCCTTGGCTACTGCGTCTAAATATTTTTTCCTGTCGGAGATTTCTATTTTGTAGCGGGCATTATTCCTTGTATTCCAAAGGATCCCTTCCTCAAGTCCCAATGCCACAACATAAGACGCACACTGCAAAAAATGTTCATGGGTAACTTCAGATACAAATTTTAGTTCATAAACGATGTCATTCTGTACAACATCAGCAAAACCCTGTGCCGAAAAAAGGACATCTCCGTTTTCCTCCCTGGCAAAGTCAATGACACATGGCACCTGTACTGTCTCATCTACTGAAAATATACTGCTCAGGCGTTCAACAATCTGCCGGCGTTCTACTTCGCTGACAAAAGGCGTTCCTACCTGTTCCCTGTAACGGTTCTGCCGCGTTTCCATGGAAACAAGGATTAAAATTTTGTTGTCCAGGGGCAATGCCCTTTCTTTTGAAGTATACAGGTAATTTTGTTTATTTAAGTCTATCCATAGTTCAATATTCTTATCAATTTCATAACCGTTAAAAAATACCGCTTCCTGATATATCCCAATACACGGTGAAAGGTCAATCAGTTCATCCTGGTTGCTGATATAAATTTCAGATAAATCTTCAGGATTTGTAAGACGAGTTATCTGAAGCAAAGAATAACATTCTTCAATATCTTCCTTATACTTAAAGTCAAACATTCCTGAAATGTCAATGTTTTCAAATCTATGGCCAGCATCCTGCTCTGTTGACAATGTTTCCTCTGAAAGCATTTCCTCTCTGCCTTTAACAAAAATGATCCGTTCTTTTCCACGGCTTGCCGCTACACAGAAAATGTTCCTTAAAATTTTATATGACTGCTGGGGTTTTGAAATTCTTGATTCCCAATAGCTTTCTGTGTAATCAAATACAACGCATACTTTTCGTTCAAGCCCTTTGCTGCTGTCAAAGGTTGTAAAGATTGCCGATGTAGGCTTGGGCTGGGTTGAACCTGCTGCATCCTTATCTGATATACTGGCAAAGACCGTTTTTTTATTGAATTTTTCAGGATATCTGGTTTCTAAAATATTCAGCGTATCCGCCAAATCGCCTGTCCTGGCCCCAAGACATAAAATATCCCGCGGGTTTTGTTCTGCTAGGAAATTGACAACTTTGTCTATTGGCATTTCCTCAACCACGCAATTTTTATTTACCCCTATAATGCTTTTATGCCATATGCGGCCCAGCCTGGCAGCCAAATCTGCTGATAATCTAAAGCACTGTGTAAATTCCAGTTTAATATGCCTGCCAAGAAATCTCTCCATAAATTCAGGAACATTTAATGTTGTCTTATCATATATTTTCTGTTCCATATCCCCCACAGCGATAATCTGCATTTTGGGATTTGTGGATTTTATATATTCCAGCATTTCAGAAAATTCCAGCTCAATATCTTGATATTCGTCAATGATAAGAACATCATAAGGTTCCAATTTTGGCTTTTTCCTGTTAAAAGATTGAATCAGATCAGAGATACCGGCTGAAACCCCGATTTTATTCAAAGCTAAATAGGCAAAGCCATGATAGTTTGTCACTGTTACATTTGAGTTTTTAATCTTAGACTTTGCATCTAATTTCAAAAGTCTATTGTATGTAAGATACAATATTTTTAAATTAGCAGGCAGTTCATTACAAAGGCGCTGTATGGCGGTTGTTTTCCCGCTTCCAATACAAGCGTCAACAAGAATATTGTTCCCTTCTTTTGCCTTTAAGATAAATAACTGCTGTTCTTTCGACAGGTTCGGCTTATTATAATATCTATTTATTGCCATTCACTCCCCAATAAAATTTAGTTAAAAATGATTTTATGCTGCGGAGACATTGCCGTTGATTTTATCAATCACAGCCCGGATTCCTGTCCAGACCGACAAATCCGTAAACACTTCCGCCACACTGCCCCTGTCGGTAAAGGGCGGGCTTTGCAGGACAGATAAATCCTTCATCATCCCATTGTGGACAATATACTCTACAATCTGGTTGACAAAGTAAATCTGACGGCTGTCCAGGTTGACGTTGTTGAGATAATCCGCGAAAGCTGTTTTAGCGGCGTTCATATCCAGCCCCACAATTTCCCGGACAAATTCGCCCAAAGGCTTTTGACCACATTCCGCCTCATATTCCTGCCTGGTTCCCACTTCGCTCCATAAAATCTGCTCTAAAGCTTTTACATCCTCCGGGGTAAGGGGAACGTTGCCCTTTAATTTGGCGATAACGGCCTCGTCCTGGTGCTGGCGGACATAAAATTCCGCTTTGGCCTTGTAATTTTTCAGGTCGTCGTTTTCCAGCTCCGCTTCCTTCCACTCAACGGACAGGATTTCATCGTCAAAATTGGTTTCATAAACCGCGCTTTCCGCCGGGATATATTTCATAAGGCCGCGCAGCTTTTCCCGGATATTCTCAAACTCATTGACCCCCGCGTTTTCCAGATAACTGTTATGTAAAATGTTTTCAATGAGTTCTTTCTGCTCCATAATTTCGGGGATATTGGCGACTCCTGCAACTGCGCTGACCTTCTGGAACAAATCCCTGCGGGCGCGGGAATACTTTCTGCCTGCCAAATACGCCAGCTCAATCCCATACATTAAAGCGTCAAATCTTAGCGCCTTTGGATCATCCGCATCTGGTAAAATCAAAGGCGCCACTTCCGCCCCAATCATCAGGGTATCTTCATAGGTAAGGGCGTTATACTGTTCAGGGACAGAAAATTTCTCCACATATTTTAAATGCTGCCGCACCGCGAAATTTTCCCGGTTCAGCTCCCGCGCCTTGCCAGCCATATCTTCCACCAGGGATTTTCGGAAAGGGATCAGCGCTTCTGTCTGGTATGCCAAATCCTGAAGCTGCCAGGCAATTTCCGCTTTCAGCCGGAACAGCGCGCTTTGCAGAGAAACCTGCCCGGCGGCGGGTTTGCTCTTGTTCATGCGGAAAAACTCAAAATTCCCGCAGAAGTCAAAGACGTAAAACTTTTTCTTATCCTCCCCGTCTATCAGCCCAGGGCAGAGCCGGGTTCCCCTGCCTATCATCTGCCAGAACTTGGCTTTGCTCATCACCTTTTTGAAAAAGACCAGGTTCAAAACCTCCGGGATATCTATGCCAGTATCCAGCATATCCACCGATATAGCGATCTGCGGCAGATTTTTGCCCTCGGAAAATTCTTCAATGGCCTGCTCAGCATAGCTGATATGGTTATCTATCACCACCGCATAGCCTGGAAATTCCGGGTATGCTTTCCCGAAAATTTCCAGAATCTTTTCCGCGTGGGCGTGGTTTTTGGCAAAGAGGATGGTTTTTCCCAGCTTTGCCCCATAATCTACCTTTAAGCCGTTTTCCATTACAATTTGCAGGACTTTGCGGATGGTGTCCTCGTTAAAGACCCATTCGTTCAGCGCAGAGGAAGAAATGCTTTCCGGCAGCTCCCCGTCCCGGCTGAAGGTCGCTTCATAGGCGGCTTTGTCCTCGTCTGAAAGCTGGTCGTAAACAATCCCGTTTTCAATAAAGTTCAGTCCGGTTTCCACTGACATAAAATCCACCAGGAAGCCATCCCTGACCGCCTGGGCTAATTCATAGCCGTAGGTAGGGACGCCGTTTTCCAGCTCGAAAATCTCATAGGTGTTTTTGTCGATATCATCCTTTGGGGTGGCGGTCATTCCCACAAGGGGCGCGTCAAAATAGGTGAATATGTCCTGATACTTGTTATAAATGGAGCGATGGGCTTCGTCGCAGATCACCAAATCAAAGTGCCCGCAGGTAAACAGCTTCCCTTCCCGATCCCTTGCCGAGTCAATGCAGTTCATCATGGTCTGGTAGGTGGAGAACACACAGTGGGCTGACATATTGTCCTTTTCTTCACACAAATTTGTCACGGATAAATCTGGCAGCAGCTTGACAAAGGATTTTTTCGCCTGCCTTACCAGGGAAGTCCGGTCTGCCAGAAAGAGGATGTTCTTAATCCATTGGTGCTGGAGAAGCACATCGCACAAGCCCACAGCCGTCCGGGTTTTGCCGGAGCCTGTTGCCATGACCAGCAGGGCTTTCCGGCGGTTCCGGCGGCCAAAGGTATCGCAGACCGCCCGGATCGCGCCCTCCTGGTAATAGCGTCCGGCAATCCTCTTTGAAATGTTTACCTGGTCTAAGCTTGTCTGCATGGCTCGCAGATTAAACAGCTTTTCCAAGTCCCGCTTGGAATACATAGCCGCGACTTTGCGCTCCGGGTAACGGTTATCATTGATCCGTGTCTCGAAGCCGTTGGAAAGGAATATCACCGGACGGCGGCTATACTCCTTTTCCAGAATATCGGCGTAAAGCTTTGCCTGCTGGCGGCCCTGGGACACATCCACACAGGTTCGCTTGGCTTCCAGAATGGCAAGGGGACGGCCGTCGTCCCCGTAAAAGACATAATCCGCAAAGCCATCCCCAGACTTGTTTGCCATGCCGGAAAGCGGTACTTCATTGCGCCAGTCCTTCCCCGCAGTCCAGCCCGCGTCTGTGAGCATTGCGTCGATGTAGATTTTCCGGGTTTCGTATTCGGTCAGCTCCAAGGGCTTGGGGACATATGCCTGCTGCTGGGTTTCCCGGCGGGCGGTCAGTTCTTCCCGCATAGCCCGATTTTCTTCAAGGAGCTTTTCCAAATCCACCTCCGGGACAGGTGTAGGGGTGGGTTCGGGCTGGCTATCCAGCAGGGCGGGGCTGAACTGGCCCTCTGTGTAGCTGGTTCCATAGCAACACGCCACAAAGTCCAGGAATATGTAGAGGTTTTCCAGGCACAGCTCCGCTTTCTGGCGGGTATGAGTTTGGCTTTGATGGGCGGAATCATTGCCCAGGGTACGGATGAGTTCCATCCGCGTCCAGATATCGGTTCCCACAATATCCCGGAAATCTTCGTTATGTATCAGGCTGTACAGGCGGGTATCATAGGGCAGGGTCAGGGAGCCGTCAACGGAGTACATCCATTTGACCGCGAATTCCATCGCCCGGCGGCAGTTCACGATACAGGAGGACAGGTCTATTTGAAAGATTTTTTCGGCGGCGACAGCGGCAGGGGCGAAAGAATTGAATTGGGGGTCGGTGAGGAGGAAGTCGAAGTTGGTCATGGCAGTACCTCCATTTAAGCGGGCAGTCTCTTTTGAATTTCCGAAATAAACGTTTGGAAGCTTGGGGACTTATTCTTTGAAATATTCATATGTATCCCTATTTCTTTTGCCCATATGGTTTTGTATTTTCCGACGTCTACATATGTTGGACAGTTTTTGCGGAACTTTGCGAGCCCGCCGGGATAGACAGTATCCGCAAGAACCTCCCATGTACCACAAATGCTGTCCTGTACATAGCTATGCAGAACCTGTAATTTAGCGCTGGGATATGCTGCTTTGACTGCTTCCTCATCTCCCAGCAGCCAGGCTTCCACCTCTTCCACGGCAATACAAAACACATGGTCTGTTTTAATTTCATTCTGTTCAGCAATTTCCCGGAGTTGCCGCTGGAAATTATTTGTATCGCGGTCATCATTATCAAGCACTACGATAATAGCAGCCTGAATATTCTGGAGGCTTTTACTGAATCCTTTCAGATAGGTTGCAAGATCATTCAGCAGTTTTCCGGTCTTTGTTTCCTTAACTGTGTTTTTCTTAGTAAAACCTCCCAATCCATGGAAATATTTACAGTCATATTCAATTTTCTGGCTTTTTTCAGCTATCTTGTCCATCAGAATTTTAACCAGCTCCGCGCTTGACATATCCTCAATCAGAAATTGAAAATACAATATGCTCCCCTCCACACATCAGCCAAAATATTTACTATACCATAAATCTCCCATTTCAGCGCCTTCCTCAATTAAATCGCTGACAAATTCATAGGATGAAGCCTGGCGTATGGCAGAAAAACCGTCTTCCCCCTTTTCCAGCACCCAAACCTGTTCCGGCGCCAATGCGTTTACAAAAAAGGGGCTGTGCGTGGTGACAAACAACTGCTTGGTGTAGCCTGTGCCAACGTTTTTTCGCATCTCTATCGCCAAATCCGTCAGATATTGATGGTACAGTCCATTTTCAGGCTCTTCAATAAAAACAAGCTGCCGGGGATTTTTTTCATGTAACAAAAGATAATAGGCAAACAGCTTCAGGGTTCCGTCCGACATACGGGGGGAGAAAAAGGGATGGTCAAAGCCTTGTTGATAAAACTCCAATACCATTTGACCATTTGGCATTTTGACCGGTTCAATCTGGGTAATATTGGGTATCTTTGTTTGAATATCTGCCAGAATTTTTTTAAATTCATCGGGATTTTCACGATACATATATTGGGCCACATTATTCAAGTTGCTTCCTGTGCGGTTTAAATAGGGGGCAGGCGCGGATGTCTGTACCTGCCGGGCTGTATCTGGGGCAAAATAGCATAGGAACCAGCTTTTCAGAAAATCAAGAAACATTTCAATACGGGAGTATTGTTTCATAGCGCCTAAAGTCACAATTCCCAATTTTCTGATATCTGAAAGTTCAACCTCTTCTTTGCTTCCTTCTATGGAGCCGTTGTCATCCTGTCCGCCGTCCGTGCCTGAAAAGGCATATCCTTTTCCGTCGATTAAGTATAGGAAAGAAAGGGGACGGCCGTTTTTATTTTTAGGTCTGCGCTGCCGGAGACGTTCTTCTTTTACATAGGGCCGGTTCTTTTTATCCTTTCCAATCGTCAGCTCATAGGTAATAGGTCTGGAATTGCTTGTCTCTTTATAATATATCTCAAAGTGGATTGGTTCAGCGGAATCCTGGGAAACCAACTGGTCATATCCGCCGCGGTTATTTGCGTCACAGGCGGATTCCACATCCCCTGACAAGCAGTCGGAGATAAAGCCGAACGCATCTGCAAGGGTGCTTTTCCCGTTGCCGCTGGCGCCGATGACAGCAATCATATTGCCAAGCTCTTTACTGCTCTGGTCACTGAATAGCTTGCCCATTTTTACATTTTTCAGCGTGCCGTAATTTTGAATGGCAATTCCCAGGATTTTACCCATAAAAGCACCTCTTTCTTTTCAGGCTTAGGCGGCCTTTACTTAAAATATATAGCATAGGTTGGGAAAAATCAACTAAAATATTCCAGGGCGGGGGCGAAAGAGCCGAACTGGGGATCAGTGTGGAGGGAGGCGAAGTTGGTCATGGAATCATTTTCCTTTTTAAAACTTTAAGCTTTACGTTACCAGGAATACAATATGTAATTTGTGCTGAAAATCTTACATATTCTTCTATCTGTTTTACACAGTATTCTAGGTATTGAATGCAATGGTCATCAGACATTGGCTCGAATACAATTGGAAAGAGTTCGCGTCCTGCTTTGGTAAGAAAATAAGACGGATAATTTATGTCTATTGGAGCACCTCCCATATTCTCAAATTCAATTGAATAATTACCTCCATCATAATATACTGAGTGTTTAGACTGCAGATCAAAACCCATTGAAAATGTAGGATCAGTTGCTATTAATCCCGCTTCGCTTAGAGCACTTATATCCAAAGTGCTGATGTTATTATAGGCTTCAATATCTACAAACTTAAAAAGAAAAAAGTCAGAATTTATATTAGAGAAATTGTTAGGACATTCAAGTATATATTGAGATAGTTTTTTAAATGAATTTGCCTCGCTTTGACTAATATTTTTTAAAGTATTCAAAGTGCGTAAAGAAAACTCACCTGGTTTCTTTATTTCTCCCGATAGTACTTTTCCCCATAAAACTTGCATTTGTTCGTTGCTTACCTTTGCAACTGAATCAAAGAAACATGATATCCAATCAGGATCTACGGGATCTTTAGTAACAGGAGTTTCATTTTCTAAATTTTTATATGCGAGCATAAATACATTTTCAATATTTTGCTGTTTTTGCATTTCTTGAAATAAAAATCTATTCTCTGTACGCTGAATAAAATCCTTTATATCTGCACTATCTATTGAAATATTCCCATTTTCATATTTAATTGGCAATTGTAAATTATCTGTTAATGCTTTACCTATTATACTAATTTCTTTTGCACGAGCTTTTGCCATACGGCGAATATGTATGGGTTCATAAAATTGTCCAACTCCATTAAATAATGTTTCAATCAGCTTTTCTACAGGTTCAATCCAATTTCTTGGTTCCAAAATTGCCATTTAGTTCACCTCATCCAAAGTATTTCTGCATCAATGACCTTTTCAATACTTCCATTTTATCTAAACTATTTTCTATTGTCAATTTGCTATTGTCTATTTTTAGGACAAAATCCGAAAACATTTGTTGAAGTATATAAGGAGGTATCATGATAGACAAAGATTTCAAAGCAAAGATTTTTAATTCCGAGAACGTGGTTCCAGACGCGACATTATCATAATCAGCTATAAGTTTCTCTTTTATAACATATCGTAAATAATTACTATTTATCTGATGAGATATAGGATGAATCCAAAGTACACGCCCGTCTTTAAAGTAAAATGGTTCATCGTTGCTCACTAACCAAATACGCCCATCTGGACAAATAGAAGGCATTAATAAATCTCCAATAGATGGTCTACCACTCGTTTTACATAAAGATTCATAGTGAGACCTTGTAATAAATAATTCTGGTGTAATTTTTTTCCCCTCTGCGAGACTACCAATTTCTGTACCACGATAAAAAGGAATTCCTTCATCTTGCAATTCTTCAATAAACACTCGTTTACTTGAACCAACATCTGCAATCTGTTCCAACTTCACTATATTCCAGCTTTTAGGGTTTAGGCGACTTTCCCCAAACATCTCCACAAACCTAGCCTTGACCAGTTCATCCAACTTTGCAAGCTGCTGTTTTCGGAGGGAAATCAGGGTGGTGAGTTTGTCTAAGGTGGTGGCAATGTCTTGCTGTCTTTCAAGAGATGGGAGGGGAATTTCTGTTTCGCTCAATATGTTTTTACTAATTGCCTTAAATGTACTTCCTGTCCCTTTTGAGTTTAGTTCATCAATCTTACTTTGAATTGCATACCATATATATTTTTTATGGCTAAGTTTTTCATTCACCGTTAAAGCGGCTAATCCCCTGCCAATACAACAATCTATATCTGCAATATTTAATGCGCCAATAGGGGCACGAACAGAAATTAAAATGTCTCCTGAATGAGCAATTTTTGTTGGTGAAGTACACCAAATACGAACTGTCGGATGTATTATTCCAAAATCAGCATTCCCTTGAAAAAAAGGAATTCCATCACCTGTTTCGTTATATGTAGAAGATTCAGGAGATTGTCCCATGTTAATGGAACACACTTCATCTAACCTCGCCATCAAACCATCCCCTCCAACTCCTTCAACCCCTTGGCAATCTCCTCCTCCAGTTCCCTAAGCTCCGCAAAAATCTCACTGGTCGGGGGATACTCCACCGGTACATACTCTGTCTGCTTATACTTATTGATGGATAAATCATACCCATTCCCCACAATTTCTTCCTTTGGAACCAGGAAGGACTTCTCTGTCCTCGCCCTTTCTTCCTCCGCCGCCAGGTTGTGGAACCGCGCCACAATATCGGGAATGTCGTTTTCCGTTACGGGGACCCGCTTGTCGTCCAAACTCATGCCGTCGGCGCGCATATCGTAAAACCATACCTTGTCCGTCCCGCCATGCCCTGTCTTGGTAAACACCAGCACCCCGGTGGAAACCCCGGCATAGGGCTTGAATACCCCTGACGGCATGGAAATCACTGCTTCCAGGCGGTTGTTTTCCACCAGCTCCCGCCGGATATCCTTATGTGCCTTGGAGGAACCGAACAGCACCCCGTCCGGCACAATGCAGGCGCACCGCCCGCCAATTTTCAGCATCCGCAGGAACAGCGCCAGATATAAAAGCTCTGTCTTTTTGGTCTTGCAGAGCTTGAGCAGGTCATCAGACACAATATCCGCGTCCAGGCTGCCCTTAAAAGGCGGGTTTGCCAGAATCAGGGAGAATTTCTCCCGGTCCGGGTTCTGGTCGGACAGGCTGTCCCGGTATTCAATGATGGGGTTTTCGATGCCATGGGCCATCATGTTCATGGCGCCGATGCGCAGCATTGTCCTATCCATATCAAAGCCATAAAACATATGGTTCATGTAGTGTTCTTTTTTCTGCCTGTTGAAAAGGACTTCTTCTTTATGGTGTTCCTTTAAGTACTCCCCAGCCGCCACCAAAAAGCCGGAGGTTCCACAGGCCGGATCGCAGATTACCTCGTCCGGGCCGGGAGCCATGAGCTCCACCATCATTTTAATAATGTGCCGGGGCGTGCGGAACTGGCCGTTTACGCCGGCAGTGGCAATTTTAGAGAGAAGGTATTCGTAAACGTCGCCGCGGACATCCATATCGTGGAGCTGCTCCATCTGGGAATAGATTCCGTCCAAGGCGGTTACGATTTTGTCCAGCATCAACGGTGTGGGGATTTTAAAGATCGCGTCGTTCATATATTTAGCGTAGGCGCTTGCCTTGTCCCCATGGAGGTTCTTGATAAAGGGGAAGACCAGCTCCTGCACGGTGGAATACATCTTTGGGGCAGGGGAGTCGTGGAATTCCGACCATTTAAGCTGTCTGCCTTCGACAATCCGCTCCCCAATCTGCACCTTTTCCGAAAAGATGCTTTGGTAAGGCAGTCCCAGCATGGTACTTTCCATTGCCCGGAGATTATCTGTTGCGTCCAGGTCATGGATGAACATTAAATAGGTCATCTGCTCCACTACATCCAGCGGGTTGGTAATGCCGCCTGTCCAGAAGATTTCCCACAGGCTGTTGATTTTGTTCTTTAACTCTCCAGTTATCATGACAGCTCCCTCATTTTTTCTGTTTTATTTGCAGCGAACGAAACGCAATGACCTTGGGCGGCGCTAACGTCCCTGCGGGCAAATCCAAAAGATATTCCACTTCTAAGGGATTGATAGTCAGGTCGTAATGTTCTGACAGTTCCTCCATAAATTCCTGAGGGGTAAAAACCTGTTCCTGCAAAAGCATTACTACTGCTGTCTTTAATAATGCCGGGCCCGCGGTAATCAGTACATCGTCCAACGGCTCCTCTTTACGAATCCCCCTTCTTTGCATCGTTTTTATAAGCGTTATATACTCTTCGGACGTCATGACGCCTAAATCTTTGGCTCTACGCATCATAGCGGCAATAGAGACCCTCCATTTTTTCTTTAACTGTTTATAGAATGGGAGGGTTTGGGAGCCTGCTTCCACATCCTGGCGGAACGTTTCTTCAGGCAGAAGAAACGCTGCTGCAAACTCATGGGCCTGCTGCTCTCTCCGCTTAAATTCTTCTTTCGGGAGCTCCTCAATATCTTCGCTCCACTCGTGGAGGCAAATATGCCCAAGTTCATGTGCAACGTCAAAATGGATTCGTGCAGCGGAGGTTTTGTTGTTGGAATATGCAATTAAATAAGTTTGACTGCCGCCAACATCTACAAATTCACTGAACGCATCAACATCATTGGTGCTTGTACTAAAGGAAGTCACTAGGATACCATGCTGTTCCACAACGGAAACCAGATTTTCTATTGGCCCATGGCCAAGTCCCCACTGTTCCCTAAGCGCGGCAGCAGCAACGCCAGGAAGTGGATTTCTATCCAAACGAAGTGGGACGTACTGGGGAAACTCAATGTAGTCCTGGATCATAGAATATATTTGCGCCAGGATATCCATTTTGACACTTTGTTCCATACGGTATTTTTTGCTGGTTGTAAGCAGCGAGCGAAAATAAGTGGTTCCTGACAAGCCTTTTTGAGGATGCTCATAAAAAAAGCCGATTGGAAAATCCAATACTTTGGAAATCTCTTCAACTGTTTTGGAATCCGCGGGCTGGCTTTTAGAAATTTCATACATGGACAAAGTCTGACGTTGGCAGTTGATACGCTCCGCCAATTCTGCTACCGTTAAGCCCCTATATATTCTTGCCTTTTTTAAACGCTCCCCATTGAAGGAAGTTTTCATGTGAAAGCACCTCTCTATCCAATTATTGTTCTGTTTCAGACGTTTGGGCAGCTTCCTTCTGGTGCAGGTTATTTTGTTTCCTCTCAAGAGATTTTTTCGTAAGAGCAAGGCCCCTGTTCGGGTGGTTCTCCGGTGCTTCAGGATGGATAACCCTTTCAACAACAACGCCCTCATCCGCTGAAATATATTTTGACCAATCCTGAGAGCAGCCTTGTGCTATATCAAGATTGGGCGTTACCATAACAGCCCTGATGCTGGAAAGCTGATAATCCATTGTATCAAACAAAATCAAGACATGGTTTTGTACAACAGATATGCCACCTTTCAAATCACGCAAAAGTTTTTGTACCTTTTCGACCAGCCTGTTTTCATCTAAAAAGGTGTGTGAAAAAAGGGTAAGCTGTTCCTGTTCCGGCATAAGTTCCGAGTTGAACTGTTTTGCCATCATATCAATATAGTGCATATACTTTCGTTTATATTGAAGTCTGCAAAGCTGTGCAAACCGTTTTTCACGCATAAATGTAAAAATACATTGGGTATTCTTCTCAAAAATAATCATCATTTGCCAACGGTATCTATTTGTAGTCAAAACAGTACAATCATCTTTCAAGTTTTTGATAAGATTTGTATTTAATAAGTCCCAAATTCGTGACGATATACTATTGGAAGTTGCAAGATTAGCCATATCAGCTCGAATATCACTTCCCACAGCTTCCTCAACACAGTGAACCATTTTGGAAATTAACTCAGAGGGAAAAGAAGTCATTTCAGCGTGCATAAAAAGTACCTCCTTTTTAATCAACATAATTATAGGTGTTTTATTATAAAATGTCAAGATTGTTTGAGAATTTATCCAGGTATTACAGCGTAAAAATAATAAAAAGCCATTTTCTGAAAGAATAGCCTTCCTAAAATAATGAGGTTGCAAAGTTTTTGCTAAATTGGTACCTCCCATAATGCCAGTTTTCCAGGGGGATAAAGTGGATGCTGGTACCACCTACAAAACGCAAAAATCCGGACTAAACATGCCGTTTAGGCCGGATTGAACGGGGGCAGAAAGACTTGAACCCTCGGCACATAGTTTTTGGAGTGGATGTGGAAAAGCATGGGCGCAGATACCGCCCTAGGCCATGTTCATCGCGTCTACTTTGCCGTTACGCTTCCTCATCCAGCCGTTCGATCATAAGAGCCGCCGCAGCCGCCCGCCAGCAGCATTCTCTCAAAACCTTGAGCGTCCAACTAAAAGAATTAGAGGCCGACGGGCTGATCGACCGGCACGAGTACCCGCAGATTCCGCCGAAGGTAGAATATTCGCTTTCGGAGAAAGGACGCTCCCTTTACCCGGTGATGGAGGCCATGTGCCATTGGGGGGAAGAGCATAGGGCGAGTAATTGAGCAAGATGCGGCAATATCACAAGTTTATAAAACACAAAAATCCGGCTTAAACACGCCGTTTAAGCCGGATTCGACGGGGGCAGAAGGGCTCGAACCCTCGGCACGCGGTTTTGGAGACCGCTGCTCTACCAACTGAGCTATACCCCCATATTTAAATATATATAACCAAATTTACAAAAAAGGTGGGCCTTCAGGGACTCGAACCCGGGACCGACCGGTTATGAGCCGGTTGCTCTAACCAACTGAGCTAAAGGCCCTAATAAAACCCTTAAATTGAGGCTCATCTTTTCGGATGAGCCTCAAAAGGTGGCTCCCCAAGTTGGGCTCGAACCAACGACCCTGCGGTTAACAGCCGCATGCTCTGCCAACTGAGCTATTGAGGAATAT
>JAAWRH010000096.1 GCA_022800935.1 Oscillospiraceae bacterium
ATAATATTCGATAAGCGCTTTATCAACCGCAAGCCACCCCTTCCATCCCAGGTGCATGGTGTCGCACATAAAATATTCCTCGTACTCGTGCCCGGTGAGGTCCAATGTCTGAACACCGTATTCCGCCGCAATTCCCCGGACATTTTGGTAATACTCCGCCCGGCGGTCCGCATCAAAGCCGCTGTAGTCGCTCCAGGGCCCGTGGAGCGGCACATGGATAAACAGCGGCTCAATTCCTTTTTCCCGGCAGACAGCGAAAAGTATCCGCAGGTCATCGTATTCCCTGGATTGGGAATAGCTGAGGTCTGCGTCCCGGTCTCTCTGCCGCTCCAGCCGGGAGCCAATGTAGGTGGTGTAATAGTCGTCCAGCATCCAGAAGTCGTTGTTGCCGCTCATGGCCTTGCCCTCGGTGATGGCGGCTTCCTCCTCGGCGGACCAGTCGATGGCAGGCAGCTCTGCGGGAACAGAGAAATCCTCCCCCGCTGTTAGAATACCCCGAACCGATGCCTTGTCCTTTAGGCCGTACAGCCAGCGGCTGGCGGCATAATAGGGGGAAAGAACCGCATTCCCTATGCCGGAAAGAAGGGCCGGCTCTGCGGTATGCTCGGCCAAAGCGGCGATGGCCGGGTCCACCGGAGCGGCATCGGGCAAAGCCTTGTATTCCTCCATCAACTCCGCCACCCGCCGGGAAAGGTAGACCTTCACCTCGTCCGAGAGGGAGTCGTCTGCCAATAGTTCCAGATACCCCTGGACAGAAAAGTTCGCCATAAACAGGTCCGGGGCGATGCCGCCCTCCACATAGGACTGGGGGGAGGTGATCAGCACCACCCTTTCCCCTCGAAGAGAGTTCCCGGAGGCGGCAATTTGCAGGGCGTGGATCAGCGACTGGCAGGAGCCCCGCCCGATGAGGTCCACCTGAAAGCCCGCCCGTTTCCCGGCGAAGAAATTGGCCGGGTGGGTGGAAATTTCGGCGGTCCGCAACTCACTGGAGCCGAAAAGGAGCAGCGTGTCCTCCTGTCCGGCGGACTGCTCCACCAGATAAGTCCCGGTGATCTTTTCAGTATGGTTCACACTGCCCACGCTGTCCCGCCAGGGGGGCATGGTGCCGGTGACAGCGGCCCCTGCCCCCAGAAAGGTCAGGGAAACCGCCAGGAGCAGCGCCAAGCCGGGAAGGAAAATCTGTTTTGCCGCCTGTTTCATCCCTGTTTCTCCCGAATCAGAGCGGCAATGGCCGCCGGGGTGACGATGCGCTCCCGCGGGAGGGAGGCCATATCCAGGGATACCCCAAAGGCTTCTTCCAGTTCCATCACCAGCTGAATGGCGGCGAAGGAGTCCAGAAGCCCCTCCTCGAAAAGTTCCAACTCCGGTTGGATCTCCTCCGGTTCCACACCGCACAACTCCGCAAGAATTTCCGCGATCTTTTGTTCCATAAATTCATACTCCCATATCGTCAAAATAATCTTCCCGAAAAAATCAGCAGCCCGAAGGCAAACAGGTGGAAGGTCACAAGGACGCAGCACACCTGGCCGAAGCCCTTCCGCTTCCACTTTTTGAAGGGTTTCCAGTGGAGATCCAACGCTTCATTCAGACACAGAAGGGTGCTGTGGTAGGCCCCGTACAAAAGGTAATGGGGCGCAAGGCCATGCCAGACCCCCATGGTCATCATGGTGAGGAGATACCCCAGATAGGAGGCTGTCCGGGGATTTTGGAACCGCTTCCTCTTCAGTGAATTGGTCACAAACCGGGTGTACACATAGTCCCGCAGCCAGGTGGAAAGAGAGATGTGCCACCTGGCCCAGAAGTCCTTCATATCCACGCTGAGGAAGGGCTGGCGAAAGTTTTCCGGCACCCGGATGCCCAAAAGATACCCCGTTCCAATGGCCATACTGCTGCTCCCGGCAAAATTGAAAAAGAGGAACAGGGTATAGCCATACAGATAAGAGAGGGTGGGCAGAAAGCCGCTGTCCGGGAGTGGGGTCAGCCAGTACTGCCAGATAAGCCCACCCGGAACGATGGCCGAAAAGGCCCCGCCGGTGAGTTTCCAGACGCCCCGGCGCAGAAGGCCTATGTACTCCTCCGGGGTGATTTTCCGCTCCAGGTCGGAGAGGAACCGGCGGCACCGGTCGATGGGGCCGGAGGGCACCGAGGGAAAAAACAGCAGAAAGCTGCTCCACTGGAAAAAGGACAGGGCCTGAATGGTTTCATCGTGGAGGTTCAGCAGCGCCTCCACCGCCCGAAAGGTCATATAGCTGATCCCCAGCAGCCTGAAGGCCGCAAAGGGCGACCATACCTCTCCCATCTTCACCAGAGCCAGAGGAAGCAGGGCCAGCGGCACCACCAGCCAAAGGGGCAGCTTCTTCTGCCAGCGGCGGTAAGCCAGAAACACCGCCCCTTCCCACAGGTAGAAGGCGATGAGGGCAGACAGCTGTCCCCCTTCCCCAAAGACAAGGGCCAGCATAAGGACGGAGAAAATCAGCCCATAGGTTTTCAGGGATTTTCCCAGCAGCCCCAGCACAACGGCAGGCAGGAGCAGCAGCGCCAGCAGGTAGAAAAACAGCA
>JAAWRH010000045.1 GCA_022800935.1 Oscillospiraceae bacterium
ATTTTTGAATACATAGAGGGCTGGTATAACCGAAAAAGGATTCACAGTGCCATCGGCTATATGACACCCCAGCAAAAGGAGGATGAGGAATTAAAAAAAATCAGCATAAACTTTCAACTTTTTGTGTCCAAAGTATTGACATAGGTCCAATATTGCAAAAATGCCTACGAAAAACACGAAAAGTCAGAAAGCTCTCGCAAAGTGCCTTCTGCAATTTTCCTGCGTAGACAAACCCTTACAGATGGAAACGGCAAATGCATCCATAGACAGCCCTACGGCGATAAAAAACAGTTCAATTCCCATGCGTTTTCTTATCCTCCCTATCCTTTTTTGAGTTAATTTGCTTGAAAACTTTTCTGTCCATGCGTATTATGGTAAAAACGCATATAATAAAAGTGCAGGTAGAAATACGCTATATACTCGTGTATCCGGATTAACGTTTAAGCGTTCTGTAAGAACGTCGGGCATGAGGAGCCGCCACCGCAAGGGCGGCTCCTTTTTTGAAATCACAGGAGATGTTATATGCAAATATAGGCAACGGTCTGAGAAAAAGACCGCTGCCTATATTTTTATGTGTGGGATGTTTTCACAGCCTATTTATCCCCACTGTGCAACACCTGATATTTCAGTACCGCCGCCACCGTCTTGGCGTCCTTGATTTCCCCAGAGAGCACCTTTTCCAGCACCTCCGGGAAGGGCAGACGGATCACATCCAGAAATTCCCCCTCGTCCAGGTGCTGGCCGCAGGGGACCAGATCGTCCGCGTAATAAATCCGGATGATTTCTGAGCAGTAGCCGGGGGACGGGTAGATTTCCCCGAAGTATTCGTATCTGCCGGGGGTGTACCCGGTCTCCTCCTCCAGCTCCCGCTTGCCGCAGTCAAAGTGGTTTTCCCCGGCGTTTACCTTGCCCGCCGGAAGCTCCAGGATTTCCTCCCGGTAGGGGTGGCGGTACTGCCGCACCAGCAGCACATTCCGGTTTTCATCCAGCGCCAGCACGCAGACGCCGCCGGAGTGCTCCACGATTTCCCGCTTAGAGGTCCTGCCGTCGGGGAGCTCTACCATGTCGTGGCGCAGGTTGAGTATCTTCCCCCGAAAGGGATATTCGCTGGAAAGAATTTTTTCTTCATATTTCACAGATTGACGCCCTCCTTTTTGGAATCTTACCGCTAGTCCAGTTCATAGTATAAATATGACAGTTTGCTCAACTGTCTTCTTTCCTCCATTATACCACTTTATGGCGGGTCTGCCTATACGCAGTCCAAAAAAGGATGTGTTTTTATGACCTTGGATTCCTTTTATTGTTCTCCGCCCACCTTTGATTCCCTCTCCGACCGGCTAAAGGAGATTGCCAAGGAGTCGGAGCTGTTTCAGCTTTCCTCCGCCGGTAAATCGGTGCTGGAGCGGCCGCTGTGGGTGCTGTCCGCCGGGGAGGCCTCCGCTCCGCCTGTGCTGCTGGTGGGGTGTACCCACGGCTCCGAATGGATCACCGCCCTGCTGCTCACTCTGTTTGCCGAGGCCCTTGCCCGTGCCGCCGAAAAACGGGAGGAAATCGCTGGTATCCGCGTGGAGCCGGGAACCCTCTTCCATGGTCGTTCCCTGTTGATTCTCCCCTGCCTGAACCCCGACGGCATGGAGATAGCGATTTCCGGTCCCCAGGCCGCCGGGGAATATGCACACCAGACAGCCCAAATGATGGAGCGCTTTCCGGAACAGGTCTGGCAGGCAAACGCCAGAGGGGTTGATCTGAACCACAACTTCCCCGCGGGGTGGGATATCCTGCGGCAGCTGGAGATACAGAGCGGCATCACCGGTTCGGGACCGACCAAATACGGTGGCCCCCATCCCTTCAGCGAGCCAGAGACCCAGGCGGTGCGGCGCCTCTGCGCCCAGTTCCCGATCAGGCAGCTCCTATCCTTCCATGCACAGGGGGAGGAAATCTACTGGCGGTATGGGGACCGCACGCCGGGCAGGGGGCTGACAGCCGCCCGGCTGTTTTCCGCCTCCAGCGGGTACAAGGTCTGCGACCCGGTGGGCACCGCCTCCCACGGGGGCCTGAAGGACTGGTTTATCCAGGAGACGGGCAGGCCGGGCTTTACACTGGAAGTGGGCAGGGGACAGAACCCTCTCCCCATTGAACAGCTCCCGGAAATCTGGCGGAAGCTGCGGGAGACGCTGATGCTTTCCATTTTGGTGTAGCGTCAGGTATCAGGGGGCACAGTCCCCCTGATACCCTTCAATTTACCAGTGTCCCCATAATTCGGACAAGCTCCTGTACACCGTGGTTCAGGCTCCCGTCGTTCACCACAACCCGGTCTGCCGCGGCGCGGTACAGCCCCTCCCGCTTCCGGTAAAGCGTCTCCAGCTCCTCCCTGGAGCCGGAGACCGCCAGCGGACGGGACCCATCCCCCGCAATCCGGCTGTAGCAATCCTGAAAGGGCGTGTCCAGGTAAATAATGTATGCCTTCCCCCGGATAACGTCCACATTGCGCTGAAAGGTCAGCGCACCGCCCCCCGCTGCCACGATACAGCTGGACCTTTCGGAAAGCTCCTTCATTGCCTGGTGCTCCCGATCCCGGAAGCCGTTTTCACCGTTTTCCCCATACCTGCTGAAAATCTCGGAGACCCTCATCCCCGCCTGCCGTTCAATGTATTGGTCTGCGTCGATAAACTCCATGCCAAGCTCCTTGGCGGCAAGCTGGCCGATGGCCGACTTGCCGCAGCCCATAAACCCGCACAGTACCGCCGATGGAAACGCCGCCATCCTAGTTTCCCCCCTTTTCCGCCTGAGATTGTTGAAAACGTATCTCCATCAGCGCGTTCATTTCCTCTGTCACCTGTTGAATCTGTTCCGGAGTGTAGACCGAGCCGTCCCATATGCTGTGGGCCGCCGCGGCCTGCCAAACCAGCATCGCCATGCCGCCCTGAACCCTGCACCCCATTTTTCGGGCGTCCTGCAAAAGCCGGGTATCAGCCGGATTGTATACGGCGTCGAAAACCGCCCTGACTCCGGACAGGTATTCCGCCGGAACCGGGGATTTCCCCGGATGGGGATACATTCCCACCGGGGTGGCGTTAATCAGCAGCTCAAACTCCCCCTCCGGCAGGCGGTCCAGGGTGGTGAGGGAAACCTCTGCGCCGGGGGCCAGGGAGAGGATGTCTTGCTTCAGCGCCTGGGTCTCCGCCTTAATGCTCCGAACCGCAACGGTGACAGCTGCACCGTGGAGGGCGCATTCGATGGCGAACATCCGGGCGACGCCCCCGCCGCCCGCAATCAACACTGGCCTGGACAGATCGCAGTCCAGCGCCTCCACTGAACGGAGAAAGCCGTCCACATCGGTGTTATAACCCACGCTTTTCCCGTCCCTGTCCCGGCAGAGGACGGTGTTCACCGCTCCATAGCGTTCGGCGGTCTCGTCCAGTCGGTCCAGAAGGGGGATGATGTTCAGCTTGTGGGGGATGGTGATGTTAAAGCCCTCACAGGAGAAAAGCTCCCGCTTATGGGCGGAAAGCTGCTCCGCCGGAAGCTCAAAAATCCGGTACTCGTATTCTCCGGCCCTTCCGGCCAGTTCAAACAGCCGCTCATGAATGGGCGGGGACATGGTGTGCCCCAGGGGATACCCCAGAAGCCCATAGGCCGGTTTGTTATGGCTCATTTTACGTTCCTCCTGTCTACGCCTTGGGGAAGAGCTCCGCCGCCTTCTGGAGGGTTTTGACGTTTTCCACGTTCTGGAAGGTCACGCCCTTCAAGGTCTTCCGTACCAGGCCGGTCAGGACCTTGCCGGGGCCCACCTCGATAAAGCAGCCGCAGCCGTCCGCGGCCATATTTTGAAGCTCCGCCACAAACTGTACCGGGGAGGTCAGATGCTTTGCCAGGTATTCCGTGTCAATCTGAGAGCGGATCTTTCCGTCCAGGTTGGAGTAGAAGGGGATTTCCGGCTGGCGGAAGACAACGTCCTTCACCGCCTCCCGGAATTCCTCCGCCGCGCCGGACATCAGTTTGGAGTGGAAGGCGCAGCTTACCGCCAGCTTCATGGTCCGGGCCCCCTGCTCCGCCAGCTTGGCGGCGGCGGCCTCCGCCGCCTTGGCCTCCCCGGCGATGACGGTCTGGACCGGGGAATTGTAGTTGACGGGGGTGACATAGCCCTCGGTTTCCCGGCAGACGGCCTCGATGGTGGGGTTGTCGCTGCCGATGATGGCGTACATGGCCCCGTCGCTTTGGGCGGCGGCCTTTTCCATGGCGGCGGCGCGGGCCTTGATGACCCGGAAGCCGTCCTCACGGGTGAGGACGCCGCAGGCGGTCATGGCCGCGTACTCGCCCAGGGAGTGACCCGCTGCGCAGTCCGGGCGGCATACCTCCCGCACCATGACCTCATTGGCGGCCAGGGAGAGGGTATAGATCACCGGCTGGGAAACGACAGTGCGGGCCAGCTCCTGTTCGCTGCCCTCGAAGGAGATTTTGGCCACATCAAAGCCGAAGGCATCCGAGGCCGCCTCATAGATTTCCCGGACATAGGGGAAGGCATCGAAAAGCTCCTTGCCCATACCGGGGTACTGGGAGCCCTGGCCGCTGAAAAGAAAAGCTGTTTTACTCATCATAATGACCTCCTGAAGATAATATAACATTTTGAAACTGGCAAAAGCGGGAAAAATCTATTGACAAACCGCAATCAACCACATACAATAAATATACTGCCGGAAAATAACGAGTGTTACATTTTCCGCAAGACCTAGTATATCAGAAATCCCATCCCCATGTCAATGCCGGGGACCTGGGAACTGCTTGTATCGTAGATAGAAAATAAAAACAGGAGGCAGAGAGAATGAACGGAATAACGATTCTGTCCACAGGGCGGTATATTCCTGAGGACTGCATCGCCAACGAGGATTTTACCAAATTTGTGGAGACTTCCGACGAATGGATCCGCACAAGGACGGGGATCGCCACCAGGCATTTTGCCAACGGGGAGCCCACCTGGTACATGGGGGCCATGGCGGCCAAGGCTGCGCTGAAGCGGGAAAGCATCGCCCCGGAGCAGATTGACCTGCTGCTGGTGTCCTGCTGTACGCCGGACTACCTCACCCCGTCGGTGGCCTGTATGATCCAGCGGGAGCTGGGGCTGAAAAAAGCCCACTGCATTGACATCAACTGCGCCTGTTCCGGCTTTGTCTATGGGCTGGACATGGCAAGGCGCTACCTGAACTGCGGCGACGGGGAGATTCAGACCGTGTTGCTGGTCTCCACCGAGCGGCTGTCCCAGATGCTGGACTTTACCGACAGGAGCACCTGCGTCCTGTTGGGGGACGGCGCGGGCGCTGTGGTGGTAAAGCGTCGGGAAAACACCATATACGCCTTCAGCGGCGGGGCCATCGGGGAGAGCGGGGAGGCCCTCAACGCCAAGTATCCCCGGTATGAAAGCCCTTTTGGAAATCCCGAAACCCGCAAAGAGTGTTTTGAGTTTCCCCAGGTGCAGGAGAAATTCCTGTATATGGACGGCCGGGAGGTGTACCGCTTCTCCACCAGGGTGTTCCCGGAGCTGCTGCGCAGCTGCTGCGGCAAGCTGGGGCTACAGGTGTCGGACCTGGACCACATCATCCCCCATCAGGCCAATTACCGTATTGTGGATACTGCCATGAAAGCCCTTGGCCTGGATGAGGAGGAAAAGAAAAAGGTATTCCTCAACCTGGACAAGTACGGCAACACCGGGAGCGCGTCCATCAGCATCGCCCTGGACGAGATGAACAGCCAGGGACTGCTCAAACGCGGGGACAGGATGGCGGTTGCCGGCTTCGGCGGCGGACTGACCTACGCCGGGATTGTGTTTGAATGGTAAGATATATTTTCAGACTGCCGACAGACAGAAAGGGTGTTATGTTTGAGTAAAACAGCATTGATTACAGGCGCGTCCCAGGGGATAGGCGCGGCCATCGCGGTGCGGCTGGCCAGGGCGGGCTTTCACATTGCCGTCAACTGCTATAACCAGCAGCTGGCCGATACCGACGGCGCGGCGGTTGCGGAGCAGTGCAGGGCTTTCGGCGTGGAGGCGAAGTGCTATGTGGCGGATGTCTCCAAGTTTGACCAGTGCCAGGAGATGGTCAAGGCTGTAGCGGCGGATTTCGGCTCCCTGGACGTGCTGGTCAACAACGCGGGCATCACCAGGGACGGGCTTCTGCCCAGGATGAGCGAGGAGCAGTTTGACGCGGTGATCGCCGTCAACCTGAAGAGCGTCTTCAACATGATGCACCATGCCAGCGGCGTCATGATCCGCCAGAAGAGTGGCAGGATTATCAACGTCAGCTCGGTGTCGGGGCTGTACGGCAACGCGGGACAGGCCAACTACGCCGCCTCCAAGGCCGGGGTGGTGGGACTGACCAAAACCGCTGCCAAGGAGCTGGGCGGGCGGAATATCACCGTCAATGCCGTTGCGCCGGGGTTCATACGCACCCAGATGACCGACGCCCTGCCCGATAAGGTAAAGGACGTTATGCTGGGGCAGATTTCCCTCAAGCGCTTCGGGGAGCCGGAGGATGTGGCCAACGCCGTGGCGTTCCTGGCCTCCGACGACGCGGCGTATATCTCCGGACAGGTGCTGGAGATTGACGGGTGCATTGCAATGTAATTCTGATTGAGTCATACGGATGGTATTTTATAGGAGGTAAACAAACTGTGAGACGTGTAGTGATAACTGGAATGGGGGCGATTACCCCCATCGGGCTTACCGTGAAGGATACGTGGGCATCCATACTGGCCGGTAAGCATGGGTTTGACAAGATACAGTCCTTTGACCCCTCTGCCCTGGGCGTGACCGTCGGCGCGGAGGTCAAGGGCTTTGACCCCCAGGACTTTGGGGTCAACAAAAAGGAAGCCCGGAGGATGGACCGCTTCTGTCAGCTGGCCATGGCCGCCGCCAATATGGCCATGGAGGACGTGGGAACCAAATTTGAGGACCTGGACCCCTTCCGGGTGGGGGTCATTGTCGGCAGCGGCATCGGCGGGTTCAACACCATCCACCAGGAGCACACCAAGTATATGGAAAAGGGCCCCTCCAAGGTTTCGGTGTTCTTCATCCCGATGATTATTTCCAATATGGCCGCGGGGATGATCTCCATTCAGCATAAATTCAAGGGCGCGAACTTCTGTACCGTCACCGCCTGCGCCTCCGGCAGCCACGCCATCGGCGAGGCGTTCCGGGCCATCAGGCACGGGTATCTGGACGCGGCCGTCACCGGGGGCTCCGAGGCCGCCGTGGCCGAGTTCGCCATGGCCGGGTTCGCCAACATGGGGGCCCTTTCCGCCAGCACCGATCCGGACCGGGCCTCCATCCCCTTTGACAAGGAGCGGAACGGCTTTGTGCTGGGGGAGGGCGCGGGCATTCTCATCCTGGAGGAATACGAGCACGCGGTCAAGCGGGGCGCCAAGATTTACGCCGAAATCACCGGCTACGGCGCCACCGGCGACGCCTACCACATCACCAGCCCGGACCCGGAGGGAGAGGGCGCAGCCAAGGCCATGGAGTTCGCTATGGAGGAGGCGGGGGTCAAGCCGGAGGAGATAGATTATATCAACGCCCATGGCACCAGCACCCCTCTCAACGACGACTTTGAGACCAAGGCCATCAAAACGGCCCTGGGAGGCCACGCTTACCACACCGCGGTAAGTTCTACCAAATCCATGACAGGCCACCTGCTGGGCGCGGCAGGGGCCGTGGAGGCGGCGATAACCGCCCTCTCCCTGAAGGAGTCGGTCATCCCCCAGACGGTGGGCTTCCGGGTCCCGGACCCGGTGTGTGACCTGGACTATGTGACCGAGGGACTCCGCCATCAGGACATTCGCTGCGCCCTGAGCAATTCCCTGGGCTTTGGAGGGCACAACGCCACCCTCTGCCTGAAGAAAGCGGAGGGATAACGGATGAATATGGAATTATCCTTTGAGCAGATTCTCACGCTGATAAACACCGTAGCCGAAAAGGACCTGGGCGAATTTCTGCTGGAACAGGGGGATACGCGGCTGAAGATTGAGGGGAGAAAGCTTCCCAAAACAAAGACCACCCAGAACGTACTGCCCCAGATTCCCATCCCCATGGCGGTAGAGGGGCTGGGGACAGCAGAGAGCGCTCCCGCCGGAGTCAAAAAGGCCCCGGAGGCGGAGGCCCCTGTCCCTTCCAAGGGGAATGTGGTGAAGTCGCCGATTGTGGGAACCTTTTACAGCGCCGCCGCGCCGGATAAGCCCCCCTATGTACAGATGGGCAGCCAGGTCAAGGCGGGGGACGTGCTGTTTATCGTGGAATCCATGAAGCTGATGAACGAGGTCCAGAGCGAGTTCAGCGGAACGGTGGAGGAAATTCTGGTGCAGAACGGCCAGCCGGTGGAATACGGCCAGCCGATTATGCGGATTGTATAAAAAGTTTGTTGAATACGAATAGGAGATAGTGTGATGACATTAAACTTAGAGCAGATCAAAGAAATCATCCCCCACAGGGACCCGTTTCTGCTCATCGACGAGGTGACAGAGCTGGAGCCCGGCGTGCGGGCCACAGCCCTGAAGCACCTGACCGGGGAGGAGTACTGGTTCAAGGGACACTTTCCCCAGAAGCCCGTTCAGCCCGGCGTGCTGATGCTGGAAATGCTGGCCCAGACCGGGGCGGTCTGCGCCCTCTCCCTGCCGGAGAACCGGGGACGGATCGCCTATTTCGGGGGACTGGATAAGGTCAAGTTCCGCAATATGGTCTTTCCGGGGGATACCCTGAAGCTGGAGGTGGAGATTATCCGAAGCCGGGGTTCCGTGGGCGTCGGAAAGGGCGTGGCAACCATCCTGGGGAGCGGCAAGAAGGCGGTCTCCGCCGAGCTCACCTTCGCCCTGGGTGAAGCGGAAGCCCCTGCCGGGGAGTAAGGAGGCGCTGCGCTTTGTTCAGCAAGGTTTTAATCGCCAACCGGGGGGAAATCGCCATCCGCATTATACGGGCCTGCCGGGAGCTGGGGATACGCACGGTGGCGGTCTGCTCGGAGGCGGATCGCTCCGCCCTCCACGCCCAGATTGCCGACAAGACCATCTGCATCGGCCCCGCCCACTCCAAGGACAGCTATCTGAATATGCGCGCCATCCTGTCCGCCTGTGAGGTGGCAGGGGCCCAGGCCATCCATCCGGGCTTCGGGTTTCTTTCGGAAAACGCCGCCTTTGCCAGGATGTGCGGGCGGTGCGGCGTGGCCTTCATCGGCCCGCCGCCGGAGGCCATCGAGCGCATGGGAGATAAGGCCCAGGCCAAGGAGACCATGAAGGCGGCGGGGGTGCCGGTGATTCCCGGATCCGACGGCGTTGTGCCGGACCTGGAGGCGGCTTTCCGGGAGGCGGACAGGATTGGATACCCTGTAATGGTAAAGGCCAGCGCAGGGGGCGGCGGACGGGGGATACGCCTGGTCCGCAGCCGGAAGGAGCTGGAGGATGCCTTCTACACCGCCAGCCGGGAGGCTCTGGCCTTCTTTGGCGACGACCACCTGTATATGGAAAAGCTGGTGGAGAATCCCCGCCATGTGGAGGTCCAGATACTGGCGGACCGGTTTGGAAATATCGTCCACCTGGGGGAGCGGGACTGCTCCATCCAGCGGCGGAACCAGAAGGTGCTGGAGGAGTCCCCAAGCCCCTCCCCCCTGATGACCCCGGAGCTGCGGCAGAGGATGGGCGAGGCCGCCGTCCGGGCAGCCAGGGCCGCCGGGTATGAAAACGCCGGAACCGTTGAGTTCCTCCTGGACAGGGACGGGAGCTTCTACTTTATGGAGATGAACACCCGCATCCAGGTGGAGCATCCTGTCACCGAGATGGTGACAGGGGTGGACATCGTAAAGGAGCAGCTTCGCATCGCCGCTGGGGAACCGCTGAGCTTTGGCCAGGGGGATGTGAGGATTTCCGGCCACGCCATCGAGTGCCGCATTAATGCGGAGACCCCCGCCAAGAACTTCCGGCCCTGTCCGGGGAAGATACGCTCCATGTATGTGCCGGGGGGACCGGGGGTGCGCATCGACAGCGCCATGTACGCCGGGTACACCATTCCGCCCTATTATGACTCCATGATAGCCAAATTGATCGTCCACGCCCCTACCCGCCAGGAGGCAATCGCAAAAATGCGGTGGGCTTTGGCAGAATTTTTGGTAGAAGGTGTTGACACCAACATAGACTTTCAGCTAAACTTGTTGAAGGACGATGAATTTGAAGAGGGTAATTTCGACAACGGCTTTTTGTCCCGCAGGGACCTGAAGGCTATGAGCCGTTCCAACTGACAAAACGGCCTGGCACATTTTTCCATTACATGAAAGGGAGGGTGGGAACGATTGCTGGAGGATCTATTTCAAAAGGTCAAGTCCCGTATGGGAAGTGACGAACCGGATAAGGGACGGTCAAAAATGTCCGTGCCTTCCGATCTTTTGTTCAAATGTCCGCGATGCCAGCAGGTGACATTTATGGACAATTTTCGAGAAAATAAGATGGTTTGTCCTAACTGCAACTACCACGGAAGGATAACAGTTTCAGAAAGATTGGAATTAACTGTTGACAACAACAGCTTTCATGAATATGATAGGGACATGAGGAGTAAAAATCCAATCCAGTTTCCCGGATATGGGAAGAAGCTGGAGGAGCTTTCCGAGGCCACGGGCCTGGCAGAGGCTGTTGTGACCGGGGAGGCGGATATCATGGGGGAGCACTGCGTCATTGGAATCATGGACTCCCACTTTATGATGGCCTCCATGGGCTCTGTAGTGGGCGAGAAGATTGCCAGGGCCTTTGAACGGGCTACGGAAAAGAAGCTCCCCATAGTGCTGTTTACCGCCTCAGGAGGGGCCAGAATGCAGGAGGGGATGGTTTCCCTGGCGCAGATGGCCAAGACCTCCGGCGCGGCGGCGCGGCACAGCGACGCGGGGCTGCTTTACATCACAGTCCTGACCGACCCCACCACGGGCGGCGTAACGGCCAGCTTTGCCTCCCTGGGGGATATCATTCTGGCGGAGCCCAAGGCCCTGGTGGGCTTTGCGGGACGGCGGGTGATTGAAAACACCATCCGCCAGCGGCTTCCCGACAGCTTCCAGTCGGCGGAGTTCATGGTGGAGCACGGGTTCGCGGATATGATCTGCGACCGGGACCACATGCGGGAGACCATTTCCACCCTGCTGCGGATGCACCGCCAGGGGGCGGAAACTGTCAAAATCAACCGGGGGAATTTCCGGGCGGCTCCGGCGGGAAAGAACCTGACGGCCTGGCAGCGCATCCAGCTGATCCGGGAGAAGAACCGGCCCACTGTCCGGGATTACATCCCTGGGATTTTTGACAGCTTCATGGAGCTGCACGGGGATCGGTATTTCGGGGACGACCCCGCCATCATGGGCGGCGTGGGCTTTTTCGAGGGCCGGCCGGTGACGGTGATCGGACAGGTGAAGGGCAAGAACCTGGAGGAAAACAAGGCCTCCAACTTTGCAATGCCCCATCCGGAGGGATACCGAAAGGCCCTGCGGCTGATGAAACAGGCGGAGAAATTCCATCGTCCCATTATCTGCCTGATTGACACCCCCGGCGCGTTCTGCGGCGTGGAAGCCGAGGAGCGGGGCCAGGGAGAGGCCATTGCCCGCAACCTCTCTGAGATGATGACGCTGAAGACCAACATCATCTCGGTGGTTTTGGGAGAAGGCGGAAGCGGCGGCGCACTTGCCCTGGGGGTCTGCGATGAGCTTGCCATGCTGGAAAACGCGGTGTACTCGGTGGTTTCCCCCCGCGGGTTTGCCAGTATTCTGTGGCGGGATGCCTCCAGAGAACAGGAGGCGGCCAACTGCGCCCGCATTACTGCTGAGGACCTGGTAGAGCTGGGAGTGGCGGAGAAGATCATTCCCGAAGCCCCCAACGGCGCGCACCTGGGCAAGGAGGAGACTGCCTCCCACATTGCCCATTATCTGCGCGACACCCTGGGACGGTTCCAGGATGTTCCCACAGAGGAGCTGCTGGAACGCCGTTACCAAAAATTCCGCAAAATCGGTGAATTCACCGAGGGCGCGGAGGGCGCAGCGGGGGCAGAGAATCCGGGCGGCGTGTAATCATTTTGCTTTATCCCCGCAGGGCGGCAGGAGCCGCCCTGTAAGGGTAAATAAAATAAGCTGTATATTTATTTTAGGAGGATTTCATTATGGCTGCTGTATTTGACAAGGTTAAGGACATTCTCTGCGATCAGTTGGACGTTGAGGAAGACGCTGTCACCATGGAGGCCAACATCATCGACGACCTGGGGGCTGACTCCCTGGACGTGGTTGACCTGGTGATGAGCCTGGAGGACGAATTCAACGCCGAGATTCCCGACGAGGAAGTTGAGACGATGAAGACGGTGGGAGATATTGTAAAATATCTGGAAAACATCTGATGCAGAACCTTGACGAAAGCTGCGAGGGCAGGGTGAAGAATCCTGCCGGGCCAGGCCGCTGTGCAAAGAGCACGGCGGCCTGTTTTCGCACAAAGGAAAAAAGGCTTTACGTTCTTGGGGAAGGCAAAAACCCTCCCAAATCAAAAAGGTTTGGGGTCCAGGGGGCAGCGTTGCGCGCAACGCAGTCCTCAAAAGCCCCCTGGTCGCGCCCGCAGGCGCGAAACACCCCTGCACTAACAAAAAACATGTTAAAGCACGCCTAAAAAAGCACTAACTCCAAAAAGCCCGTTTATATCCTTGTTTCGGTGGTAGGCCAACGATAGTTTCTGTAAAACCCTAAAGGAAGCAATCCGGGCTTTTTGGCCCAACAAAAGGCCGTCAGCGGCACGCAGCCGCTGACGGCATCTTTCGCGGACCGAGCGATGGCGCTAAGGGCAACAAAAAAGCTCTGCGGAAGCTACACAAAAGTGACTTCCACAGAGCGAACCTTTGCACAAAAAACGCCTAAGATTATTTCCGCAAAACAATCTTTACGGCCTGGGGTATTCTGGGCTCCTCCGGCTGAACCGCAGGAAGCTCTTCAATGCTCTCTGAGGCAACCACATAGCTGCCCAAGCGCTTTACGCTCCGAATGACTATCCTGTCGTTCAGGGTGTCATACGCGCTTTCCAGACGGACCAGCTCTCCGTCCTCATAGCTGTATACCGCAGTGTCCTGCCCGCCGATTGCCGGGAAGGACAGCTCGCCGGAATTGATGAAGGAGGGGGTTCCGGGGAAGGAAATAAACTGGAAGCTCACCTCCGGATAGCTCTCCGCAATTTCATCGATTTCCTCCAGGGAATAGAACAGATTCACTGTCTTCTGGGCCGCGGAAACACAGGTGGTATAGAAAACGTCCCCTTCAAAATCAAGGGTCAGCATATTGTCCTTGCCCGCCGCCATATACAGTTCTTCGCCGTCAGCCAGAACCGTGCTCTGGTCAAGGGCGTCGCTGTCCACCTGGACGGTGGATTGGTAATCGGACAAGTGGTTGTAATACGCCGTAAACTCAACAGGCTGGCTGATCAAGGTATCGCCTCTTTCCAATATCAGGGGATTGCGCGCACCGGTACGGCTGCGGCTTTCCTCGGTATAAGTTCCTTCCTCTTTATTCCAATACAGGTTGTGATAAACAATAAATTGAATCTCTGCCCAAAGGGTTTCAGCTTGTGTTCCATAGGTGTGCTCCACGGTCATTTTCAGCACCGCGGAATCATCCTCCTGGACCACCACAGGCTTTTTCCGCAAAAGGGAGGAGCCTTCTGTCACCGCTGTCTTGATTTGAATGATCCCAGCCTCCAACAAATCCGCCAACTGGGGGGAGGTAAGGGAAAAGCTGTCGCTCTCTCCCGGAATCTGGAGGCCGTTGACGGTGACTTCCCAGATGCCGCACTGCCCAAAGGGAACCGAATGAACCGGCGATTCCACCGCGCCGATTTCCGCCAGTGAAACGGACACCGGCTGCTGGTCCGCATATACGGTTCCGCCGGCCCCGCCGATGACGCTAAGACCAGCGAATAAGGCGATAACCCGTTTCATGCGCATCCAAATCCCTCCTTTTTATGGCAGAATCATATACCAATCATATGTGGGGATAACTGCTTTTATCCCTTATACTTATTATATATTGCTTTCGTTATTTTTGCAACCCCATTTTGTATTAAATTTGTAATTATTTTTCTTTCTTTTTTAAAAAATATTACAATTTAAAGTCGAGCTCATGTTACAAAGGAGGGTATGCGCCAACGCGCATACCCTCCCCGGTTCCACCTGCCGCAGTTAGGCGGCGGGCAGTTTATTCAGTTTGCCAATGTTATCCAAGCAACTACAAAAATGATTGCGCTGCAATTTATTGCAGGAGCTGGAGAACGGACTGGGGCTGCTGATTGGCCTGGGCCAGCATCGCCTGAGCGGACTGCACCAGAACATTCATCTTGGTGTAGTTCATCATTTCCTTGGCCATATCGGTGTCGCGGATACGGCTGTTGGCGGCGGACAGGTTTTCGGCAGCAACATCCAGGTTGTTGATGGTGTGCTCCAGACGGTTCTGGAGAGCGCCCATGCCTGCACGGGTGGAGGATACAGTGTTGATGGCATCCTTAATCTTTTGGATAGCTTCGCTGGAACTATTCTCGGTCATGATGCCGACCTTCTTCAGGTTTTCGAGGCCCAGACCCTTGGCGCTCATGTCGGCAACGCTGACATTCATCTTGTTGAAGGGATCGGCGGTATCGCCAATCTGGAGGGTCAGGCCGCCGCCAATGATGGCGGGAGCGTCCGCTCCGGGCTTGGAGATAGACACGGTGTCACCGCTGTTAGTGGCGGAGAAGCCGTTGCTGTTCAGCGCTTTCACCAGGCCGTCAACGCCGTCGCTCTTGAGTATCTCTATGGTGTTGGCGGAGGGATTGGCAGAAGCCTTCTCCACAAACTTGAAGGTCTTATCTCCGACGGTGATTGCATCGCCGGAATTGATCTCGCTCGCGTCTACGGTCAGATCAATTTTCGCGTCAGTGGCAGCGCCAGCGGCGGAGAACAGGCCGGTCAAATCCTCATACTTGGTATAAGGGGCGTTGTTCCCATCATCATAGTCCTCAACGGTCTGGTCAACCTTAATCTTTCCGCTGCCGCCGTCGCCGATCTGGAAGTGAACGGTATGGCACTTGGACAGCTCCATAGCCGCTGCCTTAGCATATTCAGCAGTTGTTGGAGTTGCGCCAGCGCCTTTAACCTTACTCAGGTCGATGAGATTATCAGCAGTAATGTCAGCATCGGCGCTTACCTTAAAGGTGAAGGTTTTCCCGTCTATAGTCAGCGTGGCACCATCCTTAAACAGGTTAGGATTCGCGGACAGATCGAATTCAATACCGGCGCGCTGTCCTTCCACTTCCTTCTGCATTGGCTTAATATTCAGAACGCCGTGATAGGAGCTGCCACTTACAAGATCATCGGTTTTGTCAGTTCCACCTGTTGCAGTAGAATTAACAGCACCAGTAAACACATTAACAGTAACCGTCTTGTCGAGCTTCTGATCGACGGCCAGCATATCGTCAGTAATCGGATCAGTCGGCTTTGCGCCCGAATTGTCTCCCCCCGCAGTGCCAGTTGTAGCGCCTGCATAGGTGAAAGTCAGTGTTGTGTCGCCCTTTTCCACCTTATAAAGTGCCTTGTTAATAGCCGCATACTTTACAGCGCCAGTACTATCCGGAGATTTGGCCGGATCAATCCAAACACCATCATTGTAAATCTTATTTACAAGTTCCTCGCCGGACCATACCTTCTTGTTGTCATCATCCGTGAGATCAATAGTGACCTGAGCTTGTTTGCCATTGATACCAAACTTGATGGTAGCCTCCGCGTCTGTGACATCACTCAAATCCACCTTGCAATCCGCCAGGTCGATAGTGAACTCACCGCCCTGCTGCTTTTGGCCAGGGGTGTTGACATGAAACTGTGTTTCGGTGGCATTAGCCTCGTCAGGGAAACCTGCTAGGGTGATTTTTCCGCCAGCAACAGCAGCGGTGGTGTTCCCAACCTTGAAAGCCTCAGTATTCAGGCCCATAGTGCCGTCCAGCAGACGGGTGCCGTTGAAGTTGGCGGACTGGCTGATACGGTCAATTTCGTCCAGCAGTTGGTCAACCTCGTCCTGAAGCGCCTGACGCTCGGTTGCGGTATATGTTCCGTTGGCGGACTTGGTGGACAGTTCTACCATACGGTTGAGCATATCGTGTACTTCATTCAGGTTTCCTTCAGCGGTCTGGATAAGGGAGATACCGTCCTGCGCGTTGGCGGAGGCGGTTTCCAGGCCCTTGATCTGGGCTTTCATCTTCTCGCTGATTGCCAAACCGGCGGCATCGTCGCCAGCCCGGTTAATGCGGAAACCAGAGGACAATTTTTCCAGAGACTTAGAAACTGCGCTGTTGTTCATGCCCAACTGTCTGTAAGCGTTGAGCGCCATTGTGTTAGTCCTTACGACCATTCCCATGATAATACCTCCATGTGGCCCGGTTTCCCTGAATATCTCCGCGTCATGCGTCATTCGTGGGGGAACGGGCTAAATTAAAATAAAATGTATTCAAACACCAATCCTCCGCTGCGCGCTTGCTTTGGTTTGGCGTTTAAACCTTGGTTACGCCGGACGTTCGCCGTCCTGCGTGTGGGGGACCTTTTTGCTGACAGTGACTTTGGAAAGCTTTTCGTGCTGGATAGTGTCCGGAGCGTACAGCTCCCCGCGGGATATCTTCACATCCCTGGGCGCGTCGATAGCCAGCTTGAACTTCTGGCCGCTCTTGTCGCTCTCCACAAATGTGATGTAGATGTTGTCGCCTATCACGATGCTTTCCCCCAGGTTCCTTCCCAGTAACAACATGGCCTCATGCCTCCTTTTTCTCGTGACAAAAAATTAGGTAAATGCGAATCATTCCTGGAATTACAAAAAGGTATACATTTTTGTAAATCAAAAAACTGAAAAAAATTTTAGAGAAAGGGGTTGCCAAAACATTTATTTTGTGGTAATATCATAGCAGTAGACAACAAATTAGGGTTACAAAAAAGTATACCTTTTTGTAACCCTATTATTTTTTGTAAAAATATAAAAATGGCTTAATCATGCGGAAAATCAGGCAAAAAACATCGGTCGAAAAACGTAGAAAACACATTTTTCGACCGTTTATTAATGACTTTTTTGAGGGAATTGATGACTCTTAGAGGTTTACAAAAAAATCATCCTGTTTTTGGGCAATTTTTTGTAGGCGGAAATCCGTGGAAATCGTCTTGATTTTCTGCCCCAAAGGACTTATAATAAAGGAAAACAGGGAGGTGAGTTTTATGAGCATGGCGATTGGCAGCATAGGGATGGGCTACCGGATGCCAAACTGGAGCCATTCACAGAATGCCGCCCAGTCAAAATCCGCCCTGCCTAAAAATTGGGAGGCCGGAGCATCAGCGGAATCGCTGAAAAAGGACGGCGGAACGCTGGCGGCTACCGCAAGGGAGGAGCAATCCCCCTCTAGCGCGGTACAGCGTAAAAGTGATACCGGCGAATGCGAAACCTGCAAAAACCGGAAATATCAGGATGGCTCCGATGATCCCGGCGTATCTTACAAAACCCCTACCACCATCGACGCGGATATGGCAAACGCCGCTGTCCGCAGCCACGAACAGGAGCATGTGGGCCGGGAACAGTTCCAAGCGGAGCAGGAGGGACGGGAGGTCGTTTTCCAGACCGTGACCATCCACAATGCCATCTGTCCGGAATGCGGGAGAATTTATGTCTCCGGCGGGACGACCCGTACCGTGACCAAGGAACAGGTGGAGCAGGTTGCCGCCAAATATCAGGTTGGCAAACCCGAAGCCGATCAAAGTGGAAAGACCCTTGCCGTTGCGTAACGGCGGGACGCTTTGGAACAGGCGCATATAAAAAGAAAAAATGCCGTTGGACGTTCAGGGCCAACGGCATTTTTTATTGGAAATGGCAGTTTTGTCAAAGCGCTGCGAGAAAATGCAGAAATTGTTGTAAGCCTGTCTCTGTAGCCTTAAATACGCCGCACTGCTCCAGAATATTGGCGTATACCAGCCCAACCTCCCGGCGAAGGATTTCTCCGGGGGCTTTTTTTAACTGATCGGCGGAGTATTTGGCAGAAATATCCTCTATCCATGCCTTATGGGATGCCAATGGGCTGTCCTCCGCAATCTTGGCCCCAGAAGAAAGGATGGCTTCCAGCTCCTCTAAATCCTTCTTCAGCCTTGCAGGGAGGACGGCCAGCCCCATGACTTCAATCAGCCCGATATTTTCTTTTTTAATATGGTGATGTTCCGGGTGAGGATGGAAAATTCCCAGAGGATACTGCTCTGTTGTGCGGTTATTGCGGAAAACCAAATCCATTTCAAATTGACGGGAGCCATCCTTGGCCATTCTGGCAATAGGGGTTATGGTGTTGTGAGGCGTTTGGCCGGTATAAGCGAAGATACCGGCAGATTCATCGGAATACTCCCGCCAGACGTCCAGAATGTGGGAGGCCGCGTCGGCGAGCTTCTCCTGATCGGCGGAACGCAGGCGCAGTACAGACATGGGCCACTTGACGATTCCCGCCTCAACCCCCTGCCAGCCGGGGAGGGAAACAGAACGAATGACCGGAGCCTTTTCCATGGCAAAGGTATAGCATCCACCCTGAAAATGGTCATGGGTGAGGATAGAACCGCCTACAATGGGCAGATCGGCGTTGGAACCGATGAAATAATGGGGGAACTGATGGACAAAATCCAACAGCCGCCGGAAGGATTTCCGGCTTACCTGCATAGGGATATGGTTTTGATTGAAGACAATGCAGTGTTCACGATAGTACACATAGGGAGAGTACTGCATGAACCATGGTTCTCCGCCGAGATTCAGGGTGATTAGGCGCAGATTCTGGCGGGCCGGATGGTTCAGCCGCCCGGCAAAGCCCTCGTTTTCCCGGCAGAGCATACATTTTGGGTAAGAGCTTTGGCTCTGAGTCAGCGCTGCGGCGATGGCTTTGGGGTCTTTTTCCGGTTTGGAGAGGTTTATGGTGATATCCAGGAGACCATAGGAGGTTTCGGCAGTCCACTTGACGTCCTTGGCGATGCGGTCCCGGCGGATATAATTGACATCTCCGCTGAACTGGTAATACCAGGAGGTCGCTTCCTGGGGAGACTTCTGATATTTTTGCCGGAACTCCGCGATTACCGATGAGGGCCGGGGACAGAGGACGCCCATCAGCTTGGTATCGAACAGGTCTCTGCCTGTAGTGCCGTTGGTGAGGGTCAAGCCCCGGCTGACGGCAAAGGAGGTGATTCGATCCAAAAGCTCTTCCAATGGGGGAAGAGGGACATCCGGCTCCAAGTTACAGGGACAGAAATCCTCCAATCCAAGCAAATCCAAGAGCTGATTGACGATGAAAACGTGGTCCTCCGGCTGTATCAGGTGCCTGGATACCCCATAAGCCGCAAGCAATTCGATGTCCAAATTGATGTCATAGGCTGTTTCCATGTAAGTTACCTCCCTTTTCGTCAACGATATTTTCAGGAGCACGGAACAAATGACTGGGAAGCTCCCTGCTGCATCTTGTATGTCAGGAAGCTCTAATGAAATCTGTGTCGGAATGACGGGGAAACTTGACGCTGCAAAGCGAAGAATCCCGTCTTTCACATAGTGTAGAATAAAAATTCCCCGCCAAGGCGTGTACACGGATTGGTTCAAAGGCTTCCTATATATAAGTGTAAAGAAAAACAGTGCAGGTTTCCATTCTTTCATGGTCCGAAAGTATGTAATTTTGTTACGTGATAGGGAAAATAATTTGCCGTATTTGTTTATGCCCAATAATTAATAGATGAGTGAGAGCACAGCGTTGAGAATGCATAAATATACAAGTTCTTCCCTCCCATTTCCTCAAAGCAAAAAGCGCACCGCAGCTCTTCCCTGCGGTACGCCCCATCTCTGCTTAGTTTAAATTATCGTTCCAGATTCTGGTCTCTGGATGGTCCGACCCCTACCATCTTGATCGAACATCCGCACAGCTCCTCCAGCTTCGCAATGTATGCCTTGCAGTCCTCCGGGAGCTCATCATAGGTACGGCATTTGGAAATGTCGCCGGTAAAGCCCTTTACCGTCTCATAAACTGGTTCGCATTCGGCCAGCTCCTCCAACGCAGGCGGGAAGTCCTTCAGGATGGTCCCGTCCTGCTTGCGGTAGGCAACACATACCTTTAAATCCCCGATATCGCTCAATGTGTCTACCTTGTTTACCGCCAATGCAGTCAAACCGTTCACCCTTACCGCGTGGCGCAGAATGACTGCGTCAAACCAGCCTGTACGGCGGGGACGGCCGGTTGTGGTCCCAAACTCAAAGCCGCGGTTGCGGATTAGGTCCCCCATCTCATCCATCAGCTCGGTGGGGAATGGTCCCTTGCCCACACGGGTTGTGTAGGCCTTGGCAACGCCAATGATTTCATCTACAATGTTGGGACCAACGCCGCTGCCGATGCAGATTCCCCCTGATACTGGGTGAGAAGATGTCACAAAGGGGTATGTCCCCACATCAAGGTCCAGCAGTGTTCCCTGCGCCCCTTCAAATAAAACCTCTTTGCCGGATTTGTATGCATCATAGGCCAGAACGGATACATCCGCCACATAACCGGCCAGGCGCTTGCCGTATTCCTTGTATTCCCGAATTACAGCCTCCACATCCACTGCGGGCTCCTCATATACCTTGGTAATGATGCGGTTCTTCATCGCTCCAACCTCTTTGGCCTTTGTCTCCAGGAGGTCGGGATGAACCAGATCATAAATACGGATGCCGCACCGCTCCGCCTTATCCATATAACAGGGTCCGATTCCCCTTTTGGTGGTACCGATTTCTGAAGCTCCTCTCATCTTTTCGCTCATACCGTCCAGAGCGATATGCCATGGCATAATCACATGGGCGCGAGGATCAATGCGAAGATTTTCACAGGTGATGCCGCGGCTCTTCAACCCATCAATTTCCTCTAAAATAACCTTGGGGTCTATCACGGTTCCGCTGCCAATCAGGCAGAGGGTTTCCGGATACAGAATTCCGGAGGGAATCAAGTGCAGCTTATATACCTCTCCCGCATTTTCCACGGTATGGCCCGCATTGTTGCCGCCGGAGGAGCGAATGACAACATCTGCCCTGGAGGCCAGGATATCAATGATCTTGCCCTTCCCCTCGTCGCCCCACTGGGTTCCTACAACAACCTTTACTGACATGACTGTAAACCTTCTTTCTTTATATGTGACATGTTTCATGGAATTTCCCGGCATAGCTTACATCGTGTGCCGGATATCTATCAGTCATTCATAATATAACGGATTTAAATCATACTGCCCTTTTTGGATGCCTTGCTTTCTATCATAAATGAGAAACTATTTTCATTATATCATAAAAAAAATATAAGTAAAATGAATATTTCTTATATATTTCATAAGAAAAAATTATGCTATTAATCGGTGTATTAACCTGGAATCTCTACTTCCACAAATTTTTATGTTTTAGTATTGCAGGATAATTTGCCTCCTGGCTGTCGTGGAAAAGATACAGTAAAGTCTGTATCGCAAATGAACGTGCATAATCTATATCTATG
This sequence comes from Oscillospiraceae bacterium, assembly GCA_022800935.1. Taxonomy (GTDB): domain Bacteria; phylum Bacillota; class Clostridia; order Oscillospirales; family Ruminococcaceae; genus UBA1405. The sequence goes on from JAAWRH010000045.1 coordinate 21,547, forward strand.
CCTTTTACAACCTTCTTTGACAGCATAATCTCGCTTAGTTCGTCTACCCAATGATTGATTTTAGTTGGAAACCTGCCATAGCAAAAATCATTGAAGTTTGAAAGTGTGGCATGATACCCCAAAGAATTCTTCCGGTTTTTCATATCGGATTTCTCATACTCATCGGCAAGATGGTCAACCACTCGAAACAACTCAAAAATTTCCGGTTCCGTCAATCCGGATAAATGTTCATCCAGATAAGCCCTGGTTATTTTGGCGTCCCGGTAGTCTTTGTCCAGCCATATCTGCTGTTTTTCATAGGAGAGGTTTATCTCCGGCAAATGTGCAGCATACCATGCGCCCAATTCAGCGAGGCAATTTTGCAGGCTGTCCTTGTCATTCTCCGTATCAAACCATGGCGAACATACGGTGTATTTTTCGGAGACACGGGAAAGCCTGCCATAACCAGAGTAGTTTGACACCTTGTAAGTACACATGGCTGCGCTCCAATCGTACTTGAGATAACTAACATAAATACTGTTGAGCCGCAGATGGATCTGTTCATTCCAAAATCCACGCTCAATGCACAGATGTCGGAAGCTGCCTGTCTCACTTTTCTGCGCAAATGGGTAATAAGGGCCGCTGCTCCCATCCCACAGGACAAAGTAGCAGGCTTTGTCAAATTCTTTCGGAGGAAAGATAGATTGAAAGCCAGTAAAATGTTTTTCGCCAAACTGAATTATGTCATTTTTGCAAGTAATACAGCGTTTCATCATGCGCCTCCATTTTCTTCCTGTTGAGCTAGACTAATTCATTCCATGAATAAGTGAGATTTCATAAGCCTTTTTCTCCAGGTACTCCCAATTTCCATTCCCGACTGATTCATAAGATGTCCATGCCACTTTAAGCTGGTTTTCAGATATATAAAATTTGATACGGGTTAAAACTCCGTTGCTTGTATCAATATCAGGCTCTGCCATATAATCAAAGGTGTAAACCGTGTGTTTCTGCGTCCAGTCCGAAGTATCTCGATAATAAATGACCGCATTTTCCGCAGGTATCTTTATCAGGCCAAACAGCTTCTCGCTTTCTTCTTTTCCAGGAAGATAGAAATAGCATCGTCCCCCGGTTGAGGTGATGTAAAATTCATTCTCTCCTGCCTTCTCGTGAAACAGGATTTCACCGTTGCTCAAGTCAATCAAGAGCAGATCGCTTTTTTTCAGCCATCCTTCCACATAGCCATTGTGGTGTGGGGCTGTCCAATGCTCTGCACAAACCCAGATTTTACCATATTCCTGCACACTCCCGCGCACGGCTTTGCTCCCCATATCGGGATATTCATACAATACAGAACCATTTTCATCCAGTATATGTATATCATAATCATAGGTTTTCTTGTAGTCATCCGCTTCCTCCCACTGAAGATAACAAGAGCTTCCCTCAATGGGAGATTTTTCACCATATGCATAGGAATCCCTGCTGTAACCGGACGGATATATTACTTCATATTCTGTTGCGCCTGCTGTTGGATTACAGCCGGTCAATAATAGAACCAATATTGCTGCACAGCATATGTAGCAGACTGTATAAAGGATTTTTGAGCGCATAGCATCACCTACAAAATTTTTTACTGATGAGTTTTTTTGCTCACACATCAATTTCCATCATCTGCAAAAACCGAGTTCCCGCCGCGGACAGCGGCAGATTTTGATGAATCACCGCCAGCATACGCCGGGATGGAATAGCGGGGTTCAGAGCGATTTGCTGCAATTCTCCGCTCTCCAGATACGCCTCCGCAAAACCCCTGACAACACATCCGATTCCAATCCCCCTGGCCGACAGCTTAACAATCAGGTCACTGGTTGCCAGCTCCAGCTCAGGGTGCAGCGCCGCTCCCTGACCGGCAAAGAATCCGTTCACATATTTTCGGGTGCTTGTTCGCTCCTCCAGCATAATCACCGGGTATTCTGCCAGCCCCTGCGGTGTCATAACCGATGAGAGACTGGGGTGTGACTCAAAAAAATCCCGGCTGGCTACAAAGATATCCTGAAGGGGAATCCCCACCGGTATGGTGCGTAGATTTTCGTTGGGTTCTATCGGCTCGCTCACCACGCCAAAATCAATTTTGCCCGCGTTGAGGGTCTGAAGGGTAACTGGAGTTGGGGCGTTGCTCACCTGAATGCGGATTTGGGGATAGCGCTTGTGAAAGCGCTCCAGATAGGGCAGAAGATAAAAATCCATGGTCATATCGCTTGCGCCGATGCGAACCTCTCCGGTTTCCAGACTTTTCATCTCCCGGACCTTTTTTTCTGCCAGCATCAGGTATTCATAGCCGCGGGAAACATAAGAATATAGAACCTCTCCCTCCCGTGTCAGTTGGATGCCCCTTGGCAGGCGCAGAAACAAGCTTCCTCCCAGCTGTCCTTCCAACTGCTTGATTGTCTGGCTCACAGCCGGCTGAGAGATGCAGAGCTCCTGGGCGGCCTGGGAAAAGCTCCCTGTTTTTACAACATAATAAAAGACGCGGTAATAGTCCAGATTGATATTGATAAGCCGCACCCCCTGTTACTTTCTTAAGTATCGGTATATTTGTAAGCATATCTCCCATCTTTTCGACCACATTGTTTTTGCTCCTTTTCGTGTCGGAAAGAGCCTTGATATGCCTGTATTCATTATAGCAGATTCATGGTATTTTTTCACTATCGTTTTCGACAAGTCAGTGATTCGCTCCGGCAATCTTGATAATGCCTGAGAGGATAAAATAACTTTTTGATTTATATAACATTTATAAATCAAAGAGGCGATAGCATTGAAACCGCCGCCCTTTGATTGTCCCTTGTTTTTTCTATATTCCTATTGGATTCTGTTTGTGGATATGGTATGCTCCTTTGGCGGCTCATAACCTGCTGCATACCCAAACGAAGCACACAATACAGGATTGAATTTATCGGGGATTCCTAACTGTTTTTTTAACTCCTTATCCTGTTTCACAACAGCAGTAGCCGCCGACCAGAGAATACTATCTATTTTTTGGTCTGTGGCTGCAAGAACCATATTTTCAAGGACACAAGCGGCATTTGCATATTCAATTCCCGGCAGCACTGCGGGAGTTGATGAAACCATAATAAGAGTTTCTGCTCCAAAATCCATATTCTTACGCACTTTTATCATGTTGTAAACCGAATCGGAAGTCGCTACGGCTATGCGTTTAAGCATATCTGAATTTTGGGAAATTTCAGAAGCCATTGGACAGGTACACGCACTCTTTCCAAGATGAAAAATAATACCGTCCTCTGCTTCTGTCACTGATACAGGTGCGGGCATAATTCCATTTAAGAAAGAAACATAATCAGCCCGTGTTTTGCAATCTGATGCAGCGGACTTTAATTCAGCCATTGCTGTATTAGCGTTTTTTCGGGCTGCACACCCTTTACCACAACTTTCAATCATGCAGATTGCTGTCGGGTCTTGTGATTCTTTTATTGCACCCAACATATCCTCAATCCATTCAGCATATTTGTTCATACTTAATTATCCTCCAATTTCAAATTTACTTTACGTCTATGATTATACATGGTACAGTCAAAAGAGAAAAGTACGATATTTATTCATAGGAACTATCTTTTTTGATAGTATGGGGGTGTAATATGGGATTTGAGAAAGCTGTTGATAATGCAATAAACGGGCTCGCTTTGTAGACGTTACAATTCGAGGTAATCATTGGCGTTATTTGTGCAGCCATATGTTTTGTTGTCGGCTATCGCTATCTGAAAAAAGACAAGAAAAATGCCGGATATATTTGGTGCGGCATAGGAGTACTGATTATTCTTTTAGATGTGGTTAGGGCTTCTTTTCATCTGTTGCTATAGAGAAAAAAATATGACAGAGAAAGTATTTCTTTCAATAATTTACTACACATATTCATTCCCGGTTCGCCGACAATATTTCTACAGACTTGAAAGGATGTGTTATATTTATGTCAATGACACCGCAAGAGTATGAGGCCATTAATCAGCGCTATTCCCCGGCCTCCAAGGGATGGAAGACCATTCCCATGGCGTGGCTGTTCGGGGGGATTATCTGCTGTATCGGACAAGCTTTGAGCGACTGCTATCAGGCTTTGGGCTTAGAAAAGGATATTGCCTCCGCCTCCGTATCGGTGACGCTGGTTTTTCTGGCTGCCCTTCTGACAGGCCTGGGAGTTTATGATAATATTGCCAAATACGGTGGAGCGGGCTGTCTGGTTCCAATCACTGGCTTTTCCAACGCAGTGGCCTCCCCAGCGCTGGATTTTAAAAGCGAGGGCTTGGTTTTGGGATTGGGGGCAAAGATGTTTGTGATAGCGGGGCCGGTAATTGTATACGGCACAGCCGCCAGCGTTATATATGGACTGATTATCTATATCTTTCATTGGTACTGACATAATTTGTGCATGAATATCTTATTTTGTGAAAGGAAAGGAAGAAAATGCCATATCGTATTGGAAAATATACTCTGGGCTTTGACCAGCCCCCGGCGGTTCTCAGCTATGCGGCTGTGGGCTCGAAAAAGGAAAGCGAAGGCCCCTTAAAGGATGCCTTTGATTTTATCGAACAGGATTCCTATTTCGGGGAAAAATCCTGGGAGAGGGCGGAAAGCCGGATACAGCGGGAATCTGTCAACCGCGCGTTGGAAAAGGGAAATTTTGACCCTACAGATATTGATTATATTTTTGCGGGGGACCTGCTGAATCAGTGCATCAGCTCTGTCTATGGCTTGAGGGAGCTGGGAATCCCCTTATTTGGGCTGTATGGGGCCTGTTCCACCATGGCGGAATCTCTCAGCATTGCCTCTGTATTTATTGACAGCCAGGCGGCGAAAAGATGCGCGGCAGTGACCTCCTCGCACTTCTGCTCTGCTGAGAGGCAATTTCGGTTTCCTCTGGAATATGCCGGACAGCGCACACCGACCTCTCAATGGACCGTAACCGGAGGCGGGGCCGCTATTGTGGGGATAGGAAACAAGCCGCCGTTTGTACGTGGAATCACCACCGGGACCATAGAAGACTATGGAATCAAGGATGCCAACAACATGGGAGCGGCAATGGCCCCGGCTGCCAGCGCGACGATATCCCGCTTTTTCAAGGACACCCATATGAATCCTGCTCAATTTGACTTGATTTTAACAGGCGATTTGGGTTATGTCGGCAGTGGGATTCTGCTGGAGCTTCTGGAAAGGGAAGGTCTTGACATCCACCGGCAGCACAATGACTGCGGCCTTCTGATTTTTGACCGGGAAAAGCAGCCGGATGTTCAGGCGGGAGGATCGGGCTGCGGATGCAGTGGTTCTGTATTATGCGGACACATTCTTCCCAAGCTCCAAAGGGGAGATTTAAAGGATGTTCTGTTTATCGCGACGGGTGCGCTGCTGAGTACAACCAGTGTCCAACAGGGAGAGACAATTCCGGGGATAGCCCATTTGGTATATCTGTCCTCCCAGGCACAGGACGAGGCATTTCCCACGCGTGAACGGGCAAGCCAATTCGATGGCAGGAAGGAGAAGAGGTAATGGATTGGATGATGTATCTCAAGGTATTCCTGGTAGGCGGCGCATTATGTGCCATTGGTCAGGCGCTGATCGATTACACCAAGCTGACGCCTGCTCGGATTTTGGTCTCCTATGTGGTTACGGGGGTTATTTTAGGAGGACTGGGAATCTATCAGCCTCTGGTCGATTTTGCGGGTGCAGGCGCAACCGTTCCGCTAACAGGATTTGGCTGGCTTTTATCCAAGGGGGTAAAGGAGGCCATAGCGGAAAAGGGACTTCTGGGAATTCTTTCCGGAGGACTGACCGCAACCTCGGCGGGAATCGCTGCAGCGGTTATCTTTGGGCTCATCTTTGCACTTATTTTTAAACCCAAAGACAAATCTTAAAAATAATGGTCCATTGCAGACGAACAACTGTAATGGACCATTATTTCTTACAATGAGCTGAATGCCTGAAATTGCATAAATATACAAAATTCCCGCTCCCATTTCCCCTATTCCTCCTCTTCCCGAAGCCATCTAAAAAGGCACTAACCAAGTGTCAAAAGCAGGCCAAGGAACGTCCATATAAGAGATGTACCGGAAAGGCGCAAGGCCAATCCGTAAAAACCACCCCCTCTGGAAAAAGAATTAGGAGGAAATGATTCTTATGAAAAAGACT